>CAJUNC010000004.1:0-86974 GCA_910587695.1 uncultured Lactobacillus sp.
AACCGCATAAACTATTTTTCTATTTAAACTGTATACTTGACGGACCCCAGTGCCTACCTTACGGGGTTTTTTATTATAGTACTAAAAAAATTTTAGGTTACCTAGTAATAATTTTGTGCAATCATTTTAGAGATACGTTATAATTGACGTGATACCGATACGAGGGAGGCGAGTTCAAGTTGGCACCGAAAAGACAAAAAAAGACAAAACATCCAAATAATGAAAAACACCGTTCGCGCTTTGCTAAGCGTTCTAAAATCGAAATAGCTCCAGTCAAAGAAGCATTGCTCGAAAAACGACCAGAGATAAAGATCGAAAAAACTGCGCCAGCTCAGCAACCTATCGCCCCGGCGCCACCACTAAAAAAAGAAGCAGAGATCGTATTAGAACAAAAAAAAGCAGTCACGACTAAAAATGCGATCAAGAAAAAAGCCACTACGCAGGATTCAACTGTTATCTTGCTCTTTCAAGATGAAGACAAAAAATTCTTAGCTTCACCCCAGATCATCTCGGGCAAGCGCCACGAACCGATCAAATTCAGATTCAAAGATTTTGAAGGCTATAATTTGATCCGTGTCGATGGTTTTACGAGTGATTTTGTCTTACCTTACGCTGCGATCACTTTTACCTACCGTAAAAAAGATGCTGGTAATATTTGGATCTTTTGCCAAGATATCGATGATCGCCGTTTCTTACAAAAACCAACTTTTGTTAAAGGAAAAATCGGTGATGAGTATTCCCTTTCATCACCTGCGATCCGCAACTACACTCTCTTACGAGCTCGTGGTTTGACACATGGGATCTTTACTTATGATCAACAGGCTGTGACCTATTTTTATCGCCGGGACAATTGGAAAGATGTTGACTATACCCCACACTATCTAAAATTCAAACAGTCCCTACCTTGCTTAGATGCTCCTGAAGGGCAAGTTACCGATGTGATCTTAGCCAAAGATACTATTTGGCAAACTTTTGAAACGATCATCACTGATAACGATCAACGTTGGTATTGCTTAGGCGGTAGTATTTGGATCAAATATGATGCCGAATTGATGACAATGTTGGATAAAAAGCCAGCTGTGATCAGTGACCGTGATACCCTTGATATTGATCTACCACGCTCGATAGATCTCCGCCATAATGCGATGATCGACTTTATCCCAGATGGTGAACTTGTCTTATACGATAAACCATTCGGGCAAAAAGTCGGATTGATCAAAAATGGACAGATCGTAACTTTGACAGGACGGATCAGAGTTGATGGGATGCTTTGGTTTGAAGTCAATGGTCTTGGTTGGACGATCCGTGAATATCTAAACTTGGACCCGTAAAATCATATATGCCAAAAAGCCCAGACTGACAATTGAGACATAATCTCTCAACTGTCAGTTCTGAGCTTTTGTTATTTGACTAGCGCTTATAGATCATAGTTTTGCCGTTAATTTTACATCAGGATACTTATCTTTGAACCATCTTTCTGAAAATTCATTTTCAAAAAGAAATAGCGGAGCACCTTGACGATCTTTAACGAGTAAGTTTCTTGAACTAGACATCTTTTCATCTAATTGTTCTGGGTCGATCCAACGTGCGATCTTATTGCCCATTGGTGTCATAACAACTTCAGAATTGTATTCATTTGCCATTCTAAATTGAAAAACCTCAAACTGCAATTGACCAACTGCACCTAAAATATAGTCACCAGTACTATAACTTTGATAGAGCTGAACAGCACCTTCCTGCACCAATTGTTGGATCCCTTTATGGAATGACTTTTGCTTCATCACGTTTTTGGCTGTAACACGTGCGAATAATTCTGGTGTAAATTGTGGTAATTTTTCAAATTTGACAGCTTTTTTACCCGTGTAGATCGTATCCCCGATCTGGAAATTCCCCGTGTCATATAACCCAATGATATCTCCAGCAACAGCAGTTTCAACTGTTTCACGTGTATCAGCCATAAATTGAGTCGAATTAGAAAGGCGGATCTTTTTACCCGTTCGGTTCAAGAAGACATCCATTCCACGGTCAAATTCACCCGAACAGATCCGTACGAAAGCGATCCGGTCACGGTGATTAGGGTTCATATTAGCTTGGATCTTAAAAATAAAGCCCGAGAAAGTTGGATCAGCTGGTTTTATCTCACCACCATCTTGCGTCTTATGAGCAGCTGGGGCTGGTGCAAACTGTAGATATGCATCTAAAAATGTTTTGACCCCAAAATTCGTCAAAGCAGAACCAAAGAAGACTGGCGTCAATTGACCATTTGCGATCTTTTCTTCGTCAAATTCATTGCCTGCATCCTTGACCAATTCAACTTCTTCTAAAACTTGTTGATAGATACTATCTTCTTTTAACGGATCGTCACCCTTGATCTCACCATTTTCATCGAGTTCGAGAAATTTTTGACCATCAGCTTCCGAGCGATAAAGTTCGATCCGATCGTTATAGATATCATAGATCCCCTTGAGACCTTTTCCCATCCCGATCGGCCAATTCATCGCATAGGCATCGATCCCCAAAACTTCTTCAAGTTCAGCTGTCAATTCCAAAGGCTCACGGCCATCACGGTCTAATTTATTGATAAATGTAAAGATCGGGATCCCACGCATTTTACAAATTTGGAAAAGTTTTTTAGTTTGTGGCTCGATCCCTTTAGCCGAGTCGATCACCATCACCGCTGAGTCGACCGCCATCAATGTTCGATACGTATCTTCGGAAAAATCTTCGTGTCCAGGGGTATCAAGGATATTAACGCGTTTACCTGCATAGTCAAATTGCATGACCGAACTCGTAACTGAGATCCCACGTTTCTTTTCGATCTCCATCCAGTCAGATTTAGCAAAATTACCGCTCTTTTTAGCTTTAACTGTCCCAGCTTGGCGAACGACGCCCCCAAACAAAAGTAATTGTTCTGTGATCGTTGTCTTACCCGCGTCAGGGTGAGAAATGATCGCAAATGTCCGCCTTTTTTCAACGGCTTGTTTTAGTTCATCTGTTTTCATATTTACCTCACAATTAAATTCTACATCAGCTTTTGGCTAACTTCTCTAAATGTCACATATTATCTTACTTTAAAAAAAGGTCGGTTTCAACACTTAGTTAAAACCGACCTTTTCTATATGATCAATTTTTTTGATCTTCTTTTGGATTCAACGCTCTAAATTTACGCCAGCCTGAAAGTTCAGGTGGGATCACTGCTAAAACTTTAGTGATCCGGGCATCATCAACGATCTCAACTGTTTTCAATACTAAACCATCATCTTTTGTAACGGTCAATACTTCATCGTCATCCGGGATCTTACCTGTTTTAGCAATGATATAACCAGCAACGGTATCGATATCATCCATTTCAAGCTTAGTCCCAAATTCATCATTGAATTCTGTCAAAGTCATTTTCCCTTGAACGATAAATTCATTTTCAGCTACTTGCTCGATCAATTTATCTGGTTCATCAGATTCATCTTCGATCTCACCGACGATCTCTTCTAAAATATCTTCCAAAGTCGTCAAACCTACGACCCCACCGTATTCGTCTAGTAGGATAGCCATTTGGTTTTGTGTTTTTTGCATCTGCAAGAGCAACTCGTCGACTGGCATCGTTTCAGGTACAAAGAACGCTGGGTGCATCACCTGTCGGATCGTCAGACGTTCAAAGCCATAACGGCGCGCACGCTTCAAAATGTTTTTGATATGCACGATCCCGACGATATTATCTTTATCTTCATGATAGACTGGGATCCGCGAATAGTCCATTTCTAAAATACTATCGATATTACGATCATTATCATTTGTGATATCGATCATAAATGCGTCGATCCGTGGTACCATAACTTCACGAGCTGTCTTGTCGTGCAAAGATAAGACACCATTTATCATCTCAAAATCAGTAGTATCCAATTCACTTTCTTCGCGTTGCCGTTGAATGTTTTCCACGATCGTTTCAAAAGACATCTCTGTTGGCCCATCGATCTGACCTTTTTGCTGAACTAACGTAACTATCTTAGTAAGTGGCCATAAGATCACATTTTCAAGTTTGAGCAACCACCCTAACTTTTGGCACAACAAACTACTATTTTCGACTGTCACTTTACTAGCCAAGCCAAATTCTGATCCGATCAAGACCAAAACTAAGCCGATCAAAGCCACGATCCTCCAAGTACCACTGACGACCTGCGTTATACTAGCCATAGCTAAGAAACCAAATGCGATCTTGCTAAAATAGGCTGAGATCCAACTGTTAGCCCGATAATTTAGGCTTTCTTTTTGTGCATCCGTACTCTGACGTAATGCCTGCTCCCCAATTACATTTAAGCTAAATAAAATGACCGCGATCAATGCGATCATCCCCCATAACAGGGGCTGTCCAGGATCTGATCCCATACATAAATCACCTTTTCTTAATTAATTTTATTTCGGTACATAAAGTGTTTCACCCGCTGTTAGATCAACACTTGAACCTAAATTATTCAACTCTTGAATTTTTTCGACTGTAGTTGCGTATTTTGAAGCTAATGACTCAAGGGTGTCACCATCAGCCACATTGATCGTTTGTGCATCAGCTTGAGCCGAAGATAAACTAGCAGCACTTTCGCTACTTGCTTTTGCTGCGCTCTCACTACTTGCCTTAGCTGCACTTTCAGAACTAGCTACGGCTTGTTTACTTGCTTCTTCTTGTTTACGTTGACTTTCTGCTGCTGCTTTTTGAGCACTCTCACTGGCTGCTTTTTGACTGGCTTCTTTAGCACTTAATGCTTTAGTTTTACTTTGGCTTAAAGAAGAAGCCTTTTTTTGTGAGCTTACCTTAGCGATACTTGCTGAATTTTCCTTAGCTTTCGTTGCATTAGAAGCTTGGGTCTTTTGGTACCAAAAACCGCCCCCAAAGACGAGCACTACTAGCACTGATAGAGCAAGGATCACTTTAGGATCGACACGTTTAGTTGGTTTATTTGTCTGTGTATCCTTTTTTCGTTGCACTGGATCATTACCACGTTCAACGAAAAATTCTTTACGCATCCGTGGTTCATCTTTACGTGTATAACCATGCTTAAATTGTTCACTCTTGAATACTTCATAAACCTTATTGATATCAAAATTGACCTGTTCAGCCTGCTTTTCTGCTAAATAGTCATTTTTTTCAGGTAAAGTCAAATTAACGATCCATTCACAAGCATATTCATACTGTCTGATCACTTCTGTTGTTGCACCAAAATCTTGTAAGACACCAAATTGTAACAGAGCCGTACGTTCACAGAGCGTCTCGATGATAACTGGACGCACTTCAGAAACGATGAATGTAACCCCTGTATCCTTTAATTGTTGGATCTTTTGAACGGCTTTAAAGTAAAAGTTCCGATCAACAGGTGATAAAACTTCATCTAAAATAACTAATTCTGGATCAATGAACAACACGATACTCAAAGCTAACCGCGCATACATCCCTGTTGAATACTCTTTAACTGGACGATACAATAATTCACCGATCTCAGAAAAATTGATGATCCCATTAGTATAATGATTCCCCTTAAATTCATCAATATCAGTCTGCGCGATCGCTTGGCGAATATTTTCAAGTCCAGTCTTTTCTGGATCTAAACTCGTACAAGAAGCATAAGATCTTTTGGCCTTAGTCGTGATAAACCCTGTTGTTTGCTTATCTTTTTGACCTAAGATCCTCATCAAAGCTGCTTTGCCCGAGCCGTTATCACCGATCACACCGACTGCTTCACCGTCATTTACAGCTAGATCGATCCCACGTAATTCCCAAAAATTTTTTATATCGTGTTTTTCTTTTTTATCTAAGAGCAACGGCACGCTCTTAGTAATATATTTGATTTCTATTTTTGCCATACTCTCTCACCAATTACCTTATCAAATTAAGCTAGTTTCAATAGTACAAAATTGCTTTCCTAGCGTCAACTAGAAAGCTGATCGAATACAAAATTTGCACTAAAACATGTGTTTCTACTATAATATTAAGGTTAGTTGCTATTTTACGCAACTCTGACCTTAGACTAATTGTAGACGGTAGTAAACAAAATTAGGAAAGGAAAAGCTATATTTGACCAGATCCTGTATAGCAGCTTTACCAACTTGAAAAAACTCTATCGTAAATATCAAAACTTCTTTTCTTATACTTTCTTTGGGACCTTAGCTAGTGCTATCAACGTTTTCTTATTTCATATCCTGGAAAAAGAGCTTGGTTTTAACTACTTGATAGCTAACTGCTTTGCCTATATCGTTGCGATCATTTTTACTTTCGTGACCAATAAACATTGGGTCTTTGCTTCTAAAAATACGACCTTTAAACAGACTCTCCAAGAATTTGTTTCATTTTGTAATGTTCGGCTCTTCTCGTTTATCTTGGATCTTGGACTGATGTTTACCGGTGTGCAACTCTTAGCCCTCTATAAGGATCTTGCAAAAATACTCGACCAACTCATCTGTGGTATTTTAAATTATTTCTTTAGTAAATGGTTCATATTCAAAACGACCGCCAAGATCTTACCCAAAGAAACCAATGAAGAATAAACTAAGCTATACTAAAAGATCCGCCCTAACATCGGGCGGATCTTTTAGGTTTATTTTCGTTTTCCGATAACTTCAGATTTACTATCGCGGGTCATCAAACTACTGATCTCTTCTTTGATATCAGCTTTATTGTACAAAACATTGTAAATAGCTTCTGTGATCGGCATTTCAATGTGTTCTTCACGTGAAAGATCGTAGGCTGCTTTAGCGGTATTGATCCCTTCAATGACCATGCCCATATCTTCAATAACTTCATCAAGTGGCTTACCTTGACCAAGTTGATCACCGCAACGCCAATTTCTAGAGTGCACTGATGTACATGTTACGATCAAATCCCCAACACCAGAAAGGCCCATAAATGTTAACGGACTAGCTCCATAAGCCATTCCTAAACGTGCAACTTCAGCTAGACCACGTGTCATCAAAGCTGCTTTAGCATCATCACCATAGCCTAAACCATGTAAGATACCAGCTCCGATCGCAATGACGTTCTTAAAGGCAGCCCCTGTTTCGACTCCGACTACATCGTTATTGGTATAGATCCGTAAGTAGTTATTCGTAAACATGTCTTGGACTTGCTTAGCTGCTTTTTCTTCTTCACTAGCAGCCGTGATCAATGTGATATCATGCCGTGCAACTTCTTCGGCATGACTAGGACCAGACAAGACGACAATGCTTGAGCAATACTGATCAGTCAATTCTTCATGGATGATCTCAGAGATCCGTTTATGAGTCCCGATCTCTAGCCCCTTGCTGGCATGGATCACCATTGGACGCTGTTTTAACTTAGCTAAAACTTCTTTGACTTGTTTAGCCACCAAACGTGTTACTTTAGTTGGTACAACAAATAAAATTGCATCGGTATCAGTTAAAGCTTCTTCCAAATCTGTCGTTGCCCGTAGTTTTTCTGAATACTTAAAGCCAGGCATATATTGTTCATTTGTATGCTTTTCATTAAGCTCTGCCGCCTGTTCGACAACGTTTGTGTAAAGTGTGACATCATGTCCATTTTCAATTAAAACGCTCGCAAGTGTACTACCCCACGAACCGGCACCTAATACTGCTATTTTTTTTGTCATAAAATATACATCCCTATTTATAAGATATTTTCAATACAATTTCAAAATACCACAAATCGTGGTCACTGGCAACTTAGATACTTAAGCATCCGTATCGCTATTTTGGAGTTTGATAATGTCGTAAACATAAGTCACAACGACCTTTGAGACCGCATAAAGTGGGATCGCCAAGATCATACCTAACAATCCTGCAATGTTTCCAGCCGCTAATAAGATCATGATGATCGTCAATGGATGGATATCCAATGATTTACCGATCACGTTTGGATAAACTAGGTTACCATCGATCTGTTGGACGACCACACAGACAATGATCACTAAGATAACTTCTTTAAATGACATTGAAAGTGCGACAAAGATCGCTGGCACCAGTCCGATATAAGGTCCAAGATACGGAATGATGTTCGTGATCCCCGCAAACATTCCGATCAAAAGCGCATATGGGATCCCGACTAGGCCATAGCCGATCGCTGAAAATGTTCCGACAAACAAACACTCGATCACTTGACCTGAAATATATTTGGCGATCGTATCACTCATTTTTACCAATAGATCACCGATAACATCAGCTTGTTTGGCTGGCAACATGCGTTTGATATTTGGCAAAAGTTTCGGTCCGTCTTTCAACATGTAAAAGAGCACGAAAGGAACCGTTACGATCGTCATTGTGATGCTTGTTACCGCACCGATCATCGAACCCAAACTTGAGGTCAATGAACCCATAAAGTTCTTCAAGATACCACTCACTGAACCCTTGATATTATTGATATATTCAGTCAGGTCAATATTATCGGCCCAATCTGGGCGTTTAGAATTACGCGCTAGTTCAGTTAAGTATGCTTGAAGCTCACTTAAATACTTAGGTGTCCGTGCGACTAATTGTTCGACCTGTGTCGTTAATTTAGGGACTAAATAAGCAACTGCCAAGCCGATCAAGGCAAAGAACAAGAGAAAGACGATCGTCACTGCCCAAGTGCGCCCTATCTTAAACCTTTTATACTGGACTTTAGTAAGCAAATTGACCAAAGGATTCAGCGCATAAAATAAGAACCCTGCGATCAATACTGGTGCAAAGATCGTTGAAATGAATATCCCGATCGGTTGGAAAATGAAACCTATCTGGGTACAAACAAAGATCAACAATGCGACCAACAACAACTCAAGTGACCAATACATCAAACGATAACGTCTTTTTTTATTAAACATAACTTTTCCTTTCCGTTTCTTTTGGTCTCTCCACCTTTGGATATAAAAAAGGGACTGCGACTTCGATCACAGCCCCAAATGGTTATAAACAGGCAATTACTGCCGGCGCGACAATTCTAAATAGCGATTATACCAAATCTCGACATATTCTTTTGAGAACGGTCCCTTGCCGTGTTCGATCCAATCGACTAGAGTCTTAACATTGTGCTTTAATATCAAATCTGTTTTAGCCGGATATTTCCATTTAGCACTGTGCTCAGCATACTCATCTACATCGAGTAACCGTTTTTCGCCATTAGGAAATACTTTTACATCCAGATCATAATCTATATATTTGAGAGCTTCCTTATCTAAAACCATTGGTGAGGCTAGATTACAATAGTAGGAAACCCCGTTATCACGAATCATCGCCACAATGTTAAACCAGTAGTGCTTATGGAAATAAACCAGAGCTGGTTCACGGGTGACCCAACGCCTTCCATCAGCTTCTGTAACTAAAGTGTGATCATTACATCCGATCAAAGCATTTTCACTTGTCTTGAGTACCATCGTATCGCGCCATGTCCGATGTAGGCTGCCATCGTGTTTATAACTCTTGATCGTAATAAACTCGCCTTCCTTTGGCCCATTTGAATGACGCATATAACTTCCTGCTTTCTATAAACAAGGGTGTAGTTACACCAATATCATTTTAATTATACCAAAGATTGCAGAAAATGCCTATGACAATATAACTGGGACCATAATTCTTTGAGCACTATTTTTGCTAGACGCGTTTAACTAATTTAACGACTGCTTCAGCCCGCGCTGTTTGCGGAAACATATCGACTGAGCGAATATATTCAACACGATATACTTTAGTCAACGCAACTAGATCACGGGCCAAAGTCGAAGGATTACATGAAACATAGACAAACTTAGCAGGACAATATTTTAAGATCGCCTTGATCAAAGCCTCATCTAAGCCCGTTCGTGGTGGATCAACGACTAATGCATCGAAGCTAAACCCTTCTTTGATCCATTTTGGAATGACAGTTTCCGCTTTGCCCGTCGTATAGATCGCTTTGCGACCAGCTTTTTTAGCATTTAGTTTTGCATCAGCCACGGCTTCAGCCACGATATCCATTCCTCGGATCTCTTTTGCATCCTTGCCTACATATAATCCGATCGTACCTACTCCACAATAAGCATCGACTAAAGTCTCATTTGGTGATAGTTCTAAAGCTTTTTTGACCTCATCATATAAGACCTTAGTTTGTAGTGGATTCATTTGGAAAAAGGCGCGCGCTGACAATTCAAAACTCACATCGCCTAATCTCTCAGTGATACTTTCTTTTCCCATCAATAATTGCGTTTCTTCGCCCCAGATCAAAGATGTCTTTTGCGGATTGATGTTTTGCATCACTGACACTACTTCAGGTAATAACTGCTTGATATCAGTCAACAATTCATTTTTTCGAGGTAATTGCGCCGTTCGTGTTATGAAAACAAGCTGAACTTCTCCTGTTGCAAAGGATTCTCGGACGACTAAAGTTTTAACTGCGCCTTGATTTTTACGTTCATCGTAGATCGAAACTTGCCATTTTTCTAGCAACTTTCGAACAGTATTTATTACTTTCATCGTCAATTCACGCTGTGTTGCAAAAGTCGGTAGATCAACTAAAATATGACTATTTTCTTTATATAAGCCAGCAATAACTTGCCCTGC
This sequence comes from uncultured Lactobacillus sp., assembly GCA_910587695.1. Lineage (GTDB taxonomy): Bacteria > Bacillota > Bacilli > Lactobacillales > Lactobacillaceae > Ligilactobacillus. The sequence continues at coordinate 10,522 of CAJUNC010000004.1, forward strand.
TTTATTTTTACGCACCTGAAATTGAGCTTTATTGCGGTAATGATACGGATCAGCCATCCCCAAAGTCGGGCGTAGCTCATATTCTTTATAACCAGCTGGGCGATACTTAGCTAAGGCCTGTGCGATCACATCTTTTTTAAATTCCAATTGAGCTGGATAAGCTAAATGTTCAAGTTCGATCCCACCAACATCATATTTATCCACTGGCTGAACGCGATCTGGACTTTTTTGCTTGATCTTTAACAAACGCGCCTTGGCATATTTTTCTTTAGCTTCTGTTACACTCGCTAAAACGACTTCTCCTGGTAAAGCTTTAGGAATAAAGACGATCTTTCGCTTATAATATCCGATCCCTTCACCATTTATGCCTAAACGCTTGATCGTCACAACAATTTTTTGGTCTTTTTTCAATCTGACCCCAGAGGCCATTTTGGGCTTTACTCGTTTCACACTAAAATTCCTTCCATTTTTTATCTTTGAAATTATAACACATTAAGCTAAGATAGTAGTAACATCATTAGAAAAGAGGAAAATTGATGGCTAAAAAAATCACTGCGATCGCAACTCAAAAGAAAGCCGGGCGTTTCAATATCTATTTAGACGGTAAATACGCTTTTCCGGTCAGCGAAGACGTTTTGATCAAATATCGTCTCGCTAAGGGTCTCGAACTTGATGAAGAAATGATCGAACGCTTACAACAAGCCGACCTGCTCTCTAAGGCCTACAATAAAGCTTTAGATCATCTCAGCTATCAATTACGTACTAAAAAAGAGATAAAGACCTACTTAACTAAACTTGCTATTTCCAAAAATGATCAAAACAAGATCGTTTCTAAGTTAGTCGAATTGAATCTCTTAGATGATTTGGCTTATGCTAAAAGTTATGTCCGCACAGCTGCTAATACGACTGATAAAGGACCTTTTGTGATCGCTCAAAAGCTCAAACAAAAAGGCGTAGCTGAAGAATTTATCAATGAGGCCCTCACCGAATTTAGCTTTGAACATCAAGTTCAGACTGCACTTAAGTTGGCCGAAAAATTTGTCGCCAAAAATAAAAAAATAGCCTTTCAAGCTTTGAAAAATAAACTCTACCAACATCTTGTAACTAAAGGCTTTAGCAGTGAGACGATCAGTTTGGTCCTCGAAGAATTAGCACTCAAAAAAGATGATTCGCTTCAACTTGAAGCTCTACGTGCACAAGGGGCTAAACTTTTCCGACGTTACCAACGTTATCCTGAACCAAAACGTTCATTTAAATTAAAACAAGCACTTTATCGTAAAGGCTTTTCCTTGAGTGAGATCGAACGTTACCTAGCTGAAATTACCGCAGAATAAATTAAATGCCAGCCGTTTTAGCAGCTGGCATTTAATTTATTTAGATCTACCCCAATTAAAGAAACGTTTGACTGAACTATCATTAAAGTGATCTAAGGTTCGTTTAGAACGGATCGTACCGTATTTGCGCTCTTCTAAAGTAGCATTGATAACTGCTCCGACCATAATCACTAAAGCGCTATAGTTCATCCAAAATAGCAATACGATAAATGTCCCGATCGTTCCATAACTCAAGACCGACCGAGCAAAATAACGTACATAGATACTAAAACCTTGGGTCAAAAGCATCCATCCTAGCGTCGAAAATAAAGCGCCGACCCAAAGATAGCGTAAATGGACCTTTGCATTTGGGACTAACAAGTACAATAAGCACATGATCAAAAAGATCCCTAAAAGCGTCGTTGGCCATTTTAATTGGGTAAAAGTCGTCAACCAATCTAGTGGTAACCCAAAGATCGGTATGAAGTATTCTAAAACTAGTTGTCCAAAACTATATACGATAAATGCGATCACCAATAAAGCACCGATGAAGATCGTGATCAAAAATGATAAGATCCGTTGGGTAAAGATCCCCTGATCATTTCCGACTCCAAAGGCTTCATTAAAAGCTTTCTTTAAGGCATTTATTCCCCGACTAGCTGCCCAAACGGAGATGACCCCACTGACTGATGCGACCCCACCTGAAGAACCATTGCTCAAAAACGTTTCTAATAAAGGTTCAAGGGTGGTATAAACAGCTTTTGGAACTGCCATTTCTAAATAGGGCAAGATCTCACCAGCTTTGATATGCAATAATGGCAAAATATTTCCGATAAAAATGACCATCGGAAATATCGCAACTAAGGTGTAATATGCGATCACGATCGCAGTATTACTGATATTAGCGCGTTTAAAATTTTTACTCGCAATTTTGTAGAAAGCATCTATCTCTTGTTTGACTGTCTTAAATTCCATTACATCCTCATTTACTCTGTTGCAGCACTACGCGTTGACGTTTGTTGTTGATCTTGCATTGGAACTTTAAGCGTTTCTCCCGCAGCTACCCGTGAACTTTCAAGATCATTTAACTCCATTAGTTCTTGGACCGTTGTATTGTACTTAGTTGCGATCGTTGAGAGATAGTCACCTGACTGGACTGTATACGTACCATAATTAGAACTCAAACGTTCACTTTCACTAGCTTTCACAGTTGAACTTTGGCTTGAGCCGACTTTAACAGATACTTTATCAGGCTTAGATGATGCTTTTTTCTCTTCTTTTGTCGAAGAACCATATTTTTTAGCAGCCAGTGCTCGTTGCTTATCATATTCTGCTTTTTGCAAGCTTTCATTATCGCCAAAAGCACTAACTAATCTGCTATGGATCGTCTCATTTTTCCATGCAATAATACATACTAATAATACAACTAGTACAGTTGCCCCCATTTTCAATGCTAATGCCAGACCACGCCGGCTATGTTTGTCGTGATGATGTTTACGTGTCATCTAAAATTCCTCCCCTTAGCTGAAATTAAAAAAGCTGGGATCATTCCCAGCTTTTTTCAACTATTTAAGTGTCTTGCCTAATTCTTTGATATATTCTTTCAATTCAGCTTGTACTTCTGGGTGGCGCAAACCAAATTGGATCGAAGTCTTAAGATAGCCAAACTTGTAACCAACATCGTACCGTTGACCCTTGAACTCATGTGCAAATACACGTTGGATCTTGTTCAAGCGATCGATCGCATCTGTCAATTGGATCTCGTTACCAGCGCCTGGTTCTTGAGTTTCAAGCATCGTAAAGACCTCTGGAGTCAATAGGTAACGCCCAATGATCGCCAAATCAGATGGTGCTTTATCAACATCTGGTTTTTCAACGAATTTTTTAACATCGTACAAGCCAGGTTTTGTCTCAGAAGTTGGATCAATGACACCATACTTATTGACTTCTTCGTGTGGCACTTTCATTACAGCTAAAGTTGACGCATGTGTTTCATCATAGCGATTCATCAATTGTTTTGTCAATGGTACTTTATCTTCCATGATGTCATCACCAAGCATGACCACAAATGGTTCATTGCCCACAAAGTCTTTTGCCATTAAAACTGCATCACCCAAACCACGTGGATGTGATTGGCGGATAAAGTACAAGTTGATATCAGTCGTTTGTTCGACCAGACGTAACAACTCAGTCTTACCCTTTTCTTTTAAGTTTTGTTCCAATTCAGGAACTGAATCGAAGTGATCTTCGATCGGCCGTTTACCCTTACCTGTTACGACCAAAATATCTTCGATCCCAGATTTTTTAGCTTCTTCAATGATATATTGGATCGTTGGTTTATCGATGATTGGCAGCATTTCTTTAGCCAAAGCCTTAGTTGCAGGCAAAAATCGTGTTCCTAAACCAGCGGCAGGAATAACTGCTTTTCTTACTTTCATTTAATAATACCTCTTTAAAATTTTCTACGTCCCACTATAATCACAATGGTAACGCTTGAACATCCAAATTTAATTATACCAGTGTTACTCAGATTTACAAGCTATAACCACAGTGCGAAAAATTGCATCTTAATTCTACTATTTTTTACATCTCACTATGGACGGTATAGATATTTTGCATCAATATCTGGATCCTGTGAAGTCAAGATCTTAGGACCATCTTTAGTGATCACGATCGTATGTTCATATTGGCAAGACAAACTACCATCAGCAGTACGTGCGACCCAACCATCTGGATCGCTCATATCAGCACGCCAGTCACCAATATTGACCATTGGTTCGATCGTGATCGTCATTCCTTCACGCAATCTAACGCCCTTACCGGCTTCACCATAATGTGGTACATTAGGACTTTCATGCATCGTTGGTCCGATCCCATGGCCGATAAATTCACGGACATCGCCATAACCATTTTCTTTTTCAACGTACTTTTGGATCGCAGCCCCGATGTCGCCGATCCGGTTACCAACTTTTGCTTGGTCGATCCCAAGATACATCGCCTTTTTTGTCACTTCCATCAAACGTTCAACTTCTGGGGTTGCTTTGCCCACTACATAACTCCAGCAAGAATCACTAAAAGCTCCATGATAGTCTACTACTGTATCGACTTTGACTAGATCGCCTTCTTTTAAGATCAAATTCTTACGTGGGAAACCATGACAGATCTCATCATTGACACTGACACAAGTTGCATATTCGTATCCTTCAAATCCGATCTGAGCAGCAACTGCATCGTGTTCTTTAAAATATTTTCTAGCAAATTCTTCAATATCCCAACTCGAGATCCCTGGTTTGATGATGTCGCGCAGGCCTACATGCATCCCAGCAAGGATCGCACCAGATTTTGCCATTGCTTCGATCTCGCGTGGTGACTTTAATGTGATCATATATATCTAAATTCCCTTCATAAAATTCTTTGACCCTTTCATTATACCTTTATCATTTGAGTTTTTAAATATCTTATCCTTTCTGGGAAAATATTTGTCATCAATTTTGGTATAATAGTCCTTGTAACTAAACACTAAATATGAAAGAAGGATAATTTTATGGCTACAGCTAAAGTTGTCTTTGCCACGATCACTGGCAACAATGAAGATATTGCAGATATTATCGCACAAGCACTTGAAGAAAAAGGAATGGATGTAGAAGTCGAAGAGATCTCACAAGCCGATCCAGCTGATTTTGAAGAGGTCGATCTCTGTGTGGTCTGCCCATATACTTACGATGAAGGTTCACTTCCTGATGAAGGGATCGATTTTTATGAGGAACTAGCTGATGTCGATCTAACTGGTAAAATTTACGGTGTGGCTGGCTCTGGCGATACTTTCTACGGCGAATATTTTGGCTTAGCAGTCGATAAATTTGGGCAAGCTTTAGAAAATGCTGGAGCTAAACAGGGCGCACAAAACGTTAAGATCAATTTAGCACCTGATAGTGATGAAGATATCAAACGCTTGGATGATTTTGCCGCAGCTTTAGCTCAAGCTGTCAATGCTTAAAGTTAGATCCATGACAAAAAACTGATCTGAGGTGACTGCTTTGAATTTTTCCTTTGAGAAAAAACAGTTAAAACATCTGTACTTGACCTATACTTTGGCCTTCTTACTGGTTTCATTTTTTGTCTATGGAACTTATTTGATAACTGGACACGCTTTGATCTGGCATTTAGATGGTGCTAATCAACATCTGCCTTTATTAGAACAATATCGGGAACTTGTCTTAAACTTTTTCAAGGATCCCAGTCAAGGAATAACTCAGTGGGCATGGAATTTTGGCCTGGGAAGTGATACTTTTCAGGTCTATTCCTACTATAATATTGGTGACATTTTTACCTATATCGCTTTACTTTTCCCTAAAAGTCAACTGGCTTTAGCTTTTCAATTGACGATCATCTTACGCTTATATTGTGCGGGACTGGCCTTTTGTTATCTAGCCAAGCATTTTGACTTTGGACGTTTGACGATCGTTGCCGGAGCATTGGTCTATCTCTTTAATGCCTTTTTGCTCTATTCAAATGTCGCTCAGCCCTTCTTTACGACCCCGTTTATCCTCTTTCCGTTGATAATCGTGGCTTTAGAGACAGTTTTACAAAAACGTTCTTACTTACCTTTGATCCTAGTTTTTACTTGGATGCTGATCAGTAGCTTTTACTTTGCCTATATCTTAGGGATCGGAGCCATGATCTACTTGATATTACGCTTTTGGACACACTACCGTCAGCTCTATCAGCCTAAAGATATTTTTCGGGTCATCTTCAATTTAGGTCTAGCGACACTGACTAGTTTGCTGTGTGCCAGCATCATGCTTGTTCCTGAGATCTTAGCCGTTAAAAATTCGACTCGTTCAGGGGGCGCATTTGCTAATGGATTGACACTTTATCCACCATATTACTACTTAGCACTACCGAGTCAGTTGATCAATGGGGCTAACCGTGATTTTTACTTTTGGAGCGCACTAGGTTTTGCTAGCTTAGCTTTTTTTGCGCTCATTTATATAGTATGTGAACGCAAAAAATATCCCCTATTATTTGGGAGCTTTTTGCTAAGCTTTATCATGTTGCTCTTTCCATTTTTTGGCGCAGTTTTCAATGGGATGCTTGCGCCTTCGAATCGGTGGACTCTGCTAACTTGCTTACCGATGGCTCTAGCAGTTTGTTGCTTGATAAAAAATAGCCACAAACTCACACAAAAAAACTTGAAAAGCTTCACGTATAGCCTACTGATCTATGTAGCATATATTGGCGTGACTTATCTATTCCAAAATGATGAAAAACTCTTTATCCCGATCATCTTTTTATTTATCTTTTGGAGTATTTTGATCGCTTCAAACATGCCCAAGATCCGCTCAAAATTACCAGCTCACCTATTATTATGGTCCTTGATCGCTAATGTCTGCTTTAATGCTATCTACTTTGAAGCGCCTTACAACGGTGGCTATGCGACAGAAATGTTACCCGCTGGAGCATACAAGACCTTAAAAAATAAGCGTTTCTTCGGTTTAGATAAAGAGTTGCCCGATCCTCAAACTGATTTTTATCGGATCTCGACTTTGAGCAAGAATTATGAATTGGGTTCAGATTACCATCTCTACAATGTTTTAGGCTCTAAACTCTATTCGATCAATTCATACTACTCGCTTCAGACTAAATCCTTAGGTGATTTTTCAAATGTGATGCAAAACTCACAGTATGAAGCTAACATTCCTTTGGGGCAAGTTTCTGATCGAACGGTATTGAACAATTTCTTAGGTGTACGCTATCTCTTCGCTTTGCTCAATCAGCCTAACGCCAATAAAGTTCCTTATGGTTATGAGCTGGCCAAGACGACTCAAAAGATCACTGATCCAAATGGAAATAGTAAAAAGGATCAACAAACTTTGCTTTACCAGACAAAAAATGCCTTTCCATTGTTATATCTGCAGTCTAAAGTAATAGCTACTTCGATTGCTGATCGATCAAATCCTACGCAACGTGAACGGGCCTTAGCTTTAGGTGTCGTTGTTGATGATAAACTAGCTAAAAATTATCCTACAGCAAGCGTCACTTCTGAAGTCGTTGAGATCCCTTATCGCTTGATCTCAAGCCGAGGAACAGTGACCTCGACCAAAGATCTTGTGAAACAAGATAGCGATGAGACCTATCAGATCGTGTTAGAAGAACCTGAAAAATACGGTGCAGGCGAATTACATTTTGACTTTTCTCAGATAAAATACACGCCTTTTAGTTTTAGTAAACAATTAGCTTTAGAAAAACGCAAGCAAACAAATGATCTGACTCAAGGGATCTTAGCTAAAAATGAACTTCTAAGTTCCTACAAATATTTCCGTTACCACATCCTACAAGGTTCACCGGACAACAGTTTTTCACTTAGTGTAACTTCAGATCTTGGGCAAGAAAAACTCTTCCAGCCTAAACAAAACGCTTTGTCATTTTATAAGACTGTTACTCAAGGTACTTTGAACAGTGGTTATTTCAAAGAATTACCCCCGAGTTTGACTTTAACACCATCTAAACTTGGGACATATAGTTTCAAATTAAAGATCTACGTTGAAAAGCTGGGAACTAGCTATGATAAGCAAGTTCAACAACTCCAAAAACAAGCTTTACAAGATGTCAAATTGACCAAAAATGGTGTTAGCGGTAATATCACCACCAACAAAAAAGGGATCTTGACATCTTCGATCCCTTACTCTAAAGGCTGGGAAGTTACGGTCGATGGTAAAAAAAGCACCGTCATCAAGACTAACCAAGCTTTTATCGGTACGACCTTAACTAAGGGAAAACACCAGGTAAACTTTACTTACCACTTACCTGGTCTTAAGTTCGGGGCTCTACTATCAGTATTAGGGCTTTTATTATATGCTAGCTTAGGGCTTTTTACATTTTTGAAAAATAAACGAATACACTAAATAAGGGACCTATCATGATCATTACATCGTGATAGATCCCTTATTTTAAAAGCCCAAAAAGGCGTATATCATAGCCTTTTTATCGACTAAAATCCTGTGGCCGATCAGTCACCTGCCCAAAGTGGTAGGCGATCGCATCTAAGATCCGTCGACTAGCTTGCCCATCACCATATGGATTTTTAGCTTGGGCCATTTGTTGATACTGTGTTTCATCTTCTAGCAATGCCGTCATTTCCTGCTTGACATTTTCGTATTTAGTTCCGACTAATTTGAGCGTTCCGGCCGCGATCCCCTCTGGACGTTCGGTCGTATCGCGCAAGACTAAAACAGGCTTGCCCAATGACGGAGCTTCTTCTTGGACCCCACCAGAATCACTCATGATAAAATGACTCCGTGCTGCCAAATTGTGAAAATCAACAACATCTAACGGTGCGATCAAATGGACCCGATCAACACCATCAAACGCAGTATGGGCTAGTTTTTGCACAGTGGGACTGAGATGGACGGGATAAATGATCTCGGTATCAGGATGCTCAGCCACAACATCTTTCATCGCTTTAAAGACTTGTTCCATCGGTTCACCTTGGTTTTCCCGACGATGCATCGTTACTAAAATAACTTTTTTAGAAAAATCAACTTTTTCCAAGATATCATGATGATAATCCTGGGCGACAGTTTGTTTTAAGGCATCGATCGCCGTATTTCCCGTCACATAAACTTGGTCTACGGGATGATTTTCTTGTAATAAGTTTTCTTTACTTTGCAAAGTCGGTGCAAAATACAGATCGCTCAAAACATCGGTCAACTGCCGATTCATCTCTTCGGGATAAGGTGAGTACTTGTTCCAAGTCCGTAGACCTGCTTCAACATGACCGATCGCAGTTTTATTGTAAAAAGCCGCTAAACTAGCAGCAAAGGTCGTTGTCGTATCACCATGAACTAAAATAATATCCGGTTTTTCTGCTTGGATCACTTGATCTAAACGATTCATCACATTGGTTGTGATCGTTGTGATCGTCTGATTTGGCTGCATCACATCAAGATCATGATCAGGTGTGATCTCAAAAATCTCGAGCACTTGATCTAGCATTTCACGGTGTTGAGCTGTCACAGTGACAACAGTCTCAAATTCAGCCGCACGTTTTTTTAATTCCAAAATCAATGGTGCCATCTTGATCGCTTCTGGACGAGTTCCAAAAATCAGCATCACTTTAAGCTTTTTCACGTACATCACTTCCTAAAAGTTTTGTATTTCATCTTATTATAACAATAGTTAAGCTCAAACAAAAATTTAATTGTACCTTAATTCAAGCTACTTATGGTATTATAGATAAAAAATAAGGAGGAAATTTTATGACCATTGCAAATTTCGAACATAAACTTGCCCAATATGCTCACTTGATCATAAAAACGGGAGTCAACATTCAACCTGGACAAACTGTTGTCCTATATATCTCAGTAACTCAACAGCAATTAGCACATTTGATCGTCAAAGAGGCTTACGCTGCCGGAGCAAATGAAGTTATCGTTAAATGGAATGATACCTTCACTAGCCGCCAATTTTTGGCCCACGCTTCAGAAGAACGCCTAGAAAACATTCCCGCATATGTAAGTGCTGAAGCAGATTATATCGTTGATAAGCATGCCGCACGAATCTCAGTGATCTCCGAAGATCCCGATGCCTTTAGTGGGATCGATACCAAACGGATCGCTAAAAACCAGGCTGCTATGGGAAAAGCCCTTTTAAATGTACGTAAAGCGACCCAAAACAACGATCTTACATGGACTGTCGTTGCTGCTTCAGACGTAGCTTGGGCTAAAAAAGTTTTCCCTGACCTAAGCGATACAAAAGCTGTCGATCGGCTGTGGGAGGAGATCTTTAAAACTTGTCGGATCGACCAAAAAGACCCGATCAAAGCTTGGCAAGAACACGATCAAACCTTGCGTAATAAGGCAAAATGGCTCAACGATGAACAATTTGTAGCCCTCCACTACACTTCACCTAAGACCGACTTAACTATTGGATTACCTAAAAACCATATTTGGGAAGGGGCTGGTAGCTTTAGTGGCGATGGGATCGAATTTATGGCTAATATGCCAACCGAAGAAGTCTTCACCGCGGCTGATAAAGACCGAATCGACGGATATGTCACTTCGACTAAACCACTTAGCTACGCAGGCAATATCTTAGAAGACATCAAGTTCACCTTTAAGGCTGGCCATGTAACTAAGATCGAAGCTAGATCAGGACAAGATATCTTAGAGCATTTGATCAAAACGGATGCTGGAGCTAGCTCACTTGGCGAAGTAGCGCTTGTTCCCGACCCCTCACCGATCTCACGTTCAGGGATCGTTTTTTTCAACACTTTATTTGATGAAAACGCCAGCAACCACTTAGCGTTGGGAAGCGCCTATCCTTTCAGTATCCAAGATGGAACTACGATGGATGATGAAGCTTTAGCAGCCGCTGGACTAAATCTCAGCCAGATCCACGTTGATTTCATGATGGGCTCAGCCGACATGAATATTGACGGCATCCGCGCTGATGGTACAAAAGCTCCGATCTTTAGAAACGGTGACTGGGCTTGATTTCAGTACAAAAAAAGGAAGGATCAAAACCTTCCTTTTTTTGTACTATTTTAGCGTACCGACTTTAGGTAATTTGGTTAGGACTGCTTTTTCGTGGGGTGCATGTGTGATCACAGCACTAAGGTCGTTACCAGCTGTATTCCCGTGGTGCTTGCCACCCTTCCAAGCAGGCACTGCAGTAACATCATAGACAACACCATCGATCGCAACATAAGCCGGACGTCCATCTTGCCCATCATATTGTGCTAACTGTGTTAAATCAAATTCTTTTTCCATACAGATCCCTCCAATTAATAATTAGCTCTTTTATCCTAACACTACCATATTGCGCCTTATAAACCAAATAAATTGTTTTATCTTACCCTAATAAGACTACGCGAATCAAAAGATATCCTCCGACCATCAGTGCCAAAACACCAATGACAAATAAGATAACTTTCATTATGATCGACTCTTTTTCGTGCATATTGACCGCACTGATGATCATCAACAATCCAAACAAACATACCAACAGAATAATTAGCGTTGTTGAAAGCCGCATATCCTCACCTCAAGTTACTAAATATTTCATCATTTAAGATTATAATACTTTCCTTGTCGATTTTCATGAAAATTAAGCTCATTTAGTGAAACTTTAAAAATAACACAAAAAGACTAGGGCGACCCTAGTCTTTTAAAATTTATAATTGTTTTATCTTAGTACCAACCGTTTTGTAACCAGTGTTGTTTAGCATTTGTCCAAGAACCATAACGTGAAGATACGTAGTTGTTAGCAACACGTTCTTGGTTTTCTGCTGAGTAGTCACCGTTCAAGTATGAAGCTGATAATTGGTATTTACCGATGTATTGACCGTTTGTTACCGTGTAAGAACCACCGGATTCTTTACCTGCGATCCATTCACGAACGGCTGCTTCGTCACCGTTACCTGTTGTATTTGTTGTTTGTTGTGGAGTAGCTGTGTAGCTTTGACCTTGAGCTGCTTGTTGAACTGCAGCTGCTTGGGCTGCTTGTTGTGCTGCAGCTTGAGCTTGAGCGGCTGCTTGAGCTTGGGCTTGCGCAGCTTGTTGTGCTTCAACTGCCGCTTGAGCTTGGGCTTGAGCCACTTGTTGAGCTTGGTCAGCTTGTGTTGTTTGTGTTGTTTGTGCTGGTTGAGTAGCTACAACTGGAGCTTGTTCAACTGTTTGTGCTTGACCGTTAACTTCGATCTTTTGACCTGGGAAGATCAAGTTGATGTTTTCTAAGTTGTTTAATTGTTGAAGAGCTTCAACTGTTGTGTTATTACGTAATGCGATGTGTGAAAGTGTATCACCTGCATTAACTGTTACTGTATCTGCATTTGCAACAGCTGCTGTAGCAGCAGTAAAACCTACGACTGTTGCGGCTGATAATAAAACCTTATTTAAATTCATAAAATATATTCACTCCTGTAAAATTCTTCTACTTATATGTCTTTAAATTCAATTATTTACTTTTCTGATAACATCCAAAGCTCAAAGCTTTTTAGCTCCTTGCGAGCTAACAATGAATAGTATACGGATTGATTGTGACATTAAAGTACCAAAATCTTTACCTAAAGCGCGAGTTATGTAATATTTGTTACATTTCGTAATATTTAGTAACAAAACTTTTGTACTAAAATTCTATCGGTCTAAACTAAAGCCCGTAATAACGCCATTCTTACCTTTTATAAGTTTTATGACAAAAAAAGCCACTTTCTTACCAATTTTGACCAAATTTTTTTGAAAAAATTCGAAAAAAATTTTTTCAGTGGTCAAAAAACGATTATTTTTTCGAAAATTCCGCTTTTTTAGCTGTTCTTGTTACATTCATGAAATAGTGTAACAACTTTGGCAAACGTAAGTTCGTATTTTTGGGCTACCTTTTACCTTGATTTCCACTCGTTACCAAATATTTATGACAAAAATGCGTCATTTAGCGCAAAATATAAAAAAAACAGGTAGTGGTCTGCTCCACTGCCTGCTTTTTACTACTACACATCAATTAGTTTTTTTAGCATCGTGCTTTTTACGATAGAAAGTAACGCCACCCACTACCAGTAAAATAATACACAAAGCACTGACGATCAACCGTAGATCGTTTCCCTTAAAAATAGCATCCCCGCCAAAAGCATATAAAAATGAGGTCGGGAGAACACCGATCACGATACATAAGAACTGCTTTTTAAAATCCATCTTCAGGCGAACACCCATATAATTGACTAAAAACGATGGGATGATCGGGATCATATAACCCAGGATCAACGCAACCATTTTGTTCTTAAAATGAGCCAAGCGCTCTAAGATCCGATTAGGGTGCTTAGTTTCTTTACTAAAATCATGTTCTTCATCAAACTTAGTAAAAAAGCCAGCTACTAGTGCATTTCCTAGTGAATTACCTGTAATATTCATCAATAATCCGATAACCGGCCCAAAACAAACACCATTAAAAATACAGATAACTGAACTGGAAAGTGCTGGCACAGCCGAAGTGATCGCCGTAAGTAAGATCAACAATAATGCATCTTTAGGACCACGGTCACGAAAGGTATGCATCAAAACGCTCTTATCATGTTTAGGATCTAAAAATTGTAAATACTGCGTTTCATTATTTTTAAAAATAACATAGATCAGTACTGCTGCCAAAATGATACCTAAACCACTTAAACAATATAATAATTTACGATGTCTAATGTGTAACTCAGTCATCTCGCTTCCCCTACCTTATCTTTCTTTAGTTTAAGTTTAACAATTAATTTAAGAAAGTTCCAGTTACTCAAAATATCTATCTAGTATAACCTACATATTATAGGTAGAAACTTGCAAAAATATTTTTCCTATACCACTAAATATTACCTCTGAAACAACATCTAAAATAATATAGTTATACTTGTAACTACCCTCATCTAAAGGGTGTATATCGATTTTTTTAGATTTGTACTAACTATTATCCCTCTATATAATGAAAATACATCTTAAAAGAAAGTAATTTTTTTAATGAAAAACAAATTTTTCATTGCATTTTTTAGTGTATTTCTCCTTTTTGGTCTAACGGCCTGTTCTAACGATAAAACAAAGGATACTGCAGGCATCCTCTATTAGCTCCAGCAGCGCTAAAAGCTCAAGTAGTAAAACAAGTTCGACCAGTAAAAACTCACTTTCACGTGCTAGATCAACTCAACGGCGAGAATAACGCTTTCAAAGATATTGCGATCGATGAAGGTGAAGATAGTACCGTCATTTACACCTATACTTTTGCTCAACCACAAGATATCAATCTTGATGATGAAGCTTTAAAACAAGTTTTGATCCCAGAAGTTGAGCCTTTAGTAAATAAAGCTAAAACCATTGCACCTGATGTTAAGATCTTGGTAAAATATGACAATCCTGATGGTAGCAATCTCGCTACGATCTCGATCACTCAGGCCGATATTGAAGCGGCAAAAGCAACTACACAAGAATAAATAAACGAGAGTAAAAAAACCGTATGAAAACAAGGGGCTCGATACGATGCAAACACGCATCATATTGAGCCCCTTGTTTTCACTAGATAACTGCATTTATAGCTCAAATACGTATTTGGGCTATTTTTCATATTAATAGATACCTTGTGCTTCCATTGCTGTAGCAACTTTTTTGAAGCCCGCAATATTAGCTCCTAAAACAAAATCATCTTCAAAACCGTATTCTTTAGCAGCCTGCTTGATATTTTGATAGATCTTTTGCATGATCTCTTTTAATTTTTCATCTGTCTGTTCAAAAGTCCAATTCAAGCGTTCCGAGTTTTGACTCATTTCTAGCGCTGAAACAGTGACCCCACCCGCATTAGCCGCTTTACCAGGAACAAATAAAACGCCGTGTTCTTGTAAATATTTTGTCGCTTCTAAGGTCGTTGGCATATTGGCCCCTTCTGCCACAGCTAAGACACCATTTTCGACCAACTGTTTTGCATCAGCCAAATGCAATTCATTTTGTGTTGCACATGGTAGCGCTACATCAGCTTTAACGCTCCAAACACCGCGTCCCTCATGATATTTAGCCGAAGCACGCTTGGCCACATATTCCGTCAAACGCGCACGTTTAACTTCTTTTACTTCTTGTAATAAAGCAACATCGATCCCCGCTGGATCATAGACCCAACCGGTCGAATCTGAGCAAGTTACAACTTTAGCACCAAGTTCTTGAGCCTTCTTGATCGCATAGATCGCCACATTGCCAGCCCCTGAAACAGTTACCGTCTTGCCACGCAAGCTTTGATCATGATCTTTTAACAACTCATCGACCAAATACAATAAACCGTAACCTGTCGCTTCTGTTCGGACTAAAGAACCACCATATTCGAGCCCTTTACCTGTCAAGACACCTTCATAAACTCCCTTTAAGCGCTTATATTGTCCAAAAAGATAGCCGATCTCACGCGCCCCAGTTCCGATATCACCGGCTGGCACGTCCATATCGGCTCCGATATACTTAGCCAGTTCAGTCATAAAGCTTTGACAAAATGCCATGATCTCGCGGTCTGATCTTCCCTTAGGGTCAAAATCACAACCACCTTTACCACCACCAATTGGTAAGCCAGTCAAAGCATTTTTAAAGATCTGTTCAAAGCCCAAAAACTTGATGATGCTCAAGTCAACTGAAGGATGCAACCGTAAACCACCCTTATATGGTCCGATCGCATTGTTGAATTGAACTCGATATGCATTATTGACTTGTGTCTGGCCTGCATCATCGACCCAAGCGACCCGAAAGAGTATCTGCCGATCGGGTGTCGTCAAACGTTCCAAAATCGCTTGCTTACGATACTTGTCTTCATCATGTTCGATCACCGGGCGAAGTGACTCTAAAACCTCTTCAACAGCTTGCCTAAACTCGGCTTGTTCTGGATTTTGCTTTGCTACACGCGCTAAAACTTCATCGACATATCCCATCTCTTATCCCTACTATTAAATAAACGTAGAAAAATACAGTACCTGTATTTTGAAAGACTTTAATAGCTTTTCCTTTCTTAAAGATCGTAGTTTTTGGTGGCATCTACGTTTGACTTTCTGCTGATCAAATTCTATTTCTAATTTTAACCTAATGCATATTTAAAATTCAAGTCCTATCCCCCAAATCAAACTCATACTAAAGTTTAAAAACTGCTTGTTATATTTTTGTATCTATAAATAATCTAACTAGAACAAAAGCTAAATTTTTCAAAAAAACTGAATTTTTTCAAGGCTTTTAGCTTGTTTTATTTAGATATATTAGCTAAACTTAAACTTATCTTGATTGCAACCAATTTTCACTGGAGGTGAAATTAATGTTAAAAGAATTTAAGGAATTTATTGGTCGCGGTAATGTTTTAGATTTAGCTGTCGGGGTCATCATCGGTAGTGCATTTACTGCAATCGTTAACTCGCTTGTTACTAACTTGATCAACCCGTTTATCGGGTTATTCCTCGGTAAGATCGACCTTTCTGACCTTCAGCTTGCGATCGGCGGAACGACCTTTAAATTTGGGGCCTTCTTGAACGCCGTGATCAACTTTTTGATCATTGCTTTTGTGGTCTTCTTGATCGTCAAAGCTGTCAATAAAGTTATGCCTAAGAAAGTTGAAGAAGAAGTTGAAGATGATGGTCCTGAACCAGAGATCGAACTTTTATCTGAAATTCGCGATTTATTAAAAGATAAAAAATAAGCATTGTGCCTCCAAATTAAGGTATACTTATCAAGAACCTTAATTTGGAGGCTTTTTATGTATCATTTTATTATCAATCCCAGCGCAGGCAATGGGCGCTCGCAGAAAAGTTGGGCTAAAATTCAAAAGAAATTATGCCAATTAAATTTAAAGCATAGTTACTATTTGACCACATCTAGTACAGATTTGAAACAACATCTACGCCAGCAAGCAAAGCTTGAGCCTAAAACAGTCTTTGTGATCTTAGGTGGTGATGGTACGCTTTATCATGCCTTAAATGCCGTAGCCTTTCCCACCAAATTAGATGTCACTTTAGGATATATCCCCTGTGGTTCTGGCAATGATTTTGCCAAAGCTGCTCAGATCTCTACTACCCCAAAGAAAGCCTTAGCTCAGCTCTTAGCCCAAAAAACACCGCGGATCCTTGATCTAGGATACTTTAAGACTTCAGATCATGCCGGGGTCTTCTCAAATAACTTAGGGCTTGGCTTTGATGCTCAGATCGTCGAAATAACAAATAATTCCCGCTTGAAAAATCGGCTAAATAAATTGCACTTAGGTAAATTCGCCTATGCTACTTGTTTTTTCAAAGCGCTCAGACGACAAAAGCCATTCGAATTGACGGTGACTTCGCCAAATTTTCCACCTAAAAATTTTTCACACGCATTTTTATGTACGATCACTGATCAACCGTATTTTGGCGGTGGTGTTGCCCTTTTCCCCAAAGCACGGTTAGATGATGGAAAACTTACCTTGGTAGTGATCGAAAAAAAGAACTTATTGAACTTCTTAAGTATCTTTTTATTGATGCTTTTACCAGGAGCTTATCATCTTCGGGCACGCTCACTTAGCTTTTATACAACTAAAAAGCTTAAACTGACCATTACTACCTCCCAGATAATTCAAGTTAATGGAGAGACATTTACCTTTCCACCGGGAGACTTGTTATTAGAAATAAAGCAACAAAAATTTATATTTTAAAAAATATAGCTCTTTTTTCTTGAATACGTTAAACTTATATTATCTAAATAAATACGGGGGAAATATTCGTGAAAAAAAGATTAGTCCAAACACCTTGGTTCTATTGGCTCGTTTTAGTCATCGCACTAGAACTGATCGCCATTTCAGTCAACTTCTTCTATGCCCCGATCAATATTGCAGCTGGCGGAGCAACGGGACTAGCGATCTTGTTAGATGCTACTTTTGGGATCAACCGCTCGTTAACAGTTTTGCTAATTAATTTACTGATGATCCTAGCTGCCTGGTTATTGCTCGACAAAAAGACTGTTAAAAATATCGTCTACGGTAGTTTTCTTTTACCACTGTTGATGTATATCACTCCTAGCCAAAAGATAATTGAAGATGATCTATTAGCCGTGATCGTTGGTGGAGCAGTCTTTGCGATCGGAGTGGCTGCACTTTATCGGATCAACGCCTCTAGTGGCGGGACAACTGTTCCACCAATGATCTTTAAAAAGTATTTCCATATCGATCCTGCTTTTTCACTTTTAGCGATCGATATGTTGGTCACCTTTTTTAATATCTTTGTTTCCGGCTTGAATGCCTTTTTCATGGCTTCATTTTCATTAGTTATCACTTCGATCGTCATGCGTTATACTGAGGCTGGTCTTGACCATAAATATCAGATCCAGGTGATGAGCCAAACTAAACTTCCTGAGATCAAAAAAATGCTTGAATCCGAAGATCATGCAATGACGATCTTCAACGTTCGCGGTGGCTATTCAGCTAATGAAAAAGAATTATTGATGGCAGTCATCGACAATCAAAGCTATGGTCCATTACTAGCTGCGATCCATGATATCGATCCAGATGCTTTTATCATCGCTTCAAACGTGGTCAAAGTCCATGGTGGAACATTTGGGATCTAGTTTTTAAAAGTTATGTTGTGACATAGCTTTTTTATTTTACCTAATGTTGACACCGTGTCACTTCGTTGTTATGATTAGAGCATAAATTACTTTTAAGGAGAGTTCACTATGGCTTCACAGACGTTTAAAAATCTTGCCCCTGAAAAAAAAGCGCGCATCACCACCGCACTCTTGAAAGAATTTTCTACCTACCCATTAAAGGATGCCCAAGTCGCTCGGATCGTCAAAGATGCTCAGATCGCTCGCGGGGCATTTTATAAATACTTCACTGATTTAAACGAAGCTTATGACTATATTTACCACTTAGCGCTAGTTGATATCCATGCTGATCTTAAGTCAAGTTCACCGCAAGAAATACTCAAAGCAACGCGCGCTTTTGTCACGGCTTCACTAAAAAGTCCCTATTACGATCTTCTCAAGTTACATTTGACTGTAAATGAATTACCCTTAGCTTTTGCTGACCCTAGCCTTGCTGCTACTCGTTGGGCATTAGCAACTTTGAGCCATCAAACCTTAAAAGAAGCTCTAAATGATCCCAAAAATAAAGAGCTCTATCTTACACGCTTAGAACAAAGCTTTACCCTGCTTGATCCCAGAGACAATTAGGAAAGGAAGTTTCACTATGTACCTAGCTTTAAAAGAGATCAAACATGAAAAGATCCGTTATTCATTGATCATCGCGATGGTCGTTTTGATCAGCTATCTCGTCTTTATCCTGACCAGTCTTGCTCTTGGTCTAGCTCGCGAAAATACTTATGCGATCGAAAGTTGGGATTTTGAGAAGATCGCCTTGAATCGTGATGCCGATGTCAATTTGCGGCAATCACTACTCACTACAGATCAGATAAACAAACTCAAATTGACTAAAAATGAAGCCTTGATCGGACAAGCACCGATCATTGTCAAAGAAAAGGGAAACCAAAAGCTCTCGGCTACATTTGTTGGGCTTGAAAGATCACAGTTCGTCTATCAACAACTAAAACTAAGCTCTGGGAAACTTCCCCAAACCAAGCAAGAAGTCGTCGTTGATGATAGTTTCAAAAATGACGGCTATAAACTCAAAGATAAAGTATATTTCAACTCCCAAACAACACCTTACACGATCACTGGCTTCATAAAAAATGCCAAATTAAACGTCTTACCCGTTGTTTATGGTTCACTAACTGCTTGGGCTGAATTAAAAAATGTCGGTCCTAACTTTGCTGCTAGCGGTGTTTTATCCAAAGATCCTGATTTTAAAGTCTCTGATCCTCAACTGCAAGTGACCACACAACAAACTTTGATCGATAAATTACCTGGCTACAGTGCCCAAAATAGCACTTTTACTTTTATGATCGCTTTTTTGATGATCATCTCTTTGATCGTGATCGCTGTTTTCTTATATATCATCACGATCCAAAAACTACCTAACTATGCGGTCTTGCGTATTCAAGGGATCGCTAACAAAGTCTTGATCCAAAATACGATCGGACAATCTTTTATCTTAGTCATCACGGGCTTGATCATTGGAGCTTTACTGACTCTAGCTACTGCCTTGGTGATCCCAGCAAATGTTCCGATGACTTTTGATCTGAAATTCTTAAGTCTGGTTTCTGTTGGACTCGTGCTAACATCAGTTTTAGGTTCTTTGATCCCAGTCAGAGCGATCTTGCGGATCGATCCAGCCCAAGCGATCGGAGGTTGATTTTATGTCAGTGCTCGAATTTAAAAATGTTAATAAATATTTTGGCAGTGGTTCTGCTAAAGTCCATGCTCTTAAAGATATCAATTTTTCAGCTGATAAAGGTGAATTTGTCTTGATCTTAGGTCCTTCTGGTTCTGGTAAAAGTACTTTTTTAACGATTGCAGGTAATATTTTAAGTCCTAGCAGTGGCTCTGTTTTGATCAATGGCAAAGAGATCGCCACTTATAGCAACAAAGAAAGAGAACGACTCCGCTTGGAGCAGATCGGTTTTATTTTACAAGCTCATGATCTTGTCCCGTATTTAACGCTCAAAGAACAATTTGAACTGGTCGATCGTGTCAAAAAGACAGGCAATCTAAGTTCAGCTAAACTTGAACAGCTATTAGCTCACCTTGAGATCGCTGAACTCAAAGATAAATATCCCAATGAACTTTCCGGTGGTCAAAGTCAACGCGCCGCGATCGCACGTGCGCTATATACTGATCCTGAGATCATTTTAGCCGATGAGCCAACAGCTGCGTTAGATAGTCAGCGCGTCAAAAAAGTTGGTACGATCTTACAAGTCTTAGCCAAGCAACAAAATAAAGCTGTCATTACTGTGACACATGATCTTCGCTTGATCGAACAAGCCGACAAGATCTATGAACTAACGGACGGACAATTAGTCCAAAAAAATAAATCTCAAAAACACCCGTAATAATGTATGCTCCTAGAGTTGGCCTCCAACTCTGGGGGTATTTTTTATGACTAAAATTAGTGTAGCTACTAAGCTCAAAGTAATTGAAGAGTATGCAAATGGAACAACTAGTCTGGCTACTGTTAGAGCTAAATATAAGAGCGCCAAACTTGATTCTCAAATTTGGGGATCTATGCAAGATTTAGTAAAAAAGTGCGACTTGCCCCGCCATTTTTTTGATCGCCATATCTCATGACCTTGCCTGCTAATAAAGCCGTCTTAATAATTAGTTCTTTTCCTCATTTACCGTTAGTTTGGGTACATCATACTTTTAGTGAAATAACCGACAATATCGATCATATTTAGCTAAAAATATTAATATTTAATTATATAAAACGTAATTTTTTATTAAAAATAACTATTTTTCATCCCATGATTATGCTATATTTAGCTTAATCTTAAAAAAGGAAGTGACTCGTATGGGACAAACACATGAAAAAAAGCGTCATTATAAGCTCTATAAAGCCAAAAAGAGATGGGTCAGCGCCACCATTATCACTGCTTCTGGTATGTTTTTGTTCGTATCGACTGTAGCTGTATCAGCGGATGAAACAGCTACAGTCGATACAACGATGCCCTCAGATCAGACACAAAAACTCCAAGAAAAGACCGCTATTGATACAAATACAGTTCAAAACGAGCAGGTAGCAGTTACCCCTGCTACTGCTCTGACTGAAGATCTGCCGTCAAAATCCCAAACACCACCACCAACGACACAAGCTGATCACGACAAGGGAAATGTCAATGAAGCATGGGCCAAAGGTTATCGTGGACAAGGAATGGTCGTTTCGGTCATCGATTCCGGGACTGATACTGCTCACAAAGACTTTCAGCAAGTCCCCACAACACAAAAACTCTCTAAAGATGAGGCTTTAAATAAGATCTCGGAACTCGGATACGGTCAATATGTCTCAGAAAAATTCCCGTATGCCTATAATTACGCTTCTAAGAGCAATGACTGGATCAAAGATGATGGTCCAGATGCTTCCCAACATGGGCAACACGTGGCTGGGATCATCGGGGCTAACGGACAGCCAAAAGATGATAGACCTTATGCTGTCGGCGTTGCACCTGAAAGCCAACTCTTAGCTTTACGGGTCTTTAATTCGCAGTTTCCTGATGAAAATACCGATGATGTCGCCCAGGCCATCTATGATGCCACCAAATTAGGGACCAATGTCGTCCAAATGTCACTTGGCCAAGGAGTCGCTACTTCTGATCTAAACGATGTTGAACAAAAAGCGGTCCAATATGCGATCGATCATGGTGTTTTTGTCTCGATCTCAGCTTCAAACAACGGACATGCTGGAAGTATCGCTACACCTTTAGACAACTATTCTCCTGGTGGTGCTAATGGAGCATTTGAACCCTTCTCTAGCAGTACGATCGCTGATCCTGGCGCTTCAAAGAATGCCTTGACCGTTGCTGCTGAAAACTCTGTTCGGGGAGCTGGTTCAAAAATGGCCGATTTTTCTTCTTGGGGTCCTTTGCAAGACTTTACTTTAAAACCAGATCTTTCAGCGCCTGGTGTTAATATCGTCTCCACTGCAAACGACGATGGCTATAAGACCATGAGTGGAACTTCGATGGCAGGTCCATTTGCTGCTGGGGCAGCTACTCTAGTCATGCAACGACTTCAACAAGATACTGCGCTCAAAAATGCCAAACTCGTGCAAGCTGCTAAGGCATTACTCATGAACACAGCTAAACCTATGCTTGATCTTGCAACAGGAACACCGATCTCCCCGCGCCAACAAGGAGCAGGCCAGATCGATGTCGGGGCCGCGGTCTCCTCTCCTGTCTATATCACAGCAGACGATGGTACAAGTTCACTTTCTTTGCGTAAAGTTGGCACAAAAACGACATTTAACTTGAACTTTACCAACTTAAGTGACACCGACCAAAGTTATACCTTTGATGATCTTGGTGGTGCTCTAACCGAAAAACGCATGGCAGATACGGGGCGTTACTATGAAGAAGCATTGCCTAATGCAAGCGTAACTGGTGCTAAACATCTAGTCGTCAAAGCTGGGCAGACTCTAAGTGTTTCTTACACTTTGAACTTGGATAGGATCGCACAAAACCAATTAGTCGAAGGTTGGTTACGCTTTGTGAGCACATCTGGCCCAAGTTTAGTCGTCCCATATCTGGGTTATTTTGGTGATCTGACAAGTGAAGATGTCTTTGATAAGCCAGCTAATGACAAACAAAACGTCTATGGTGGTAATTATTTTGTCAATGAACATGATTACCCACGCGGGATCGCTGATGAGCAATCTTTGAAAAAATTGGTCAATTTAGATGGTAACTATGACTGGCAACAAGTCGCTAAACTCTATCAAGACGGTAAAGTCGCTTTTTCACCTAACAACGATAAAAAAAGTGATCTCTTAAAGCCAGTAGCGTTTGTCAAACAAAACTTGCAAGATCTCAAGGCGGTCGTACTCGACAATGCTGGTAAAGTCGTGCGTGTTGTTGCCGATGAAAAAGGGCTAGACAAATCATTTTATCAAGCTGGATACAACCAAGACGTCAGCTTATCTGTTTCGATGCGAAATGATCCTACGACCTTTGATTGGGACGGAAAACTCTATGATACTAAAACAGGACGTTTTGTCGTTGCTCCAGATGGACAATATACCTATCGTTTTGTTGCAACACTATATAATGATGGACAAAGGAAAGTCCAAACAGCTGATTATCCAGTCGTGATCGATACTACAGCGCCTACGATCAAAAATCTTGCCCTTAAAGTTGATACGAATTCTAAAACAAATACAGGCGAACTTTCCTTCACCTATGCTGATACGGGAGCTGGTTTTACTGACTATTCTTATGCCGTACTCAAGATCAACGATCAAGTCTTTGGGCATAAATTAAATGCTGGTACCTCGACTTTTACCGATGCCACTAAAATGGCTGGAAATGTCAGTTTTGAGCTCGATCCAGCTGAACTAGCCGCTTTGAGTGCCGCTAACAATGCAGTCACAGTGATGGTCAGCGATACAGCTGATAATGTGGCAACGATGACCAAAATGCTTCCAGGACTAAAAACTTCTCCTCAACAGATCAGTATTTGGAATGCTACCTCAGGTCTAGGCTTTGATAAAAACAGCCCTGACTACGATGCTAAGACTGAGACATTCACCCTCCGTGGTGGGGCCACTAGACCATTTTATTACAACAAGAAAGTAGTCTCTGTCAAAGATAATACCTATGAAGTCAAAGTGGCCGCAAATACCAAACAAGTCGTCTTCACCTCTGATCTAGCTGGTAAAGATGTTTTGTTCACCTTGAACACAACAACTCCAAAAGCTGCTTTTGCTTGGCAAAAAGCTCATACGACAAAGCAAAGTTTTGGGATCACTTTAGACACAGTCATGACTAATGACCCTAAAAAAGTTTTGGTCTATGCCGCCGTCACCGATGGGCCTAATGTCAAAGCCTTTGCGAGAGATTATTTCACCGGTGATATCTATGAAGCAACTGTCAAAGATGGACTAGCGACCTTTGATGTCACTGTCAAAAATGCTAGTCAGCGAACTGTCCTAGTCGGATGGACAGAAGTCTTTGGTCCGACCTTTAATGTCGTCCAAAGCACGGCTGATACTAAAGCTTATCTTGGGATCGATGCTGGTATCGACTATCTCCCACAACACTATAGCTTTAACAACGTGGCTGAACTTCAAACCGATCTAACTCAAAAAAATGCTGATCCCTTAGACCTTGGGGTACCAACGCCGCTTCCAGGCCATGCTTTGAGTGATCTGACAACGCGCAGTGAACCTAATCCTGAGATCAAATTTGATCATCTTAAAGACAGTGACTACAATTGGCTCGGGGCTAAAACAGTCACCGATGGGGTCTATGATCCTAAGACCCAAACATTCACTGTAACAGGAAGAGTCAGTCCTAAAGTCGTTAAGTTAGTCATGCTAGGCGATAGTGCTGATGAAGATGCTTTGGTCAATCAAGTCACTTTAAATGAAGACGGTACGTTTGTCTTTAACTTCAAGATCGAACCAACAAAACAGCGTCCCCTTGCTTATATCTACACGACTCAAGATGGGCAAAAAACGCGCGGAACTGTCCAGCTGATCTTAGATACAGTCTTACCGACACTTGAATTTGAAAATGTTGCTAATTATGACTTTGATGGAAAAAACTACCACGTATACACTAACGAACCTAACTTTGTCATCAAAGGACAAGCACACGATAATCTAGATGGCTACAGTTTCTTCTTCAACGGCGACAACGATTTTCGTGAATTCCATCATTCTGGTGTCAACCACGGTGGCGATCTCTATGCACCATATAATTTTGCCAAAAGCTTCACTCTAAATGATGCTACTGGTGAGACAAGACATGTCTATACCTTAGATGTGCTTGATGTGACGGGTAATCATACCACACGTAGATTTTATGTCTACTATCAGCCTAAGACAAATGTGCCAAAACCTGTCAAAGTAAAACAAGAGCATGTCGATGCCTTTGTCAAACAATATCCAGCGACGACACTTTTGTTCTTTGATAAGGATCTACAAACCTATAAAAAACTAGCTAAAGATGAGACACACCCTGATGGACTGTATTACTTGGTCAACAGCTACGGCAATGTCGTGGCTACCATGGATGTTTACACCGCCAATTTTGAAAAAGGATCTTCTAAGCTCTTGCATGAAGATAAAACGACGCACACCGTAGTTGGAAAAACACCATCAGCTGAAAATTTCGATCAAACATCAGCTAAAAAAGACGGTAACCAAGTAGCTAGTACAAAGTCAATGCCTAAAACAAAAGCTCATGCCTTTCCACAAACCGGTGAGACTACTGAACAATATCCACTTTTAGGTATCTTATTAGGCTTAGCTAGTCTCTTTACTTTATTTGGCTTTAAAACTAAAAAGGATGCTAAGTAACTGAAAAAAGTGCAGATCGCTCTGAAATCTGTGCTTTTGGGCAAAATTTACGGAGGAAAAATGATGAAAAAAATTGCAAAGACCTTATTTAGTTTGACACTTGGCTTGACCATTTTCGGTACCTCTGCTCAAGCTAAACAAACTTTACGTTGGAGTGAACCATCCGAGATCCAGACCCTAGATCCGGCCCTATCCGTTGATACTACGAGTTCTGAGATGATGAGAAATAGCTACGAGGGACTCTATCGCTTTGAAAATAACGGGCAAGTAAAAAAAGCCTTGGTCCAAAAAGAAACACGCTCTTCTGATGGGCTGACCTATACTTTTACTTTACAAAAGAATGCTAAATGGTCAAATGGTGAGCCTGTGACCGCCAAAGATTTTGTCTATTCTTGGCAACGTGCAGTAAACCCTGCTACTAAAGCTTCAAATGCACAACTCTTTGACGGTATCAAAAACGCCTCGGATATCATGGCTGGCAAGAAATCCCCTACTGAGCTTGGCGTAAATGCCGTTTCTTTACACACCTTAAAAGTCGAACTTGAAAAACCGCTCCCGTACTTTCACTCCTTAGTGGTAGCCCCGATCTTTTCACCACTCAACCAAAAAGCTGTTGAAAAATACGGTAAAGATTATGGAACTTCCGCCACTAAAGCTGTTACTAACGGTCCTTTTAGTGTCAAAGGCTGGACTGGTTCAAATCAAAAATGGCAGCTCGTCAAAAATAAACATTATTGGGATAAAAAACAAGTTAAACTCGATCAAATCGACTTCTTGGTGACTAAAAGTACCGCAACTTCGTACAATATGTTTCAAAGTGGGCAACTTGATAAAACCGATCTAAGCCAAGACCAAGCGCGACAGTTGCGTACAAATAAAGAATTTATTGCCCGTAAGCAAGCGCGGATGCAGTATCTGCAGTTCAATACTCAAGATCTCGTACTTAAAAACGTCAATGTCCGTAAGGCGCTGGCTTATGCGATCGATCGCAAACAGCTAGTCAACTCCATCCTAGCTGACGGTTCACTTCGCCCTAAGAGTTTTGTTCCTCAGGACTTGATGACTTATAATGCTAAGGATTTCGCTAAAGTTTCCGGAACTAAAGCAAAAATAAGTTTTGATCGTAAAAAAGCACAACACTATCTCAAACTAGGACTAAAAGAGTTAGGTAAAAATGAACTTGAGTTACAATTGCTGGGGGATGATGATGATATCAGCAAAAAGGTCAACGAATATCTACAATCCCAATTAGAAGAAAATCTCCCTCACACCAAGGTCACGACACTAAATATCAACAAGAAAAGCCGGATCGAACGCATGAAAAAAGGCGAATTTGAAGTTGTCTTAACGGGCTGGGGCGCCGATTATCAAGATGCGACTAGCTTTTTAAACCTCTTACGTTCTGACAGTCCGTATAACTTTGGGAAGTGGGAAAACACTGACTATAATAAACTTCTGACCCGTGCTAAAGAGCAAACCGGTCAAAAACGCTTTTTGACATTGCTAAAAGCTGATGAGCTCATGACGGACGAACAAGCAGTCACTCCGCTTTATCAACCTGCCTTAGCAACACTTTTGAAAAAAGACGTTAAACATGTGATCTATGCCCCGATCGGCGGTTATAATTTTAAAAATGTCACTCTAAAATAAGGCTCTAAAAAATGCTTGATCAAATCTCTCCAAAATAATAGCTCCCGATCTTATGCCCCCTACCAGTAAATAATGAGGGACTCACTGCGATGCAAAATACGCATCATAGTGAGTCCCTCATTATTTATACGGCGCTGGCCGTATCATCTCATGATATTTTTTTATAAATTAGCGAGTTGAATAGTTTGGTGCTTCCTTTGTGATCTGAACATCGTGTGGATGTGATTCACGTAACCCAGCACCTGTGATCTGAACAAATTGAGCATTGTCGTTTAGATCTTTCAAGTTAGCTGCACCTACATAACCCATACCAGCGCGAAGACCACCATCCATTTGATAGATGATATCTGCTACGCTACCTTTATAAGCAACACGTCCTTCGATACCTTCTGGAACTAACTTGTTAGCTTCATTGACTCCACTTTGGAAGTAACGATCAGATGAACCATGTGTTGAATCCATTGCACCTAAACTACCCATACCACGATATGTCTTGAAACGACGTCCTTCGTAGATGATAGTTTCACCAGGCGCTTCATCAGTTCCGGCTAACATTGAACCTAACATAACAGCATTCCCACCAGCTGCTATTGCTTTGACGATCTCACCTGAATACTTGATCCCACCATCAGCGATGATCGCTTTACCATATTCACGAGCTACACTAGCAGCATCATAGATCGCTGTTAATTGTGGAACACCGACCCCAGCCACGATACGTGTCGTACAGATAGAACCTGGTCCGATACCAACTTTGACCACATCAACGCCAACATCAAACAAAGCGCGCGTTGCTTCGGCTGTGGCTACGTTTCCGGCGATCAAAGTTGCATCTGGGAAATGTTTTCTGATCTCTTTTATCTTGCGGATAACACCGGCTGAATGTCCGTGAGCTGTATCAATGACTAAAGCATCAGCCCCAGCATTCAATAATGCAGTTGCCCGTTCAAATGTATCACTAGTTACCCCCACAGCAGCAGCAACTAACAAGCGACCATGTTCATCTTTGGCCGCATCTGGGAATTCAACAACTTTTTCGATATCCTTGATCGTGATCAAACCTGTTAATTCGCCAGCTTCATTGACGATCGGTAACTTTTCGATCTTGTGTTGTTGTAAGATCGCTTCAGCTTTTTGTAAAGATGTTCCTTCTGGTGCAGTGATCAAGTTGCTCTTAGTCATAACTGCTCCGATCTCAACATTGTGATCAGACACAAAACGAATGTCACGGTTTGTGATGATCCCACAGAATTTACGACTATCCATGGATTCAACGATCGGCACCCCGCTGATACGATATTTAGCCATCAAACCCTCAGCTTCAGCAACAGTGTGCTTTGGGGTCAAGAAGAATGGATCAATGATAACGCCACTTTCAGAACGCTTTACTTTGTTGACTTCATCTGCTTGTTGTTCGATCGTCATATTTTTATGGATAACACCTAAACCACCTTGGCGTGCCATTGCGATCGCCATTGAAGATTCAGTAACTGTATCCATACCAGCACTGATGATTGGGATATTTAATTTCAAATTTTTTGCGAGCTGAACACTCAAATCGACCTCATTTGGCAAAACATTACTTTCTGCCGGTATCAATAACACGTCATCAAACGTTAGACCTTTTTTTGTAAACTTAGTATCCCAATTGGACATCGTAAACTCTCCTTTGTTTTAAATTATTATATTGTATTATAATTTACAAAAAAATCTTTATAATTGCAAGTTTTTCTCACCTTATTTTTTGGAAAAATCTTTAATTTTACCGAAATTTTTTTCTAATCTTCGGAATCTGCAGGAAAGGCCTGCAGTTTTTCCATTATTTCAAACGGAAGTGGCTGTTCAAAGAGTAGATCCATTGCAACTGCTTTTTTGGATTTATTTTTAGTACCTAGTTCAATCTCCCGCACGCTTTCAGCAAGGATCTTAGCTTCTCCAACATAGTAAAATTCAGCGCCAAAAGCATCACTTGGCTTGATAAAGAGTGGCAATTTAACATACGGTATCCCGGTCTTGACACCTGCCAAAAGTTCTTTTACCTCTTTTGACGCTAATGATCTAGGACTTCGCGTATACCAGCGGATCGCACGATCATCTGTCAATGTATTTTGATATCTCTTTTTTTCCTTTTGGTAAGTGATAAATATCGGGCACACATCATCGACCACACGATATCCATAGAGCGGGGCGCTGATATCCTTAGGCCAATCCAACAAGCGACATACATCTTTGCGCGTATATTTTTGATATAGCGTAAAGCGTTTTTGAGAGCGATAATCTTTACTCAACAAAAGCCCCGTTTCAATAATATCTTCAACGTGTTGCTTAAATACCTGTTGGGATAAAGTCGCACTAAATGCGCTACTTAGACGATATTTTCCCTGCTCAAACGTGATCAAAGGTTTAGCACCATACGTTTCGGAACGCAATTTCTTGCCTGCTTTGACTTCAAAAAAGCTCAATGACAAGATCGAACCTATCGAGGCCAAGACTTCATCATCCACATAGCAACCCGCTTTAGTCAGGAGTTTACGATAGTCTTCTTGCGTCACTTCAGCTAGCAATAGTTGTTGTAACAGCAATAGTTCATGTTTACGCATCCCATTCATCAATTCTTTTTCTAAAAAAGCGATAACTTGCTCAGCATATCGGGATAGCTCTTGCTTTACTCCTAATTTATCCAAAAAATCGGCATAGCTAACTAAGGTATTGCCCTGTGTAAAGATCCGCGGATCCAATTGACTATTACGATAAAAATCGCGTCGCATCGGTATACGCCCCAATTTTTGTGATAATTCAAAATAAGCTTCTTTTAGGTGCTTGAGTGAATCAAGTTTAGTTCTAGCGATCACAGCTAAGATCTTTTGATAGGCTATCTCATCAAAATTGATCGTTGATAAGCCATAGACGACCTGCTCTTTTAAGTCAGCGACCAAACGATCTTTATTCAAAGAACGGTCATTGGTCAGAGCTTGTGGGATCAGATAGTTATTTTGATAGTTACCGATAAAATCTAAGATCAAGGTACTCGTTTTCCCAGGAAATAATCTTAACCCCCGTCCCAATTGCTGAGTAAAGACGATCTTTGAACGAGTCTCGCGTAACAAAATTATCTGATCGACACACGGGATATCGATCCCTTCATTAAAGATATCGACAGAGATCAAATATTTTAAGGCTCCACTTTCTAAACGTGCAACTGCTTGTTCTCTTTTAATGACACTATCTTCATTGGTCAAAGCTTGACTTGGATACCCAGCAGCAGTAAAGGATTTCGCTAGCTCCTTTGCTTCTTGTTGGCGACTACAAAAAACTAAGCCCCCCCGACTTTTAGTACTACCATAATACTCTAATTGCTTTAGAATATGGGCAACACGCTCAGGTGCAGCTAACTGCTTGAGCGGTGTTTTTTCCGTGATCATTTCCCCTTCAAATTCATAATCAGTCACACCTACATAATCAAACGGGCATAATAATTCAGCTGTCAAAGCTTCTTCTAATGAGATCTCATAAGCCAGATTGTAATCAAAGCTACGATACACATTAAAATCGTCCATTCGTTCTGGTGTTGCAGTCATCCCTAAACAAAAAGCCGGCGTAAAATGATCCATTACTTTTTGAAAAATAGGCGCTCCTAAATGATGAGCTTCATCAAACAAAATGTAATCAAACTCAGTCGGCAAAAATTTAGCCAAGGCCTCGTCTTTGGCCAATGATTGGACTGTAGCAAATAAATATTTAGCCTTAGTTTCATGTTTTTTACCAGAGTATGTCCCAAAATCGCTAGCTGGACCACCAATAACTTTTTGAAAACTAACTTTAGTCTTTTCTAAGATCTGTTCACGATGAACGATATACAAAAAGCGCTTAGGAGCATAAGCTTTAACATCAAAAGCTCCTAAATAAGTTTTTCCCGTTCCTGTAGCTGAGACCACTAACCCCTTAGTACTACCCTGAGCTCGCAAATTATCTAATTGCAGTAATGCTTCTTTTTGCATTCGATTAGGTAGAAGTTTTTCTTTTTTAAGGACAGTGTTTCTCACCGGGGGTCGGTAGCGCGCTTGATAAGCTGCGATCCAATCATCAGTCAAAGTAAATGCATCTTCATCTAGTCGTTTCAAGATCAGCGCTAATTGTTGTGTAAAATCGGCTTGTTCTTCGCTAGTCACTCGCAAAGTCAATTCACAGTTTTTCAACAAGGCATTTCGCGTAAAATTAGCACTTCCTACGTAAGCCGTTTGTTGTGAACCATGCCAAAAGAAATATCCTTTCATATGAAAGGCTTCTTTAGTCACGATCTTAGTCGCAACATTGGGTAATTTTAACAACTCCGTAAATACGGCGGGCGCATTGAAGCCCAAATAATCGGCCGTTAAGATCGTTCCTGTCACACCTTTTTTGGCTATGCGTGCCAAAAGGGCTTTTAATGGCACTAACATGTCAACGGTCAAAAATGCTGGTGCTAGAATAAAACGATCACACGTCAATAACTCTTGTTGTAAATGACTCCATAAAGTCTCATCTGGCTGATTAGTCAATAATTTAGGCACTGGTCCCTCTAACTTAGGTGCATATTTGCTATCATATAAGCTAGCTAAGATCGCATTTTTAAATTCTTCACTCATTCAAATTTCCTCAGATCTGTTTGTTTGATGACCTCTAAAACTGGTTCAGAGGGCTTGAGCCAAGTCACACTTTCCAGTTGCTCTGGTGTCAACCACCGATATTCACTAGCTGCCACTAATTTTAAATTATATGTCTTTAGTTTTGTCCAAAAAAAATCGATCTCTAACTCACCATATGGCGTTATAAAATAACGTGAAACATCGATCTTCTCCAACACTTCACATTGATCACCCAGTTCTTCGGCAACTTCTCTTTGACAAGCTTGTTTAGGTGTTTCTTTGGGCTCGAGTTTACCACCAGGGAATTCCCAAAAGCCTCCGCCAAGGCGGTCATTTTTTCGTTTGGCAGCTAAGATCTTACCATCCGAAACGATCACAGCAGCTGCTACTTTTATCATTAGATCACCTCATCAAATTATATTTTGAGCAACATTTTAAACTTTAAAAAAGAAGAAATCAAGTTGCACCTTGATCTCTTCTAATCGTTTAACTCTCGGTTTTTTCTTCACTTTCTTGATGTGGGCTGACTTCCATCCATTCGATATAGTTCCGGCTAAAATCAGTAACTTTGATATCAAAGTCGCCTAAAGAGATGACCGTTCCCAATTCAACTTTATAATTTTCTAAAAGATAACCTGCGATCGTTACACTTTCAGCTTCTTGGAAATCATTGGTATAAAAGTCAAAGAAGCGTTGGAAATCATAAAGAGTCGTTTTGCCTGAAACACGATAGGTCCCATCATGATTATCCACGATATCTTCTTGGATAACATCATCAGCTTCATCACGCACAGTGCCAAATAATTCTTCATAGATATCACGGTCGGTTACGATCCCACTAGTTCCACCGTATTCATCCAACACGACTACGATCGGCGTTTGCTTTTGGATCATACTTTGGAGTAATTTTTGGATCGGAGTAACTTCTGGGACTGTGATGATCGTCCGCATCAATTTACTTACCCGAACTGTATCATCAACTTGGGCCTGGCGGATCATATCATAGATATAAACATAGCCCAAGATCTTATCTTTATCATTATTTGCCACTACAGGATAGCGCGTATATTTTTTACGCAGATACTTTTCGATCACATCATGTACTGTATCTGTGATATCAACGACCTCCAAACTCGTCCGGTCGACCATGATATCTTTAGCGACCTTATCGTTGAACTCAAAAGCACGTTGCATATATACAAAATCATCTTTATCGATCGCACCACCAGTCACCGCATTGCGTGAAATACTCAAGATCTCACTTTGCGATAAAACATCTTGACCTTCACCAGCTGGTTTTAAACCGACTAAACGCACGATCCCAGAAGCTGAGGCATTTAGCAACCATACAAATGGGTAAAATGCCACGTGGAAGTAGTGCAATGGCGTTACAATAAACATCATCACTTTTAATGGCATATCGATACTGATATTTTTAGGCACGATCTCCGTTACGACCACTTCAAGATACGTTAAGATCACGACCCCTAAGATCGCGCTAATCGCTACCGTTGTCGCATGGTTGATCGGCATAAAGCCCAAAACATCCGTCAAGATCTTGGTCAAGGTATCAGCCCCGATCCAACCTAAAATGATCCCTGTCGTCGAGATCCCTACCTGAGTCGTTGAAAGATACTCATTCATGTTGGTGACCATCTTTAAGGCTAATTTTAACTTTCGTTGGTTACCTTCCTCGTTCTCTAGCGCACTTTCGATCGCACTTTTACGTACCGACACGATCGCAAACTCTGCCGCCACAAAGAAGGCGGCAAAATAAAAAACAATTAAAATGATGATCAGATTCGTTATCGCCTGACCACTAGACATATTAACTCCATCTCCATTCAAAAAATAGTTATCTTATTGATTCTGGCTATCACAATAACAGTCAAAGTCCAGTCTCGTTTCTACTATAGACAATCATATCATTTTTTTGAGCAAAAAGCACCTAAGCGAATAACCCCTAGGTGCTTTAGGACAATTATTTAGTTGCAGGGATCACGGCGCCGTCAAATTCTTTTTCGATCCATTTTTGAGTTGATTTGGATTGAAGTACT
Organism: uncultured Lactobacillus sp.; assembly: GCA_910587695.1. Classification (GTDB taxonomy): domain Bacteria; phylum Bacillota; class Bacilli; order Lactobacillales; family Lactobacillaceae; genus Ligilactobacillus. The sequence goes on from CAJUNC010000004.1 coordinate 44,572, forward strand.
TTGACTAATTTCTTGATCGCTTTATTGTTCTTTTCACTCTTACGAACAGCAATGATATTTACATAAGGTGAATTCTTCTTTTCTAGTGCGATCGCCTTCTTAGTAGGATCGATCCCGGCTTGAACTGCATAGTTAGCATTGATGACTGTTGCATCAGCTTCATTTGATTCATAGAGTTTAGGCATCAATTTAGCTTCAAATGTGTGTTTGAATTTGATATTTTTCTTGTTAGTTTTGATATCTTCAAAGGTTGCGCTCGTCAAGTTCGTTCCTTTCTTCAAGGTGATCAGTCCAGCATCTTTAAAGATCTGTAATACACGACCATAATCAGCAACGTTACTTGAAACATAGACCGTTGCATTCTTTGGTAAGTCTTTTAGACTCTTATATTTCTTAGAATAGACCCCGATCGGTTCGAGGTGAACGCCACCAACATTGATCAAAGTCCCATTATTTTTTTTGTTCCAGTTATCTAAAAACGGTATGTGTTGGAAGTAGTTTGCATCCAATTCTTTATTAGCTAAAGCCTTGTTTGGCAAGATATAGTCATTAAAGACTTTAACTTTTAAATCAACGCCTTGCTTTTTCAATTCTGGTTTCACATGTTCTAAGATCTTAGCATGTGGTTCAGCTGAAGCCCCGACGGTCAAGGTCGTGTCTGCTTTAGCTGTATTAGCTACCCCTAAAAGCAAAGCTGTCGCTGCAACTGTAATACCTAATAAACGCTTGATACCTTTTTTCATAGTGATCTCCTCCATAAATGTTTATTTTTTATAATTATTAACTAACGCTTGTCGATCTTGCGAACTGAAAAGTCGCCTAGATATTGGAATACAAAGACGATGACCACGATCACTGCTGTGGCAACTAAAGTGATCGCATTATTGTAAGATTGGAACCCATCAGTATAGGCCAATTGTCCCAGACCACCAGCTCCGATCGCACCGGCCATGGCCGTATATCCGATCAATGAGATCGCCGTGACCGTGATCCCAGAAACTAAAGCTGGTAAACTTTCGGGGATCAGAACTTTATAAACGATCTGCCATTTTGTTGCTCCCATCGCATCAGCCGCTTCGATCACGCCCCCATCAACTTCATGGAAGGCTAGTTCAACTAGGCGGGCATAAAACGGAGCTGCTGAGATGACTAACGATGGGATCGCTGCTTTAGCACCCGTGATCGCACCAACAATTACTTGGGTAACTGGTAGTAACAAGACGATCAAGATGATAAAGGGGATAGAGCGGAAAACATTGACAAACAATGCCACGATCCAATTTAAAGCTCTTACTGCAAAGCTCTTACTATCTGATGTTTCATAAAGTAACAGACCTAATAATAATCCTAAAATTGCTACGATCGCCACCGAAACAACGGTCATCCAAACTGTTTCCCAAGTAGCAGCCCAAAGATCGGGCCAATTCACGTTCTTAAATTCAAAATATGATGCTAAACCTTGACTATCCATGTTCGATCACCTTCGCTTCCACTTTAAGTTTTTCTAATAAAGTCAACGCTTCTTTGATCTGTTCAACTGGTCCCACTAGTTGGACGAACAATGATCCGATCGTCCCCTTGTCCGCTAATTGATGGATCGAGCCTTCTAAGATACTGATCTCCAATTCAGGGAACCTTTTACTCAATTCATTGATCACGGGGCGTTCAACTTGTTGACCATGGAATTTAAGCTCAACTAGCTTGCCTTGTGGATTTTTTTCAAGTAAGTTGGCAGCAACTTGTTTGACATCAGTTGTTTGTTTTGGATCAACTTCAGCACTGACAAAGCGTTTGGTCAACTCTTCTTTTGGATGCGTGAAGACTTCTGATACTGGGCCTTCTTCGATCACTTGACCATTTTCCATCACTGCAACTTTATCAGCTAAGCGACGAATAACGTGCATTTCATGGGTAATGATCACGATCGTCAAATTAAGTTTTTCATTGATCTCATCTAACAGATCTAAAACTTCATCTGTTGTTTGGGGATCAAGCGCACTGGTCGCTTCATCTGAGATCAAGATATCTGGATCAGTCGCTAAAGCACGTGCGATCCCGACCCGTTGCTTTTGGCCTCCGGAAAGCTGAGATGGATAAGCGTTGATCCGTTCGCCTAAACCAACTAGTTTTGCTAAATGCTTAGCTTTCTTTTGGCGCTCTTCTTTAGCAACACCTACTAATTCAAGCGGAAATTCAATATTTTCTAAAACAGTCCGTGACCACAAGAGGTTAAAATGTTGAAAAATAATACCGATCTTCTTTCTTTGATCACGTAGTTCTTTGCCTTTTAAATTATCGATCCGCTTACCATTGATGATAACTTCACCACTAGTTGGTGTCTCCAAGCCATTTAGCATGCGGACTAAAGTACTCTTACCAGCGCCGGAAAAACCGACGATCCCATAAACTTCACCCGCGTTGATGGTCAGATCTACATTTTTGACCGCATCAACTTGCCCACTGGCGGTCGCAAAAGTCTTTGAAACTTGCTTGAATTCAATCATTTGATCACTACTTTCTCATCGTTAATTTTAAAATTAGGGTAAAAAAAAAGCTTCCACCCCTAAAAGGACGAAAACTCGCGGTACCACCTTAGTTTTCTACTTCTTCACAAAAGTAGACTCATCAACTACTAACTCTAAATCAGTAGTCTCAAATTATATCGCATTAAAACGGACCGCAAGCTTGCACCAACGATCAGACTCCGAGCTCATCTTCATCTCTTCTTTCGATCCCTCTTTTCAGCAACCGAGGGTCTCTGTCTATCTACTCCAACAGACTACTCTTCTCATCAATGTCTTTAAATATTTAGTTATCTTTGTTGCTTTGATATTATCTTTATTTCTTTAATTTGTCAATAAATTTTTTAATATTTTTTTGATAAACATTTATCTATCCGCCAGAACCACCGCTAACACTGAATTTCTTTCGCAAAAAAAATTATAAAAAATTAACCTAACTGATACTTTATTATTAAATCATTTTTATATCAAAAAGTTCCAAACTTCGATCGAAGCTTGGAACTTTGATTTATTTAGCTGTCACTTTTTCTTTTTGAGCTTTATTTTCTTGGATCTTTTTCAAACTTTCAGCGACAGCGACCAGCACTGCATCTTGGCCTTGCCCTCGTGCAAAATCACTTGCTGGGCAGATCTGCATGATATGTAGCCCTGAAGCATTCAGATCAGGTGATACGACTACCAAATAGATTTTTACTGGTACACTTGCTTCAAGTTCATCAAAGAAATTAGCGACCCGATTGATATTTTCAAATGGTAAATTGATGATCCCGGTCTCAAGTCGAATATGGATCGGTTCGTCACTACCTTCGATCGAGAGCTCTGCTTGTTCTAGTTGATCTTGCTTGATCGCATCCATCATTTTTTCCATGATCGGAGCTAAACTATCTGCAATTCCTAGATCTTCAACTTGTGCAAGTGTGGCTAAGATCATATCTCGATTAAATTTTTCTTCTGTGACTGCTGTGATAAAATCACTGACCTTGATTTCCATTATTTCACATCCCAATTAAATCTTAGTGAACATTCTACACAAAAAATCTACAAATTACAAAATTTTATATCACGACTTTAAAGATTCTTATCCATATCGAAAGTAAGCTTCGATAATTCTAAGCCACCAGTGACACAATCAGCGATCGCTTTCATCGTTAGCTCTCGCATCTGAGCTACGATCCGGTAATTTTCTTTTGTCAAATATGTCGTTGCTTCTTTTCCGTTCAGATCAGCTACTCCATTATCGATCTCACCGATCAAACGGTGTAAAACTTCACGTGTTTGGATCAAATAATCACGATTTTTTTGCACGAATTGGGCATAGTGTGCTTCGGTCAGCATCGATAAAGTTCGATACATCCAATAGGCACTAGTGATATCATAATCCAATGGTGTTTTACTCCAACTTGGATCAGTATCAGTCGCATTCGTATAAAATGGAACATATGGGGTAAATGTTGGAACCCCAAAGCAGATCCACATCAACGCTGCATTCTTAGCTGGAACATCATTTCTGATCTGTAAAACATGCGAATTTTGGGTCCGATTCAATGAGATCGGGCGAAATTTGAGCTTATCGGCTTGACTTCCGTGCCCCAAAGGATCGTATTTAGTTTCGTTATAATGTGAAGCCAAAACATATGTCAGATCCTCAACTTTCAATAATCGCTTAGAACGGCAGATAAATGGTAAGTCGCTTGATTGCGGATCTTGTTCGATCTCTGGGTTAAAATAACGTTGCCCATACCATACACGAGGCGTATTGTAATGCCGATCTTTTTCATTGTCAGTCCCAAAGATCTTTCTGAAGTTAAAAGTCGACTTATCGGGATTCAAGTGGTATTTTTCCACAAATTCTTGTAAGCCTTCTGACCACAGATAGTTTTGTGGATCATTAAAATCTATGTAATCTTGTGCAACTTGATTGGCAGCGATCGCATACGCATCATCGGGGATCTTAGTTGCAGCCCAATGATGCCCCGTTACGATCTCCATATACCAAACTTCATCTTTATCAGCAAACAAGACACCGTTACCTTCGGGCGAACCATATTTTTTGATCAATTCACCTAAATATAAGACACCTTCCCTGGCTGAAGTGATAAATGGTGCGACCATTGATTGTAAAGAATCCTCAGCTAAACCATCCACGACAAAGGGATCGTGGGCTAGAGCTAACGGATCGCCATAGACAGATTCGGTCGCTGACATTGCAACATTTTTTTCATTGATCGAACTTTCGCCAAAATAGCCTAAACCTTTAACGTCAACATTTGGCGTCATCGTCGTCCGATAGCCGTCAGCTGGCAGTGGAGCTTCAAACCCATTTTGCGTTGAGCGCCACATTTCATGACGCCCATGTACTGCTTGCTGCATGATAAAGCGCTGTGGTGTCAGTGGTAAAAACGTATCATCATTGCGCGCGATCATCGTCGATCCATCGATCGTGGCCTTTTTCCCTACTAAGATCGTCGTACATGCTTGTTCATTCATAAATTATCATATCCTTCCTGACACTTTAAAAGTCTACACCTTAATTTTTCCTAATGCTACTACAATTAATTTTAGAAACCTGTATAATAGACATTGACAATACTTACTAAAGAATAGGATAAACTTGACTATGAAACCACAAAGTTCTCGCTTTTATTTGAGTCTCGCTATTGCTGTGATCATCTGCGGTACCTTTTTGATCTACCGTGTAACTAAACAAACACCAGCTTCAACAACGACTCAAGCACAAACAACTGAAAAAACTCAGGCGACTAAAGCTACAGTTACCAAAAAAGCAACTAATTCTGAGAATAAGACCATGCAAACACCGATCGATTGGCAAAAGTCTTCTGAGACCAAACCTTATCCTGATCTAGATCAAGTCAGTGATTTTTGGATCAAAGTCGACCTCAAAAAGAATCGGACTTATCTAATGTCAGGCGATAAAGTGATCTACACGATGTATTCGTCTGGTGGAGCTTATCATCACGATGAAGAAACTGGTAAATACAAAAGCTATACCCCGACCGGAACTTTCTACATCGAACCTGAGCGAGGCGACTCATTTTACAATGCATCCCTAAATGAAGGGGCTAATAATTGGGTCTCTTTTAAAGACCATGGGATCTATCTATTCCATTCAGTCCCAACGGATGCGTCAGGCAATTACAATGTCGAGGAAGCTAAAAAGCTAGGTAAAAAAGCCGCTTCACATGGTTGTATCCGCCTGAGCGTCCCTGATTCAAAATGGATGTCAGAAAATTTAAAAACCGGCACTAAAGTCGTGATCAACGGCTAATAAAACAAAAAGGCTAGCATCGAAAAATTTCGATGCTAGCCTTTTTTAGTTGCCAGATCTCAAACTTATTGATCTTTCATATACTCCCATGCATCATGCTTTGGATCATTGTCTTCGATCACGACTTTTGTTTTAGCTGGAAGATTATCCATGATCCATTTAGCATCAGCTACACTCAAACGAATGCTACCATACGCTTTGATATTGTGCTTTTTGGTCACCTTTTGCCCTAATAATTTAGCTTGGCTTTCGATAACTTTTTTATCCTGATCAAACGGTACTGATTCAAAGCGATATGCCCCATGTCCTCTAAATGATGTCCAGTATTTAGCACCATAGTCCTTCGTCGCATCGTAAAATTCTTCACCGCGTTCCTTTTGGAGCTTAAAATCTCCAGTTGGTGTTTCCTGATAATTCTTAACATTTTCAAAATTTTTCCCGATCGAAGCATACATCGTGTATAAAGTATATGGTCCTTGGCGCACGTAAACTCGTTGTTTATTTGGTGAAACCAATAGCCAGATCTTTTGATCGAGCTTTTTAGACTTGACAGCCTGTCTTACATCAGGATATGGCAGAGTCTCTGAAGGCTGGTCCCAAGCGATCGGTGTCCGCATATGCTTTTTTTGTTCCCGTAAAAGTTCTTTTTTTCGTTTTTCTTCTTGCTTATCAAGTTTTGCTTGGCGCTCAACTTTTAGCGCATTTTTTTCTTCGGCACGGTGAATGTATACCGCACTATATCCCGCAAGTCCAACTAAAATAATTGCAACTGCCCAATGGATCCAACTTGCTTTTTTCATAATTTAAAGTGATCCTTTCTTAACTAATTGACCTTAATTCAATATAAGGATAAGCCTGTAAAATGTCAACTTTATCAGCGCTTTAATTGGATATTTTCTACATCAAATATCTTATCGATCCAGCCAGCATAAAATGAAGCTTCGTGGGTGACCAGCAAAACATTTCCTGGGAAATTCATCAAAGCTTGCTTTAACGCCTGCTTGGTCTCATCATCAAGATGGTTTGTCGGTTCGTCTAAGATCAAGAAATTACTTGGCTTTAATTCTAATAAACACAGTTTGACCTTAGTCTGTTCGCCCCCACTCAATAAATTCATCGGTTTGAGTGTATTAGCCGCATTGATCCCTGCACGAGCTAAGCGTTGTCGGATCGTTTTTGGCTCAAGCTTAGGATAGGCATCTTGTAGGACTTGAAGTGGAGTTTGTTTTGGATCTTGCCATGTTAATTCCTGGGTAAAATAATTGATCACAGCAGCATCAACAAATTGAGCTGTTCCCCCAAAAGTTTTGATCTTACCTAAGATCGACTTGATCAACGTTGATTTTCCGACCCCATTAAATCCTTTAAGCACAACTTTTTCCCCGTGACTCATCGAAAATGTCACTGGTTCGAGCAATGGTTTGTTATAGCCCACTGATAACTTTTTGACACGCAAAGTCGCACTTGAAAGCAGTTCTAGATATGGGAAGTTGAAATGAGCTTGGAGATTATCACTTGGTGGCGTCAAGCGCTCTAATTTATCTAGCCGTTTTTGCCGTGATTTAGCCATTGCAGCTCGTGTTCCTGCTTTATTTTTGCGAATATACGCTTCATCTTTTTCGATCTGTCGCCGTTGTTTTTCATAGGCCTTGAGCTGAACTTCTTTTTTGACTTCTTTTTGTTTGATCGCAGCTTGGAAACTACCTGTATATTTCGTGATCTTACCAAAGGCAACGTCAATGATCGTATTGGTGATCGCTTCTAAAAAGTCATAATCGTGGGAGATGACCATAAAGCAACCAGAAAATTCATTTAGATAACTGATCAACCATTCGATATGTTCCGTATCTAAATAATTTGTTGGTTCGTCTAACAGCAAGACATCGGGTTCTTCCAATAATAATTTAGCTAAAATTATCTTAGAACGTTGTCCACCAGAACAACTGCTGACTTGACGCTCTTTTCCCAAGACATCGATCCCTAGTCCGGTCATGACTTGATCGATCTTGACATCTAAACCATAAAAATCAGCTGCTTCTAACTGTTCTTGATATTTACCCGCTTTAGTCAACAAAGCATCATCTAAAGTTGTTGCATAATCAGCATAGCACTTAGCTTGTTTAGCTTCGATCTCGTATAATTCCTTAAAAGCACTCTGCAAAAAGTTACCAATAGTCAGATCATGCGCTGATTCAGCATACTGATCGAGATAACCGATCTTTTTACCACGTTGCCATTTGATCTGCCCTTCATCAGGTAGAGTCTGGCCCGTGATCAAACGGATCAAGGTCGATTTTCCTGCACCGTTTTGGCCGATAACTCCCATATGGTCTTCTTTGTTCAAAACAAATGAGGCTTGATCATAAAGCTTTTTATCCGCATAACTCATCGAGAGATCTGTTACTTCTAAAATACTCATTTCAATTCATTCTTTCTACTCAAATCTTTCGCTAATTATACCATAGAACCGCTATTTTTAAAGAACTACTGTAATTTGCCCTTGATATTTAGGAAGTTTTTCGCTAAAATATAAAGTTGCATGAGTAATGAAGGGAGGGACTACCATGTCACAAAATACACACGTAGGCGTTGGTAACGACCGCCGCCCAGTTAACAACAAAAACGTTAAGAAGCGTCGTGCAGAACATCAAGCTGTATTGAGTTTCTTAAAGGAACGCGAAGAAGCTGAAAAAGCTGCTAAATAATTGAGCACCACATGACATACTAGTGGAGCTCTGACCGGGATATCTTACCTGCAGGGTCACTCGCGAGATCTTGCTGATAACCCGGGAAAAGTTCAATTAATTGAATACAAATAGCTCCACATGGGCCCCTGTCAGGTGTGCACATGTGGATTTATTTTGCCCTAATTTCTAATATTTTACATAAAATTTACAATGAATTTACCAGCGGATAATTTCTTTTTAATAAGTAAGTGTGATACGATAAGCCTGTAAACTAATAAATCATATCGAAGGAGGAATTTCGTGATTGAAAACGAAATATTATCAACTTACTGGAGAACAGGCACTTACTGAATTAAAAAGTTCAGCTAATGGTTTGACTGATGCTGAGGTCAAAGCACGTCAAGAAAAATACGGTCCTAACGTCTTAGAATCAAAGAAGCATACAACTTTACTCCAAAAGTTCATCGCTCAATTCAAAGACTTGATGATCGTGATCTTGATGGTCGCTGCCCTAGTTGCCATGCTTGCAGGTGAAGTATCCGATGCTTTGATCATCTTTTTAGTGGTGATCTTAAATGCGGTCTTTGGGGTCTTTCAAGAAGCCAAGGCTGAAAATGCGATCGATGCTTTACAAGAAATGACGACCCCTTATTCACGTGTCAAACGCAATGGTGTGGTCATGCAAGTCAAAAGTGATGAGATCGTCTTGGGGGATATCGTCTTGCTCGAAGCTGGCGACATCGTTCCAGCCGACATGCGGATCCTCGAATCTTCTTCTCTCAAGATCGAAGAAGCTGCTTTGACGGGCGAATCTGTTCCCGTCGATAAAGATAGTAGCGTCTTGGATGAAAAAGAACCTCCTTTAGGCGAACAAAGCAACCTATGCTTTATGAACACTAGCGTCACATATGGTACAGCCGAAGCAGTCGTCTTTGCGACGGGAATGCAGACTCAAGTTGGGCATATCGCTACCATGTTAGATGAAGTTGACAATTCCGTAACTCCTCTGCAAAAAAATATCACCCATTTGAGCAAGGTCTTGACTGTTTTGATCTTGATCATCGCTGTTGTGATCTTTGTCTTTGGGGTCGTGACGGGACGTGAATCCGTCTTAGATATGTTATTAACAGCGATCTCACTTGCTGTAGCTGCGATCCCTGAAGGCCTACCTGCGATCGTAACGATCACTCTTGCCTTAGGTACCCAGACGATGGCCAAACGCAATGCACTGGTCCGTAAATTACCAGCGGTCGAAACTTTAGGGACAACTGAGATCATCGCCTCCGATAAGACTGGGACTTTGACCCAAAATAAGATGACAGTTGAACAACTCTACACTGACCATAACTTGGTATCAGCTGATACTTTCAAAGTCTCACCTAAAAAACGGCTAGCCCAGATCATGATCTTAGCTAACGATAGTCAAGAAACACCTGATGGTCTAGTAGGTGATCCGACCGAAACGGCCTTGATCCAATACTATTTAGATCGTCAAATGGACGTTAAGCAAGTTCAAAATGATTTTTTACGGATCAACTCGATCCCCTTTGATTCTGAACGTAAAATGATGTCAGCGATCGTTTCTCATGCTGACCAATGTTATTTGATGACCAAAGGGGCCGTTGATGAGATCTTACAACGGACGAACAGGATCGAAGATAACGGTGAAATAAGACCGATCACTAAAGCCGATAAAGATAAGATCTTAAACACTAATCATGAATTAGCACTCGAAGCTTTACGTGTTTTAGGCTTTGCATATAAACCCTTGACTGAAAAAGAAAGCGATCGCCAAGCAACATCTGATAATTTGGAAAATGACTTGATCTTCGTTGGAATGATCGGGATGATCGATCCTCAAAGACCCGAAGTCAAAGATGCAGTCGCTGAAGCTAAATCGGCTGGTATCCGTCCACTTATGATCACAGGTGACCACAAAGATACGGCTAGAGCGATCGCGATCCGCCTAGGTATCATCCGACCAGACGATGAAAGCGGCGTGATCACTGGGCGCGATCTAGATGCAATGTCTGATGAAGAATTGAAGCAAAATGTTACTAAATACTCGGTCTATGCTCGAGTTGCACCTGAACATAAGGTGCGGATCGTCAAGGCTTGGCAAGCACATGGCAAGATCGTAGCGATGACTGGTGACGGGGTCAACGATGCCCCAGCCCTAAAGACCGCTGATATCGGGGTCGGTATGGGGATCACCGGAACTGAAGTATCTAAAAATGCTTCTGATATCGTCCTAGCCGATGATAACTTTGCCACGATCATTTTAGCTGTTCGTGAAGGTAGAAAGGTCTTTTCTAACATCCAAAAAGCGATCCAATACCTTTTGTCTGCTAATTTGGGTGAAGTATTGACACTCTTTATGATGACTATGCTCAACTGGTCGATCTTTGCTCCGGTACAGATCTTGTGGATCAACTTAGTCACAGATACTTTCCCTGCGATCGCTTTAGGTGTTGAAAAAGGCGAAAAAGATATCATGAAAAAGAAACCACGTGGTAGTCGCTCGAACTTCCTCTCTAATGGGGTCGGTTCAAGCATCATTTACCAAGGTATCTTAGAAGGAGTCCTAACGCTTTTGGTCTATTGGATCGCGATCAACTATCCATTCCATGAATCATCAGCTCAGATCCATGCTGATGCGTTGACAATGGCTTATGCAACTCTAGGTGTGATCCAATTGTTCCATGCTTTCAACTCCAAATCGATCCACGGAACGATCTTTTCTAAGGAGACATTCAACAACAAATACTTCAACATTGCTATCCTAGCCTCGGCTGTGTTATTAGCGATGACGATCTTCGTACCAGCCTTTAACAGCACATTCCATGTTACAACGCTTGCGTTAGAACAATGGGGGATCGTTTTAGGCGCTGGTGCTTTAATGATCATCATCGTCGAAGTTGTGAAATTCTTCCAAAGAAAATTCATCTACAAAGACTGATCAGTGCGTAGAAAAACGCTAGGGCACGACAATGATCCGTATGTAGAAATAATATAAATAAGGGACCTACTATGATGCATATTTTACATCATAGTAGGTCCCTTATTTATATTTCGCTGACCGTTTTAGTTCATTTTCTTATCACGGTAATTCAACAGCTTGATCAAGTTCAACTAAATAAAGATATTTATGGGTCACAGGTTTATTTAAGATCTGTTCCAAAGCCGTTTGATATAAATTCAGCTGCCCTTGATAGCGCTGTTTGACCTTTTCGACCCCATCTTTGCCATAAATATGATCGGTCTTGTAATCAAAGAGAACGACCTCATCATTTTCAGTGATAAAATAACCATCCATGATCCCGTGGACTAAGATCGGATCGGTCAATGTGTCATCCAAGTCATTAAAGACTTTACCTGCTGGCAAGACCATTGAGAAAGCTACTTCACGCTTGGCTCGCATATGGTTTTTTAAGAGATCTTTGCCTAACGGTGTCGCATAAAAGGCTACGAGCTTAGTAACATCGATCTGTTTAGCTACTTCAGGTGTGATCAAGCCATCAGCGCTCAAACATTGCAATAGATCATCTACCGTCGTGATCGTTGGTGGCTGAGTCAGATCCATTTCTTGGAACAGCAAGTGAATACCCGTCCCGATGGCAGCTGGTGTCACCCGAACTTCTTCTGTCATAAAGCGCGGTTTTCTAAAATCACCGACTTCACGATTAGCCGTTGTCTCTGGCGTGATCTTTGCCATTTTCTCAAGGTCAGGATCATCAAACAAACGCTTGATATCCGAAACAGCTTGATAAGCAGCAGTTCTAGTTGCAGATTTGTGTTGATACTCACCTGCTAGGATCTGATCGATCTTAGTTATCATCTCAGAGGTAAGTTTGGTTTGAGCTGTTGTTTGCTCATCAAACCACTTAGTTAGATCTACTTGCGATAACCGTTGTTCATCAGCAATATCGTTGTAATCAGCAAAATTCAATTCAAATTCTGCTGGTATCTCGTCTAAAACTGCGTGTGGTTGCCCTAAAAGATCAAATGCTTGGGCAATGTTTTTATGACGTGCAACTGCTGGCAAGATCCAATCCATAAAATTTTTAGCATTTGCGCGAACATCATCTGGCAATAACACTTCCGAAGTTTGAGCCTTTTTTACCAATTTTTCTACCTGTTCACGTGAATCGTATCCTGCTACGATAAAGAGTTTTTCTTTAGCACGTGTCAATGCAACATATAACAAGCGCATCTTTTCAGCAGCACTCTTATTTCTAGCGGTTTGTTTAGCAAGATTTTTGACCAAAGTCTCATGTTCGATTCGGCGCTCTTGATCTAAGTAATTCATCGCTAGACCTGCTTTTTCACTTAAAATATACTTTTTATCTAATGAACGCATATTGAATTTTTTAGCCGCATCGATCAAAAAGACGATCGGAAACTCTAGCCCCTTACTGCCGTGGATCGTCATGATATTGACCGTATCATCGCTTGTTTTTAAGACAGCCTCTGAGAGATCATCTTGCTTTTCTTGCATCTTTTTGATAAAACCAATGAACTGAAATAGCCCCTTAAAACTGCTTTGTTCATACATCGCAGCTCTTTCATAAAGTGCGTGCAGATTAGCTTGCCGCTGAGGTCCCCCAGGCATGCCCCCGACATAATCTAAAAAGCCAGTCTGCTCATAGATCGCCAAGATCAAGGTAGCTAATTCATTTTGATGTGCGAGATCTCTAAAACCTTGCAACTGCTTCATAAAACGTGCGATCTTAGCATAGAGTGCTTGGACAAATGGCTCTTTTCCCTGATCGCCTGGATCTTGATAGAATTTTTCTAAAGCGTGGAAATAATCACCACTCTTATCATTGATCCGCAAATAAGCTAACTCATTTTCCTTTAGCCCTACGATCGGCGAACGCAAAACTGCAGCAAGTTCGATATCTTGATAAGGATTGTCGATCAAAGCTAAAAGTGCCAACATGATCCGCAATTCTGTCGTTTGAAAATAATTTTGCGACTTTTGCACATAAAATGGGATCTCTAGGCGCTTCAACTCTTCAGATAATAATAAATGATTGGTTCGCGTCTCTGATAAGATAGCAATATCGCCGTATGTGATCGGACGCATCTGGCCTAATTCACGGTCATAGATAGCAAACTTTCCATCATGCAATTCTTTGATCTTCTTTGCCACTAAAGCGATCTGACCTTCTTGATTGGAATTGATCTCAAAATCAGGTCCCATCGCTTCTGGATCTTGATCCCACCGCATTTTTATTGGCTTTTTAGCTGGATCATTCAAAGGATCTTCTTCTGAAGTATATAACAAGATCTCGGTCGGTAGCGACATTTCAGGATAATCTTTAGCCCCATAAACTAACTGCGCATTTTTGTCATAATCCATTTCTCCGATCTTTTGATCCATGAGTTGAGAAAAGATAAAGTTCGTCGTTGCAGTGATATTTTCAGCTGAGCGGAAATTCTCAGCTAAGATTATCCGCTCATTTGGATCATTTAAGCGACCAAATTTGTGATATTTACCTAAAAATAGCGTCGGATCGGCCAAACGAAACGCATAGATCGACTGCTTGACATCCCCAACCATAAACATATTATCCTGTGCCAAAGTAGTCAAGATCGCTTCTTGAAGCTGATTAGTATCTTGATACTCATCGACCATGATCTCTTGGTAGCGTGCTTGCAAGAGTTCTTTGACACTTGTATCTTCTTGTTGGCGTAAGATCTTTAAAGTCAGATGTTCTAAATCACTAAATTCCAAGACATGGCGTCGCTTTTTCTCCGCTTGATAGCGACGCATGAAGCGCAAGACCACTTCAGCAGCCTTCTTAGCCAATATCTCAGCTTGTTTAAATAGCTCAACGACCTCGCTTTCTTGAGCATTAAAATAATTGATCAAAAGTTCGTTCAACTGTTTTTTCGTCTCATCGCGCAGAGCTTGAGCTTGATTTTTTAGCACTTTTTGCTCATCATCCAAGCGTGCTGCAGGAGCACGCTTGAATTTTACTGTCTCTAAAGTCACTTTTAGATCGTTATAGGAGAGCTTTGTCAGATCAAGCTTAGCTAGTTTACTCAGTTCTTGTTCTTCTGTGCGATAAAGAGCTTTTAATTTAGCTAACTTATCTTCTGGATCAGCGATATCCTCTAAGAGTAGCGTTGCTTGTCCTAGATAGTCAGCGAATTTTTGCAATTGCTCAGTGACATACGGAACGAATTCATTGCGATAAAATCCACTTTGTTCTAAATTTCCAGCTTCCAAATGATAATTTTTAGCCAAATTTTCAAGCCAAGCTTTAGGGTCAGGATTGACATTTGCAAAATCAAATAACTCCATTACAAGTTCAGTCAGACCATCATCACTGCGGTCATTAGAAAAGTTCAATGTCAATCGTTCAAACAAAGGATCTAACTTACCATAAAGTTCTTCACGAAGATCTTCCCAAACACTTTCGCGCAGTAAAGCCCGCTCAGTTTCATCAGTCAGCAAGCGAAAATCAGGATCGATCTGGGCTAAATAATAATATTTTTGGACCATGCGCAAACAAAATGCATCGATCGTACTGATATCAGCAACATTGAGCTTTGTCAGTTGTTGTAAATAAAACCGCTTCGTCTCAGGTTCAGATTCAGCATTGATCGCTTGTCGCAAAGCACCTTGGATCCGTTCTTTCATTTCCCGTGCTGCAGCTTCAGTAAAGGTCAAGATCAACATCTCATCTACCGCTGTTTTCTCTTTGATCTTTCTGATGACCCGTTCGACTAGCACTCTAGTCTTTCCTGAGCCGGCTGAAGCAGCAACCAAAATATTTTTACCTTCATCATTGATCGCCTGGAGCTGACCAGGTGTAAATTTGATCTCAGCCATTATTTTTCCTCCTTAGCTTGTAAAAGTTTTAAAATATCGGCTGGCTTTTTTGTTGGAAGCCGATAATAATTATTTTCGGGCAACATCGGATCAAACTGCATGACCGCTTCATACGGTGTGTATTGTAACGCCGAACCATCTTTGAACAAGGCTGGCAACAAATCGAGCCGTCCACTAAAGATCATATCCGTTGCTTGTTTGATCAATTCCTCATTGTGTAACAACAACGCTTCCAACTGATCAGCAGTCACTAATTGTGCACCTGATGCTTTATAACTCCCATTCTTGTTTCGTCTAAACGGATAGATCAATGAATTCCCTGAACTCTCGAGCAAACTTTCATCCAGACCCTCTAAAACATCAGCTTGATCTATTAATAGCCCATTATATTTGTTCTTTTTGAGTACTTCATCTGTATAGACGGCTTGATAGATCTCTTTTTGTTTGAATGTTGGATTGTAAAGATGCATATACATCGCTCCAGCTGTAGCGATCTGTTCTTTAGTAGCACCCTTAACTAAAGTCGTCTTATTCTTGAGTAAAGCATCCAAATACGTCAATAATTGTAGCGCTAGGCCAAAATAGGCTTTTACATGATCAAACTTCTTTGCACTTGACTTGTAATCGACTAAACTTAGATAATGCTTATCACCTAGAACCAATTCATCGATCCGATCGATCTTACCGCGTACTGTCACTAAACGATCATTTGGCGTTGTAAATTGCAACCCAGCTAGACCAGATAATTCACCCACGTGTCCAAATAAAGCTTCGGTTTGGATCGTCTTTAACTTGCTAAATTGTCGCTGTTTGTGGATCGCTCCCCCAACTTGTTTAGCCGCTGCATTTAATTGTCGCGCCAAAAAACGCATTCGGTTAGAACTATCCAAGATCTTAAATTGAGGCAAACGTTTAGTCAACTCGACACTTTCTCTAAAGTAAGCATCAAATTCGGGGCCCTTTAATAATTTGAGATCTTGGCCATTTTTTAAGAGCAATTTGAAAAATGTATCGAGCAGCGTATGGAAGTATTCTCCCGTATTGGCCGCATTCATTTCAAATATCTCACGTTCTTTTAATCCCAAACCATATTTTAGGAAATATTCATACGGATTAGCATAAAAGTCTTCTAGCCGTGAGATCGACGTCTTTAATTCTTTACCATACAAACCTTTAACACTTTCAGGAGTCAGTTGTTCAGGAATGTTTTTATAGTCCAAACTCTGATTTAGCTGTTCAAATAACAGTTTAGTCGCAGGATCTTGTTGAAATCTTTGGAATAGATGATCCCAAACTTCAGGCAATTTCCGCTGTTCGGTGAGCGCTTGGCGTTCGACCTTGATAAGTTCGCTCATAGTGGTCCGTTTAGTACCGATATAACTTAGAGCATCACTTGCCCCATCATTTTTATGGGCATAGTTTACTGGAAGCTCTAAAGCTTGTTTGATCCGCTCAATATATGGTGAACATTTAAGATCGAGCTGATCATTATCACTACGCGGATAACTCAAAAAGAGTTTTTGAGTTGGCGTCAAGAAAGCAAGGTAATTCAAAAAAGGCTCATTGGCTAAAACATGTTCAGTATCATCGGGAAGGTAATTCGTTTCGCTTAGTGTTGGTCGTAACATTTCCTTATCATGATCGGAAAATAAGCCTTCACTGACAGCAATATCTGGCATCACTAAGTCTGTAGCCCCTAAAAGCATGACGACCTTTTTGTCATTTGGTTGGACCATCCCACTTTCAGAGATGACAACTTGATCTAAAGTCGTTGGGACTTGACTATAGGTCGCTCCTTCAAAACCTGCTTGGAGTAGATCTAAGAAATCTTGGGGCTCAAATGGTTGCTCACCTAAGATCTCCACATACTCATCTAAAAGATCACAAAAAGTTCCCCAAACCTGTTCTTCACGCGTTGAAGCATCGACAGCTCCTGATGTTAAAGCTTGCTTACGCCAAATATCTAGCTGCTCGACTACACCTGCATCGACTAAAAATTCATACAACAAGCTAGCAGCCGCTTTTCCAGTATTAGCTTTAGCAAGCTTTGCATAAAATGGTGGTAGGAGTTCTTTTACATGATTTTTGATCAAATTGATCTTAGCTGTGATCTCATCTTCATTTTTAGTTCGCGCTCCAAAATCACTAGTTCCAAACCGATAATAGACCCAATCTTCACCTAACCATCCCTTTTTACGATAACCAAATTTAAGGACTTGATTTTCGGCTAGGTCAAGGGCTTGTCGATACTTAGCTAATGGCATGGATCTACCTTCATGTTTTGGTAGCAACAACTCTGTCTTTAACAAGCGCATCATATCTTCATAGCGGTAGTTACGCTGTTCGACCAAAAAGAGTGCTTGGATCAATTCGACTAAGGGATGATCGGACATCTTTTTTTGTAGGTCGGTAAAAAATGGGATCTCAAATTGCTCAAATGTCGGTTGCAAAATATTTTTATACGGATCTAAATGGCGCGTCAATAATATAAAATCTTGATAACGATACCCCTCAAGCAAGACCATCTGCCGGATCTTTGTTGCTAAATATTTAACTTCTTCTAAACGATCATCGGCTTCGATGAGTTGTAGATCTCCTTGCACTTTAGAGGTCAAAGTAAATGGTTTTAGATCATTTGAAGCGATCCAATAATTTTCCAGCGTAACTAAGTCAGCACTGACACGGTCTTGTTTAGCAAAGTTATCGACCCTGACTTTAACATGTTCATGACGTGCTAGTTGATACAAACGATAATACACTTGACCTGAGCGATAAAAAAGCTCATTTGCTTCTGGAGCATGATGGACATACGGGCGATCTAAGACTAAAGAAACAATCACTTGTTTTGCATTTTGCAATAAACTAGTGATGATCTGATATTCGCCGGCGTTGAACTGTGAAAAACCATCCAAGATAAAATAACTGTGACTAAGATCACTTTGAGCCAACTTTTTAGCTAAGGCTTCTAACATATTAGCTGTGCCGAGATATTTTCCCTGGATATGTTGCTCAAATTCTCGATAAACGATACTTAGATCGTGCAACTTAGCTACTAGATCGGTATCTTTGCTCTGTTCTAACAATTCATAACTATGCCACAGATCTGCACTTGTGATCAAAGCTAAGCTCAATTCGATCAATTGACCAGCTAATTGTGACACAAAGCCTGTCTGGGTCTGTTCACTCTTAAAGATCGTCAATTCATCATTTTTAGTTCGCAAGATCTTATGGACCAACATATTAGCCCCAGCAGCCGATAGCCGAGGTAACTGGTAGCTAGGATCATTTTTCATAAAATACCAAGCTAACCGTGAAAAAGAAAGGATCTGGATATCCGTAGCAGCTAAGAGATCCTGCCCACTACTTTGCCGTAACTGATCTAAAACAAAAACTTCAGTCGCAAATTTTATATGATTGGGAACGATGTAATATATTTTGGCCTGAGGGTCTGTTTGACTGATATTTTTTATCTGCTCTAACAATATCGCTTGGTGATCTTTAGCCGCTGTGCCTAGCACAAAATTCAAACTCATAACTTTTTTCCTTCCTAAATGTAATTTACACCAATTATATCAAAGCAAAACAAAAAAGGCTCTGTTTAAAACAGAACCCCTTTACTTTAAATATTATCGTTGTTATTGAACAAACTATCTACCGAACGATTGTGATAGATCAAAGAAATTGCTTTAGCAAAGATCGGTGCGATCGATAAAACTTTTAGCTTGGAGAATTGCTTGTTTTCTGGGATCGCGATCGTATCTGTTACCACAACTTCTTTATATGGTGATTCCTCTAACTCTTCGACGGCACTTCCTGAAAAGACCGGATGCGTTGCACAAGCATAGATCTCACGTGCACCTGCTTTGTCCAAAGCTGCCGCTGCATCGGCCATCTTACCACCGGTATCGATCATATCATCAAAGACGATGCAGTTATGACCACTGACATCACCAATGATCGAAGAATTTTCGATATCTAAACGAGTATCATCGCGTTTATCAACGATCGCGATCGGTGCTTTTAAGAGATCAGCTAGATTTCTTGCCCCTTTAACACTATTATGGTCAGGCGCTACGACAACGACATCTTCACAAATGCCCTTTTGCTTAAAGTAAGCAGCTTGTTCGTAGATCGCTAATAAATGATCCACTGGAATGTCGAAGAAGCCTTGTAACTGACCTGCATGTAGGTCCATTGTCACAACTCGGTCTGCCCCAGCTAATGTGATGAAATTAGCGATCATCTTGGCTGTGATCGGTTCACGCGAACGTGCTTTACGGTCAGCACGTGCATAACCATAATAAGGAATAACTGCATTGATCGAACCAGCACTGGAGCGTCGTAACGCATCCATCATGACCATCAATTCCATAAAGTTTTCATTGACCGGATCAGCGACTGATTGCACGATGAACACATCGTCTCCCCGCACACTTTCATTGATGTTGATTTGGATCTCACCATCACTGAAATGTTTGACCGAGGCATCACACAGCTTGATCCCCAGTCCATCTGCGATTTTTTGTGCCAACGCTTGATTGGAATTCAATGCAAATAACTTGATATTTGCATTTTCTTGCATTTTTTCCATAAATTCCTCCAGATTTTGTCTAATTACCGTTTAGCTTGATTATTAGAGACACAGTATATGTTGATTATAACATAATTATCAGTCTAGTTGGGCCTTGATCTGTTGGACCATTGCGAGCTCTTCGTTAGTTGGAACTAGCATCACTTTGACTTTTGAGTTTTCAGTTGAGATCACACCTTCATGGTCAGCTTCATTTAGCTCTTGATCTAATTGGACACCTAAACAAGCTAGGCGTTGACAAACATCAGCACGTAACCACGGGTTGTTTTCCCCGATCCCACCGGCAAAGACCAACACATCGGCTCCACCTAATTGGGCAAAATAGCTTCCGACATAGGACACGATCTTATTTAAGTAAATATCTAAGGCTAACTTGCAACGTTGATCTACCTGATTAGCTTTGATATCACGCATATCATCCGAATAGCCCGACAATCCTAATAATCCCGACTTTTGGTTAAAGAGTTCAAGCACTTCATCGGCTGTTTTATCGAGTTTCTTCATTAAGAATGGCACGATCGAAGGATCGACATCACCAGCCCTAGTCCCCATCGTTAGCCCTGTCAAAGGCGTAAAGCCCATCGAACTGGCAAATGCTTTTCCATCTTTAACGGCTGAAACAGATGAACCACTACCCAAGTGCAAAGTGATCAATTTGAGATCAGCCAGTGGTTTTTCCAAAAGATCAGCTGTCTTTTGAGCCAAATATTCATGACTGATCCCGTGTTCGCCATAGCGTCTGATCCCATATTTTTGCGTCAACTCATATGGTAAACTAAAGATCGCATTTTCTTCTGGCATTTGGGTAAAAAATTGGCTGTCAAAGACCGCATATTGTGGTGTGTCTGGCATGACTTGTTGCATCAATTCGATGTACTTTGCTTCCATTGGATTATGTAATGGAGCATGGTCACTCAATGCTAGGACTTCTTTGATCGTTGCTTGATCCATCTTAGTAGCTTGAGTAAATTTTGTTCCCCCAGCTACGACACGGTGCCCAACACATTTAATGTCAGCTAAAGATGTGATCTTTAATTCTTGGATCTTTTCAATGATCATTTCAGCTGCTTTTTCATAAGACAGGTTATCTTGTGTTTCTTGATACGTCTGATCTCCATATTTGATCTCAAACTTTGAACCTGGCGCTACCATCCGCTCCACCAAGCCCTTAGCGACGACTGATTCATCGGTCAATTCAAATAATTTCCATTTAACTGATGAACTTCCGGCATTCATTAACAAAATTTTAGGCATTTCTGCGCACCTCCGATACTTTTAAGTATAACTTAAAAAGTAAAATTCAAAAAGATGCTTTATTTTCCCACATGGATTCTATTTTTGTGGAATTTGACAATAATTAATCTATTTGTTACATAAACGTGACAAATTGTAATTTTATCGGAATATGTATGTTATATAAAAAATGTATACTGCTAGTGTAGATAAATGAAAAGCAAGTAAATATTAAATATTTTTTTAAGGAGAGTTTACTTATGGAAATGAAGAAAGTTATTACGGGAGCTGCCGCGTTATCTGGTTTAGTTGCATTAGGGCAAACAGCAAATGCTGATGAAGTTGTCGTTAAAGCTGGCGATACAGTATCTGAATTAGCCCTTAAATACAACACAACGATCGATGCGATCCAACAAGCTAATAAATTACAAGATGTAAACTTGATCTTCGTTGGTCAACGCTTAGAAGTCGGTAGCAACGTTTTAGCTGACGCTTCCCAAGCTGCACAACAACAAGCTCAACCTGCACAAGCAGCTCCACAAGCTCAAACTCAAGTCCAAGAAGCACAACCTCAACAACAAACACAACAAGTGCAAACAACTGCTCCACAAACTCCATCAAACGATGCTGAAGCAAGTGCTAAAGCTTGGATCGCTAACGTTGAATCAGGTGGTTCTTATACTGCTCAAAACGGCCGTTACTACGGTAAATATCAATTGACTAATTCTTACTTGGGTGGAGATTACTCCCCAGAAAACCAAGAACGTGTAGCTGATAACTATGTTGCAAATCGTTATGGTTCTTGGCAAGCAGCTAAGTCATTTTGGCTTGCTAACGGCTGGTACTAATATCGATTTAAATATAACTTTACGGACTCAAAAAATTTTGAGTCCGTTTTTTGCGTGGTTGAGCCAATAACACAATATCTAGCGATTAGCAGAGCAAAATTTATACTACATGTTGTGTAAATTGTGGTATACTGATATCACAATCAAATTAGAAGGGGTTTTATTCTGATGGCTTTAGATCTATATACCAAAGATAACTGCATCCAATGCAAGATGACCAAGAAGTTTTTAATGGAGAATAATATTGAATTTGGAGAACATAATATCTCCGATCATCCAGAATATATCAACTACCTAAAAGAAAAGGGGTTACGCACAGTTCCAGTATTAGAACAAGATCACGCACCGATCATCAACGGTTTCCGACCTGATCTCTTAAAGAAGCTGGCAGCTCAATGAAAATAATCTATTTTAGCGTCACCGGGCAGACCCGACGCTTCATCAAAAAACTTGGGCCTACCGTCGATGCCACTGAGATCGATCCGGTGGACCCACTTTTTATGGTAAATGAACCATTCGTCTTGATCGTACCGACCTACGAAGATGAGATCACTTACCCTGTGACTGAATTTTTAGAATACGCAAATAACGCTGCATCATTAAAAGGGATCGTCGGGACCGGCAACCGTAATTTTGCAGAGTTATTTATTTTTACAGCCAAAAACTTGGCTAAAAAATTTAATGTTCCAGTGATCTATTCATTTGAATTCAATGGAACACCCACAGACGTCCAAAATTTCAAGGAAGCGGTGAATAAACTTGAGTCTTAAAGATATCGATATCAATAACGTTACGTACTACGACCTAAACAACCGAGTCAACATTCCTTTAAATGGTCAGATCCAACTCGACCAAGACAAGGCAGCTTTAAACGCCTTTTTCAAGGAAAATGTCATTCCTAATACGATGACCTTTGCTTCACTTAAAGAACGCTTTGACTATTTGCTAGACAATAATTATCTTGAAACACAATTTATCCAAAAATACGATTTTGCCTTTATTGAAAAGCTCTATGCGCAATTAGAAGCAGCTGATTTTCGTTTCAAGACCTTTATGGCAGCTTACAAGTTTTACACCCAATATGCGCTAAAAACTGATGATGGCAGTTATTACTTGGAAAGCTTCATCGATCGAGCCGCGATCAATGCTTTGTACTTTGCTGACGGTGATGAACAATTAGCGCTTCAACTAGCCGATGAGATCGTTCACCAACGCTATCAACCAGCAACTCCAAGCTTTTTGAATGCAGGACGTGCTAGACGTGGTGAATTGGTTTCTTGTTTTGTTTTACAAGTTACTGATGATATGAATTCGATCGGACGAGTGATCAACTCTGCACTTCAACTCTCACGGATCGGAGGCGGTGTCGGGATCACCTTGAGTAATCTTCGTTCAGCTGGAGCACCGATCAAAGGGATCAAGGGCGCTGCTTCTGGAGTCGTACCTGTCATGAAATTACTCGAAGATAGTTTTTCTTACTCCAATCAGTTAGGTCAACGTCAAGGCGCTGGTGTCGTTTATCTAAATGTTTTCCATCCCGATATCATCGACTTCTTAGCTTCCAAAAAAGAAAATGCCGACGAAAAGATCCGGGTCAAGACACTATCTTTAGGTGTGCTTGTACCCGATAAGTTCTACGAATTAGCCAAGCAAAACGCTGATATGTATCTCTTTGATCCATATGATGTCGAAAGAAAATACGGTACTCCTTTCTCTTACGTCGATATTACCGCAGAATACGATAACTTGGTCAACGATCCTGATATCGCTAAAAAGAAGATCCCCGCTCGCTTGCTCGAAGAAGAGATCTCAAAATTACAACAAGAATCTGGCTATCCTTATGTTGTCAATGTCGATACCGCTAATAAGGCTAACCCGATCAAAGGTAAGATCATCACCAGCAACCTTTGCTCTGAGATCTTGCAAGTTCAAACACCATCTTTAGTCAACAATCAACAAGGTTATGATGTTTTAGGAACTGATATCAGCTGTAACTTGGGCTCGACCAATATCGCTAACTTGATGGGATCTCCTGATTTTGGTCAGTCTGTCGAAGCCATGACACGGGCTTTGACCTTTGTGACCGATCACTCAGAAATCGATGTCGTACCATCTGTGCAACACGGTAACCGCCAAGCGCACACGATCGGTCTAGGCGCTATGGGCTTACACGCCTTTTTAGCTAAAAACCAAATGCACTATGGCTCACCAGAAGCTTTGGAATTCACCAGCTTATACTTCATGTTGCTCAACTACTGGACCTTAGTTGCTTCCAATAAGATCGCTAAAGAACGCCAAACTAGCTTTGTTGGTTTTGAAGAAAGTGATTACGCTAATGGTAAATACTTCACTAAGTATTTGACCACAGACTTTACACCACATTCTGAAAAGGTCAAAGCGCTATTCAAAGATATCTTCATTCCAACTAAAGCTAATTGGGAAAAATTGAGTCAAGCAGTCAAACAAGATGGGCTTTACCATCAAAACCGCTTAGCCGTAGCACCAAATGGCTCGATCTCATATATCAACGATACGACTGCATCACTTCAGCCGATCATCAACAAGATCGAAGAACGCCAAGAAAGAAAGATCGGTAAAATTTATTATCCCGCACCATATCTTTCAAACGAAACTTTACCATACTACACTTCGGCTTACGATCTAGACATGCGTAAAGTGATCGATACTTATGCAGCCGCACAACAACACGTTGATCAAGGAATGAGTTTAACGCTCTTTATGCGTTCCTCGATCCCAACTGGACTCTATGAATGGAAAAATGGGCGGACTGATAAGATGACGACCCGTGACCTCTCGATCCTACGTAACTATGCTCACCACAAACAGATCAAATCGATCTACTATGTCCGCACATTCACTGATACCCAAGATGAAGTCGGGGTCAACGAATGCGAAAGCTGTGTAATTTAGTGAGGTATTTGGAAAATGGAAAACTATAAAGCAATCAACTGGAACAATTTAGAAGACCAGATCGATAAAGCAACTTGGGAAAAATTGACCGAACAATTTTGGTTAGATACTCGGATCCCGCTTTCAAATGACTTAGCCGATTGGCGAGAATTTTCTGAGGCTGATAAAGATGTCGTTGCTAAAGTCTTTGGGGGCTTAACGTTATTAGATACTTTACAATCTCAAGATGGAATCGCGGCTCTTAAAAAAGATATCCGAACGCAACAAGAAGAAGCCGTCTTCAACAATATCGAGTTTATGGAATCGGTGCACGCCAAGAGTTACTCCTCGATCTTTTCAACTTTGAATACGCCTAAAGAGATCGAAGAGATCTTTGCTTGGACTGATTCAAATGAGATCTTGCAATACAAAGCGCAAAAGATCAATGATATCTATCAAAACGGAACACCTTTACAAAAGAAAGTTGCTTCCGTATTCTTGGAAACATTTCTCTTTTACTCTGGTTTTTACACTCCACTCTATTGGTTAGGGCATAATAAACTCGCTAACGTAGCGGAGATCATCAAGTTGATCTTGCGTGATGAATCTGTTCACGGAACTTATATTGGTTACAAGTTCCAATTGGGCTTTAACGAGTTAAGTGAAGTAAAACAAGAGGAATTCAAAGGTTGGATGTATGAACTTTTGTATGATCTCTATGAAAATGAAGAAAAGTACACCCACCTTCTTTATGACCAAGTTGGCTGGGTCGATGATGTTTTGACTTTCTTACGCTATAATGCCAATAAAGCTTTGATGAATCTAGGGATGGATCCTCTCTTCCCAGATACTGCAGAAGATGTTAACCCTGTTGTTATGAATGGGATCTCAACTTCGACTTCCAATCATGACTTCTTCTCCCAAGTTGGTAATGGTTACTTACTTGGAAACGTTGAAGCTATGCAAGACAGTGACTATGAATTTTAATACCATATAAATGATAAGGGACCCATTATGATGTAAAAATACACATCATATGGGTCCCTTATCATTCACTATGAGTTGTATTTTTCTTGAGTGATAAAAAGATCACTACTAAAGCACTAGGGTATTCACTGACTAAAATAACCAGACTATAGTTCGCTTGAACTAACACGATCTGCGTCAACGCTAAGCCTTTAGCAAATAAGTGTACGGTCAAGACCGCCCTCTTGTGGTCAAAATAGTTGCTAGATAAAATATTTTGATGTTTTTATGTATTTGTTATAGATTATAGCACAGGTCTTAAATTCACCAGGTCCATTCAATAAAAAATAGGCCTCAGCTAACAAACTGAGGCTAAGATTTAAGAATTATATCCAAATACGACCATAAATATCATTCCATACACCATAAGCGAACTGATAAGGTTAAAAATCACAACAAGCCCTAGCTTAGCCAGAGACGACATTTTTTTAGTTTTGATCACAATGATCATAATAACTTAACTTGCTACTAAAACAGTTAAGGGTGGTAAGAAAAATATCACTTTGAGCAAAAAACATCCAGGCACACACCTGGATGCTTAATGTTTATTGTAAAAATCTCGGTAAGAGCAAATTGCGTCTATTGCCCTTTTTGATATGCTTTTGGTTGACCGTCAACGTCACCAAGATCATCGCATCGACTAGCGAAGTCCGCTTCCGATAAGCCGTGTATTTAGCGCTCCATTTCGTAACATATTTGTTCTTATAGGAACGTAAACCTTGAAAAGCGTAGAAACGATCACCGTATTCAAAGATAAAACGTGCGACTCTTTCACCGATAAAACTAAAGCGTGATTCACCAACATTTGATAACGGAGCCATCCCCATATCAAAATACTCATATCCTTGTTCTTTACCATATTCAAATAAACTGATAAAGATCTTATCCATGATCCCAGATGGTGCATCTTGGCTGTGACGCATCAGATCGATCGATAATGTCTTTTCATCCATCGGCATCATCGAAGCAAATGCGACTAGTTTACCTGACGCATCACGGATCAAACAGACTGGAGCTTCATTTAGGTAGGCTTCATCAAAGAATCCTAGTGAAAAGCCCTTTTCAACTTGTTTGCCTAACCAACTATCCGAGACAGCTTTAAGTTCAGCCATCAAATCATCAGTAAATGGGGGATCAGCAAAAGTAAATTCATAACCTTCACGTTCAAATTTGTTCATCAAGGCACGTTGCGCCCGCCGCTTTTTACCTTGAAGCGTAAATTCACTGAGCTTGACCAAGCCTTCTTCACCTGTCTTGATAAAATCAAAACCATACTCATGCAGTAACATCGTGAAACTCTCATTTATCTCATAAAAGACCAATTGATAGTCATAATTATCCGCTTCTTGCATGAACGCTTGGACAGCTTCTTGTAAATAATCATGATCTCCCACTGGTTCACCCATGATGATCAATTTATCGGTCTTGATCCGGTACATGAAAAAGAGTTTATCTTCACCATCTTCTGTGTAAAAATATAACTCTTTATCCTTCAAAAAGGCTAGGTGGCTTACTTCATTACCGCCAAATTTTTCGATCACCGCGCGCACACGTTCCTTATCAAAACCAGTATTTGCAAAAATGTCTTTACCACTGCACAAATAGTTGCTGATCAATAATAAGACACAAGCTGCGATCAATAAGCCGATAAAACCGGAAAGCCAGATACTTTGTGCAGGAAATAAAAAGATCGTTGGTACACGATGATGATGGATATAACTTGGTGAGTTGATAAACCCAACGATCGCATACAAGAAAAAGATCCCCGCAAAGATCGAGCCATCCACGATCCTTTTAGTGATCGAATAGCGTAGTTGTTTACGATAGAGCTCTTTACGTGACAAGATGACCATCACTAAGATCACACCTAAAAAGATAGCTAAAGTTGGAGTATAGACACGCCACAAAGTATTAACGATCCCGATGCCTAAAACGATCAAGGTCGGCCAATACGCTTTTTTGACCTTAGCTTCGATCCCACGTGCCATCCCGATCAAGGCAAATGCAAATACGATATCGGTCAACTGGTTAATAAATAAAAAGGTGTACGGATATAGTTTTGCTAAAAATGAATTTGAATACGCCCAATTAGGAATAGCTGCTTCTAGTAACAATAAGATCCCAGAAACATATAGAAAGACGGTCAATAACATATGGGCCGTCTTTTGCAAGATCAACTTAGGGATCCCGTTTAACTTATGATTGACTTGACTACCTGCATAGTGGACAAAAAAGCTCAAGCCGATCCCAAAAGGAATGATGTAATAGAACAAACGGAAAAACAACAGCCAGATCACAGCTTGCTCCGTAGTAACACCAAATGGTAATAATCCAAACATCATGAAGACATCAAATGAGCCTAACCCCCCTGGCACCATCGAGACGATCCCTAAGACCGAACCTGTAAAATACAACGCTAAAACTGCAGCGTAATTCGTATGTATTCCGAGTTGTTCACCGATGAAGAGGAAAAATAACGCTGCAAAACCCCATTCTAACAATGAAGCTAAGATCAAGACCAGTTCTCTTTTTAAAGTCAGATCCTTAAAGAAATCTCCCTGCTTGAATTTAGTCGTTAGAAACAGGAGCGGAAAATACGATCCACCACCGATCAGCCATGGCCAATAGCCCTTTAAATGTGGTCCCAGATCAAAGCCAAAGATCAAACCTAGCGAGACCCAACAGTATAGCGATAGACCTGCTAATAAAAATAGTGCGATCTTGGATAACGCATAGACGACCTGCTTTTTACTAGCATTTTTGTGATAAAAATCAGCCCGCAAAGCCGCACCTAAAAAGCCACCAAAACCAGCAATATTAGTCGCTGTATTAGTGATCCATCCACTGCGCAAGATGTACCACGGACTGTATTTATCCGGTAAAAATTTAACGATCGAAAAATCATACAACAGCATGGGACTGACTGCAATAATACCCGCACCAAGCATTAAAATAACGCTAAACAGTGATTGATCAGCGAGTCCTTGTTTTACTTGATACCAATCGACCTCGCGAAAGATCTTTCCGATCTCAAAAGTTACAAAGATCAATACTGAAAGGACAAAAATTAATTTCAGGATGGTTGCTCTTTTTTCAACGAAGCTTTTCACCTGTTGAAATGTTTGCTTCATTTTTGTAAAACCCCCTCGTAATTTATACTTTCTTAATTATACCATATGCCTCATTAAAAAAAGGCCACCCATAACAGAACAGATGTCATTACGTTAAGAGGACTTGTATCAAATTTCAATTTAGAAATTCGATACAAGCCCTCTTTTTTGACATCTATGATTTTAATGGAGATCATTATAGTGTAGAGGTGGGCATTGTGAATATGGCACAATTGAAGGACCTTTTTGAAGTTATAAACTCCAGTCTTCCTTTGGTCCTATCGGTACGATCCCCGATGGATTTAAGTCTAATTGTCCGCGATAATGATGAACTTTGATATGCTCAAAGTTGACGGCATCTGCTACCCCTGGTGTATTATACAATTGACGAACATAGCGCCATAGATTAGGATAAGCGCTCAAAAGTTTAAGGTTACATTTGTATAGACCATAAAAGACGACATCAAAGCGCACTAAGAAAGTAAAGAGCTTCCAGTCAGTCTCAACTGGAACATTCCCAAGCAAATACGCTTGATCTTCCAAGCGCTGTTCCAGATCATCTAGCATCGTAAACACTTGCGCAACTGCTTGCTCATATTCAGTCTGTGTTTTAGCATCTTTAGTCGCATTGACCTTAGCATAAAATGAATCACAATAAACATTTAATTCATCGATCTGGGCGCGTAAAGCCTTAGGATAATAATCAGTGTGATCTCCCGTCAGTTCATCAAAAGCTGACTCTAACATTCGCATGATATCCGCTGATTCATTGTTGACGATCTGACCGGTTTGTTTATCAAACAAGACCGGTACACTAGCGATCCCAGTATAATCAGGTTTAGCTTTTGCGTAAACTTCAGGCAACGACTTAGCGTTGAAGATCGGATCAGCGATCGTGCCTGGAAAATCACTAAATTGCCATCCATCAGTGCCTAAGACGGGATCAACAACTGACAAACTGATGTAGTCTTGCAATCCCTTGAGATCGCGCATCAATAACGCCCGACTTGCCCATGGACAACCATAAGAGACATACAGATGGTACCGACCTTTCTCAGCCTTAAAACCACCTTTGCCAGCTGGACCCGCTGATCCATCTGGTGTGATCCAATTGCGAAAACTTGGATCGACTTCAAGTTTTGTCCCTTCTTTTTGCAATTGTGCTAAACTCTTTTGGGTCCATTTACCCTTTACTAAAGTACCCATATTTTATCCTCTTTTCTACATTATTATATGCTCAAAATCAAACCTAAGACTTTAAGGGCGATATCATATGAGATCCACTTGCGTTCGTTCATAAAAAATGTCATCGCTTTATTATTCTCTGGGATCTCAGCTAACGAACGATACATCAATGTATTAAATGTTGTTACTGCTAAAATGATCACACCATAAAAAACTTGTGCCACTTCATTGTAGAAATTTTGCGAAACTAAACTTGTTACATACGGGAAAAATGATGAGAAAAAGAGTAAAAACATCGTATTCCACACGACTTTTGGTGAGATCTTCTTTATATCATGCCATCCTGTATGCATATTTACCCACATGCCCCCTATCCAAAAGAAAGATAGCGCATAAGCAAAAAAACTAGTCCTTAATTCCCATATACTTTCAACAGTAACTGGCGATGGCTTTTCAAGATCTAAAAACTAAGATCGTCATAATGATCGCGATCACGGCATCTGTAAATGCTACTAAACGTTCTTTTGACACGAACGTTCCTGCTTTTCAAAATATTATGATCTTAAAATGCATTATAGCATATATATTTCACAAAATACATCACAAAAAATACTTGCTAAATGTATAAAATCCTTACCCACTTATTTAAAGCTTCTCTATAGTGGGCGCCTAAACGTTCATTATTAGAACAATGAATACACAAAAAAAAGACGTACCTCCAAAATAAGAGATACGTCTTTTTGATCAGCTGAGAAACTCTTATTTAAGAGTAACTTTAGCGCCAACTTCTTCAAGTTTAGCTTGGATTTCTTCAGCTTCTTCTTTAGCAACGCCTTCTTTGATAACGGAAGGAGCGCCATCAACTAAGCCCTTAGCATCTTTCAAGCCAAGACCTGTGATATCCTTAACTGCTTTGATAACTTTAACTTTACCAGCACCTGGATCTGTTAATTCAACATCAAATTCGCTCTTTTCTTCTGCAGCGCCTGCAGCAGCACCTGCAGCTGCAACTGGAGCAGCAGCGGAAACACCGAATTCTTCTTCGATAGCTTTTACTAAGTCGTTTAATTCAAGAATGCTAGCTTCTTTTAAGTCAGCAATGATCTTTTCTGTATCTAAGGCCATTTTAAAATCCTCCATTTTATAGATAATAATTATATATTTTAATTAAGCGATCAGGATGCGCGCATTAAGCTGCATCTTCTTCTTTGCTGTCGGCAACTGCCTTGACAGCGTATGCGAAGTTGCGAACTGGTGCTTGCAATACAGAAAGCAACATAGAAAGCATGCCTTCGCGGTTTGGTAATTTTGCAAGAGCGTGGATCTCTTCCAAGGAAACGACCTTGCCTTCGATCATACCACCCTTGATCTCCAAAGCTTCATGATCTTCTGCGAATTTAGATAAGATACGAGCAGGAGCTGTAACATCTTCATCAGCAAAAGCAACAGCTGTAGGACCTGAGAATGTTTCATCAAGACCTTCGTAACCAGCCTTATCAGCAGCACGTTTCAAGTATGTGTTCTTGATAACACGCATTTCAACGCCAGCTTCACGTAATTCTTTACGTAAGTTAGTTACTTCCTCAACTGTTAGACCACGGTAGTCAACTACGACAACAGAACTTGCCTTTTCAAACTTTTCAACAACTTCTTCAACGATCGCAGCTTTTTTAGCGATAATTTCTTTACTCAATTGATTCACCTCCTAGTCATTGTGTCGAAGCTCTTTAAAATAAAAAAGCTCCATGTCCACCAAGACACAGAGAGAATAACCGTAACATTACTCCTCGGCAGGATATTAAGGCAAACGCCACCTGAGTCTTAGGTAGAATCATATATTGACCTTTAGTATATTATCACGCTATCAAATATACGTCAAGTGATTTTGCAAAATAAATTATATATTTATCTCTATATCTATAAAAAAGCCATGGTCAATGACCACGGCTTTAAGCAACAAACTTATTCTTATAATGAGTTTGTATCAAGTGTAACACTTGGTCCAAATGTTGATGCCAAAGAAACATGCTTGATGTATGTTCCCTTAACAGCAGCTGGACGCAATTTAGCGATCGTATCGTAAATTGCTTGGAAGTTGCCAACTAAAGCAGCTTCGTCAAATGATACTTTACCAACTGGCACGTGTACGTTACCGTCACGGTCTGTACGGTATGTTACTTGACCGCTCTTAGCGTCAGAAACAGCTTTAGCAACATCCATTGTAACTGTACCAGTCTTAGGGTTTGGCATTAAGCCTTTAGGTCCAAGTACACGACCTAAACGACCAACTTGTGCCATCATGTCTGGTGTTGCGATCGCAACGTCAAAGTCCAACCAACCATCTTGGATACGTGCAACTAAGTCATCGTCACCGACAACATCTGCACCTGCATCCTTAGCTTCTTGAGCTTTAGGACCTTTAGCAAAGACAACAACTGTTTGTTCTTTACCTGTACCGTTTGGTAAAACTAAAGCACCACGTAATTGTTGGTCTGCTTGTTTTGTATCTAAGTTTAAGTTAAATGCAACTTCAACTGTTGCGTCAAAGTTTGCAAAGTCGATTTCTTTAACCAAAGCAACTGCTTCGTTAGCTGTGTAAGCTTTGTCTGCTTCGACTTTTTTAGCAGCTTCTAAATATTTCTTGCTTTTCTTTTTAGCCATTAGTGAGTTCCTCCTTGCAAAATGTGGTCTATCGGATATACCTCCCACTTGACAGATCTGCTTTCACAGAAGTGTCCGTCTGAGAAGCATGGCCGTAGAAAATTAGTCTTCTACAACAAAGCCCATGCTTCGTGCAGTACCTTCAATCATGCGCATAGCAGCTTCTACGTCTGCAGCGTTTAGATCTTGCATTTTTGATTCAGCGATTTCCTTAACTTGTGCTTTTGTAACTGTAGCAACTTTGTTTGTGTTAGGTTCGCCGGAGCCTTTTTCTACACCAGCAGCTTTCTTAAGTAAAACTGCAGCAGGCGGTGTCTTTGTAATGAAGTCAAATGAACGATCTTCATAAACACTGATAACAACTGGGATGATCATACCAGCTTGGTCAGCTGTACGAGCGTTAAATTCTTTTGTGAATCCCATGATGTTGATACCTGCTTGACCTAAAGCAGGACCTACTGGTGGAGCTGGAGTTGCTTTACCAGCAGGAATTTGTAATTTAACAACGTTGATTACGTTTTTTGCCACGGGTCATTCCTCCTTATTCCGTGTGTGGTACGGATGGTCAGCATATTTGACCTCCCACTTCAATATGCTAAAAGCATACTTATAAAATATAACACGCTTTTTTTCAAAAAACAATATTTTGCCTGAAATTTTTTCTGAGCCAAGATCTATTTATCCGTAAATGCCTGTAAGGCTTGCTTACCAAATAAAAATTGGCCGATCATCTTATCAACTTGGCGATTTTCATGGAGACGTGAATGCGATGCCTTTTTATCTTTCACGATCACTTCATAATAGACTTGACGTGGTAACAAATAACGTAAACTCAAGACTGAATCTAACGAGACCGAGCCATCTGAAGCCGTCCCATTTTCCAGATCACCAGCAATATTCAAAAATTTCGTATCAGGTGAAATTATATAGCGATGCTTTTTGATCTTGCTAAACAGTGGTGCCATCGTAAGCGGTCCGTACTGCGTCAAGGGGCGATATTCGATCTCTTTACCATCCTTGCCAACTTCGGTATCGTTGAATGGTACACCTAAAGTCACGACTTTTTCCACATGGGGAACACGATCTGAGATCCCAAACTTGCTCAAAAAATTCAAGACGGTCACTCCCCCCATCGAATGAGCAATGATATTTATCTTTTCGATATCATAGTTATTTTTCAAATAATTCATCAAACGCCATAACCAGTCAGTTTGATGGATGATCGACATCCGATTTTTATCAAATAATACTTGGATAAATCCACCAGGGATACTAGGGTCACCCTTGATCTTTAAACGACCGTCAGCTTTCACTACGATCACCGTGCTTTTTTGTCCCCATCCATAGTGTTCAAACCGTTTGATCATCAGACCCGAAGACAACCGAGTCCCAGCATATCCATGAATAAATAATGTCGGGATCTGATTTTGTAGCGTCACTTCTCGTTTTTTACTCGGTTCTGCTAATTTATACCACTCAAGTGCCACTCCCAAAGCTAAGCCCCCAGTCGCTAGAACTGTTGTCTGGACCAATTTATTAGCATCTTTAAGCATATCGCATCCACCTCATTTGAAAAAAGACTACAGTATTACACTGTAGTCCTAGATCCTAAACTAAACGTTCAACTTGATCAAAGTTCAAT
Source organism: uncultured Lactobacillus sp. (assembly GCA_910587695.1). Classification (GTDB taxonomy): domain Bacteria; phylum Bacillota; class Bacilli; order Lactobacillales; family Lactobacillaceae; genus Ligilactobacillus. The sequence continues at coordinate 79,117 of CAJUNC010000004.1, forward strand.
TCAGCCATTGTTTCACGACCAAACATATCGATCATAACTTTGACTTTTGACTTTTCAGCATCGATCTCAGTGATCTTACCGATCATGCTTGCAAACGCACCATCGATGATCGTCACTGCATCGCCCACTTCAGCGTCAAAATCAGCTTGATGTTCACTACCTTGAAGTTGGTTCAAAATGTGATCGATCTCTTCATCAAGCAATGGAGCTGGCTTACTACCAGCACCGTGTGAACCAACAAATCCTGTTACACCCGGTGTATTACGCACAACATACCATGATTGATCAGTCATCACCATTTCAACTAACACATAACCTGGGAAAGTTTTTAAAGTTTCAACTTTTTCTTTACCGGTCTTAGTTGTTTCAACTTTTTCTTCTTCTGGAACGACTACGCGGAAAATGTAATCTTCCATCCCCATTGATTGTGCTCGTGATTCCAAGTTAGTTTTGACTTTATTTTCATAACCTGCGTATGTGTGTAATACATACCATTTCTTTTCAAATGATTCTGCCATATTTTTCTCCTTAATTACGCTTATCACTTAACTGCAAAATAAAAACCCCCGAATGCGTTCGAAGGCCCTGTCCTTACCTAATTGTAACAAAAAAGGACCGGTAATACCAGCCCTTTAAAAACTAGACTAACAAATTGATCACAGCTTGAGCTGCATAATCAACTAAACCAAAGAAGACTGCAAATGCTAACGACATGACTACTACTGTGGTCGTATCACGTCTTGTCTCCTTAGCTGTTAACCAAGTCGTATCCTTCATTGTTTTGATAACACTTTTAATGAATTTCATCTTATATTACGCCTCCATGAACTACTTGGTTTCACGATGGATCGTATGTTTGCCACAGTACTTGCAAAACTTTTTAACTTCTAAGCGTTCTGCACGGTTAACATTTTCAGTGATCGAATAGTTTCGTGAACCACATTCTGAGCAAGCAAGTGCCACTTTTTTCTTCGACATTCTTTTACTCCTTAGATCTTTATCATTATAACTCTATCAGTAAAGTAAGTTGCTGTCAATCAGTTGAAATACTTAAGATTTTCCTTTGTTGCATCTAAGACTTCAGCTAGTTCACCTTGAATGATCGTTCGATCGACTTCACCATCCTCACCTGAAGCACAAGTGACCAAAGTTATCATCTTTTTGCCCGGTTCATCATAGATATATTGAACTTCACTTTTATTAACAACTGTCTTTAGCGTTGTCGTATAAACGTAAACTTTTTTTTCATCAGTCACGTAGATCTTATCTCCAAGCTTGGCATCAGCTAGTGGACCAAAAAGCAATTTAGCGTCTTTCATATGGTGACCAGCTAAAGCATAATTACCTTCAGCCCCCATCTGTTCGCCTTGCTTCATCGTACCTGCGCCTCGTACAAGGTCTTCATTATTTAATCCCTCAAAGATCGGAAGTTTTAACCCAACACTTGGCATCGCGATTTTTCCGATCGCATTATTTTTAGCACTAGTAGCTGCACTGACGACCATTTGATTATCGACTGCCTTGATTTTTTTAAAATCAAAATTGGCTTTCTTTGAATTTTTCTGTGGCTCAACGACAGTCGTGCTGACCGCAGAAGTAGTCATGTGACTGACCAGCGCATTTTTGATCTGTTGGTTAAAGATCAAAGCTAATCCGACCACCAGCAAAACGACGATCAAACAATATTTTAAAACCTTTTTCATCTGTAACTAAACACCTCACTAAAAATTCAACTTGATATAAAATGGCGCAAATTCTTGTTTAGCTTTTTTCCCCGCCAATTCTTCTGTCGTACCGATAAAGATCTCTTGTCCATCTGCTAACAAAGGCGTGACATTTTCAGCAATTTGTTTTGCTGTTGTTTGTTTGACCTCATTAATTGCAGTCAAATCATATTCCAAAATGACCATGTATTGATAAGCATTTTTTCCTGGTAATAAGATCCCTAAAAGCCAAGCACTAGTGACCTCTGGGATCGCCTTTACGATACGTCTGATCACATTTTCTAGTGTCAGTGTCGCTTGTTCAGGCATCGTTTTTAGTTTAAAATCAGTCGCTTTTTTTTGCAAAGCTTGGACATAAAAAATATTGTCCGCTGGAATACTTACATTGCGTGTTGCTTCATCAACTAACAAGCCACTTGCAGCTAAATTTTTTAATTCTTGCGCTAAACGCTCTAAACCTAGTGCTACTGTACTCAATCCATCTGCGTTTAGTAGCTCAGTTGGTTCTGAAGTATACACTAAAAGTTCTTTTTTATCACCATTTATTTTTACTTTAGGATAACCATATTCCAAAAGAACATATAGCTTGACATTTCCTAAACAAGTGTAAAATCTTAATGCTTTGTTTTGATCTGTTACATCAGCTACAAAATCATCTAAGGCAGCTAAAAATTCTGTCGTTTTTTGCTCAGTCATCACTTTCACCACTTTCTTTTTTCATTTTGCGTGTCGCTTCGAGCACAAAATTTTCTGGTTGATTGAAGTACGGATAAAAGAAGAAATCAGAGACCTTTAATTCATCTATCGTAACTTCTTTTTGGATCGCTAATGAAAGCATGTGTAACGTACCAGCTTGATCTGACTCAGTTGCGATCTGAGCACCCAAGAGGCGATGCGTTTGTTTATGATACACTAAACGCAACTTTATTCTATTGTTTTCAAGCATGAACTTTGGTCTTTGCCAAGTTTCATAATCAACATACTCACATGGAATATCATACCGTTCAGCTTGAGTAACAGTTATCCCCGTCGAAAATAGATTCAAGCCAAAAACTTGGACCGCATTTGATGTCTGCGTTCCATTAGATGGAATAGTCTCACCTGCGATATTTTTAGCAGCTACATAGGCTCCACGCATCGCATCTGAGACAGAAAAGTTAACGACTAATTCTTTTAAAATATTCGAATATGAAGTTGAACAATCACCGACTGCATAAACATCAGGATCCGAGGTTTGTTGATATTCATTTACGATATAAGCTCCATTAGTGTACAACTCTAAATGAAATCGTCCCAGTAACGTATTTGGTAAAAAGCCCATCGTCAAAATGACCATATCCGTCAAATATTTGCCTTGATCAGTAATGATCTGGGCGATCTTGCCACCTTTACCGACATAACTTTGAACTTCTTCTGCCAAACAAAGGTCGATCCCTTTTTCACGCAAACGCTCTTCTACCAAATGACCAAACTGCTCATCATAATGGGCTGACATCAAATGGGGATTAGCATCATAGATCGTTACATGCTTACCACGTTTTTGGATCGCTTCGGCTACTTCAACACCGATGTAGCCTCCCCCAATGATCGCAACATTTTTCACATTACTTAGATCTAGGCGTTGATTGACTTCCAAGGCTTCGTTTAAGTTCTTGATCCGATATATGCCCCGAAGATCATTACCACTGATCCCCAAACTAACTTGCGAAGCTCCCGTTGCTAAAACTAGCTTATCATACTTTACACCCTGCAAACCTTGTTTATCTCTAAAGATCACCTTTTTATTTCTAAAATCGATCGATTCGACTTGCGCTTTAGTGTGTAGCGCTGCGATCTGTTCTCGTAACTCATCATTTTTAATGTAAAAAAAATTTCGATACGAGTTGACTTCATTCCCTAATAATAATGGAGTACCACAGCTGAGATACCCTAGGTCATCACTCTTATCGATCATTGTGATCTCAAAATTTTTTCCGCTATCTATCAAATTCCTAGCCACCGCTAAGCCAGCGTGGTTTGCTCCCACGATCACGATCTTTTCTGCCGACATTTTCTTTTTCCTTTCCAAATTACCTTCATCGCAATATACACGCCCATCAACTTTAAGATCTTCTTTGATCAACGAGCACTCTTTTATATTCTAATTATACTAAAATCACGATACGCTGACCACTAGATGGATCAAGAAATACCTTGCGCAACACATATTACAAGAAACTCTGTGAAGACAGCCTAAACCATTCTCACAGAGTTTCGCTAAAAATATTTACTCTTTACACCGTGGTCGGCAAAGTGCCTTAACTTTGTAGAAAAATTTTAAATATACAAAAAAGAAGAGCCTTATCGACTCTTCTTTTTTACCTTACTAGATCAGAAATCTTTTTCATCTTTCTTCTTTGTAAAGCCCATCAAACCTAACAAGCCAGCCATAATAGTTGCTCCGACAGCAGCTAGTGTATTTTCTTGCTTATCACCAGTTTGTGGTAATTCAGTTACCTTATCTTCAGCCTTAGGAGCTGGAGTTTCGTTGTTTACTGGTGTTGTCTTTGGTGCTTCTGGTTGTGGTACTTGTGGTTCTTCTGGTGTTTGTGGTTCTTCGATCACGTTATATACAACTGGTGTATCAACGCCTGGTTCACCAGGTGTCACGCTTCTTGTTTCAGGGATCATACCAGGGATATCTGGCACTTCTGTAACGATGACTTTCGTTGGGTCAGTTGGATCATTGTGATATTGAGGCGTTGGTACATTTGGAATTGGGTTTCCATTTGGATCAACTGGAATGATCTTACCGATCTTATTATAAGTTACCGTTGTTTCAAGGTCGCGTTGTTGTGTTGCTTCACCTGGGACCATTGCTCGATCTGCATAGTACCCTTCGATCACAGGAACTTTGACAGTTGCATAGTTAGCGATATCAGAGTTCCATGGTTGACCTGGATTCAAGACCTCACCTGTGACCTTATCAACGATCAATGTCCGTGTCCATGTAGATGTTTGCACATCATCATCACGTAACTTATTACCGTCACCATCAACGAAGTGAACAGTTGAGGTATATTGTTTCGTGTAATCGTCTTTAGCAGGCCATTTTGGACCGTTTGGATCCTCTGGGTTGATAGGTGTACCTGGTTCATGTGGGTTGTTTGGCCCAACAGGTTCTGTACCATGGTCTAGCTTAACGACAAAGACTTGTTCTTCACCATCGTTGTCATCATAGACTGGTGTGCCTGCATTTGTAAAGCCATCTTCAACTAATACATAACCCTTCTTGACCAATTCATCGATCCGAGGTGTCGTTGAGTAGTCGATCTTAGAACCAGCTTTACCTGTTACCGTATCAGACTCGATCGTCTTGCCTGTCTTAGTATCAACATAGATGATCTTAGCTGTTTGATCGTGTTTTTCAGGTGTTACTGGTACATACTTAACTGGTGTGTCTTCACCTGGTTTGTCTGGTGTCACACTTGGTACCTCTGGACGATATCCTGGGATCTCTGGCACTGGAGTCGTACCACCCTTGCTTGGGTCTGTTGGATCGTTTGGATATTGTGGGTTTGGTACGTTTGGAATCGGGTTGCCATCTGGATCGACTGGAACAACTTTACCTAACTTAGCGTACGTAAATGTTGCCGTCATATCGCCCTTGCCAAACTTACCTGTTGTGTTTGAAGTTTCCTTCAAGTAGTAACCGTCGATCACCTTGGCATCGCCTGTTACGTCATATTCAGATCCTTCTTCGTAATCTGTACCCTTGGTTACTGAAGGGACTAATTCGTTACCTTCTTCATCAACAAATTTTTCGACCAAGCTGTACTTAGCAATTGGGGTGTAGATAACTGGTGTATCTTCACCTGGCTTGTCTGGTGTCACACTTGGTACCTCTGGACGATATCCTGGGATCTCTGGCACTGGAGTCGTACCACCCTTGCTTGGGTCTGTTGGATCGTTTGGATATTGTGGGTTTGGTACGTTTGGAATCGGGTTGCCGTCTGGATCGACTGGGACAACTTTACCTAACTTAGCGTACGTAAATGTTACCGTTACGTCATCCTTACCAAATGTACCCTTAGCGTTATCAGACACTGCCTTCAAGTAGTAACCATCGATCACTTTAGCGTCACCTGTTACATCGTAGTCTGATCCTTCTTGATAATCCGTACCCTTCATTACTGAAGGTGCTACTTCATTACCATCTTCATCGACGAATTTTTCAGCTAAGTAGTACTTAGCTACATCATCTTTGACGTAAACAACTGGTGTATTTTCACCTGGCTTATCTGGTGTGACAGTTGTCTTACCTGGATCTTGTGGGTGATATCCTGGAACATCTGGGATCGGTGTTGTGCCACCCTTGGTTGGATCACTTGGATCGTTAGGATATTGTGGTTGATCTGCACCTGGAATTGGGTTACCTTCTGGATCAACTGGTACTACCTTACCTAATGGTGTGTAAACGATTTGATCCTTGATATTTTCTTGAACTGTGTCCTTAGCTGGAACAGATGCTTTATCTGCAAAGTAACCTGGAACTACCACTGCTGGGACTGCAGTATATTGATCTTTGTCAGCCTTCCAAGCTTCATCAGGGTTCTTAACTTCACCTGTTACAGTATCAACGATCAATGTCCGTGTCCATGTTGATGTTTGAACATCATCAGGTACATTAGGGATCTTGTTGCCTTTATCATCAACGAATTCAACTGTTGATGTATATTCCTTGCTATATTGATCCTTGGCTGGCCATTTTGGACCGTCTGGATCGTTAGGGTTGATCGGTGTGCCTGGTTCGTGTGGATCATTTGGTCCAACTGGTTTTTCACCATGCTTCAAGATAACATCAAATACTTGGTCTGTATTCTTATCGTTATCAAATGTTGCATCAGCTGGGAAACCATCACTTACTAAGACGTAGCCTTTATCTGTCAATTCCTTGATCTTAGCTGCTGTCGAGTAATCGATCTTAGCTGAACTCTTACCTGTAACACTGTCAGATGAGAGTGTTTGACCTGTTGTTTCATCGATATAGTTGATTGTTGCTTTTTGGTCATCATAGTTGTAAACAACCTTTGTATCTTCACCTGGGTTTTCTGGTGTTACACTTGGTACTTCTGGTGTCATACCTGGAATTTCAGGAACTGGGGTCGTACCACCCTTAGTTGGATCTTGTGGATCGTTTGGATATTGTGGGTTTGGTACGTCTGGAATTGGGTTACCTTCTGGATCAACTGGGATAACTTTACCTAATGGTGCGTACGTAAATGTTACCGTTACGTCATCTTTACCAAATGTACCTTTAGCGTTATCAGATACTGCCTTCAAGTAGTAACCATCGATCACTTTAGCGTCGCCTGTTACATCGTAGTCAGTTCCTTCTTGATAATCTGTACCTTTAGTTACGTTTGGTGTTAATTCTTTGCCGTTTTCATCAACGAATTTTTCGACCAAGCTGTACTTAGCTACTTCATCTTTGACGTAAACAACTGGTGTATCTTCACCTGGCTTATCTGGTGTGACAGTTGTCTTACCTGGATCTTGTGGATGATATCCTGGAACATCTGGGATCGGTGTTTCTCCACCCTTGGTTGGATCTTGTGGATCGTTAGGGTATTGTGGTTGATCTGCACCTGGAATTGGGTTACCTTCTGGATCAACTGGTACCACCTTACCTAATGGCTTGTAAACAACTTCTTCTGTAAGATCTTCTTGTTTAGTATCCTTGGCATCAACACTAGCCTTGTCTGTGTAGTAACCCTCAACAACTGGAGATTTGACTGCATCATATTGATCTTTGTCAGCTGTCCATGCTTCATTAGGGTTCTTAACTTCACCTGTTACGGTGTCAACGATCAATGTTCGTGTCCATGTTGATGTTTGTACATTTTCAGGAGCAACAGTCTTACCTGTTTCATCAACGTATGTGATCGTTGAAGTGTAATCCTTGCTATATTGATCTTCAGCTGGCCATTTTGGACCATCTGGATCGTTAGGATTGATCGGTGTGCCCGGTTCGTGTGGATCATTTGGTCCAACTGGTTTTTCACCGTGCTTCAAGATAACATCAAATACTTGGTCTGTGTTCTTATCGTTATCAAATGTTGCATCAGCTGGGAAACCATCACTTACTAAGACGT
>CAJUNC010000004.1:87074-135926 GCA_910587695.1 uncultured Lactobacillus sp.
TAGGGTATTGTGGTTGATCTGCACCTGGAATTGGGTTACCTTCTGGATCAACTGGGATAACTTTACCTAATGGTGCGTACGTAAATGTTACCGTTACGTCATCTTTACCAAATGTACCTTTAGCGTTATCAGATACTGCCTTCAAGTAGTAACCATCGATCACTTTAGCGTCGCCTGTTACATCGTAGTCAGTTCCTTCTTGATAATCTGTACCTTTAGTTACGTTTGGTGTTAATTCTTTGCCGTTTTCATCAACGAATTTTTCGACCAAGCTGTACTTAGCTACTTCATCTTTGACGTAAACAACTGGTGTATCTTCACCTGGCTTATCTGGTGTGACAGTTGTCTTACCTGGATCTTGTGGGTGATATCCTGGAACATCTGGGATCGGTGTTGTGCCACCCTTGGTTGGATCACTTGGATCATTAGGGTATTGTGGTTGATCTGCACCTGGAATTGGATTGCCTTCTGGATCAACTGGAACAACTTTACCTAATGGTGCGTACGTAAATGTTACCGTTACGTCATCTTTACCAAATGTACCTTTAGCGTTATCAGATACTGCCTTCAAGTAGTAACCATCGATCACTTTAGCGTCGCCTGTTACATCGTAGTCAGTTCCTTCTTGATAATCTGTACCTTTAGTTACGTTTGGTGTTAATTCTTTGCCGTTTTCATCAACGAATTTTTCGACCAAGCTGTACTTAGCTACTTCATCTTTGACGTAAACAACTGGTGTATCTTCACCTGGCTTATCTGGTGTGACAGTTGTCTTACCTGGATCTTGTGGGTGATATCCTGGAACATCTGGGATCGGTGTTGTGCCACCCTTGGTTGGATCACTTGGATCATTAGGGTATTGTGGTTGATCTGCACCTGGAATTGGATTGCCTTCTGGATCAACTGGAACAACTTTACCTAATGGTGCGTACGTAAATGTTACCGTTACGTCATCTTTACCAAATGTACCTTTAGCGTTATCAGATACTGCCTTCAAGTAGTAACCATCGATCACTTTAGCGTCGCCTGTTACATCGTAGTCAGTTCCTTCTTGATAATCTGTACCTTTAGTTACGTTTGGTGTTAATTCTTTGCCGTTTTCATCAACGAATTTTTCGACCAAGCTGTACTTAGCTACTTCATCTTTGACGTAAACAACTGGTGTATCTTCACCTGGCTTGTCTGGTGTCACACTTGTCTTAGATGGATCTTGGAGATGATATCCTGGGATCGTTGGGAAATCTGTTATACCAGCCTTAGTTGGATCTGTTGGATCATTAGGGTATTGTGGTTGATCTGCACCTGGAATTGGGTTGCCTTCTGGATCAACTGGGGTTACCTTGCCCAATGGCTTGTAAACAACTTTTTCGACCAGATCTGTTTGTTCTGTTGTTTTTGCAGGAACTTCTGGCTTATCAGCATAGTAACCTGGAACAACTGGAACTGTTACTTTATCATAGTTTGGTTTATCTGGAGTCCAAGCTTCATTTGGATTTAAGATCTCACCTGTAACTTTATCTACATTTAAAGTACGTGTCCATGTAGATGTTTGTTTGTTATCAGGAATATTAGGCATCTTATTGCCTTGTTCATCAACAAATTCAACTGTTGAGGTATATTCCTTTTCGTAGTTATCCTTTGTAGGCCATTTTGGACCGTCTGGATCATTAGGATTGATCGGTGTACCTGGTTCATGTGGATCATTTGGTCCAACTGGTGCGATATCATGTTCTAATGTTACATAATATGTTTCTGGTGCATCACCAAATGTAGCATTAGCTGGAACACCATCACTTACTAACTTGTAGCCCTTAGCAACATAGCTAGCGATCGTATCTTTAGTCGTATAACCTAAAGAATCACCAGGATCACCTTTAAGTTCTTTAGTCTCAAGAACTTTATTGTTCTCTGTCTTATCTTGATAAATGATCGTTACAGGTTGTTGTTGCACGGCTTTCTTATAAACTACAACTGTTTCGTAGTTTGCAGGCATTGGTGCTACACCATTGTTGTTCATGAAAGCTTCTGTCAACTTGCCGTTTTGAACGACAGTATCATTAGACATATCCAATATTGCATGAACTGAACTTGCATCCCCGCCAACTGTTACACCATTGGCATTAGTTGACTTGATACTTGCAGTGTAACCATCGATCGTTGGTGTGTTTACCGCATCATAGGCTGTCTTGGTATTGACACCATTAGTAACTTGCCAACCTGAATCTTTAGAAACAACATATAGATTCTTGATATAGTCTAAAATTTGATCAGCTGTATGCGTAGCAGCATATGCTTTGACCGCGTTGATTTGATCAGCTGTCAGATCAAGTGTGATATCACGCGTTACATCAACTGTTTGTGTAACAGTTGGGGCTGCTTCTGTTCCATCTTCATAAACGTACTTGATCACGTTTTTATGTTGTCCAGCAGCTTGTGTTTCTGTTGAGTGTGGGAACCAGATCTGGTGTGAAGCACGCATCGTAGAGATACCATAATACGGTGCTGTACCTTTAGCACCTTTAACAGTTGGTGAAGATTGGTTATCTTTGATATCATTTGCAAGAATATTTCCTGTCAAACCGATACCACTGATCGATACATCTGGATTTGCACCGTTGTCCCAAATATCTTTAGAAGCAAAACCAGATTTATCAAATTCAACTGAGTTAACATTCAACCAAATTTGTTGTGCACTGTCAGATTTGATCTGTTGGTAAACAACATAATCTGTACCACCGATCTTAAGAACACCTTTAGTTCCACCCATATAGATCAAGTTGGCAGTGTATTGGTTACTTGTCGTGTTGATACTTGTACCACCAACAGGCATCCAGCCCGTTGTAGCACCACCTGCAGAATAACGTTGCAAGTTAAGGTACAACGGATCTTGGATATCGATAACAGAGTTTGCTGAACCTAATGGGAAGGAGATCAATTCAGCATAGAAGTTCGTATTATCATCGCGAATATCAACAACTGCACCTTTTTTGGAAGTAAAGGCTGCGTGTGTATTGGCATTTTGTGAGTCTAAAGAAATAACATCATCCCAAGGGTTATCTCCACGACCTGTTAAAATAACACGGAAAGTAGCATATTCATCGATCGTGATGTTACCACCTTCGTTGACCCCGATATAGTTATAACCATCATAACTACCAGATGTACCTGTCTTACCACTTGATTCAAACAATGTGTTTGAATGCTTAGAGATCAGGATATTGGAGTTATCTGCTAGATCTAACGCCACACCACGCCCCTTATTTTGGAAGTGGACATTTGAATATTCACCAGAAGTAAAGTTGGCGTTGTTACCTAAGATGAAACCATCACGTCCAGTGAAATTAAAGTTTGAATAATTCCCAAATGTCACGGTTGTAGGGCCAGCATTACGCGAACGTGCTGCATAACCACCAAAGCGATCACTATCTGTGATCCCGATCGCTGGACGAGTTGCCCCGATCGAAACAGCTTGACCGATACTTGTGTTCATGTTTACTGTGGAGTTCTTACCTGTTAAGAAACTACCACCATTTAGCATGAAGATACCAGCATCATGATAGCGAGCACTATCTGTTGCATTATTGGTGTTCATGTTTACTGTCATCGTAGCGTTGTCACCAACACGAACAGTCGAACCGTCTGGTAAGTTGATACCATCACCGATCGCAGAACGGTTAAGGGTAAAGTTAGCACCATCTTTGACAGTTACTGACTTAGCCCCCCAAATATTAGCATCATTACCGTTATCTTTATATGTGTTAACTGTTGGTTTACTTGAAGTTGAAACCGTCGATGTCGTCGTGCCATCGATCACGACATTACCATTTCCACTGCCACCGTAAAGGGAAGCACCAGAATGTCTTACATCTTTAAAGGTAACTGTTGAATCACTGTTAGTAAATGTTACCGCACCATTTGCACTTGAAGTAAAGATATTCAAGTTATCAAACGTGAGATTCATAGTACCATTAACTTTTAACGGATTAGTACCAAAATTGATACCCGAATTGTTATCAGTCCCTTTGATCACAACATCGCGTCCGTTAGCATAAACTGAACTTGAGCCAGCTGTGATCGTACCGCTAACGTTGATCGTATTATATTGTGAGCTGTTTAGGGCATTGACAAGACCCATCCAGTTGTTGACAGTGGTGGAAGTACTGTTATCATCTGCTGTTGTTGCAGCACGGAAAACAGGATTTGTTTCAACAACTTGGTCTTTATCAGCTGCTGTATCCTCATTTACTTGACTTACAGCTGTTTTTGATTCATCATTATTGGATAATGTAGATTCTTTTGTTGATTCGTTTGTTACTGTATTTTCTTGTTTACTGTTGTCTACTTGCGTATTTTGTTCTTCTTTAGCGGAGGAAGTTATTTCTGTTGTAGCATCATTGGTGGAAGTGGAAGTTGATGCTTGTGTTTGAGTATTTTCATTGGCTTCTGCTGTTTCAGAAGTATTATCAGCTGTTGTCACATCATCATTAGTGGAAGAAGTGGAAGAAGTTGATGATGTGGCTTTCAATTTGACCGTTTGCTCGTTGATATTTGTGGAAGAATCATCTTGAGTTGCGATCTCTGGTTGTTTATCAGTATTTTGTTCAGCTGCACTAGCATCTGTGGCTTGCCCAAGGAAGAAGGCCGTACCTACTAAAACCGATGTTACACCTACACTGAGCTTTTTGATCGTATATTTGGAAACTTTATTGGCAGACTTTCGCAAATATAGATCTCGATTATTTCTTGAGACCATTGTCTATGTTTCTCTCCTTCAACTTAAATTTTAGAACCGTTATTTATGTTAAACGTTTTTTTATATTTAGAAAATGTATTTTTCAATAAAAATTGTAAAAAAACATCATGAATTTTATATAAATAATTGTATTTTTCAATAAAATTTGTAAAATTGTTAAATTTGTTAACTAGATTAAACGAAAAAAAGTTATAATGTTAATTGAGTTAGCCAATTATTAAAAGTATTATATATCAATTTTAATTTATATATGTAAAGAGGTCACGATTTATATGAAAAGACTAAAAATGATCAAATCTCTGCATGTTTGTCTTAGACTTCCAATTATTGTCTTTGACGAAAATCTAGAGATCATCGAAGAGTATCGTTCTAATCAAACACCAGTGCTCTTTAACGACTATGAAAATATTCTAAAAGAAGCTTTGAATTCACATGAGTTATTCAATTTCATTAGTGGGGAACTAAATGACATGTTTTTACTCTATAATTTTGAGAATTTTCATATCCTATTTGGTCCCTTCAAATGCAATATCGTTGACAAAACCTTCTTCTATAAGGAAATGAAAGATTTAAAGATCGGCGCTAAAGATCAAGAGATACTCTATAGTTATTTAAATGACCTACCGTTATTTTCAACTAGTGAGCTACGTGATATTTTGATCATGGTCCACTACTTTTTTTCTGGTGAAATAAAAGATCTAATGTCTGATAAGGTCCATCTTGAAACAAAGAATTATTCAACTGAGATCACCGATGAACGGATCGAATATTTGGTTTCTCAAAACTTCGATTCAAATATGTATCTTTATCTCTATGAACACAAGATATTGGACTATGTGCGTAGTGGTGATGTCAACAAATTACGTGATATGGTCTTCAAATTAAGCAACGGTGTCATCCCTGCGGTTACGGGCGATACCTTACGCTCAGAAAAAAATTATTCGATCGTGGTTTTTGAAAAACTATCTCAGGTCGGAATCGAGTTAGGAATGGATATCATCACTGCTTATGGTAGTCGTGATCTTTTCATCAAAAAGACTGAACTAAGTAACACTTTAGATGAGATCTTACAGGTCAGAGATTCGGCGATCGTTTATTACACTAGCGAAGTAAATAAGGTGATCACCTTACACTTGTCACCACTGACAACTTCGATCATTCAATATATCAACACTAATATGTACCGGCCCTTGAAAGTCAAAGAGTTAGCTAGTTATTTTAATATCAGTGAATCTAAACTGCGAACACTCTTTAAGACTGAATTAGGCTCGACGGTCCAAGATTATATCATCGATCGTAAGATAGAAGAAGCAAAACTCATGCTCAAGTCAAATGTTACAACTAATGAAGCAGCTTATACCCTTGGTTTTGCAGATGCATCTCACTTCTCACGGGTCTTTAAAAAGATCGTGGGCAAGACACCAAAACACTATCAGCAATCAGCTACTTTGGTCTATTGATACAAAAAGGCTAAAACTCAAATGAGCTCTGGCCTTTTTTATTATATCCACATACTAAAAAAGAGGAGAATTGTTCTCCTCTTTTTTAGGCTTTTAGAAATTAGATTTCATTTTCATCTTTTTTCCTTTTGCTTGTGAAAGCCATCAAGCCTAACAAACCTGCGACCATTGCGACACCAATTGCTGCCATGTTGTTAGTGTCTGCATCACCTGTTTGTGGCAATTCAGCTGCTGGTTGTTGCTGTGGTTTTGTCTCAGGTGTCACAACTGTTGGGGCTGGTGTGTCTGGTTTAACTGATTCTGGTGTCTTTTCAGGTTCTGCTACCTTGGTGTAGACAACTGGGGTATCCTCACCTGGCATATCTGGTTCAACACTGATAGTACCAGTTGTGTAACCTAAAACATCTGGGGTATCAGTTACGACGACCTTCGTTGGATCGTTAGGATCGTTCTTGTATTGAGGTGTTGGTGCACCCGGAATCGGGTTACCTTCTGGATCAACTGGGACGATCTTACCGATCTTATTGTAGACCACATTTGTTTCGATATTTTCTTGTGTAGCCTTAGGACCTAATACATTTGCTTTGTCAGCATAGTAACCTTCGATCACAGGAACTTTGACATCGTTGTAGTTAGCCTTATCACTTGTCCATGCAGCATCTGGGTTCTTGACCTTACCTGTAACTGTGTCAACGATCAATGTCCGTGTCCATGTTGATGTTTGAACGTCATCATCACGTAACTTATTACCATCCTTATCAACGAAGTGCACTGTAGAAGTGTATTGCTTGGTGTATTCGTCTTTAGCTGGCCATTTTGGTCCATTTGGATCATTAGGGTTGATCGGGGTACCCGGTTTATGGGGATCGTTTGGTCCAACCGGTGCTTCACCATGCTTGAATGTTACATAGTAAGTTTGATCCACGTCATTGTCGTTATCAAAGGTTGCATCACTTGGGAAACCGTCATTCACTAGAACATAACCTTTGGCAAGTAATTCCTTGATCTTGTCAGCTGTGCTGTATGTGATCTTAGAACCTGACTTACCAGTAAATTTCTCTGTTGCTAAGTCCGTATCTGTTGTCACATCACGGAAGATGACCTTAGCATTTTGATCACGTTCATTTGAAATATCTGGTTTCTTAGGATCTTCATTCTTTTCGTAAACGACTGGTGTATCCTTACCTGGATCTTCTGGGTTAACGTTTGGTACGCGTGGGGTGTAACCCGGGATCTCAGGAACTGGCGTGATAGCACCCTTAGTTGGGTCTTTTGGATCATTGTTGTAACCTGGTGTTGGTGCATTTGGGATCGGATCACCATTTGGATCTTGTGGTGTGATCTTACCTAATGGAGTATAGGTGATCTTTTCAACTAGATCTTCTTGCACCGTTGTCTTACCAGTCACACGACTCTTGTCTGCATAGTAGCCTTCGATGACTGGAGCAGTTACGTCGTCATATTTGCCCTTATCGCTTGTCCAAGCTTGGTCAGGATTTTTGACTTTACCTGTAACCGAATCAACGATCAATGTCCGTGTCCATGTTGATGTTTGAACATCATCATCACGTAACTTGTTACCATCTTTATCGACAAATTGCACTGTAGAAGTATATTGCTTGGTGTATTCGTCTTTAGCTGGCCATTTTGGTCCATTTGGATCATTAGGGTTGATCGGGGTACCTGGTTCATGGGGATCGTTTGGTCCAACTGGGGCTTCACCATGCTTGAATGTTACATGGTAAGTTTGCACTGTGTTGTCATCGTTATCAAAAGTTGCTCCAGCTGGGAAGCCATCTTCAACTAAGACGTAACCTTTGTTGGTCAATTCTTTGATCTTATCAGCTGTGCTGTAGTCGATCAAAGAATCTGGATCACCGTAAACATCAACACTGTCGATCACTGTACCTGTTGTTGTATCACGATAGATGATGCGTGCAGCTTGTTTGTCCTTTTCAGGTGTTACTGGAACATAAACGACTGGTGTATCTTCTCCTGGCTTATCTGGTGTCACACTTGGCACTTGTGGTGTGTAACCTGGAACGACTGGTACTGGTTGATTTGGAACGACTTTGCCCGGCTCTTCTGGATCATTGCTGTAGGTCGGTGTATCAGCACCTGGGATCGGAGCGCCACTTGGATCGACTGGTACAATATTGCCTAACTTAGCGTAGACAAACATTACCGTCACATTATCGCTTCCGATAGTTCCCTTAGCATTTACTGGTGTTTCCTTCAAATAATAACCTTCGATCACTTTAGCATCGCCAGATACATCGTAGTCAGCACCCTTCTTGTAATCGGAGCCCTTGATTACTTGTGGCGCAAGTTCATTACCAGCTTCGTCAATAAATTTCACCGTCAAACTGTATTTAGCCTCATCTTTAACATACTTGACTGGTGTATCTTCTCCTGGCTTTCTGGTGTTACACTTGGTACTTCTGGTGTGTAGCCTGGGATCTCTGGTACTGGTTGGTTTGGTGTGACCTCTGTTGGATCGTTAGGATCGTTGTTGTATTCTGGTGTTGGTGCACCTGGAATTGGCTCACCATTTGGTCCAACTGGCACGATCTTACCTACTGGGT
The DNA here is from genome assembly GCA_910587695.1 of uncultured Lactobacillus sp. GTDB lineage: Bacteria > Bacillota > Bacilli > Lactobacillales > Lactobacillaceae > Ligilactobacillus. The sequence continues at coordinate 95,873 of CAJUNC010000004.1, forward strand.
TGTAAGTGATCGTTTCTTCGATGTTTTCTTGAACTGTATCCTTAGCAGGAACACTTGCCTTATCAGCATAGTAGTCTTCGATGACTGGGGCTGTCACTTCAGCATACCTATCCTTGTCAGACTTCCAAGTTTCATTAGGGTTCTTAACTTCACCTGTTACCGTGTCAACGTAAAGTGTACGTGTCCATGTTGATGTTTGAACATCATCATCTTTAACCTTATTACCCTTGTTATCAACAAAGTGAACTGTTGAAGTAAATTCCTTGGTGTATTCATCTTTAGCTGGCCATTTTGGTCCGTTTGGATCATTAGGGTTGATCGGTTCACCTGGTCTGTGTGGATCATTTGGTCCAACTGGTACTTCACCGTGCTTAAATGTTACATAGTAAGTTTGATCTACGTCATCATTCTTATCAAAGGCTGCATCACTTGGAAAACCATCCTTAACAAGTACATAACCCTTGTTTGTCAATCCCTTGATCTTATCAGCTGTGCTGTAGTCGATCTTGTCACCTGGTCTACCAGTTAGATCACTTTCATCAAGTGTTGTATCTGTTGTCACATCGTAATAAACGATCTTAGCCTTTTGGTCATTTTGAGTTGGGACTGTTGGCTTATTTGGATCATTCTTGACGTAAACAACTGGGGTATCTTCACCTGGTTTTTCTGGTGTCACACTTGGTACTTGTGGTGTATAACCTGGGATCTCTGGTACTGGGGTCTTGCCACCCTTAGTTGGGTCTTTTGGATCGTTGTTGTATTGTGGCGTTGGTGCACCTGGGATCTTATTACCTTCTGGATCAACAGGTACGATGTTACCTAATGGTTTATAGGTGATCATTTCTTCTAAGTTTTCTTGCACTGCAACTTTTCCTGCAACACGATCTTTGTCAGCATAGTATCCATCAACGACTGGAGCAGTCACATCAGTATACTTATCTTTATCTGACTTCCAGGATTCATTAGGATTCTTAACTTCACCTGTTACCGTGTCAACATAAAGTGTACGTGTCCATGTTGATGTTTGAACATCATCATCAAAGACCTTGTTACCTTTATCATCAATAAAGTGAACTGTTGAAGTGAATTCCTTGGTGTATTCATCCTTAGCTGGCCATTTTGGACCATCTGGATCGTTAGGATCGATCGGGGTACCTGGTTCATGGGGATCGTTTGGACCAACTGGTGCTTCACCGTGCTTGAAGTTGACGTAGTATGTTTGATCAACATCGCCGTCATTATCAAAGATCGCATCGGTTGGGAAACCATCATTTACCAAAACATAACCTTTATTTGTAAATTCTTTGATCTTATCAGCTGTACTGTAGTCGATCTTAGAACCGGATCTACCTGTTAGATCAGCGGAGTCAAGGTCTTGACCAGTTGTTGTATCACGGTAGATAACTTTAGCCTTTTGTGTTGTTTCTTCTGGCGCTACTGGAACATAAACAACTGGGGTATCTTCTCCTGGCTTATCTGGTGTTACACTTGGCACTTGTGGCACGAAGCCTGGGATCTCTGGTACTGGTTGATTTGGTGTAACTTTTGTTGGATCGTCTGGATCATTATTGTAACTTGGTTGATCTACACCTGGAATTTCATTTCCTGCTGGATCAACTGGCACGATCTTACCTACTTTGGTATAAGTTACTGTTACCTCGATGTCGTCTTGTGTTACGGCTGTACTTGGTACTGTTGCTTTATCTGCCACGTAACCTTTTACAACTGGTGTTTTGACTTCATCGTAGTTTTCTTTGTCAGACTTCCAATCACCTGTTTTTACGATCTCACCTGTTACCTTATCAACTGTGAGTTCACGTGTCCAAGTTGCATCTTGGACCACATCTGCTGGTGTCTTATCACCTGCACCAACGTAGTGAACTGTTTCTTTAACTGGTTTTTGTAGGCTATCTTTATCTGTGCCAATTGGCCACTTTGGTCCGTCTGGATCGTTAGGGTTGATCGGTTCACCTGGTTTACCTGGATTTTCTGGAGTTACCGGTGTTGTACCATGTTTGAAGGTTACGTAGTAAATTTGATCAACTTTATCGTCGTTATCAAATGTTACACCTGTTGGGAATCCATCATTTACCAAGACATAACCTTTATCTGTCAATTCTTTGATCTTGTCAGCTGTACTGTAATCGATCTTAGAACCTGGTTTACCAGTTAAGCTATCTGAAGAGATATCTTGACCAGTTGTTTCATCACGATAGATGATCTTAGCTGTTTGATCTTTTGCTTCTGGTGTAACTGGAACATATTTAACTGGCGTATCTTCACCTGGTTTATCAGGTGTTACCGTTGATACTTCTGGTACGAAGCCTGGGATCTCTGGTACTGGTTGGTTTGGTGTGACTTTGGTCGGCTCTTCTGGATCATTGGTATATTCCGGTGTTGGTGCATTTGGAATTGGATCACCATTTGGATCAACAGGAACGATCTTACCTACTTTAGCGTAAACAAAGTCAACTGTCACATTACCTTTACCAAATGTACCTTTAGCATTAACTGGTACTTCCTTCAAATAGTAACCTTCGATCACTTTAGCGTCGCCTGTTACGTCATAGTCGTTACCTTCTTTATAGTCAGTGCCCTTGGTTACAGGATCAGCTAACTTGTTACCTGCTTCATCAACAAAGTTTTCGACTAAGCTATATTTGTTTTCTTCGTTCTTTTCATAAACAACTTTTGTGTCATCTCCTGGCGTTTGTGGTGTTACTGTTTTACCATCTGGAGATACACCTGGAGTTGGTTGAACTGGAACTACATGCCAACCCGGAATTTCTGGTGTTGGTTGGTTTGGTGTGACTTTGGTCGGCTCTTCTGGATCATTGGTATATTCCGGTGTTGGTGCATTTGGAATTGGATCACCATTTGGATCAACAGGAACGATCTTACCTACTTTAGCATAGACAAAGTCAACTGTTACATTACCTTTACCAAATGTCCCTTTAGCATTAGCTGGCACTTCTTTCAAGTAGTAACCTTCGATGACTTTGGCATCGCTTGTTACGTCATAGTCATTACCTTCTTTATAGTCAGTACCCTTGGTCACAGGATCAGCTAACTTGTTACCTGCTTCGTCAACAAAGTTTTCGACTAAAGTGTACTTAGCAACTTCATCTTTAGTGTACTTAACAGGTGTATCTTTAGTTGGATCGTCTGGTGTTACACTTGGCACTTCTGGTGTGTACCCTGGGATGCTTGGAACTGGTTGATTTGGTGTAACTTTTGTTGGATCGTCTGGATCATTGGTATATTCCGGTGTTGGTGCATTTGGAATTGGATTACCGCTTGGATCAACTGGTACGATCTTACCTACTTTGGTATAAGTTACTGTTACTTCGATATCATCTTGTGTTACAGCTGTGCTTGGTATTGTTGCTTTATCTGCCACGTAACCTTTTACAACTGGTGTTTTGACTTCATCGTAGTTTTCTTTGTCAGACTTCCAATCACCTGTTTTTACGATCTCACCTGTTACCTTATCAACTGTGAGTTCACGTGTCCAAGTTGCATCTTGGACCACATCTGCTGGTGTCTTATCACCTGCACCAACGTAGTGAACTGTTTCTTTAACTGGTTTTTGTACGCTATCTTTGTCTGTGCCGGCTGGCCATTTTGGACCGTCTGGATCGTTAGGATTGATCGGTTCACCTGGTTTACCTGGGTTTTCTGGAGTTACTGGTGTTGTCCCGTGTTTCAAGACGATCGTGAAGTTTTGATCAACAGCTGTGTCATCGTCAAAATCTGTCCCTGACTTGTAGTCATTTGATTCAACTTCATAACCACGATCTTTGTAGTATTCAATAACCTCAGCTACTGTCTTACCTTCTAAAGCAGGAACGCTAAAGTTGGTAAATACATCAGCGATCTTTTCACCTGGTTTACCTGTTTGACTAGCTGTTGCTACAACTGCATCATTTCTGTCCTTGTCAATAATTGTCAAGGTCGCCCGTTGAGCATCTGGGGTCTTCACAAATTCTTGTTCAGTATCCTTAGTTGGATCTGTATTTGGTGTGTAAGTGTTGTTTGTACCATTTGGATTTTGTGGCTCGTAACCAGTTGGTGTCGTTGGTGTGTTGTTCCCTGTCACCTTAGTTGGATCGCTTGGATCATTTGCATAAGGTGTCTTAGTTGCGCCTGGGATCGGTTCTTTAGTTACAGAATCGACTGGTACATAGTTACCCACTTTTTTGTAAACAACAGTTACTTCAGATGGTGTTGTCGCTGTAGCGCCAGTTTGTGCATTAGCATTAACAACAACTTTCACACCGTCAACTGCTTTATCAGCGTTGATCGTACCACGACCATCGTTTGTGTCGTATTCTTCAGTTGTAGCTACATAACCAGCAACAACTGGTGTTACCACAGAAGTATAATCTGCGTTAGCTGCAGTCCAAGGTGTTGAAGAAAGCACTTCACCTGTTACTTTATCGATCGTTACTGTCCGTGTCACCTCAACATTAGCTGTCCTGTCAGCTGCCTTAGTTGCACCAGATTCATCTTTATAATGAACTGTCAATGTAGCTGTTGCTTTAAGATTATCTGCTTGCGCTTCTGTTGGATATTTCGGACTAGCTGGATTGTTAGGGTTGATCGGTGTGTTTGGCCCTTTTGGATCGTTTGGTGTAATTGTTACTGTGTCATGTTCAAATGTCACGTAGTAAGTTTCTGGAGTATCACCAAATGTACCATTCTTTGGCACACCATCAGTAACTAACTTGTAACCCTTGTTGGTTAATTCTGTGATCTTATCTGTTGTTGTATATCCAAGTTCTGTTCCCGGTTTACCTGTGATCGTATCAGTCGCTAAGACTGCATTGCCATTTGTCTTATCTTGATAAATGATCGTTACAGTTTGATCTTGAACTTCTTTCTTGTAGACAACAACTGTCTCGTAGTTTGCAGGCATTGGTGCCATACCGTTGTTGTTCATAAAAGCTTCTGTCAATTTACCATTTTCAACAACAGTATCATTTGGCATATCTAATGTTGCATGAATAGATGCTACATTGCCACCAACTGTCACACCATTAGCGTTAGTCGACTGGATACTTGCAGTATAACCAGCGATCGTTGGTGTATTTACTGCATCATAAGCAGTCTTAGTGTTTTCTCCATTAGTAACTTTCCACCCAGAGTCTTTAGTAACAGCATATGCATTCTTGATATAGTCTAAAATTTGATCTGCATTATGTGTAGCTGCATATTTTCTAATTGCATCAATTTGATCTGGAGTGATATCAAGTTTGATATCACGTGTCACATCAACTGTTTGGGTCACTGTTGGTGCGGCTTCTGTGCCGTCTTCATAAACATACTTGATCACATTTTGATGTTGTCCAGCAGCTTGTACTTCTGTACCGTGCGGGAACCAGATCTGATGATTAGCACGTTGTGATGAAATACCATAGTATGGGGCAGTCCCTTGGGCTCCCTTAGCTGTAGGTGACGTATTATTATCTTTAACATTATTTGCCGCTACATTTGCTGTTAGATCAACACCAGAGATCGACATATCTGGATTAACGTTATTATTGTAAATCTCTGCAGCGTTGAACCCGTGTTTTGGTGAAGTCATACTGTTAATATTTAGCCAGATCTGTTGTGCACTATCGGATTTGATCTGTTGGTAGACAACATAATCTGTTCCACCGATCTTCAAGACACCCTTAGTGCCTCCCATATAAATGAGGTTACCATAGTTTTTGTTATCTGTTAGCAAGATCTCTGTCCCACCAACTGGCATCCAACCATCGATCTTGCCACCTGCAGAATAACGTTGTAAGTTGAGATACAATGGATTTTGAATGTCGATCAACGAGTTAGCAGCACCTAATGGGAAGGAGATCAACTCAGCATAGAAGTTGGTATTATCATCACGAATATCGACGACCGCACCCTTCTTAGAAACAAAGCTCGCCGAAGTCGTTGCTTTACGCGAATCAAGTGAGATCACGTCATCCCAAGGGTTAGCACCACGATTTGTCATGATAACTCTGAAGGTCGCAAATTCATCGATCAAGATGTTACCGCCTTCATTTACTCCAATATAGTTATATGCGTTGTATGAACCTGAGATCGTGTCTGAGCCATCAGTTCCAGCTTTGTTACCCTTACCATCTGATTCAAATAACGTGTTAGAATGTTTAGAAATAACAATATTAGAGTCATTTGCAAGATCGAGCGCTACACCATTTCCTTTATTTTGGAAATGAACATTTGAATATTCACCGGAAGTAAAGTTAGCATTGTTACCTAAGATAAAACCATCACGTCCAGTGAAATTAAAGTTCGAATAATCACCAAACTTCACCGTTGTAGGACCAGCATTACGTGATTGGTTAGCTGTATAACCACCGAAGCGATCTCTGTCTGTAACTGCAATACCCGGACGATCTGCTCCGATCGAAACAGCTTGACCGATACTTGTATTCATGTTTACGGTAGAGTTACGCCCAGTCGTGAAACTACCACTATTTTCCATGAAAATACCAGCATTATGATATCGAGCACTATCTGTAGCATTGTTGGTATTCATATTAATAGTGAAAGTCGCATTGTTGCCAACAGAAACACTTCCGCCGTCACTGATCAATTTGATACCATCACCAATTGAACTACGATTTAAGGTAAAATTAGCCCCATCAGCTATAATAACAGCTTTAGCATCATGGATATTTGCTGTGCCACTCTCTAATATAGTGCCATTATTCTGGATAGTTACGCCGTATTGCCTACCAGAATTACCATAGGCCTGAACAAATGGCGCGGTATTAACAGTAGATGTCGTATTACCTTCGATCTTGATAGTAGTATTAGCCCCTGAGATCAAAGCATTATTAGCTGTATCTGCTCTTGCTCCCCCAAATAGGGAATTACCAGTGTGAGTAACATCTTTAAAGGTTATCGTATTATTGCCTTGTCCTGTATCGATCACACCACGACCACTACCAGTTATGATACGCAAATTATCAAAGGTCAAGTCCCAACCGCTACCTGTTGTGGTAAGTAGATTTGTGCCAAAATTGATCCCTGCACCATTTTGACCTTTAACTGTTACCTTATGACCAGAATAACCAATATCTTCAGTACTTGTTGCTGTAAGGGTACCATTAACATTGATCAAGGAATTATTAGAGTTACGTAAGGCACTAACTAATTGTGACCAGCTAGTAACTGTTACACCTTCATCAGTTGTTGGTGTTGCTGTTGCAGCACGTAAGGAGGCATTTGGGCTGATACGACGGAAAGTTGCTGGAACTTCGACTGGTGTATCAGTTGTTGTTGCAGATGCTTTAGTTGCATCAGCTGTTGTTACAATGTCTTTTGCTTGTGATGTTTGTTCTGTTGTAGTATTTGCTACTTCTTCTGTAGCTTGTTGGTTATTTTTAGCTGTTGTATCTTGTTTTTCTGTTTGTTCAGGGGAGGATTTTGTAGAATTATCGGTGGAAGATGATACTTCTGTTTGGGAAACTGTTGTGTCTTCAAAAGCTGGGCTACTTTGAGCTTCAGTAGCTGGTTGTTGTTCTGCTACAGCATCGGTCGTGGTGGAAGATGATGTGTCTTCTGTAGCAGTGGTCGAACTTTTAAGTGTTACTTCTGAGCTACTTAGATCTGTTGCATCGGTAGAAGATGATGTTGCTTCTGTTTCTTTAGCTTGATCGTCCCCCGTAGCATCAGCACTAGCTGCTGTACCCAGAAAGAAGGTGGTACTCAATAAGACAGAGGCAACGCCAACACTAAGTTTCTTGATCGTATACTTAGAAACCTTGTTAGCAGATTTTCTCAAATAAAAGTCTTTATTATTTTTAGAGACCATTTGTCAGATTCTCTCCTTTAACTAATTATTTATTAATACTCCTAAAGTTTACATTACTTATAAAATTTTAGGAATTAATATTCCAGCAAAATTAGTACAAAATAATTTTATTTTTTAGCTAAAAAATTGGATATTTTAGCAAAATTTTAAAAAATCAACAAATAGTTAACAAAATGATAAAATACAAATATTTTTATATTATATTTTCATATTTTTTCTAACAAAAAGTCGAGTCCTACTCGAACTCGACTTAAAACTCTTATTTAGAAAGGTCATCGCGCAACTTAGCTAAAACATCCAACTGCTCGTCACTAAATGGCGACCGTCTAACTAACGCTTGATCTTGGTATTGTCTTGCGGCCACATGAACTTCACGCTTGGCCCTTTTTATATCTTGGTACAACTCCCAAGCTGGCTTGCGCAAAGCACCTTGCGAAAAGATCGTCCACTGTTCAGCTCCATCGCTGGTCGCAACTTCAACTTGGGTCAAACGTGTCTGCAATTTTCCAGCTAAAGATTCAATATAACTATCAGCAGTTTGGCCTTCATCAGTCCAAATAACTTGCAGACCATACTGTTCATAACTTTTTGATAATCCCGGCACATACATCGCATCAAAAACTACAATGATCTCTGCATTACTTTGCTTATAATAATCTGAGAGAATATATAATAGTTTATCGCGAGCTTCTTCTAAACGATCAGCCTTTTTCAACTTCTCTAATTCTGGCCAATGCCCGATCATATTGTAGGCATCAACGATCAAAATTCGCTTTTTCATCGTTAATTGCCCCGTGAAGTAAAGCCTTGGTAGATCAAGAGACTAGCAGCAACACTAGCATTTAAGCTTTGAACATGGCCGACCATTGGGATCGTCAACATCTCATCACACTTTTTCTTAAGTAATGGTGCGATCCCTTTACCTTCATTGCCGATCACCAAAGCAGTAGGTCCCTTGGCACTCCATTTTCTAAAATCAGTCCCCTGCATATCAGTTCCAAAGACCCAAATACCCCGTTTTTTAAGCTCTTCGACTGTTTGAACAAGATTAGTTACCCGACATACTGGCACATATTCGATCGCTCCAGTTGAAGTCTTCGCTACTGTCGAGGTCAATTGCACAGCTCGGCGCTTAGGAATAATGATCCCATGCACTCCCGCAGCATCAGCTGTTCGCATGATCGATCCTAAATTGTGTGGGTCTTCGATGCCATCTAAGATGATAAAAAATGGATCTTCATCTTTAGCCTGAGCTTTAGCAAATAGATCATCTAAACTCGCATATTCATAAGCCGCTACAGCCAACACGACCCCCTGGTGGTTTTGACCATCAGCTAATAGATCTAACTTAGCTTTTGGAACTTGGTTGACGATCACACCTTTTTTCTTGGCCAAACTAGCCACTTCTTTTAAGGCATCGGCTTTTAGACCTGATTGTAAAAATACTTTATTGACCGCTTGATTGCTCTTCAAAGCTGCCACAGCCGGGTGGCGTCCGATCACAAAATCTTCATTTGTTGCCATTATTTTCCCTCCGCTTCAACTGTTTTGATGCACCAAGCTGCTAGTTCATCTAGACGCTTCGTCTGTCCACTTAGATAAAGATAACCAAACAAAGCTTCAAAACCAGTCGAGATCCGATAAGTCACAACTGAAGTGTTCTTAGCCGAAGTATAACTCTTTGCATTTCTACCGCGTCGAAAATACTCTTGTTCTTCTTGTGTTAACAGTTCTTGTTCTTCCATTTTTTTGATGAGCATCGCTTGTGCTTTAGCCGATACATAGTGCGTCGCGCGATGATGCAAACGTGTTGGTTTAGTCATCCCTTCATCTAATAAATGCTTTCTGATATAGACTTCATAGATCGCATCCCCCATATAAGCAAGTGCGATCCCATTTACCTGTTTGTAATCTGCCATTTTACCCTCTCTTCCATCGTGTACCTTGTGGGGTATCTTCTAAAATGATACCTTGATCTTTCAAAATATCTCTGATCTCATCACTTGTGGCAAAATCACGGTTTGCTCGCGCTTCATCACGTTTTTTGATCAACGCTTCGATTTTTTCATCACCGAGCTCTTCATTTTCAAATTCGATCCCAAAAATTTCGACTAAAGTTGCAAAATTTTGCAAAAGATATTCTAAAGTTTCGCGATCGACCTCTTCTCTAGCTGCATAAACATTTAATTCACGCGCTAATTCATAGACCACTGTGATCCCATTTTGCGTATTAAAGTCATCATCCATCGCTACTTTGAATTTCGCTACTAATTCTTCAACTTTGGCTTGGACCTCAGCATCAAGTGCACCATCACCAGCATCTTCCAAGCGATAGCGCACATTTTGCGCAGCTGTCTTTAATTTGTTCAAGTTAGTCTTAGCATCATCTAAATTGGCTTGACTATAGCGGATCGGATGACGATATTGTGTCGTTGCCATCAAGAAGCGGATGATCTGCGGATCGATCTTTTTGACTAATTCATGGACCGTCACGAAGTTTCCCAGTGACTTACTCATCTTTTCATCGTCTTGACCGATCGTTACAAAACCATTGTGCATCCAATAGTTGGCAAACTTTTGATCATTTTTAGCCTCACTTTGAGCGATCTCATTTTCATGGTGTGGAAATTCCAGATCTTGACCACCAGCGTGAATGTCGATCGTCTTACCAAGATATTTACCAGCCATCACAGAACATTCGATATGCCATCCTGGACGTCCTTTACCCCAAGGAGAATCCCAAGCGATCTCTCCAAGTTTAGCACTTTTCCAAAGTGCAAAATCTAATGGATCTTCTTTTTTGCCTTGATCACTTGCTTGGACACGTTCACTGGCTCCTTGTTCTAAAGCATCGATCGATTGTCCCGAAAGTTTCCCGTAGTCTTTAAATTTACGGGCACGATAATACACGTCTCCTTGCGCCTCATAAGCATAGCCTTTATCCACTAAAGTAGCGATAAAATCAATTATCTCTGGCATATTTTCCATGACTCGCGGATTTTTGCTTGCCTTTTTGATGTTCAAAGCAGCGATATCTTCATAAAAGGCTGCAATAAATTTAGTTGTCACTTCTTGAACAGATAGACCCGTTTCTTGACTAGCTTTGATGATCTTATCATCAACATCGGTAAAGTTAGAAACATAATTTACTTCATAGCCACGATATTCAAGGTAGCGTCGAACAGTATCAAAAGCGATCGCTGAGCGAGCATTACCGATGTGGATATAATTATAAACAGTGGGCCCGCAGACATACATGCTGACCTTACCAGCAACAAGCGGTTTAAACGCTTCTTTTTCTTTTGTTAAAGTATTATAGATCTGGATCATATTGTAAACCCCCTTTTATTTGAGTGTAACAACTTGGGTTAAGGCGTATGAATAACTGGGCTATAAGACTGATGCGCTTTTTGCATCTGGCTTAGAGCCTTGTTATTCACTAGCCTTAAACTTGTGCAACACGTTATTTGAGTGTGGAGCAAAGCGACTTGCTTCGTACAGATAAAATAAAAGGGCTGCAACTTTTGTCACAGCCCTGATTAAGCTGCCCTTGCGCAGACTAATGTCTTTTTTATCGCAGCTTGTTATTATATTCTAAGCTTTCATTTCAGCTAAAGTCTTATCCAAATGTTCCAAAACTTTTTGGCGACCTAAAAGCTCGATCGAAGGAGCTAATTCCGGTCCATGCATTTCACGCGTCGTTGCGATCCGGATAGGCATGTAAAGCTTGCGCCCACGCACACCAGTATCTTTTTGGATCTGACGGATCATATTTTGGATAGATACAGCATCAAAAATCGGTAATTGTTTTGCTTGCTTAGCAAATTCTTCTAACACGATCGTTGCTGACTCATCTGCTAATTCAGCTTTAGCTTCTTCATCTAGCATTGGTGGTTCAGTGAAGAAGATCTCAGCCATTTCAGCTAATTGACCCGTATAAGACATTTGACGCTTATACAAGTTAACTAATTGACGGACCCATTGGATCTCCATCGTATCTGGATCTGCTTGGATCTTGCCCGCTTTGATCAATTGCTTCAAAGATGAATCTGTGATCTCATCACTATCAGCCGATTTGACATATTGGTTGTTGATCCATTCAAGTTTCTTACCATCAAAGGCTGCTGGTGATTTACTTAAACGTTTTGGATCAAACATCTTGACAAAATCTTTTTGTGAAAAGATCTCAGATTCACCCACTGGCGACCAACCAAGCAAGGTGATGAAGTTAAACATTGCTTCTGGCAAGTAACCTAGTGAACGATATTGTTCGATAAATTGCAAGACAGATTCATCACGCTTGGAAAGCTTCTTACCTGTTTCGGAGTTGATGATAAGTGACATATGCCCAAAGACTGGAGCTTCCCAGCCAAAAGCATCATAAACAGCCAATTGTTTTGGTGTGTTAGCCACATGATCATCACCACGTAAAACGTGCGTGATATTCATCAAGTGATCATCTACAACTACCGCAAAGTTGTAAGTTGGCATCCCATCGCGTTTTTGGATCACAAAGTCGCCTCCGATAGTATCGGAATTAAAGCTAACTTTACCTTTAACGATATCATCCCATTCGTAGACCTTATCATGTGGTAAACGGATCCGGATAACTGGTTTTAAGCCTTTTGCTTTAGCTTCTTCTTGTGAAGCTTTGATCTGATCAGCTGTCATACCTTCGTATTCGTAGATATAACGTGGTGCTTCACCATTAGCTTTTTGTTCTTCACGTTGCGCTTGTAATTCTTCTTCTGTCATATAAGATTCATACGCTAGACCCTTGTCCAATAATTCTTGGATCAATGGTTGGTAGATATCTTTACGTTCGGACTGACGGTAAGGCCCATATTTACCTGGTTTATCTGGACCTTCATCCCAGTCGATCCCTAACCATTTAAGGTTATCGAGCTGGCTTTTTTCGCCGTCTGCAATATTACGTTTAGTATCCGTATCTTCAATTCGTAAAACGAATGTCCCTTTATTGTGACGTGCAAATAAATAGTTAAATAACGCGGTTCGTGCATTACCGATATGCAAATGCCCCGTTGGACTTGGTGCATAACGAACGCGAATCTTATCTTTTGCCAATTTAAGCGCCTCTTTCTTGTTATTACTTTACATACCCTACAATTTTACAATGAATAAGGCAAAAAATAAACTACTCTAGGCTAATTCCTTAGTTTTTTTCACGTAACTTCTTCTTAGAATGATAAGGTTTTGCAAAGATCATCCGCCCAGCATCGGTCTGGATCGCTGAAGTAACTTCAACTTCGATCGTCTTGTTCATATAATAACGCCCATCTTCAACCACGATCATCGTACCATCATCGAGATAAGCGACTCCTTGTTGACGCTCAGTCCCGTTCTTGATCACCATGACGTTCAACCGTTCACCTGGGATCACTCGAGGCTTGAGTGACTTAGCCAACGCATTGACGTTTAAAACCTTCACATTTTGAAATTCGCTGACTTTATTCAAATTGTAGTCATTAGTTACGATCACCGCATCTAACATTTTGGCAAGCTTGATCAATTTGGAATCAACTTCTTGGATATCATCAAAATCGCCTTCATACATCTCAACTGGCACGATCTTTTCATTTTGCAACTTATTCAAAATATCTAGTCCACGTCGCCCACGAACACGTTTGATACTATCACCTGAATCAGCGATATATTGCAATTCATACAAGACAAAGTTAGGTACGACTAAGGTCCCTTCTAAAAAGCCAGTCTTGGCGAGATCATAGATCCGACCATCGATCAAAATGTTAGTATCTAACAATTTGTATTTATAAAAGTTGTCGCCTACTTTACGTTCTAAAACGTTATTTTCTTCGGCTTCTTTTTTCTTAGCCCGCGTCGAGAACAACTTAGGCAGATCACCTAAGCGCGTGCGTCCTACGAACCAGCCGAGATAGGCAAATAAGATCATCACGATCACTGGCAAGATCGTATTGATAAAGAACAGTGGTGATTGCCAAAAAAGCGTTGAGATCAAGACCGCGATCACAAGTGACACAATAATTGCAATACTCTCAGAAATGATCGCCTCGGTCTTTTGTTTAGCAAGTGTCTCTTCGACTTTTTTTAGTACACCTTCAAGTGGTTCAGCTAAGATAAATGAGCATAGCATCATTAAAACTAACCCGATAAACATATTTACGATCGGATTATATAAAACTTGTATCTGAATGTTTAATAGGTCCCACAGACCGGGCAAAAAGGAATACCCCGCCCCGATACCGAGGAACGCAAAGATCAATTGGATTATTCGTTTGCGCATGTATTAATGACCCCTTTCTTAAAAAACATGCCTTAAAGCTTCACTGATCGTCTTAACGCCGACCACATCGATATTAGTTGGCAATTCCAGACCATTTAAATTATTTTGGGGAATAAAGACCCGTTTAAAGCCTAATTTAGCTGCTTCAGATATTCTTTGGTCGATCCGGGTCACACGTCTGATCTCACCGGTCAAACCTAATTCACCGATAAAGCAGTCGTCTGGCGCAGTCTGTTGGTCACGATAACTCGACACCAAACTCATCGCAATAGCTAGATCGATCGCAGGTTCGTCTAATTTAACGCCCCCAGCTGCTTTCAAGTAAGCATCTTGATTTTGCAAAAGTAGCCCAGCACGCTTTTCGAGCACTGCCATGATCAACGAGACCCGATTGTGATCTAATCCCGTCGTTGTTCGCTTAGCATTGCCAAATGCAGTTGGGGTGACTAACGCTTGGATCTCTGCTAAGATCGGGCGTGTCCCTTCCATTGAGACCACGACAGCCGAACCGGTCGCGCCACTTAAACGCTCTTCTAAAAAGATCTCAGATGGATTAGGTACTTCAACTAGACCGCCATCGCGCATCTCAAACACGCCGATCTCATTAGTCGAACCAAAACGATTTTTAACTGCACGTAAGATCCGGTAGGTGCGATGCATATCACCTTCAAAGTACAACACCGTATCGACCATATGCTCTAAGATCTTCGGCCCGGCGATCGCGCCACCCTTAGTCACATGACCAACGATAAAGATCGTGATCCCATTTGTCTTAGCAACTTGCATCAAAGCAGCAGTCACTTCGCGGATCTGCGCCACACTCCCGACTGCCGAAGTAACTTCTGGCATCTGCATCGTTTGAACTGAGTCAATGATGACATAGTCTGGTTTTAAGTCTTCGATATTTTGTAAAATACTTCCCATATCAGTCTCAGGGTAAAGGTAAAATTCACTACCTGAGACCCCCAAGCGTTGAGCACGCATCTTGATCTGGTTAGCACTTTCTTCACCTGAAACGTAGAGCAACTTTCCCCCTTGATCTGATAAACTTCCCGAAACTTGTAAAAGCAACGTTGATTTACCGATCCCAGGATCGCCCCCGATCAAGACCATTGATCCTGGAACCACACCACCACCTAAGACACGATTCAATTCACCATTTTTCGTATCAACTCTAGGTGTCTGTGAGATCTCGATCGTATCGATCTTTTGTGGGGTATTCGTTGTTCCTGTCAAAGTAACTCGTGGGGCAGCTTTAACGGCCACACTTTTTTGTTCAACTTCTTCAACTAAAGTGTTCCATTCACTACAGTTAGGACACCGCCCCAAATAGCGCGGTGATACATAGCCACAGTTTTGACATACATATCTAGTTTTGACTTTTGCCATAATTGCCCCCCTCTACTTATAAAATATTAGTATACCCGAAAATCATTAAAAAAAATCATAAGATATCTTTAAATTCCTAACGTCCTGATGAACCAAAACCACCAGTTCTCTTAGCTAAAGGCGCTGCTTCATCATCAGCCAAAAGATACGGCAAAAAGATGCCTTGGCCTAATCTTTCACCCTTTTTGATCACTTTGTCCGTTAACCCAAAATTGACCAATTGGAAAAAGATCTCGCCTTCATTGTTATCATTTCCATAATAATCAGCATCAACGATCCCGACCCCATTTGGTAAGATCAAACCGTGTTTTAACGGATTGCTGGAGCGGTTAGCCAACATCAAGAACTCATCAGGCTGCATATAAGCCTTGATCCCAGTTGGCACAAGGTATGGCTTTAAGACCTTATTAGCAGCCACCATATCTTCTACCGTATACTCTTTTTGTTTACGTAACGCATGTAAGACCTTCAAAAAGTTACGCTTCCAAATACTTGGCAAGACAAAATCTTTAGCTGCACAAAAATCATAGCCCGCTGCATTTTGTGTTGCTCTAACTGGCAACGTCAAGTCCTCACCTTGATATTTTGAAACGATCTCAAATCCTCTTTTCATTTCTCAAACCCCATTCATTTTAGTAGTTGTCAGTACTATATTTATGATACCATTAATTTTGAAGGCAAACAGCATTTCACATTATTTAATGTTATGTTTTTTACCGCTGATAATTATTTAATTTGGGGTGATAGATATGGATTTCATCTGGCAAGACGACCAACTAATTTGTCAAAACGAGCAGCAAGAAATGCTCGGTAATATTGGCTTTAAAATGATCAACAATGACCAAACTTATGTTATCGAACGTACATTTGTCGCTGAACAAGCACGTGGCCAAGGACTTGCAAAAAAGATGACCGTCTTCTTTTTAGAGCACGCAAAGGCGCAAAATAAGACGATCCTGCCTTTGTGCTCTTACACGCAAAAATATTTTGCAGCTAATCCTGAACTTGAACACTTATTATTCAAGCAAAATAAATAAGTTAAATCTGAAAGGATCTTTTACATGAATCAAAATGAACTAAAACGTCTGGTAGGCGAAAAATCAGTTGAATGGGTCAAAAATGGCATGATCGTCGGCTTAGGTACCGGCTCGACCGTCCGCTATATGGTCGATGCTTTGGGACGTAGGATCGCTGAAGAAGATCTCCAAATAACTGGCGTGACTACCTCAAGTGTTACAGCTAAACAAGCTGAAGCCTTAGGCATTCCTTTGATCTCAGTCGATGAAGCTGACCATATCGATATCGTGATCGATGGTGCCGATGAGATCTCAAGCGATTTTCAAGGTATCAAGGGTGGGGGCGCTGCTCTTTTATTTGAAAAGATCGTTGCAGTCAACTCCACTAAAGTCCTCTGGATCGTGGATGAAAGCAAGATGGTCGATAAATTAGGCGCTTTTCCATTACCAGTTGAGGTCATCCCATATGGTAGCCAAAAATTATTTGACCGTTTTGTGGCTAAGGGCTTGAATCCAACTTTTCGCAAACAAGAAAATGGTAGTCTCTTATTGACCGATTCAGATAATTACATCATCGACCTACACCTAAAACAGATCGATGATCCACACGCTTTAGCCGAATATCTCATCCACCAGGTCGGCGTCGTTGAACACGGTCTTTTCTTAGATATGGTAAACGATGTGATCGTTGGCAAACAAGTCGGGCCTGTAGTCTTACATGCCCGTGACTAGTACATTTTACAAAAAGAAGCACCAAAATGTGCTTCTTTTTGTAATTCAGTCAAAACTTGTAGCTTTTATCACCATAGACTAATATTAAAAAAATTAGATTTAATAATTTAAAGCTAATTCATTGTTTACTTATAGCTAAAAGAGGACTACACTATTAGTAGTTCATTAAAGGGGGATGATTTCCAGTGACTAAATCAATCAGCACTGCGCAACTCAAAAATTTTAAAAATTTACTTGAAAAACGTAATGATCACCGTGTTCTTGAACGGACTGTAACACAAAATGGGATCCTAGCTTCCAGCCGTGACTATCGTGCGGAAGTAAACACAACACCTGTTTTCTCGGTCGATCTTGATACAGGTAAGGTCGCTGATCAAAAACAATCCGGTCGTTGCTGGATGTTTGCTGCCTTGAATACTTTGCGTCACGATCTACGCAATCGCTTAAATCTACCAGATGATTTTGAATTATCACAAAACTTTACATTCTTCTGGGATAAACTTGAAAAAGCAAATTATTTTTATGAAAACATCTTAAAAACAGCAGGCTTCCCAACGTCTGACCGGAAAGTTGCGTGGTTGCTAGCAACGCCACAACAAGATGGTGGCCAATGGGATATGATCATGGGCTTGATCGAAAAATATGGCGTTATGCCTAAGTCTGCTATGCCAGAGACCCACAACTCCTCAGCTTCAAGTGAGTTCAATTCACTTTTGAACCTTAAATTGCGTAAAGATGCAGTCTTGTTGCGCGAATTAGTTCAAAATAAGGCAACTGAAGCTCAGATCGAAACTCAAAAAGAAAAAATGTTAGCTGAAGTTTATCGCATGGCGGCTTACAGCTTTGGTGAACCACCGGCAACGTTTGATTTTGAATATCGTGATAAAGATAACAACTATCACCTTGATCGTGACTTGACGCCAAAAGAATTCTTCGATAAATATCTCGGTTGGGAAACCAAAGATTACATCTCAGTGATCAACGGACCAACAGATGATAAGCCTTTCAACCACATGTACACAGTTGATATGTTAGGCAATGTCGTTGGTGGGCGTGAAGTACGGCACTTAAACGTTGATATGGATACCTTCAAAAAATTAGCTGTCAAGCAGTTAGAGTCAGGAGAAAGCGTTTGGTTCGGTTGTGATGTCGGCAAATCTTCTGACCGCAAACAAGGGATCATGGATACTGAACTCTACCACCGCGATCAACTCTTTGATGTTGACCTTGCAATGTCAAAAGCAGAACGCTTAGATTACGGCGAAAGCTTGATGACACATGCTATGGTCTTGACTGGAGTCGATCTTATTGACGGTCGACCTAAGAAATGGAAAGTTGAAAACTCTTGGGGTGATAAAGTCGGGACGAAAGGATTTTTTGTGATGACAGATGACTGGATGGATGAATATTGCTACCAGATCGTTATCAACAAGAATTTCTTACCTGATGAATTAAAAGAAGTTCTAAAAGAAGAACCTAAAGTCCTAGCACCTTGGGATCCTATGGGTTCATTGGCTTAACGATATAAAAAGATCTCACTGAGGTTTTGATAACTTCAGTGAGATCTTTTTTACAATGTCGTTTTAGAGATGATCTGTAATTTATCGTCTAATTCATAGATGATCGGCGCTGCATTAGCAACTTCGACCCCATCGATCCCTGTATCTGAGATCGCTTCTAGGTATTTGATCAATGCCCGTAAAGTACTACCATGAGCCACGATCAATTGATCTTTTCCTTGCAGTACCCGCGGAGCAATATGATCGACCCAGTAAGGGATGATCCGAGCTGAGGCCTGTTTTAAGCTCTCGGCTCGTGGGACGATCGTTTTAGGATACCCTTGATAGCGGCGATCGTTTTGGGGCTTTTCCAACAAAGGCGGGATAGCTTCAAATGACCGACGCCACAAAGCTACTTGCTTTTTTCCATAAAGTTTACGGGTATAGTCTTTATTCAGTCCACGCAATGCACCATAATGTCGTTCATTTAAGCGCCAAGTTTTGGTGAGTGGTAAATACTCCTGCCCTAACTCAGTTAACACGATATCGGCTGTTTTGATCGCACGTTGCAAAACTGATGTATGTACGTGTTCAAATACGATCCCTGTTTGACGTAATTTTTCACCAGCTATTTTAGCTTCTCTGATACCTTGAACTGTCAAAGGCGAATCCGACCAGCCAGTATATTCGTTTTCTTGATTAGCTAAACTTTGACCATGCCGGATCAATACTAACTTTGTCATCCGTCATTTCCTTTCCAATTGATCTTACTTCTACTACTATAACGAAAAAAGAAGCGTCAAAAAAGGTCTGTCGCTTCTTTTTTATTAAATATCAATCACTATATCGCCATTTTGGATCTGTCAAGATCCGAGCTGCGATCAAGCCCAAAGGTAAAGCCAAGACGATCAATGTTGCTTGAGTCAACCAATATGCCCCAACACTGATCGAGTTTAAGCCAATGTTGTACACCGCCCGATACATGTAAAGCCCAGGGACCATGATCACGATCGCAGGTACTGTCAAAGAAATGCGTGGATAACCGGCTTTTTTCCCCAATATCGAAGCCAACAAACCTGCCAGCAAGGCTCCAACAAAGGCGGCAGCTGCAGGAGGAACGCTAGTATAATCGACTAATTCCAAACGTAACGTATTCGCTAAGGCCCCAATGATCCCCGCTGTTGAAGCTAGTTTAGGTGAGCTATTGAACATCAAGGAAAAGCCAAAGACACCACAAAAACTAGCTGGTAGCCTTAAAGCGAGCAACTGCCAAGAAGTGAGTTGCAAGGGGATAAAATCTTCGGGCTTAAAGTTGATGCTCATCGCAGTCAACCAACCGACCATGGTGGCAACGATGATGATCGTCAAGGCATGTGCCATGCGTTCCAAACCCGAACGCATATCAAGTTTAGCGATATCTAGTCCACTTGTAATAAATGGAAATCCTGGGATCACAAATAACATCGCTCCAATATAGCCTGCTTCGTGACGACTAGAAACAGAAAACAGTGCCTCGATCCCACGAAAAGAGACCATATACATCAAACAGGCCACCGCCACACTGACAAAGATCCCCGCAAATAATGTGATCTTGTGCTGATTCATCTTAGCGCGCACATAATTGCCAAAGCCCGCCCCTATAAAGGCACAGATCATTTCGATCAAACCACCACCAAGTAAAAAGACAAAGGCACTGCAGGCAAGCGCAGCTGCTAAACCTAAAACAGGTGGTTTATATAAACCTGATTTAGCTCGGATCTGATCGATCAAATAATGGATATCTGAGATCGTCATCTGCCGACCATGGCGTTCAAATTCTCGAACAAACCACTCGAGATCAGTCAACTTACTCGTATTGACACCTGAAGTCGCTAGTGCCAAAGTTTGAGTATAACTTTCATCGAGTTCGACACAAGTGTATTCGATCGAGACTAGACCAACATCAGCCGTACAGGTCAAGCCTAGAACTCGGGCAATAATATTCATTGAATTTCTAACGCGCCAGGCCCCAGTTCCACAGGCGAGCATCAAGATCCCGATCCGCCCAACGATCGCTGCTCGCTCCTTTAAACTTGCATCAATTGCCAATTCATCGCCGGCATCTCCGATAAATTCGTCCCATCGGATAGTCATATGGTGATGCTTGGATAATGGCGCACGTTTTCTTTTAGTAGCTTTTTTACTAAAATTTTTCTGCTGTTCCATTTTTGCCTCCAAACTATCAATGTAAATTACCGTGTTACTTTCACGATTTTGTAAACAATATGTAACATTACCGATTATAGCACAAAATCCCTGTATTTTCGGGCTTTTTACAAAAAGAAATATTTGACTTAAATCTTAATTTAAATTAAAATTCCTTCCTAAACCTTA
Organism: uncultured Lactobacillus sp.; assembly: GCA_910587695.1. Classification (GTDB taxonomy): domain Bacteria; phylum Bacillota; class Bacilli; order Lactobacillales; family Lactobacillaceae; genus Ligilactobacillus. The sequence continues at coordinate 116,993 of CAJUNC010000004.1, forward strand.
TATTTTATGTCCAAACGTGTATAATTCAATGAGAGAGCATAAAAAATAAGGAGCACCATATATGAATAATGAAATTGAACCGCGATCGAGAAAAAGTTCGACCTCGCATGTCAAAAAGCGTGATCCCAAATTACGCAAACGGATCTGTTGGACTTTATTAGTATTGACCTTGATCGTTTTTTTGGGAGCTGGAACTTACATATATCACATTCTAAATTCAGCTAAAAACACGTTAGACAAGACCTACAACGGTTCAAATGTAACTAAGAGTCGCGACGTTTCCTCTGTCTTAAAAGACAAGCGTCCGATCTCGATCTTACTGCTTGGGACCGACACAGGTGATCTAGGGCGCGATGACACCGGGCGAACCGATACGATCATTGTCGCCACTTTAAATCCAGAAACTAAGACAACTACTCTAACAAGTATCCCACGCGATACTAAAGTCGAGGTCCCAGACTCAGTCAATTCATATGATAAAGTCAACTCAGCCTACACGATCGGTGGTGTCTCAACTGCGATCGAAACGATCCAAGATACACTTGATATCCCGATCGATTACTACGTGTTAGTCAATATGCGTGGTCTGACGCAGATCGTTGATGCCGTGGGGGGGATCACGATCAAACCACTACTTACCTTCAAGTATGAAGATGCTGATGTAACTAAGGGTAAAACAGTAACGCTAAATGGGAAGCAAGCCTTGGCTTACTCACGAATGCGTTATGATGATCCAGAAGGTGATTACGGTCGACAAAAACGGCAAAAGCAAGTTATCGAAGCCATCGTTAATAAATCACTTTCTGTTTCTGCGGTCTCTAACTATCAAAAATTACTTAAATCGATCGGAAGCAATATGCAGACCGATCTAACTTATGGCGATATGATCACGATCGCAACTAGCTATAAAGATGCTGGTCAAACGATCGAATCTAACGTGCTACAAGGGCAAGATACTATGCTAGATGGTCTTTCATACCAAGTCGCATCTGCTTCTGAAAAGAAAAAAGTTTCAGATGCGATCCGTAAACAACTTGGCTTAGATGCTTCAACTAAGAGTTTTGACGATGATTCGACTGATGATCCTACTTATCAGACCACTGATGATCCAACAACTACTTACACCAATGACTATGGCAACACTTCCTATCATACTGGAAATTATGCTTATTAATATTTTAAAGACACGCGATCGGGCGTGTTTTTTTATATGCTCTCAAATGCTATAACACTACCAAGCGTTTACGTTTATGATCTTTCAAAGGTTTTCTTTGGTTTTCATTTAGTATGCTGTAAAGACTCATTCTGGTCGCCTTTACTTATCAACGTTATATTTCCAGAACACAAAAAAGCTCATTGAAAATGAACTTATCATTTCCAATGAGCTTTTGAAAGCTTATCTTAACGGTGGATGTAGATATAGCTACCTGCACCAGAGATTGTTTGTGTGTTAGGACCAGCTGGATTGCTAAAGCCCATACCGCCTTGGCTGATCGTTACAGAGTTACCGTTAACAGATTCAACGTAAGCAACGTGTCCGTAAGCACCATCAGCTGTCCATTGACCACCAACAGATTGACCTGGTAAGAAAACGATGATCGAACCAGCAGCTGGTGAGTGATCTACTCTAAAGCCAGCAGCTGCTGCAGATGAACCCCATTGTCCACCATTGCCCCAGTTATTGCCAGCCCAAGGAGCAACTTGTTTTACGTACCATGTACATTGCCCCCATGGATATGTGTTGCCTGCTACGATACCATGTGTGCTACCATCACCTTGGCTGATGCTACCAGCGTTAGAACTCGTAGCTTCTGGTGTTGTTTTGTTTTCAGTAGCTTTGTTATCGGTGTTGTTTGACTTGTTATCATCTTTCTTAGCGTCAGCAACTTGTGCAGTTGCGTTTGCCTTATCTTGAGCAAGTTTAACTGCATTTGCTGCTTCTTCATATTGAGATTGTAAAGCAACCAAAGTAGCCTTGTTATCTTCGATCTTCTTGTTTAAGTCAGCTTGTTGTTGATCAGATTTTTCTTTCATTGATTTCAAATCATTTTGCTTTGTTTCAAGCTCAGATTTATCTGATTGCAAATTAGCTTTTGTCTTTTCTTGTTCATTCAATAATGCTGTGTATTGATCTTTTGCTTCTTTAACATCGTTCAAAGCTTCTTTGTTAGCTTGGTTCAATTTGTTGACAGCAAAAGTACGTGAAACTAAGTCAGAGAAGTCTTCTGAGTTGATCACGAAATCAAGGTAGATGTTACCACTAACTGTGTCACCAGATTTCTTTTGTAAAGCAACTAATTGACCCTTAAGTGCTTCTGTACGTTTTTCAACTTCGACCTTAGCACCTTCGATCTGACCATTTAACTTGTCGATCTTTTCATTTGACTGATCGATATCAGTCTTTAATTTTTCGATCTTTTCAGTGTTATCTGAAATTTGTTCTTGTAACTTAATGTTGTCAGCGTTTGCTGATGCAATATCTTTTAATAATTTATCTGTTTCATTCTTATTAGTATTGATCGCATTTTGAGTATCAGATACAGTATCTGCACTCACTGCTGTTGTTGTGTTTAAAACAGACACAGCCAACATACTAAGTGCGACTGTACTTGTGATTACTTTCTTTAAAAACATAATTTTGGATACCTCGTCGATTTATTTACTTTTCATAGTATACACTAGTAAGATTACAGAAATGTTACTCTTAAATTACATATTTGTACTTATTTATCTATCGTATGTTACTTAGAAATACGAAAAAACCCGTGTTTGTAGCATTACATCCACGGGTCAAATACATTTTATTTTCCAAATTCACTTAAATCTAACAAGATACTGCCATAGGCTAACCCAGCACCAAAACCGGTCAACAAGACTTTTTTAGGCCGTTTTCCCTGCTCTAAAGCTTGCGCCAAGGCTAACGGGATCCCTACCGACGAAGTATTTCCCGCTTCAGTGACATTGATCGCAAACTTGTCTATATCCAAAGCTAAATGTTGCGCAATGTTTTCGATCAACCGCAAATTAGCTTGATGGGTGATCACTAGATCAAGGTCAGCTGGTTTAACACCATTATCTGCCAAAAATTCATCGATATGAGCATTAACGTCATTTGTTACAAAATTGTAAACTGCTCGTCCGTCTTGATAGAATGCATCTAGTTGTGGATAATTGTCTGCAGCGACTTTTTGTAGCGGTGCCACACGTCCGCTGTGGATAACTTCAGTATTACCTCGTGTGGCGATCTTTTCAGCTAAATACGCTGTCTTACCTGCACTTTTTTCTAAGATCACACCAGCAGCACCATCCCCAAAAAAGACTGCTGAGGTCCGATCGCTAAAGTCCATCATCTTGGAATTAGTTTCCGCACTGATGACCATTGCACGCTGATACATCCCGCTGTGGATAAATTTTTCAGCAGTTGCCAACGCAAAGATAAAACCTGCACACGCGGCTGACAAATCATAGGCAAAGGCATTGCTAGCTTGGATATTTTTTTGGACGATCGCTGCCGTCGCCGGTGTTAAAGCATCCGGTGTGATCGTTGATACGATGATCAGATCGATCGCAGTCGCATCTAACTTAGCTTGCTTTAATAACTTTTGAGCGACCTTTGTAGCTAGATCTGACGTATTTTCAGCGATCGCATAGTGCCGTTGCTTGATCCCAGTATGAGACACGATCCATTCATCGGACGTATCCATCAACTGGCTCAATTCATCATTAGTCACTACCTTTTCAGGAAGATACCCCGCACTTGCGGTAATTTTTACGGCTGTCATAGTAGGCCCTCTTTCAAAAATATTTATCATTAGCTTTATCATAGCATATCGTTTTGTGGATAAACTACCTCTTTGCTTTTATCCACAAATGAAAAAACAGGACTGTGAATATTCACAGCCCTGCTTAGTGATGCGGGTAAATGGATTCGAACCATCACGAGCTCAATTGCTCACCAGATCCTTAGTCTGACGCGTCTGCCAATTCCGCCATACCCGCGACAACAGAATTAATTATAGCAGACAAACTAGACCCCTGCAACTATTTTTTTAGATTTTTTTCAAAAGGCGCAACTTCCCGTGACAACGACTGCAGACAAAACGTTTGATATCGACCCGACGTTGGCGCAGATATCTTTGCCCGCAAGTTTGACAACTGTATGTGTAACGGTAATTCTTGCTACTGACCGGAGCATACCGTAAGCCTCCGACCTGACGCAATAATTGTTTGAAATCTTGATCGCGATGCCGATACCCTCGCCCTGTCAAATGCAGATGGTAGTGACAAAGCTCATGCTTGATCGTTCCGATAAGGGTATCTTTGCCATATTTTGTCAACATCTTTTCATTGATCTCGATGTCATGACTTGTCAATAAATACCGCCCTCCAGTGGTTTTCAAACGCCGATTGAAGTAAGCGCGGTGGGTAAAAGTACGTTTGAAATATTTCAATGAGAGCTCTTCGACTAGTGCTTGAAGCTGTTGATCAGTCATCGGCTGGCGCTAACATACTCAACTGGATGCGCCCACGCTTAAGATCGACATCCGTCACATAAACATCAACGATATCACCGATTGTAACGACTTGACTTGGATGTTTGATAAATTTTTGACTCATCTTGGAGACGTGAACTAAACCATCTTGCTTGACCCCAATATCCACAAAGGCACCAAAATCGACAACATTCCGCACCGTTCCCTGTAATTTCATCCCTACCTTGAGATCTTCTAAGTGTAAGACATCGGCTTTTAGTAATGGTGCTGGCATTGAATCGCGTAAAGTGCGCCCCGGTTTCTTTAAGCTCGCTACGATATCTTTGACCGTGGCTAGTCCCGCTTGATTGGCTTTAGCAAAAGTTTTAGCATCAAAATGGGCTAATTTTTCTTCCGCCAAAGCAGTCCCGATCTCTTTTTGTTTGATCTGCGCTTTTGCTAAGATCGCTTTAGCTAAAGGATAACTTTCAGGGTGAATATCAGTGTTATCAAAAACATTTTTGCCCCCAATGATCCGCAAGAAACCAGCGGCTTGCTCATACGCTTTTTGGCCTAAACGGGCAACTTTTTTGAGCTGGGTCCGCGTGGTAAAGCGCCCATTTTCATCCCGATAAGCAACGATATTTTTAGCAGTCGTTTTATTTAGACCTGAAATATGTTGCAGTAAAGTAGCACTAGCTGTGTTCAAATTGACTCCTGCTTGATTGACCCCAGTTTCGATCACAGTTTGGAGTTCATCATCTAATTCTTTTTCTGGCAGATCGTGTTGATATTGACCGACCCCGATAGCTTTAGGGTCGATCTTGATCAATTCCGCTAACGGATCTTGTAAACGCCGAGCAATACTTACCGCTGAGCGCTCTTCCACATTAAAATCAGGAAATTCTTCACGCGCCTGGGCACTGGCAGAATAAACTGAGGCTCCAGCTTCGTTGACGATCACATAATAGACCTTGTGCTTTAGCTCACTTAAAACTTCTGCCACAAAACTTTCCGACTCCCGACTCGCTGTCCCATTACCGATCGCGATCATTTCAACTTGATATTTTTCTAGTAATTCAAGCAAAATTTGTTTTGCTTGAGCTCGTTTTTTAGGATCTGGTCGCTTGCCTTTAGCCTTTTCATGTGGATAGATCACTGCTTTAGCTAAAAATTTTCCAGTTGGATCAACGATAGCTAATTTACAACCAGTTCTAAAAGCAGGGTCAAGCCCTAAAACAGTCTTGCCTTTTAAAGGCGCTTGCATCAATAAGTGGTAAAGATTATCACCAAAGACTTTGATCGCACTAGCAGTTGCCCGCGCAGTCAATTCTTTGCGCAATTCGCGTTCGATCGCCGGCCGGATAAAGCGTCTATAGGCATCGGTATACGCTTGTTCTACGTATTGCATACTTGACCCTGACTTTTGTCCGATGATCCGTGCATGAAAATAGCGAAGCACATACTCATCATCGAGTTTGACTTTGACTTGTAAGATCTTCTCCTTTTCTCCTCGGTCAAGGGCTAAGATCCGATGGTCTAAGATCGTTTTGATCCCTTCTTCAAACGCATAATAGTCTTGATAGATCCCTTTTTCATCTAAACTTTCATCTTTGACTTTTGCTACTAACTTTCCTTTTGTTTGAGCATGCTTTCTGACCCAAGCCCGTAGACTTGCATCCTCACCAAAAGCTTCTGCTAAGATCTCATGTGCGCCTGCCAAAGCTTCTTTTGGCGTATTGATCTCTTTTTTGGGATCGACATATTTTTTTGCTTGGCTAATAACATCCTCTGAGCTATCTGTCAGTAAAAATTTAGCTAAGCCTTCCAAGCCCCGGTGACGAGCGATCTGAGCTTTTGTCTGGCGTTTTTGCTTGAAAGGTAGATAAAGGTCTTCGAGCTGTTGTAATGTTTTGGCTTGAGCTAACATTTGCTCTAGTTTAGGCGTTAATTTCTTTTGCTCAGCTATTTTAGCTTTAACATCAGCCCGTCTTTTTTCAAGTTTTTCAACTTGCTGGTAAGTCGCGGTGATCTCACGCAATTGAACTTCATCTAAGCTTCCCGTCGCTTCTTTACGATAGCGTGCGATAAATGGGATCGTATTGCCTTCTTCAACTAATTTTAGAACTTGCTTGATCTGATCAGGACGATAGGCTAACTGTTGCTCAACTAATTGTAAGTAATCTGCTTCCACATTTTTCCCTCACATTCTATGATTTAACTAGATTATAGTGATTTTTTGATAAATGAACAAGTTTGCGCTTTGGCTGATAAAAAGCTAAAATCATACGTGACACTATTTTAAAGGGGGGCAACATTTTTTGACACCAATAGCAGCACTTAAACATTACTTTGGTTATACCGAATTTAAAGCCGGCCAAAAAAAGGTGATCAACTTACTACTAGAACATAAAAATACTCTCGCACTCTTACCGACCGGAGGCGGGAAATCCTTATGCTATCAGATCCCAGCCCTTTTAGAAGATGGTTTGACCTTGGTCATCTCACCTTTGATCTCATTGATGAAAGACCAAGTCGATAGTTTACAACAAAATGGGATCCCCGCTGCCTTTATCAACAGTTCCCAGGAATTTGAAACTGCTAAAGCGGTCCTAACAAAAGCACGCCGGCACGAATTAAAATTACTCTATATCGCTCCTGAGCGCCTAGAAAATCAATTTTTCTTAGAATTATTGCAGACATTACCGATTTCTTTAGTCGCAGTCGATGAAGCACACTGCATCTCTCAATGGGGTCACGATTTTCGTCCCAGTTATTTGAAATTGCCTGCTTTGTTAGCAAAACTGCCCGTCTCTCCTACGCTAGTTGCTTTGACCGCTACAGCTACACCACAAGTTGCCCGAGATATCAAAGAATTACTTTTGATACCCGCTGAAAATGAAATCAAAACGAGCTTTGCTCGCAATAATTTGACCTTTAAGCTTATCAAAGGCACTGATTTTGAACATTATCTTCTCAGCTATCTCAAGCAAAATCGAAATGATTCTGGTATCATCTACGCATCAACTCGCAAAAGAGTCGAACAGCTAGGCATCATGTTAAATAAAATGGGGATCAAAGCGGGGATTTACCATGCGGGCTTAAGTGAATTACAACGTCGTGAAAGCCAAGAAGATTTTCTTTACGATCGTACCCCCGTCATGGTCGCTACCAATGCTTTTGGGATGGGGATCGATAAAAGTAACGTACGCTTTGTGATCCATGCCCAAGTTCCCGGTAGTCTGGAGGCCTATTATCAAGAAGCAGGGCGCGCCGGGCGTGACGGACTACCAAGTGAAGCGATCTTATTTTACAAAGACGCTGACCTGCAAGTCCAACGTTTCTTTATCGACAATTCACAAGCCGATGAACAACATCGTGAATTTGACTACCAAAAACTCCAGGCCTTGACCCGTTATGCCAATACCGAAGAATGTTTGCAACGCTTCTTAGTCCAATATTTCGGCCAAGATTGTCCTGATTGCCAAAAATGTACAAATTGTACTGATACTCGTGAAAAACAAGACATCACCAAAGAATCCCAGATGATCATGTCGTGTATCGTGCGGATGCAATCGCGCTTTGGCAAAAAGATCGTAGCCCAAGTTTTAGCAGGTTCTAAGGCTAAACGGATCCTTGAGTTGAATTTCGATCAGCTTTCAACTTATGGTATCATGCACCAAAAAACCAAAGAGATCGAAACTTTGATCGACTTTTTGACGGCCAGTGGTTATCTCAAAACAAGCAGTGGACAATTTCCTACGCTCCATGTGACTCAAACGGGACTAGAGGTCTTACGCGGTCAAGCAAAAGTTTATGCACGTATCGAAAAAGCTGAGCGTAACAGCGAACAACTGGTGGAAAGTGGCTTATTTGAACATCTCCGCCAATTGCGTCGTCAGCTGGCCGAAGCTCAACACGTACCACCATTTGTCATCTTCTCCGACCAAGCTTTACAAGACATGTGCGTGATCTTACCGACAAATGAGATGGAATTCTTAGAAGTCAAAGGTGTTGGCCATAGCAAACTTGAAAAATACGGAACGATCTTTTTAGATGCCATCAAAGAATATAAGAGACAGGGCGAGTAGCCCAGTACAGATAATAAGAGATCCACCAAGATGTCAAAAAACGCATTTTGGTGGATCTCTTATTATCGGCTAGGATGTGCTGTCGAACAAGTTTCCACTATATATAAGTATATAAAAAAGATCACCCAAATTTATCAAAAAATTCGAGTGATCTTCATTCAAATATATGTCACAGGCTTTTTTGCCTGAGTGTATTTACTAAGATCATTTCCAAAATGTATCGTAGACTGTGATCGGCAAATGCCGTTTATGTCTTGTCTTGATAAACCAATTTTCGATCTTTTCAACTGCATCAGTGCGCACTTCTTTGCCCTCTAAATAGTCATCGATATCATCATATGTCACACCTAAGGCTACTTCATCTGGTAAAGCTGGGCGATCTTCTTCTAGATCAGCTGTCGGTGTCTTTTGATAAAGATGCTTTGGAGCGCCTAAGACTTCTAGCATTGCTCTACCTTGGCGCTTGTTTAGTCGCCATAATGGCATGATATCAGCACCGCCATCTCCAAACTTGGTGTAAAAACCAGTGATCGCTTCAGCCGCATGGTCGGTACCTACAACAGCCCCACTGTTAGCACCTGCGATCGCATATTGGGCGATCATACGTTGGCGTGCCTTGATATTGCCTTTGTTGAAGTCACTTACAGTCACATCATTAGCTTGAACAGCTGCTACCATCGCATCAGCTGCTTCTTTGATGTTGACTCGCATCATTTCATCAGCTTGCATAAATTCGATCGCATCCAAAGCATCACTTTCATCGGCTTGAGTCCCATAAGGTAAGCGTACAGCGATAAATTTATAACTGTCATCACCTGTCTCTGCGCGCAATTCAGTGATCGCCATTTGACATAACTTACCACATAGTGTTGAGTCTTGCCCCCCAGAAATACCTAATACAAGTGTCTTTAAAAATGAATGCTTGTGTAGATAAGCTTTCATAAAATCGATCGAGCGTCTGATCTCAGCTTCAGGATCGATCGTTGGTTGAACTTTTAATTCCGTAATGATCTCTTGTTGTAATGTTCTCATTAACTTTGACCTTCTTACTTTTCAAGTTTTTGATTGATACTTTCGCGAACCTCTTTGATGATCTTCATCTTGTTGTCGTAACATTTTTGTGAAAGATCAACTGGATAATCTTGCGGGTTTAGATCACGCTTGTATTCTTCCCAAAGACTATCTAAATGCAATTTGGAATATTCTTTGATCTCTTCTAAAGTCGGTAGCTCATAGACCAACTCACCTTCTTTGAAAATATCACGCAACAAAGGCCGCGCGTTAAAGTCAGTCACATCTTTATTGATATAGGTATATTGTGGATGGAACATATAAAGTGACTTTTCCTTGCGTGGATCTTCATCCCCGATCGTAATGTAATCACCTTCGGATTTACCATCGGTCTTTTTAGTGATCCGCCAGACTTGCTTACGTCCTGGGGTCGATACTTTTTCGGCATTGCTTGAGATCTTGATCGTATCCTCTAACACACCATTTTCATCCTCGATCGCTACCATCTTGTAGACCGCACCTAAAGCTGGTTGATCATAGGCCGTGATGAGCTTAGTTCCCACGCCCCAAACATCGATCTTAGCTCCTTGCATCTTCAAGTTGGTGATCGTCTTTTCATCTAGATCGTTTGAAGCATAGATCTTAGCGTCAGGAAAACCTGCTTCATCAAGTTGTTCACGGACACGTTTTGAAATATAAGCCATATCGCCAGAATCGATCCGTACCCCTAAGAAGTTGATCTGATCGCCTAGTTCTTTAGCCACTTTGATCGCATTAGGCACACCTGAACGTAAAGTGTCATAAGTATCAACTAAAAAGACACAATCTTTATGCGTTTTAGCATATGCCATAAAAGCATCATGGTCATTGCGGTAAGCTTGAACTAAAGCATGCGCATGTGTCCCACTAGCTGGGATCCCAAAGATCTTAGCTGCCCGCACATTGCTAGTCGCATCAAAGCCCCCGATATAGGCCGCACGCGTCCCCCACAAAGCTGCATCAAATTCTTGCGCGCGCCGTGTACCAAATTCAAGCAAGGCATCATCCCCACAAGCCGAACGGACACGAGCTGCTTTGGTTGCGATCAAAGTTTGATAATTAACAATGTTCAAGATCGCCGTTTCGACTAATTGGCAATCTACTAATGGGCCTTCCACTTGGATCAAAGGTTCATTGTTGAAGACGACTTCACCTTCAACGACTGAACGGATCGTCGCTTTAAATTTAAAATTGCGGAGATATTCGATAAAATCATCCGGATAGTCGCCGATCTCTTTTAAGTAGGCGAGATCATGTTCAGTAAAGCGCAAATTTTGAATATAATCAACAATGCGCTCTAACCCTGCAAATATTGCATACCCATTTTGAAACGGCAGCTTACGAAAATAAACTTCAAAGATCGCCTTACGCTCTGCCAGACCTTGACGCCAATATGTCTGCATCATATTGATCTGATAAGCATCAGTATGCAAGGTATAACTGTCGTCTGGATATAATTTAACCATTTCTTTCCTCTTCATTAATCAATTGTTTTTCCGAAAAATTTTTAGCGGATTTGACTACATGTGTTTAATTTTATCACTTTTGAGCCAAAACACCAATCCAACTGCTATAATAATAGCAAACCCTTAAAGTAAACGAGGTATATCATGCAAAATAATTTTGATACGGTCAATGTTTTAGGGCTTGATTTCATCAAAGCATCTCAAACACAATTTTTAGACCAACTAAAACGCGACAGTCAAACTAAGGCAAGGCGTTTTGTCGTGACAGCTAACCCTGAGATCGTCTTAGCTGCTAAAAAAGATCAAAAATACGCTCAGACGCTAAAAAGTGCTGATTATATCACGGCCGATGGGATCGGCATCATCAAAGGAGCTAAGATCTTAGGTGATCCACTACCTGAGCGTGTGACTGGTTATGATACACTGCTCGCCTTGCTTTCTTTTGCCAATAAACATCACAAACGAGTCTTTTTCTTAGGGGCTAAACCTGCTGTCCTACAACAAGTTTTGACCAAAGTAGCTACAAACTATCCTGCCATAACGATCGCTGGAAGTTGTGATGGCTACTTTAAAGATGAGGCCAAAGTTGCTGAGCAGATCAAAAAAGCCGAGCCTGACTTTGTTTTTGTCGCTTTAGGTTTTCCCAAACAAGAGTTTTTTATCGCTAAATATCAAGACCTTGCATCTGCTATCTGGATGGGCGTTGGTGGAAGTTTTGATGTTTTATCTGGTCAAACAAAGCGCGCACCTAAATGGTGGATCGACCATCACCTCGAATGGGCCTATCGCTTATTAAAAGAGCCGAGTCGCTTCATTCGGATGCTTGCCTTACCCAAATATCTCTTATTAATCTATCGCAAAAAATATTTTAAACATTGATCTTTAAAGTCGTTAGCTGTTGTTTAACGGCTTATTTTTTTCTATAATGGAAAGTGCATTTATAAAAATCAAGGATAACTTGGACTGGTTCGTAAACTTCCCAGGATAAAAAACCAAGAATCTCATAAGGAGGTAGGAAATATGAATGCAACTCTTCGAAAAAAAGTCATTATCGACTGTGACCCTGGTATCGATGATAGTCTAGCTTTGATGCTAGCCCTTGCATCACCTGAGCTTGAAGTCCTCGGGATCACCACTGTCGCCGGTAATGTCCCTTCAGATCTAGGTGCTAAAAATGCACTCAAAATTTTAGCTCATTGCCATCAATTAGCGATCCCAGTCTATTGCGGTGCAGACAAGCCTTTAAAGCGTAACTATGTCAGTGCCCAAGATACCCATGGAAATGATGGTTTAGGTCAAAGTAAACTACCTGAAGTACATAAAAATTATCACCCAAATGCTTGTGAATTTATCAATGATACGCTCAGACGAGAACAAAATGTAACACTCATCGCACTTGGTCCTTTGACCAATATCGCTTTAGCCCATCAAAAAGATCCGAAGTCTTGGAAAAATTGCTCACGTTTCGTGTCGATGGGGGGAAATTTCAAGAGCTTTGGAAATTGTTCTCCTGTAGCTGAATATAATTATTGGTGTGATCCTGATGCTGCTGCTTATTGTTTTGAGCACTTACCTATCAAGATCGAAATGATCGGTCTTGATGTTACCCGCAAAATGCTTTTCACACCCAACATGCTTGAGTTGATCTACCAAAATGCACCTAAAGAAGCTGAATTCATTCAAAGGCTCACGCGCTTTTATTTTGATTTTCATTGGCAATATGAAAAAGTCATCGGTTGTGTCATAAATGATCCTTTAGCTGTCCTCTATACGATCTTCCCTGAGCTTTGCGTTGGTTTTGACGCCAATACTCAAATCGTTACTTCAGGGATCGCACTTGGGCAAAGCATCGTTGATGAGAAAAATTTCTGGCATCGTTCACCTAATAGTCACGTCTTGGTAAAGGTCGATGCCTTAAAAGCGATGCAACTCTTTTTGGCGCGGACTTGTGGTCTCGATCCTAAAATGCTAGCACAGATCTTACCACAGATAACTGAGCTGGAGGAAAAATAATGCTAGAAAAAATGACACCAAAAACTTTGACTCTCTGCGCTTTCGGGATCGCTTTAAATATCGTTGGCAGTGACCTAGCTTTATTTTTACATCTACCGCTTTATCTTGATACCTTAGGAACAATGCTTTGTGCCGCCTTGCTTGGTCCTATTTTAGGGATGCTTGTCGGAGCAAGTACAGCACTTTTTGTCGGATTGACCACCGATGTTTTTTCTTTATATTATTCCCCGATCCAATTATTGATCGGGGCGATCGTTGGTCTGCTTTTCAAATATCTCCATTCGCCTAAAAACTGGCAGATCTTAGGTACAGCTGGATTGATCTCTTTACCTGGGACCTTGACGAGTACAGTGATCACTTACTTCTTATTCAATGGTATCACTAGTTCAGGTTCTAGTATGTTGGTCCAACTCTTAAGTGGTTTGGGACTACAAAAAGCTTTAGCGATCTTTTTAGTTCAGCTAGGAACTGATTATTTAGACCGACTCTTGACTTTTTACTTGGTCTTACTGATCGTTTCAGCGCTCAAAAAGCGCCAACTTTTTACTTCTTAAAATTAAGCGACGTCCAAGCCTTATTTGGCTTGGACGTCGCTTTTTTTATTTTTCTAAATAAAATTCAAACCGCTCACCAGCATATTGGGTCCGAACGTATTCAAAGGGACGACCATCACCTAATTTAGTGATCTGACGTAGGCGCAAGATCGCTGACCCACGTTTTAACTCAAGATATTCAGCGATCTTTTCAGAAGCCAACATCGAGCTGACCGTTTGTTGCGCATGACCGATCGTCAGGCCATTTTCTTGTAACGTACCGTAAAGTGAATTGGTGATCTGTTTGCGTTGGTAATTTTTGATCAGATCATATGGTAAAGTCGCTACTTCAAAACAGATCGGAACTTCATCGGCATATCTGATACGCTCCATCCGCAATACTTTTTGGCCAGGCTCTAACTTTAAATGCTCACTTTCACTGAGCGAAGGGGCAGTCACCAAATAAGAGACCGTCTTACTGGAAGGTGTCTTTCCTTGCGCTTCCGTCAACGCCGTAAAACTCGTGACCCCAGACATTTTTTCTTGGACCTTTTTGCGTGCTACATAAGTACCTGACCCGATCTGGCGCTCTAAGATCCCTTCTTCGACTAAAGTCTGGATCGCTTGACGCAAGGTCATTCGACTGACACCAAACTGCACCGCTAGATCACGTTCTGAGGGGATCCGATCACCGACCGCCCAACGATTAGCTTCGATCTCTTGCTTGATTTTATTATGGATCTGAATGTAAATGGGTGAACCCATGACTACCACCTTCCATATTGGGGATTATTTTTTAAATCGGCGTCCAAAGCTATATGTTTCGACTAGATCAAGATCATGATCAAAGACGTTAAAATCAGCGTCTTTGCCCACTGCTAACACACCTTTTTGTGTTAAGCCAAATTCTTTAGCTTGATTTAAAGAAGTCATCTTGATCGCGTCTTCTAGTGAACAGCCGGTAAACTTCATGATATTTACAAAAGCGTCCTTATATTGTAAAACACTTCCGGCTAAATTACCACTCTCAAGGCGAGCTTGTTTATCTTTGACGATAACTTTTTGGCCACCTAATTCAGAAACTCCTTCGGGCATACCCTTAGCTCGCATCGAATCAGTTACTAATTCGATCTTATCTGGTCCCTTCAATTCATACGCTAATTTGATCATATCAGGACACACATGGAAACCATCAGCGATCAATTCACAATAGATATTATCTTCTAGCAAAGCGTGACCCGTCACACCTGGTTCACGATGTTTGAATTCGCGTTGCGCATTATACAAATGCGTTACGTGGCTAGCACGGGAATGCTTCATCTGTTCGCGAGTCGCATTACTATGCCCAACAGAAGGCACGATCCCATGTTCAAGACAGTATTGCTCAAATTCAGGCGAAGTTTCATGCTCAGGTGCATAGGTCACCAATTTGATCATGTTACCAGATAATTCGTTCCAATGATCAAATAATTTCGTATCTGGAGCTTGAATATATTCTTCTGGTTGTGCCCCCTTAAAGACTGGCGAAACAAAGGGCCCTTCCAAATGGATACCTTGAATAACTGGATTCTTAGCTGCGGCTTCTTTGATCGCTGTCATCGCATGCGCAATATTTTCGGGTGATTGAGTCATTGTCGTTGGAAAATAAGTCGTGACACCTTCATAGACCATATCATCGACCATTTCACTCAATTCTTTAGCATTACCATCCATCGCATCAAAATTATAACCACCGTGACTATGTACATCGATAAAGCCCGGCACGATGATCTTACCTTCAACATCGATCACCTCTTGATCAGCTGGTGAAACTCGATATTCACTCATTGGACCGATCGCTTCGATCTGCTCATCAAATCGAATATAGGCGTCATCTATCTTATCTTCTCCTGTGTAAACAACAGCATGCTTGATAACTTTGCTCATAATTGAACCCGCTTTCTTATTTTGATTACAACTTAATAGTAATAGGTATAGACCAAAATTACAAGCACAAACGCTTATTTTCCTTGATCTTTATCGATCGTCGCATCCATGCCCTTGATCACAGCCGTCATAAAGCCGGCTTCTTCCATGGCAAGTAAGCCAGCGATCGTCGTTCCGCCAGGTGAACAAACATCATCAACTAGTTGCATCGGTGTCTTTTGATCAGCTAAAACTTTTTGCGCACTCCCCAAAACAGCTTGAGCTGCGATCTTGGTCGCTTGCTCTTTTTTCAAGCCATATTTGACCCCAGCTCGTGACATCGCATCGATGAAAAAATAAACATAAGCTGGCGAACTACCCGCTAAAGCAACAAAAGTACTGAAATCTTTTTCAGGCAATATCTCAGTTTGGCCGATCATTTCAAATAGTCCTTTGACGCGCATAAAATTAGTCTCAGTCACAGCAGGGCTTGCATTCAAAGCTGTCATTCCAGCCGCGATCTCTGCATTGACATTTGGCATTATACGGACGATCTCTAGATCTTTAGGTGTTAGCTCTAGTAAATCAGCGATCTCTGCGATAGATACTCCCGTCACCATTGAAACGATGACCGGCTTTTTGGCTTGTACTGTCGCCTTGATCTCGTGTAAGACCTCAGCTAATACGATCGGTTTGACTGCTAAGAAAATAATGTCTGCATTTGAAATGACTTCTGTATTGCTAGCACAAGCGTGTAGCCCATGTTCTTTAGCATATGGTCCATAGCTTGCTTTATGGGCGCTGTGGAGATAGATCTCAGCTTTTTGCCCCTGACTTAACCAACCATTGATAATTGCCCGTGCCATATTTCCAGCACCGATAAATCCTAATTTCATTTACTCACCTGCTTTTTTAAATTAAAAAAAGGTCACGACCTAAGTAAGTCGTGACCTATCAGTCATTGGGCTAGCTGGATTCGAACCAGCGCATGACGGTACCAAAAACCGTTGCCTTACCGCTTGGCTATAGCCCAATATGGTGGAAGGGAGTGGATTCGAACCACCGAACCCGAAGGAGCGGATTTACAGTCCGCCGCGTTTAGCCAGACTTCGCTACCCTTCCGTATTCCATATCTCATATCAGATGACTTAACGCATCCGACTTAATTATAATACCCTGTTTAGGATCAAAATGCAACACTTTTTGAAAATTTTTTTAAATAATTTTTTTCTGACCCTTTTTAAAGCTTTAAACTAATCGCCAATAAAAAAACTGTACCGCTGATCTGCGATACAGTCAAATGTTAATTAACGTTTTCCATTAGTTTTTTGATACGTGGTGTTAAAACTAAAAGTAATCCACCAAAGACTACAGTAACGATCCCGATAGTCCCAAAGTAAACTACTTCAGTTCCATCATTGTAGAGACGTACGATCTGTGCATTGAAGGCTTGGGCCACCGCGTCACCTAAGAACCAAATACTCATCATTTGAGCTTGGAAAGCTTTAGGCGCTAATTTGGTCGTCACAGAAAGGCCGATCGGTGAGATCAACATTTCCCCGATGATAACTAAAGCCCAACTCATGATCAACCACAACGGGCTGACCTTAGCATCTGTCCCAAATAAAAGACCTGGTAACATCATCCAGATAAAGGATGCCCCAGCAAAGAACAGACCAAAAGAAAACTTCATTGGTGATGATGGTTGTTTCTTCCCTAACTTAGTCCATAATTTTGCAAAGAATGGAACATACAACATGATGAAGAGTGGATTCATACTTTGGAACCAACTTGATGGGAAGTTAAAGCCAAATAATGATAGGCGTGTTTGTTCGTTGGCAAATAATGCTAAAACAACCGAGCCTTGTTCTTCGATCGACCAGAAAAGCACAGATGCGATGAACAATGGGATATAGGCTAACACACGTGAACGTTCCACTTTATCGATCTTGTTACTTGCCAAGATCTTAACGAAGTAATAAATCGGAATACATACCGCAAAGATCGTCAATAAGTTGATGATGTTCATGATCGTAAACATATTGAAGAGCAACATCAAAGCAATGATCAAGGCGACCAAGACGCTCCAAACAGCGGTCTTTTTACCCAGGCTCTTTATTTCATCTGGTTCAAGTGGATCAGTTGGATATAAGCTTTCTTTAGAAAGATACTTCCGGCCATCGATCGAGTATTGGATCAAACCAAAGAACATTCCGATCGCAGCCAATGAAAAGCCAAGGTGGAAATTGACTTGTTGTCCCAACCAACCAACTGTTAGTGGTGCGATAAACGCTCCCATGTTGATCCCAAAGACAAAGATACTAAAGCCTGAATCCCGTCTTGTATCTTCAGGAGTATATAAGCCACCGACCATTTCGGAAACATTTGGTTTAAGTAGCCCCGTCCCGATCACGATCAAGGCGATCGATAAGAAGAGAGCCAATCTGCCAAATGGAGTCGCTAAAACGATATGACCTAGCATGATCAAGACCCCACCGACAAAGACTGTTTTCCGACTTCCCCAGATACGGTCACTGACAAAGCCACCGATCACACTGGATAAGTAAACAAGCGAACCATAGATCGACATAATTGAAGCTGCTGTCGTCTTATCAAAACCTAGACCGCCTTGTGAGACGGAATAATACATATAGTAAAGTAAGATGGCACGCATACCATAGTAACTAAATCTTTCCCACATTTCCGTGAAAAAGAGTGTTGATAAACCGCGTGGATGCCCTAGAAACGTGGGCTCCTGTGTTTTATCTGTCATTTAAATTCCTCCAAACAGTGCCAAAAGACATCAATTGTTCGTTACACAATTACAATACATTGAATAAATAATAAGAAAAATGCAATGTATAACAGTACTATTATAAGTTTCAAAAAATGATACGTCAAATCAATATTAGAATAAATTTACTGAATATACCCCCTAACTAAGAATAATTACATTATCATATCATGTTTTTTTGCATAAATAGTTAATATAATGGATAAAACTCGCTATTTTACTTAAATTCCAACATTTTTCCCTAAATGTCTTACTTCATAATAATTCGACTGAGCAAGTTAAGATATTTAAGAATTCTTCTCAGAAAACTCATGCTATTCAGATGCTTAAATGCTTTTAATACAAAAAGAGATCTAGGAGAATTCCTAGATCTCTTACCGTGTAAAACCTACTGCCGGTTGCAGGATTCGAACCTGTGACCCTCGGTTTACGATACCGATGCTCTACCAACTGAGCTAAACCGGCGAAACAATGATGACCCGTACGGGATTTGAACCCATGTTACCGCCGTGAAAGGGCGGTGTCTTAACCACTTGACCAACGGGCCATGATATAAAAATCAACTCCGGCAGGCGGACTCGAACCGTCGACAGCCTGATTAACAGTCAGG
>CAJUNC010000005.1 GCA_910587695.1 uncultured Lactobacillus sp.
GACAGACGCTAAAAAGGCTGTGGCTGATATGAAGTGGGAACCTAAATATTAATAAATTGATAAAAGGCCACTTGTTGGTCTTTTATCTTTGGTAGAAGAAGGAGAATTATTATGGCAGTTTTTTTAACTTCCGTCTCAAGTGTGCTTGTGATCGTATTGATCATGGCACTTGGTTATATTTTACGTAAAACAGGTTGGTTTGCCGATTCATTTGGTGGCAATATCGCATCTTTGATCACCAAGATCGCTTTGCCAGCTTCTATCTTTATGGGCGTGATGGACCATTTGACGCGTGAAAGTCTTTTAGGCTTAGGAAAAGGTATCATTTTTCCAGCTCTGGGTGTGATCATTGGTTATGTGATCGCTTGGTTGGTAGTTAAGGTCTTAAAGATCAAGCCGGGTCGTCGTGGGATCTTTATGAACGCGGTCGTTAACGCAAATACGATCTTTATCGGGATGCCTTTGAACAATGCGCTGTTTGGCGAAAAGGCAATGAGTTATTTCTTGATCTATTACATCATCAATACCGTTTCAACTTGGGCCTTTGGTGTTTACTTGATCTCAAATGATGATCCAACAGTCGATAAGAGTCAAAAGAAAGCTCATAAGATCAATTGGAAAAAGATCCTACCAATGCCATTAGTTGGTTTTATCGTAGCGATCGTGTGGTTGTTGTTAGGTATTCCAGTACCAAGTTTTATGGGACAAACTTTGTCTTATGTTGGTGCTTTAGTGACACCATTGTCCTTGATCTATATCGGGATCGTGTTGTGTGATGCAGGTTTGAACAATTTCCGTTTCGAACGCGATTCGATCTTAGCGTTATTGGGTCGTTTTGTATTATCACCAATCGTGTTGATCTTATTGATCAAAGCAGGCACAAGTTTTGGTATCGACTTACCAACATTGATGCGTCAAACATTAGTTGTTCAATCGGCAACACCGATGTTAGCCGTCTTGCCTATTTTGGCAAAAGAAGCCCATGGGGATGTTAAATATGCAACCGATGTGGTCGTAATGAGCACTGTTTTATTTGTGGTCGTAGTACCGATCTTGATGGCGATCTTACAATTTATTTAGTGTAATATAGAGTCAGTTTTAGTGTTTTAAGCATTAGAACTGACTTTTTTAAATTTTTGGAAAATTCCTTGCATCGTAACAAAAAATGACTAAAATAAACTTAACAAGTGATCAGCAAACTTTTCTTTTGTAATATTTAACGTGGGATAATATAATCTATAAAAAGATCACAAAAAAGGAAGTTTAATTTGAAACAACGAAAAAAAACGCAACAGATCGCCTTTTTAGCGCTATTTATAGCGATCATTATTATCCAAAATTTTATCCCATTTTTAGGCTATATCCCGCTCGGACCACTTAATTTAACGATCATCCACATTACTGTGATCGTTGCTGCACTCGTTTTAGGTCCTAAAGATGGTGCGATCGTCGGTGGAGTCTGGGGCACGATCACATTTGTTCGTGCTTTTGTTTGGCCGACAAGTCCCTTAGCAACGATCGTCTTTACTAATCCACTGGTCTCTGTTTTACCACGGATCTTGATCGGGGTAGTGGCTGGCTATACGTTTAGGTGGTTATCTAAACGTATAGCTTCGAAGGTTTTAGCTGCAGGTGTCGCCGCAGTTTTAGGTTCATTGACTAATACATTGTTAGTTTTAGGTCAGATCTATCTCTTTTACCAAGGACAAGCACCAGCGATGTATGCCTTGGATGTAGCGGCATTATTACCATATCTATTAGGAGTCGTGGCAACAAATGGTTTGCCAGAAGCAGCTTTAGCAGCGATCATTGCCCCAAGTGTTTCGCTTCCTTTACTGAGAAAATTAAAAGCGTAGGTTCTTGATTCTTTAGAAAGGCGGTATTTTGTGGCACGTAGAAAAAAGAAAAATTACTCACAGTTACTTTTTTTAGGTTTTATAGTGCTACTCGCGGTAACATTTCTTACGGGCATGGCGGATAAATATTTTGCTACTAGTGAGACACCGCAAACGACAATTTCAAATGATGAACAAGCTAAACAAAATTTTATCAAGCAACTTGCTCCGATCGCTCAAGCAGAACAGCGACAATACGGTGTTTTTGCTAGTATCACATTAGCTCAAGCAGCCTTAGAGTCCGATTGGGGCAAAAGCGAACTTTCTGCTAAGTATAATAACTTATTTGGGATCAAAAATCCAAATGGGTCTTTGATGACGACGCAAGAATATGTTGATGGACAATGGACCACGATCAAGGATACTTTTGCGGTCTATGGCAGTTGGGAAGATTCAGTCAAGGCGCATACACAACTCTTTGTTAATGGAACGGACTGGAATACCGACCATTATGGACCAGTACTGCAAGCTAAGAATTATGAACAAGCAGCATGGGCTTTGCAAAATCAAGGTTATGCGACCGATCCCGATTATGCTGAAAAGTTGATCGCATTGATCAAACAGTACAACTTAAATCAATATGATTTATGATATAGATCAAATGTTTTGGTGTAAAAACCGAATATTTGAGCTTGAAAACGAAAAATAGTTATGCTATTCTAGCTACAGGTTACTTATATAATGCCATAATCTGGTTGGCGAGTTTCTACCCAAGACCGTAAATCTTGGACTATGAGTAAAAAAACGTTAGGAGACCAGACTTTTGTTATTGCCAAAGTCTGGTCTTTATTATTTTTAGGGGGATATAGCTTGAAAGTATTAGAAGAACGCATCAAACAAGATGGTGTTGTTTTACCAGGAAATGTGTTAAAGGTCAATCAATTCTTGAACCATCAGATCGATCCACAGTTGATGTATGAGATCGGCCAAGAATTTGAGCAGTTATTCAAAGATGAGGCTGTGACAAAGATCTTGACGGTCGAAGCTTCAGGGATCGCCCCAGCTATCATGGCTGGACTCGTGATGGATGTTCCAGTGGTCTTTGCGCGAAAGAAAAAGCCATCGACTTTGGGTAGTGATGTCTATATGGCTGAGGTCTATTCATACACTAAAAAAGTGACCAATACGATCTCAGTCGATCAAAAATTTTTATCAGAGTCTGACAAAGTGTTAGTGATCGATGATTTCTTGGCTAACGGTCAGGCGATCTTGGGTTTACTTGAGATCTGTCAACAAGCTAATGCCCATATCGTTGGAGCTGGGGTAGTTGTTGAAAAGTCGTTCCAAGAAGGGGCTAAGTTGATCAAAGATCGCGGGGTAAGATTGGAATCACTTGCGCGGATCGCTTCTTTTGAAGGCGATAAAGTGCACTTTGTGGGGGAATAACACGATGAAAAAAGCAAATAACAGTCAGGCAGCTTTACTAGGATTACAGCATTTATTAGCGATGTATTCTGGAGCAGTGGCTGTTCCATTATTGATCGGGACAGCATTGGATTTTAACACTGAACAGATGACTTACCTAGTTTCGATCGACATTTTTATGTGTGGGTTAGCAACCTTACTTCAGCTCATGCGCAATCGGTATTTTGGGATCGGTCTCCCCGTTGTCTTAGGTTGTGCGATCCAAGCTGTCGAACCGTTAAAAATGATCGGGAGCCAATTTACGATCCAGACGATGTATGGGGCGATCATTGTGGCTGGGATCTTTGTTTGTTTGGTCTCAGGCCAATTTTCTAAGGTCAAACGCCTCTTTCCCCCTGTAGTGACAGGGACGTTGATCACTGTTATCGGTCTGACATTGATCCCGATAGCAGTCCAAAATATCGGTGGGGGCAATGCTAGTGCTAAAGATTTTGGTTCACTCACCAATATCACTTTAGGCTTTATGACAGTGATCTTGATCTTAGCGATCCAAGTCTTTGCGAAAGGTTTTTTGAGTTCGATCGCGGTCTTATTGGGGTTAGTGATCGGTAGTTTAGTAGCTACAGCGATGGGACTAGTTTCCCTAGCTCCGTTACATGAAGCACCATGGTTCCATATGCCACAGCCTTTTTACTTTGGGGTGCCCCACTTTGAATGGTCTTCTTCTGTTACGATGATCATTATCGCCTTGGTTTCCATGGTCGAATCGACGGGTGTTTATTTTGCTTTAGGGGATATTTTGAATAAAAAGATCACTGAAAAAGATCTCAAACTCGGCTATCGGGCCGAAGGAATGGCAGTCATTTTAGGTGGGATCTTCAATACTTTCCCATATACGACATTTTCACAAAACGTTGGATTGCTTGAGCTTTCAGGGATCAAGACCAAGCGCCCGATCTATTGGTCAGCAGGACTCTTGATGTTGTTAGGACTTTTGCCTAAGGTTGGTGCGTTAGCGACAATGATCCCCACACCAGTTTTAGGTGGTGCGATGTTAGTGATGTTTGCGATGATCAGTGTGCAAGGTATCAGGATCTTAGCCAGTGTTGATTTTACTGACCAACGAAATATTTTAGTTGTGGCGGTTTCGATCGGTCTAGGTCTGGGCGTTTCGATCTATCCAAATATCTTCCAAAATCTACCACGCACAGTACAACTATTCTTAGGTAATGGGATCGTGGTCGCAAGCTTAAGTTCGGTATTATTGAATTTGGCCTTCAAGGGTAGAGAAGGGCTAGCCAAAAAAGATATCAAGCAACAAGTGCGTGTTTTAGAAGATGTAGATAAATAAAGTGTAAAAAGCAGGTGGAAGCCTGCTTTTTTTGTTAAGTGGCACAAAATATATTTTTAAAAATTTACATTGTTAAAATACTGTCCCGCTGAGTAATGTGGTAAAATAGAGAGTAAGTATTAGTGATACGAGAGGTTGTGAGAGAATGGAACAAGAGATCCTTTTTCCAGGCGATACTTTAGGGATCATCGGGGGCAATCCCAACGGCATCATGTTAGCACGGACGGCTAAGAAAATGGGCTTTACCGTAGTTGTTTATTGTTCAGACGAAAGTAATCCTGTGTTAGCTGAAGCTGATGTAAAAATGGTCGGTAAGTTAAACGAAAAAACAAAGCTCCAAGATTTTGCACAACGGTGTGACTTAGTAACTTATACCTCAGAAAATATCGATGTTGAGGCAGTCAAATTCTTGCAACGTTTCACGCGGGTCCCACAAGGTAGTGATACGTTGGAGATCACGCAAGATCGCTTATTAGAACGGGCTTTTTTTGAGCAACTTAATATCAACGTTGCACCGTATGCTACGATCGTCAGTTTAGATGATGTTTATCAAGCAGTCAGCTCGATCGGTTACCCATGTGTTTTAAAACCGATCCAAAAAGGGTTTGGCAAGCGCCGTAAACAGATCATCAAAAAGCAAACAGACATCGCTAAGTGTGCGGATATAATTGATCTAGGAACGTATGTTCTCGAGTCATGGATCCCATATGAAAAGGAATTGTCACTGACTTTAGCCCGAGATAAAGATGGTAACTTGACGTATTTTCCGATCGCAGAAGATTATTATCGCGAACACCGTTTACATGCGACCTTAGCGCCAGTAGCTTTAGATGGTGAAGTTGCAGCTGAGGTCAAACGCTTGACTGCTGAGATCGTCAAAGAATTGGATTATGTTGGGGTCTTGCAAGCAGAATTTTTCTTGACTAAGAGTGGTGCTTTGTATATCAAACGGATCATCCCTGCTTTATACGCTTCAGGTTATGTGTTTGATAAAGCTACTGACGTTTCAATGTTTGAACAGCATTTGCGTGCTTTAGCGCAGATCCCTTTGGCTAAACCTAGTTTGGTAAAACCAACTGAGATGGTAATGATCGAGACCAAGGATACGGAGGCTTTGCGGACACAATGGGTCTTAAAGGATAATTGGTATTATAATTATTTCCGTTATCCTAAATCGCTTCATCCTGTTAAAGCAGAAGGTTATATTTTGGTGACTGCTGATTCGAGCAAAAATGCTAAGGAGCAAGTCGAAGCAACCGGGATCTGGGATGAGATCACAGCTGAAAATGAAATAGTTGAATAGTATTTTTAAGACGCACGGTATTTATATCGGCGTCTTTTTGCATCTTGTTTGCTAAGATTTAAGTAATTTTAAAGAATAGGACTGTAATATTTGCTATAATAGGCATTGATTGAAAATTTTAGAGGGGATTTGAAAATTTTGACAGCAAGAAACTTATTAGATGGCATGAATGATAAGCAAGCAGAAGCTGTAGCCTGCACTGAAGGGCCACTACTCATCATGGCAGGTGCCGGTAGTGGGAAAACACGGGTCTTGACACATCGTGTAGCCTACTTGATCGAAGAAAAAAATGTAAATCCTTGGAATATTTTAGCGATCACCTTCACCAATAAAGCAGCACGTGAAATGCGTGAGCGGATCAACAAGTTGATCGCTGAAGGTGCAGAAGATATTTGGGTCTCGACTTTTCACGCTTTATGTGTGCGGATCTTACGCCGTGATGCCGAAAAGATCGGCTATGATCGCAATTTTACGATCGCAAGCACAAGTGAACAACGGACTTTGATGAAACACATTTTAGTGGATAATTTAAACGTTGACGTCAAAAAATTCGAGCCTCGGGCCGTTTTGAGTGCGATCTCGAACGCTAAAAATGATTTAAAAACACCATCAGAACTAAGAAAAGATGCAGCTGATCCATTTTCACAGGTGGTAAGTGATGCCTATGAATTATACCAAGAGCAGTTGCAAAATAATCAAGCTTTGGATTTTGATGATCTCATCATGCAGACGATCCGGTTATTTAAAGAATCACCAGAAACGTTGGAATTTTATCAACGTAAATTCCACTATATCCATGTGGATGAATATCAAGATACTAACGAAGCCCAATATCAATTGGTCAGCATGTTAGCCCAAACATATCGTAATCTATGTGTTGTGGGGGATGCTGATCAAAGTATTTACGGTTGGCGTGGGGCTAACATGGAAAATATCATGAATTTTGAAGAAGATTATCCTGATGCAACTGTGATCAAGTTGGAACAAAATTATCGTTCAACTAAGACGATCTTACAAGCAGCTAATGAAGTTATCGAAAATAACATCAATCGTAAAGCTAAAACTTTATGGACGCAAAATGCTGAAGGCGAAAAGATCCATTATTATCGTGCGGATAATGCCAATGATGAGGCCTTTTACGTCGTTAAGCAGATCCAGCAAAAAATGCGCACTGAAGGTAAGCTTTATGGTGATTTTGCTGTCTTATACCGTACGAATGCCCAATCACGTGTGATCGAAGAAACCTTCGTGAAAGCTAATATCCCGTATAAATTAGTTGGGGCTCACCGTTTCTACGATCGTAAAGAGATCTTGGATATTTTAGCTTATCTGCGTTTAGCTGCCAATCCAAATGATTCCTTGAGTTTTGCTCGCGTTTCTAATGAGCCTAAACGGGGGATCGGAGCAACTAGTTTGGCGAAATTGCAAGCATTTGCTGAGATGAACGGTCTTTCCTTGATCGAAGCAGCTGAAAATGTCATTATGACAGGCGTAAGTGGTAAGGCAGCTACGCAATTAGAAAATTTTGCTAAATTGATCCGGCGTTTCAATGAATTAGAGAAAACGAAAAATATCACTGAATTGACGGAGATCATTTTAGATGAATCGGGCTACAAACAAAGCTTGCAAGCTAAAAATACGCTCGAAGATCAAAGTCGCCTAGAAAACTTAGAAGAATTTATGTCTGTCACGAAGCAATTTGATGAAAACTGGGAACCAGAAGAAGAAAATAGTGATCCATTCGTTGATTTCTTAGCTGATCTAGCTTTAGTCTCTGATCAAGATAGCGTCGATGAAGATCCAGATGAAGTGACTTTGATGACATTGCACGCAGCTAAAGGCTTGGAATTTCCAATGGTCTTTTTGATGGGCTTAGAAGAAGGGATCTTCCCGTTAGGCCGGGCTGTGATGGATGAAAGTGAGCTCGAAGAAGAGCGACGCTTGGCATATGTCGGGATCACACGAGCTGAAGAAGAGCTCTACTTATCAAATGCTTTTTCGCGGATGCTATATGGACGGCGCCAAAACAACCAAGTTTCACGTTTTATCAGTGAGATCTCTGATGAATTGTTACAAAGTGATAACGAAACTTTAGCTGATCATCAACCAAAAACCAAAGTTGATGTTCCATTTGCTAAGAAGCAAGTTTATCGCAAACCAGCTGGAACTATCGAAAAAAGCCAAGGAACTGGGG
The DNA here is from genome assembly GCA_910587695.1 of uncultured Lactobacillus sp. Lineage (GTDB taxonomy): Bacteria > Bacillota > Bacilli > Lactobacillales > Lactobacillaceae > Ligilactobacillus. The sequence goes on from CAJUNC010000005.1 coordinate 8,109, forward strand.
CTGAAAAGAAACAATGGAATATCGGTGATAAGGTTTCCCATAAAGCTTGGGGTACAGGGACTGTGGTCAAGGTCAGTGGTAGTGGCGAAGATAGCGAACTTGATATCGCCTTTGCAGGCCAAGGGATCAAGCGACTATTAGCTGCCTTTGCACCGATCACTAAGATTTAAAAAGAGGTAAAAGAGATGGAAGCAAAGACTTTAGAAGAAGTCAAAGATCTACGTGCTCAATTGAATAAATGGAGCCATGAATACTATGTGTTGGATCGACCAACAGTGGAAGATCATGTTTATGATGCCGCCTATCAGCATTTGGTCGAACTTGAAACTAAGTATCCTGAGCTTGTAACCGATGATTCGCCCACTAGACGTGTCGGTGGCCAAGTTTTAAGCGGTTTTGAGAAGGTCGAACATGAGATCCCGATGCTTTCGCTAGGCGATGTTTTTTCAAAAGCAGAACTAGCAGAATTCAAAACAAAATTAGAGGAAAATGTAGCAACGACTTTTGCTTATAGTTGTGAATTAAAGATCGATGGCCTAGCGATCTCGTTAGTATATAAAAAAGGTGTCTTTGTCAAAGGTTCGACACGTGGCAATGGGATCATCGGTGAAGATATCACGGAAAACTTAAAAACGATCAAGGCGATCCCCTTACGTTTAAGTGAACCGGTCGACGTTGAGGTCCGCGGTGAATGCTATATGCCAAAAGAGTCATTTCTAAAATTGAATAAAGCCCGTGAAGAACAGGGCCAAACAGTCTTTGCTAATCCAAGAAATGCTGCAGCTGGTTCATTACGGCAATTAGATACCAAAGAAACAGCCAAGCGTAATTTAAGTGTCTTTATGTACTACTTGATGGAACCTGAAAAATTTGGGGTCACGACCCAAAGCCAAGCTTTAGCTCAATTAAAAGCATGGGGCTTTAGAGTCAATGAAGAAGCGATCGTGGCTAGTGAAATGTCTGAGATCGATGCTTATATCGACAAATACCATGCTAAACGAGCACAGCTAGCTTATGAGATAGATGGGATCGTGATCAAAGCCGACCCGTTTGCGATCCATGCTGAAGTTGGAAATACGGTCAAAGTTCCACGTTGGGCGATCGCCTATAAATTTCCACCAGACGAGCAAGAAACGATCGTCCGTGAGATCGAATGGACGGTGGGACGCACTGGAGTGGTGACACCAACGGCAGTGATGGATCCTGTGACATTAGCAGGGACTGTGGTCTCAAGGGCTTCTTTACACAATCCTGATTATCTAAAACAAAAAGATATCCGCCTAGGTGATACTGTCAAATTACACAAAGCAGGTGACATTATTCCAGAGATCTCAGAAGTTGTGTTGGCTAAACGTCTGGCTTCAAGCAAACCTTATGTGATCCCGACAAAATGTCCTGAATGTGGAGCAAAACTCGTTCATTTGGATGACGAGGTTGCATTGCGCTGTATCAATCCGCAGTGTCCAGCTCTTTTAAAAGAAAGTTTGACTCACTTTGCGTCGCGAAATGCGATGAATATTGATGGATTAGGCCCAAAGATCATCGAACAACTCTTCGATAAGAAATTGATCAAAGATGCAGCGGGGCTGTATAATTTGACTTTTGATGAATTATTGACGCTAGATAAATTCAAGGAAAAATCAGCCAACAATCTATTACAGGCGATCGAGCAGAGCAAAGCTAATTCATTAGAACGCTTACTCTTTGGTTTGGGGATCCGACATGTGGGAGCCAAAGCGGCATTTATCTTGGCCCAACACTTTAAGACGATCCACGCTTTAAAGAAAGCAACGGTAGAAGAGATCGTAGAACTCGACTCGATCGGTGAAACGATCGCTGATGCTGTGGTGACATATTTTGAAAATGAACAAGTTGATCTATTACTGGAAGAATTTGCTGTCGCTGGTGTTAATTTAACTTTTCTAGGTCAAAGCGCTGAAGAGCTAGCCAAACAAACGGCTGATGACCCCTTAAATGGCTTGACTGTAGTCTTAACGGGGAAACTCGACAAGATCAAACGATCACAAGCTAAACAGATCTTGGAGGCGCATGGTGCCAAAGTAACAGGGAGTGTTTCAAAAAAGACTGACCTTTTAGTTGCAGGGCATGATGCTGGTAGTAAATTGACTAAGGCCCAAGAATTAGGAATAAAAATTATTGATGAAGATGAATTTTTACGGCAAACAGGAGGCAATTGATGAGAAAGAAGTATTTAGCATTAGTTAGCTTATGTGCAGGTACCATGTTACTTTCAGCCTGTGGTAATTTAGGGAGTGGCTCTGGCAATTCAGTCACGCAATCAACGCAACAATCCAAAAAAGGTTACCAAACTACGGGGCAAGCAGATACCTCCGATTATCAAGGTGTGATCGAAAATGGACGTTATTTGACGAGTAAGGCTCGCGGTGTCGGGATCATTCAAAATTCAGAAAATATGTTGAATTTAAAGAGTTTTGAAAGTGGTATGACGACTTTATCTAAAGAAGAATTTCCTACCAAAGATTATATTTTCCGTGAAGGTCAGTTGTTGACCAAAGCTACTGTTCAAGATTGGTTAGGGCGTAAATCAAAAGACAATCCGACTGGTCTAAACCCTGAGGATAATGGAGAAAAAGACGCAGACAAGCGAAATCCGATCTATATCCAACAGATCGAAGAACAAGATTACATGAAAGAGACCGATGGAAAACTAGAATTAGCTGGGATCACGATCGGTATCGGAATGAATCGTAAGGATTATTATCAAAAAGAACAGTATGGTGCGATGTACACCACTAATATCTCCAAGGAAAAAATGGAAGAAGAGGGAAAAAAGGCAGCAGCTGAAGTTTTGAAACGGGTCAGAAAACTCGATGGAGCTTCGGATGTGCCGATCTTGATCTGTATGTATGAACAAGCTCCTAATGATAGCTTGGTCGGGGGAACGTTCTATGCTTATAGTGTGAGTGATGGTGATACTTTGGGAAGTTGGAAAGAAACCGACCTCCAAACATCAGTCTTGCCATCAACAGCAGAAAATGGTGCGGTCAACGATAACGATGAAAGTTCATTCAATGCTTTCAAAAATAAGACGCAAAGCTTTTTCCCTAACTTAGCTGGGGTAACGGCTCAAGCCAAATATAAGAATAAATCACTCCAAGAACTACACGTTAAGATCACAACTCAATTTTACAGTGAAACTGAGATCAGGAGCTTCACGCAATTTGTTTCTCAGATGGCAAAGACCTACTTGCCAGGCGATATTCCGATCGATATCACGATCAAGGGTTCAGATGGGGAAGTTCAAGCCTTTCTAGCTCGTGAAAAAGATGGTGGTAACTTCTATACCCATGTCTTTGATGATTAGAATAAAATCGACTATAAAAAAGTCAACAGATCTATGCTAAAATATTAAGCAGATATGCAAGAAAGAAGGATGAAGATGGCGATCAGCGCAAATGAAGTAAAGCACGTTGCAAGTTTGGCAAAGCTTGAATTTAGCGATGCGAAATTACAAAAATTCACCGGTCAAATGGACCAGATCATCAATATGGTACAACAACTAAGTGAAGTCGATACGACAGATGTACCGGTAACAACAACTGTGACGGATGCCTTTAATGTAATGCGAGAAGACATCGCAGTTAAGGGGACCGACCGAGAATTGTTGATGGAAAATGTACCTGAAAGAAAAGATGGCTTTATCAAAGTGCCAGCAATTATTGATGAAAGCGAGGAAGGCTAGCCAATGGATTATTTTACAACTGATCTGACCAGTTTACATGAAAAATTGGTCAACAAAGATCTGAGCGTAGAGGAGTTAACAAAAGACACCTTCAAGACGATCAAAGACCGTGATCAACAGATCGCTGCTTTCCTAGCTTTAAATGAAGAAGCTGCTTTAAAGCAAGCTAAAGAACTTGACCAAAATGGGATCGATCCAGCTAATGTTTTGGCTGGGATCCCGATCGCGATCAAAGATAATATCGTGACAAAAGGCTTACGGACAACAGCTGCCAGCAAGATGTTAGAAAACTTTGACCCGATCTATGATGCAACAGTCATGGAAAAATTAGCTGCTGCTCAAATGATCAATGTGGGTAAAGTCAACATGGATGAATTTGCTATGGGTGGCTCGACTGAAAGTTCAGCTTTTAAGGTAACTAAAAATGCTTGGGATCAAACTAAAGTCCCTGGTGGATCTTCTGGTGGTTCAGCGGCTGCTGTTGCTTCAGGCCAAGTTTTAGCTGCCTTAGGTTCAGATACAGGTGGTTCGATCCGTCAACCAGCAGCTTACAATGGGATCGTTGGGGTCAAACCTACTTATGGTCGTGTATCCCGTTACGGCTTGATCGCTTTTGCTTCCAGCTTAGATCAGATCGGACCATTGACACGCACAGTCAAAGATAATGCATATGTTTTAAATGCTATCAGCGGTCATGATAGTCGTGATTTTACAAGCTCTAACCGTGAAGTTCCTGATTTTACACAAGGCTTAGATGGTGATATCAAGGGGATGAAGATCGCAGTGCCAAAAGAATACTTTGGCGAAGGTGTTGCAAAAGATGTCAAAGAAGCGATCAAAAAAGCGATCAAGACGTTTGAAAGCTTGGGGGCAACAGTCGACGAAGTTTCCTTGCCACACAGCAAGTATGGAGTCCAAGTCTACTATATCATTGCCTCTTCTGAAGCTTCATCTAACTTACAACGTTTTGATGGGATCCGCTATGGCTTTAGAGCAAAAGATGTTAAGAACTTAGAAGATGTTTATGTTCGTTCACGTTCTGAAGGTTTTGGTGATGAAGTCAAACGTCGGATCATGTTAGGGACATTCTCACTTTCCGCTGGGACTTATGATGCCTTCTTCAAGAAAGCTGCTCAAGTTAGAACTTTGATCTGCCAAGACTTTGCGAAGGTCTTTAACGACTATGATCTGATCTTAGGACCAACTGCACCAACAACAGCTTATGGGATCGGTGATGAGATCAATGATCCGATCACGATGTACATGAATGATATCTTGACGATCCCAGTAAACTTAGCTGGTCTGCCAGGAATGTCGCTTCCAGCTGGTTTCTCCAATGGTTTACCGATCGGGATGCAATTGATCGCACCACAATTTAGAGAAGATACGATGTATAAAGCGGGCTATGCTTTTGAACAAGCGACCGACTTCCATAAACAAGTTCCAACGATCGGGGGGCAAAATTAATGAACTTTGAAACAACAATCGGACTTGAAGTCCACATTGAGATGAAAACAAACTCCAAGGCTTATTCTCCCGCGCCAGTAGTTTACGGAGCAGAACCAAATACGAATACTAATGTTATCGATTGGGGCTATCCAGGGGTTTTGCCACAATTGAACAAGGGTGCTTTGGAATACGGGATGCGAGCTGCTTTAGCACTTAATTGTGAGATCGCACGGGATATCCACTTTGACCGTAAGAACTACTTCTATCCAGATAATCCAAAGGCATACCAGATCACACAAGCCCAGACACCGATCGGACACGATGGCTGGCTTGAGATCGAGCTTGAAGATGGGACTAAAAAGAAGATCGGGATCGAAGAAATGCACGTCGAAGAAGATGCTGGGAAAAATACGCATGCAGGCGATGGCTATTCTTATGTCGATCTAAATCGTCAAGGAACACCATTGATCGAGATCGTATCTAAACCAGATATCGCTTCCCCAGAAGAAGCTTATGCATACTTGACACGTTTACGTCAGATCATTCAATTTACAGGCGTATCTGATGTGAAGATGGAAGAAGGTTCAATGCGAGCTGACGTTAACATCTCAGTTCGTCCGATCGGCTCAACTAAGTTTGGGACTAAAACGGAAATGAAGAATCTAAACTCCTTTGAACACGTGAAAAAAGGTTTGGAATATGAAGCTAAGCGTCAAGAGCGCGTTTTGATGGCTGGTGGTGAGATCCAACAAGAAACACGGCGTTTTGATGAACCAAGTGGTGAAACGATCTTGATGCGTGTCAAAGAAGGTAAGAGCGATTATCGTTACTTCCCAGAACCTGATCTACCACCGATCCATATTTCTGACGAATGGGTCGCACAGGTCAAAGGTTCGATCCCAGAAATGCCTGACGTTCGTCGTAAACGCTATGTCAACGACTGGGGCATTACTGAATATGATGCAGGTGTTTTGACTCAAACAAAAGAAATGTCTGATTTCTACGAAGCAACTGTAGCAGCTGGAGCGGATGCTAAATTAGCGGCTAATTGGTTGATGGGTGAAGTTAGTGCTTATTTGAATGCTCAAAAAGTTGAGTTAGGTCAAACTGCATTGACACCAGAACATTTGGCAACAATGATCAAGTTGATCCAAGATGAAACGATCTCATCTAAGATCGCTAAAAAGGTCTTTAAAGAGATCATCAAAAATGATACCGAACCAAAAGCATGGGTCGAAGAAAAAGGTATGGTGCAATTATCTGACCCAGCTAAATTACAACCGATCATCGATGAAGTATTGGACAACAACGCGCAATCGATCGAAGACTTTAAGAATGGTAAAGATCGCGCAGTTGGCTTCTTAGTAGGGAACATCATGAAGCAGACCCATGGTAAAGCTAACCCTAAAGTTGTCAATAAATTGTTGATGGCAAGTTTAAAGGAAAGATAGACGCGATCTGCGCCAAGAGGGAATAGTTATGCAAAAGCGTTGCCGAATTATTTATAATCCGACATCTGGACGTGAAGCTTTAAAAAATGATCTAGTTGAGATCTTGAATATTTTAGAACGTGCTGGTTATGAAACGAGTGCCTTTGCAACGACGCCTGAGCCTAATTCTGCTCAAAATGAGGCTAAACGAGCAGCTCAAGCAGGCTTTAGCTTGATCATTGCAGCTGGTGGTGATGGCACGATCAATGAAGTCGTTAATGGGATCGCCCCTCTAAAGCACCGGCCAAAGTTGGGGATCATTCCCGCTGGTACAACAAATGATTACGCGCGTGCTCTAAAGATACCGCGGGAAAGTCCGATCGAAGCGGCTAAAGTTATCGCCAATGGTAAAACGGTCAAGATGGATATCGGGCGGGCTAATGACAAATATTTTGTCAATATTGCAGCCGGCGGTCTCTTGAGCGAATTGACTTATGCTGTACCATCTGAATTCAAGACACTTTTTGGTTATTTAGCTTACCTAGTTAAGGGGGCTGAGTTATTGCCACGGGTCAAACCGATCAATATGCACCTTGAATATGATGGTGGTGTTTATGACGGTAAGGCATCGATGTTTTTCTTAGCTTTGACTAATTCGGTCGGTGGCTTTGAGCAGATCGTACCAGATGCCAGTTTAGATGATGGAAAATTTACCTTGATCGTAGTCAAGACGAGCAATCTGTTAGAGATGATGCGTTTGATCACAATGGTCTTAAATGGTGGTAAACACATCAACGATGCTAATATCCTCTATGTTAAAACATCTAAGTTGGTCGCTAAACCAGTCGACGAAAAAATGATGATCAACATTGATGGTGAATACGGTGGGGATGCGCCGATGAAATTCAAGAACTTGAAACGTCACATCGAGATCTTTGCCAATACCCAAGAGATCCCAGAACGGGCGATCACGGAAGTCAAAGAAGATGAAGATATGGACGAAGCCAAGAAAAACTTTGTTGATGGTGTTCAAGAACTTGATGAATCTGATAATATCAAATTAGATAAGTAGTTAAGAACTCGTTGTTCCAATATGGAGCGACGAGTTTTTTTATCTAAATTTATACTTGCCTTATAGCTCACTTCAAGGTTTATAGTTATTCATTGTAAATGATCATAAGGAGTGAATAAATAATGCAAAATTTTGAACTTAATAATGGTGTTAGCATTCCAATGTTAGGCTTAGGTACATTTCAAATGTCACCTGATCAAGCTCAAAAAGCTGTTGTTTCGGCGCTTGAAAGTGGCTATCGTTTGTTGGATACGGCTAATGCCTATTTAAATGAAAAAGCCGTTGGACGTGGGATCAGAGGATCTAGTGTAACTAGACAAGAAATTTTTTTAAGTTCTAAGCTGTGGCCGACAGTTTATCAAGATAAAACAGCAGTTGATAAAACTTTGCAACGTTTAGGGACAGATTATTTAGATCTATTGTTTTTGCATCAACCTGCTGGTGATTTTATGGCAGGCTATCGCCAACTTGAGCAAGCTTATCGTGATGGTAAGATCAAAGCAATTGGGATCTCAAATTTTCATGGTAAAAAGTTGACACAATTATTGGAACAAGTCGAAATAAAACCACAGGTGATCCAAGTTGAAGCTCATCCATACTATACGCAATCAGATATTCGTGAAGGTTTGGCACCATATGGAACACGGCTAATGGCATGGTACCCTCTAGGGCATGGTGATAAAAGCTTGATGAATGAACCTATTTTTACTAAATTAGCGCAAAAATATGGCAAGAGTAGTGTACAGATCATTTTGCGATGGCATGTTCAAATGGGCTTCATCGTGATCCCAGGTTCAACGGATCCTGAACATATCAAAGATAATGCGGATATTTTTAATTTTGAATTAACGATCGAAGAAATGTCTGAGATCGCTAAACTTGATCAAAATAAGCGTTATTATATACCAAATGATGCAAGAGAAGAGCAATATGCTCAAATGCAGATGGATTTTGAAGCTCAAAAATAAAATGAGAGAATTTTTTGGATGACAAAAAAGATATTGATCACGTATTATTCTTGGTCAAATAATACAAAACAAGTAGCAAAAAAATTAGCACAGGCCCTAAATGCTGAGCTTTTAGAGTTAACGGTCAAGAACAACGTGTTTTCTACTGATATGTATGAAACCTCAGAGATCGCTAAAACACAGATAAAGACAAATAATTTTCCAGAGTTAGTGACTAAGCTCCCCGATACATCTCAGTATGAGATGATCTTAGTTGGTAGTCCTGTTTGGAGTGGAGCACCTGCGACGCCGATCTATAGTTTTTTAGCACAGATCGCAAATTTTAAAGGTAAAGTTGCTACATTTTATACAGATGCAGGTAGTGTGGGATCTTACGGAGAAATTTTTAAAACTTGGGCAGCACCGTTAACCGTGGTGTCGATCTATCAAAAGGAAAAAGATATTTTAACATGGGCAAAAGAGGTAATAGAAAAATGAAAAAAGTATTGATCATGGCAGCTAATGGACAAATTTCGCGTTTAGTTGAGGAATGTATCTTAACTGAACCTGAGTTTTCTGATGTTGAGTTGACGTTATTTTTACGCGATAAAAAACGTTTGGCAGCTTTGGAAAGTAATGACCGTGTGACGTTGATCGAAGGCAGTTTAGATAATTACGCTGATGTCAAGCAAGCTATTTTGGGTCAAGATCTAGTCTTTGTAGGGGTGGTCGATCATACTAGTGATAACCATCAAACTAAATATGTGATCGAGGCGATGAAAGAAACAGGTGTTAAGCGGGTCGTTTTTACCAATATTTTAGGGATCTATGATGAAGTTTTAGGTGAATTTGGGCGTTGGAACAAAGAGATGGTAGCATCTGGCTTGGAATCAGCTAAAAATTCTGATAAGCTGTTGGCAAGATCAGGTCTAGCCTATACAACTTTACGCTTACCATGGTTAAATGATCGTGAAGTGGCCTATGAGATCACCCATAAAGATGAAACTTATCTCGGTGTTTCAGGTTCACGTAGAAGTATTGCAGATGTGGTCTTAAGGATCATTTCCGATCCAAAATTTTTAGTCAATGATAGCGTGGGCATCGCTGACCCTAAGACCAAGGACAGTGATCGTCCGGTGTATTAATGAGAGGGGTAGATAGGATGAAAGCGGCAATTTTTGTAGAACCAGGCAAAATGGAAGTTACGGAAGTTGAAAAACCAACACTTCAAAAATCAACTGATGCGATCATAAAAATCGTGCGTGCTTGTGTCTGTGGTTCAGATCTTTGGTGGTATCGTGGGATCTCTAAACGTCAAGCTAACAGTTTAGTTGGACATGAGGCGATCGGGATCGTTGCTGAAGTTGGATCAGATGTAAAAAATGTCAAAGTTGGTGATTTCGTGATCGTTCCCTTTACACATGGTTGTGGGCACTGTGCGGCATGTAAAGCAGGTTTTGATGGTAATTGTTTAAACCAAGAAGCCGGTAGTAATGGGGGCTATCAAGGCCAATATTTGCGGTATTACAACGCTGATTGGGGCCTAGTCAAGATCCCTGGTCGACCAGCTGATTATACTGATGAGCAGTTGAATTCATTACTTGCCTTGTCAGATGTAATGGCAACTGGTTATCATGCTGCTTTTACGGCTGAAGTCAAAGCAGGTGATACTGTTGTTGTGATCGGTGATGGAGCTGTTGGACTTTGTGGCGTTATCGGTGCTAAATTACGTGGGGCTAAGCGGATCATCAGTTTGAGCCACCATGAAGATCGAGCTAAATTAGCCCGTGAATTTGGGGCTACTGATATCGTTTCTGAGCGTGGCGATGATGCAGTTCAAAAAGTGCTAGAGTTGACAGATGGTGCTGGTGCAGATGCTGTTTTAGAATGTGTTGGGGCAACTTCAGCGATCGAACAAGCAGGTAAAGTAGCTCGTCCAGGTGCAGTGATCGGTCGTGTAGGGGTTCCGCAAACAGAACCGAGCTCTAATCAACTATTTTGGAAAAATATCGGTTTACGTGGTGGGATCGCTTCGGTCACGACCCATGATCGGGCGGTATTATTAGCCACAGTCTTAGAGGGCAAGATCAAACCGGGTAAAGTCTTTACCAAACGTTTCACATTGGATGATGTCCAGGCAGCTTATGAAGCCATGGATAAACGAGAAGCGATCAAATCATTACTGATCATAAGTCAATAGGGTCAGGCAGCTTTTTGCTTTAGACCTATGAAAAACTCAAGAGTAATTAGGCAGCTGGGTAACTAGCTGCTTTTTTGTTAGAGTGAGTGTTTTAGTTTATTTTTTACAAACTAATGTTCGGTGTGATAAAATAGAAGCGACAGGTAAACGGAGCTCACTGTCTCAAAGACATTATTAGAGCAGATCGCGATCTTTAGCGATGGGGATGCGCGAAGGGCCTTGAATACATTGGAGTTGTTAGTTGATAATGGAAATATCAGCCAAGATGGGGTTTTAGAACTGAGCGACGATCTATTGAGTCAAGTTTTAGGGGAAAAGACACTTAAATATGATAAGAACGGTGAAGATCATTATGACTTGATCTCAGCTTTGCATAAATCTATGCGAAATAGTGATGTTGATGCAGCGATCTATTGGTTGAATCGGATGCTAGCTGGTGGCGAAGATCCATTATATATTGCCCGGCGCTTGTTGCGTTTTGCCAGTGAATATATCGGTTTAGCTGATAACAATGCTTTGAATCTAGTTGTTAATGTTTTTCAGACGTGCCAATTTATCGGAATGCCTGAATGTAATGTGCATTTGATTCAAGCAGTGATATATCTATCTTTGGCACCTAAATCTAATGCTGTTTATAAAGCGACCACAAGAGTCGCTAAAGATGTCAAACAGACTTTAAATGAACCTGTGCCATTGCAGATCAGAAATGGGACGACCAAGTTGATGAAAGAATTAGGCTATGGTAAAGGTTATGAGTTAGCTCATTTTGCAAAAGATAAGTTGACCACAATGCAAACAATGCCGGATAATTTAGTGGGACACACTTATTATCTGCCAACTGAGCAAGGAAACGAGATCCGTTTCAAACAACGCTTAGAACAGATCAAGGCGTGGCATCAAAAACACGATAAAACTTAAGAGTGGTGCGCCACTCTTTTTTTGCAGTGATAGTTGACAAAAATACGGCATATATATAAATTTACTAATTGTAAGGGGGGGATAATATGAATCGCGAGAGTTTGATCTTTTTGCGAATTAGCCAACTTCAGCGCCAACTACTAGCTAATAGCGCAACCGTTTTACAGCAAGTTGGTATAACTAATGCACAATACGATATTTTAAATTATGTATATAACCATACTGGTCGTACTCAAAAGGAGTTAGCCGCTACCTTGGTCGTCACTAAGGGAAATATCACCCAGATCATCACAAAGATGGAAAGACTAGATCTGATCAAAAGAAAACAAGTAGGTAAAGCAAAGCAGCTATTTGTGACAGAAAATGGTCGTCAGATCTACGAACAGATCACGCCTGATTTAGAAAAAGCCCATGCTGATGCTTTAGCTAAGTTAGATCTGACTGAGCAAAAACAACTTTTACGTCTTCTAAAACTAGCGCTAAGAGGCTAGGCTACTTTTTTTGTCAGCTTGGACTTGGTAGAATAGATAGTGATAACTAAAATCAAAGTAAACGAGGATAAGTAATGAAACGGAAATTACCTGTAGTTAAAAATCAAAAAGTAGAAGCGACGATCGTGGATCTGACCTACCAAGGAATGGGTGTCGCTAAAGTCGAAGGATATTCACTTTTTTGTGATGATGCTTTACCTGGTGAAAAAGTAAAACTCCATGTGTTAAAGGTCGGTAAAAATTTTGGTTACGCTAAAGTTATCGAACGCTTGACGACCAGTCCTGATCGGGTCACAGGTAAAGGTAAAGCCTATTCGCAAACTGGGATCGCACCTTTACAGCACTTAGCTTATCCAGCTCAGTTGAAATTCAAACAAAAATTAGTCAGTGATCTGTTGAAAAAGGCACATCTAGCTGACCTAGCAGTTGAACAAACTTTGGGGATGGTAGAACCATATGCCTATCGCAACAAGGCACAAGTCCCAGTCCGTGAAATTGATGGAAAACTGACAGCCGGCTTTTTTAAGCGCGGTAGTCATAATTTTTTACCACTGACGGACTTCTTGATCCAAGATAAACGGATCGATGAAGTGATCCAAAAAGTGTTAGTGATCTTACAAAAGTATCAAATGACAGCTTATGATGAAGCTACACACAGCGGGATCTTACGGCATATCATGGTGCGGCGTGGACATTATTCTAAAGAAGTGATGGTCGTGTTGGTGACGCGGACTAATAAGCTACCAAATAAAGAAGCGATCGTAAATGAGATCATGGCAGCTTGCCCTGATGTGGTGAGTTTGCAACAAAATATCAATTCCAAACAGACTAATGTGATCTTGGGTGACAAGACCCAGGTTTTAGCGGGCCAAGAATATATCACAGATCAGTTGAATGGACTTAAATTTGAGATCTCAGCAAGATCATTTTACCAAGTCAACCCAACGCAGACTGAAAAACTTTACCAAGAGGCGATCAAGCGTGCTGGCTTGACCGGAAATGAAACGGTGATCGATGCTTATTGTGGGATCGGGACCATCTCACTGTCCATGGCAAAGCATGCTAAAAAAGTCTATGGGGTCGAGATCGTAGAAGAAGCGATCGCGGATGCCAAAAAGAATGCAGCTTTAAATAATTTGGATAACTTGGAATTTGAAGTCGGTAATGCCGAGGACTGGATGGCAACTTGGCAAGAACAAGGGATCAAGCCAGATGTGATCATGGTCGATCCGCCACGTAAAGGTTTGACGCAAAGCTTGATCGAAAGTGCAGTCAAGATGTCTCCTAAAAAGATCGTTTATGTCAGCTGCAATCCGGCGACCTTGGTACGAGATATCCAAAGTTTTATGGACCTAGGCTATAGCGTGAGTCAACCGATCTTACCAGTCGATCAATTCCCACAGACTGCGCATGTGGAGACGGTGACGGTGCTGGAATGTGGGGGGAAATAGCTTGTCAAAATCGATATGACAAGATTTTGGTGAGATGATAGTATACTCAACGTATAATAGTAATAAATCAGATTATTAAGGTGGGTAGAAGAATGACAAATCAGCAGATCCAAATAGAGAATAAGGTAAAGACTAATGAAAGAGCATGAGAAAAACGATCAAAGTATTTCTCACGAAGATATGATAAAAGAGTTAGGATTATAAGATATACTATGAGTAAGAAGTGACGATCTTTATATTATCAATAGGTTATAAAAATGAAATATATAAGTGATATCCAATTCTTTACTTTATTAAAAAATCAATATTTTATAAAAATATAAGAGGTGTTTGCTCCATTGAGGTAGTGATCACTTCTTATTTTTTGTAAAAATATAGATATTACTGGATATTGTATAACATTAATGTTAAAATTCCGTGTGATGAAGATGTGGTTTAAGTTAAAATATCGAAAATTAATGGGTGATAGGTGCCGTTGGCGGCTTAGATTAAAATTCAGAGTCTAATATTTAACCAAATTAATTGTATGTCTTTTTTAGTACAAGCGTTATTATCAGTGTATATCATGAAAGGCGAGGGATGAACAATGGATCTATTGAGCGTTAAAGATGTAAGTAAGAGTTATGCTGCCAATGTTTTAGCGTTGGATAACGTTGATTTTTCACTAGAAGTAGGCGAGTTTTGTGCGATCATGGGGACCTCTGGTTCGGGGAAGACGACTTTATTGAATAGTATTGCGACTTTAGATGCTCCAAGCAAAGGACAGATCTTATTTGAAGGAGTCGACGTGGCCAAGATGTCAGTCGATGAAGCAACACTTTTTAGAAGAAATAACCTGGGTTTTATCTTTCAAGATTATCGGCTATTGTCCAGTTTGACCGCTAAGCAAAATATTACAGTGGCGCTATCATTATTGAAAAAAACGCCAGCTGAGATCGAAAAGAGCGTAACTGAACTCAGTCAAAAATTCGAGATCGCCTCAGTCTTAGATCATTATCCTCATGAACTTTCAGGTGGGCAAAAGCAAAGAGTGGCGATCATTAGGGCTTTGGTCAAGGAACCTAAATTATTGATCGCTGATGAGCCTACGGGGGCTTTGGACTCCAACTCGACTAAGACGATCATGCAACAGTTGACTTATATCAATCGGGAATTACACACGACGATCTTGATGGTGACTCATGATGCGTATTCGGCTAGTTTTGCTAAGAATATCCATTTCTTAAAAGATGGTCAGATCTACACGACCTTAAGAAGAGATCTGACCGAAATGAAGAAAGATTTTCAAAAGAAAATTTCGGATGTAATGCTTGAGTTAGAGAGGTGAGTATGATGTCATTTGCGATCAGTTTTTCAAATTTGAAACATAACAAGAAGTTGTATCAAGTTTATTTTTTAGCACAGCTGGTGATCTTTAGTTTGTTTTTTATGCTCCAGTGTTTTTCAACTGATAGTGTGATCGTAGCGCGGTTAGCTGAAGATGCTGATATCAAGACGATGATCCAGACGATAAGTTTGTTTTTTGTGTTGTTTATCGTTTTTTACTTTGTATATTTCAACCAGTTTTTCATCAAGCAACGTGCCGAAGAATTGGGGATATATTCGATCTTAGGCTTTAAACGCCAAGAGATCGTACGCTTATTTTTAGCTGAAAATGCTATTTTGGTGGTCATCGCAGCTGGACTTTCGCTTGGTGTAGGGTATATCTTGTACTTTGGCATGCGAACTTGTCTGATCAAATTTATAGGCTTAGATCTATCTATCTGGAGTTTAAAGATCCAAAGTGTTGCCTTTAAAAATATGCTTCTATTGATCTTAGGGATCATCGGAATAGTCTACATAGAACTCTATGTGATCTTTAGAAAAAAATTGACCGATATTTTAAACTTACAAAAGTTACAAGATAAGCAAGTAAAGCGTCATCCATTTTTAGCTTTAAGTGGCTTAGTATGTTTGTTAGGAGCAGATCTGTTATTTATCAATTTGACCACTCGTCCATATTCGTTATGGGATCAATATGGTAGTTTGCCAGTATTGTTTGTCACACTGTGTTTATTGGGCGGAGGTAGTGTGTTGTTTATCATCTTTACATTGCCGTATGTAGTTTCATTTTTGATACATAGACCTAAAAAGCTATACAGCATGAGTGGAAATGTTGTCTTACCGCGAATGCAACACCGTTTACAAAATAAAGGACGTTTGCTGACCTCCCTTGCGCTATTGACGACTGGATCAGTCATGGTCTTAGGTGTCACATTTTTAACGCTGTCGTATCCATATGAAGCGACTAAACGGATCGTTCCTAGCACATTAGAAACTAAAATAGCTAAGAAACGCCCTTTGAGTACAAGTGAGATCAAGAGCTTCGAACAAAAGTTTGCGCTTAAAGCCGTTGATTCTAAAATATTAGAACTCAAACTAAAAGATAAATGGTATTTTTCCAAGCGAAATACCAGTGATCATATCGACGTGATCTCTTTTACAAACTACAGTGAGCTGATGGCATTGCAACATCAGGAACAATTGAAAAAAATGGCGTTAAATGAAGCTGTATTGGTCAATTATTACGCCAGTTTAGCTCCGGTAAATGAAAGTTTTACGCTTAAAGATGGCTCACAAACGCTCCAAGTGAAAAAAGCGACCAATCAAAATCCTTTCGCATTTGCTAACAGTGTTGTAACGGTGATCGTTAGCGATGCAAAATTTAACGAGTTAGCGCAAAAATATCCAAATGCTAGTTATGCGATCGTGTCATTTGATGGGAAAAACATGCGCGATAATGAAAAATTAGTGCAAGCATTTAAAAAGACTAAAGTAGCGTACTTTAGTTCTTATGAGCGTAATAAATTGATCACCAATGCCAATAGTCCGACATTTTTGATGATATCAATGATCTCTATCCTATTTTTTGTAACGATCAGTACGATCTTATATTTTACTGCGCGGATCGAAGAGTTGTCCTTAAGTGAAGAATACGATACTTTAGCCAAGCTAGGATATCGAATAAAAGAGATCCGACGTGTCGTATCGGTCGAAAATGCGTGGCTATTTTTCCCACCATTGATCTTAGGTTTAATAAATGGAGTATTTGGGATCTTAGGTGCAAGTTATTTGATAACTGACTCATTGACTACAGGTTGGTATAGTAGATTAGGCCAGCCTTTGCTGTACACGATCGGGTTATTTTTGCCGATCTATCTTTTGGTATATTATCTGGCAGGTAGGTCGATCGTCAAAGAACTTACCTTGCATATCGGCTAAGTTTGATGCAATAGTGATCAGAAATGTCTTTGGCAAAAATGTAGTATACTAGATCAGAGAAAAGATATTTTATCAATAATATAGTGGAAACGATCAATGTATAGTATCAAAGAAGTTAGTGAGATCATGGAGATCAGCGTGTTTACTAGCGGTGCTTCGCTTGGGCTGAGCGGTTTATTACTACAGACACTAACGCAAGATCCACTGGCTGATTCGGGGACTTTAGGGATCAATGCTGGTGCAGGATTGTTGATCGCATTTGCTTTACGGTATTTACCCCAAGGATCCTATATGTCACAGATCTTACCGCTAGTTTCTGTTATTGGTGGCTTACTTGTTAGTTGGTCGATCTACCAATTAGCCAAGAGACAGCAAGGAACACTTGACCCGATCAAATTTATCATTACAGGTGTGACTCTTTCAGCGATCTTATCGACCAGTATCTTGCCCGTGGTCGGATACGTTGAACAAGCTAAGTTGACCTATATGATCGATTGGTTATCTGGTAAGATCATGGGCGATAATTGGACAAGTTTGGGCTTAGTTGCTCCCTTGTTATTGATCTTGTGGGGACTTATCTATTATCGAAGTCGGATCTTTGATCTCTTGACTTTGGCTGAAGAGTCGAGTTTGGCTTTAGGCTTAGATCTACGTAAAGCTAGGCGTGATCTTTTGATTTTAACTAGTTTATTGGTATCATTAACTGTGATCATAGCAGGAAATATTGTGTTTATTGGACTTTTAGCAGGACATCGTGTTCGGATCCCATTGGCTATGCTATTAGGTGCGTTGATATTGTTGATCGCAGATACGTTGACACGCACTTTTTTGATCGGTAATACATTGCCGACAGGGATCGTTGTTTCGATCATCGGTGCGCCTTATTTTCTTTATTTGATGAAAAAGACGATTTGATAAGAAAGGAAAGTTGAGCGTATGAAAGAGCAAGAATTACGGCAAAAGATCGGAGACCTTGCTTATGAAGTCACCCAAAATGCAGCGACTGAGCGTGCATTTACTGGGGAATATGATGATTTTTTTGAGAAAGGGATCTATGTTGATGTTGTAAGTGGTCAACCTTTATTTTCCTCTAAGGATAAGTATGATTCGGGCTGTGGTTGGCCAGCTTTTACAAGACCGATCGCTAAGGAGAGCTTGACTACTAAGGCTGACTATTCGCATTTTATGAGTCGGACTGAAGTTAAAAGTAGTCAAGCTGATTCACACTTAGGGCATGTTTTTTCTGATGGCCCTAAGAAGAGCGGTGGAATGCGATATTGCATCAATTCCGCTGCTTTGCGCTTTATCCCAGCTGATAAGATGATAGCTGAGGGATATGGTGAATATTTAGATCTCTTATAAATAGAGCAGGATGTACTTTTTGAAGTATGTCCTTTTTATTTTAGAATTATCTAGCTAAAAAACTTATCCTTTTATTTTGATCGATAGTGTGCTATTTTTAAAGAAATTATTGCAGATATCAGGAGGATCAAGCTAATGTGTTAAAAATCATTGGGGAAAACTAGCGATCAATAGCAAAAGTAGGGGATTTTTATGACAAAAGCATTTAAGTTATTGGCGCTTTCGCAGCTTGTAGCTAATTTGGCTGATCTTTCTTTCAGAGTCCTCATCATCGCTAATATCTATCTTATCTCAGATTCGCTCGTATCGACTTCACTTGTTCCGATCTTGATGGGTGGTGCTTCATTTGCCACGACATTTTTAGTTCCTTTAGTGAGCAAATATCTACCGTTAAATAAGATCATGTTTTATACGCAAGCAGCAAAGACGTTTTCATTAGCATTTTTGACAGTTTCGCTGTATTTTTGGCCTAGACTGCCATTGCTTTTTATCTATCTGGTGGTAACTTTGATCTCACTTTTGGACGGTTTTGAACAGCCGATAACAGTTACACTTATGACACACTATGAGACCGACTTAGCTCGTGGTGATTCAGTCCTGACAGTTTGCAGTGAAAGTGTTGCGATCATTGGTTGGGGCGTTGGTGGAGTCTTATTTGCTAGTTTAGGGATACATGGTGCTTTACTGGTCACGTTATGTTTTTTTGCATTGGCTACTTTTCTTACGAGTCGTTTGCCTAGAGTAGTCGTTATAAAAGACAGCTCCGAGACTACATGTCAGACTCTTTTTAAAGGGTGGAGATTATTGTATCAGCGTACAGTTTTGAAAGTCTTGCTTGGGATAGGGCTTTTAGAAGTTTTTTCCGATACACTTTGGGTCTCATCGATCATTTTAGTTTTTGTGACTGAGATCTTGCATGAAACTGAAGCGTATTGGGGTTATGCTAATATGACCTATTCACTTGGGATCGTTATTGGAGGCTTAGTGGTATTCAAGTTTTCTAAAAAGATCAATGAACATAAAGTTTTTAGTATAGTGATGTCGCTGTTTTTAGCGATCGCAATGCTTTTTTTGATCTTAAAAGTACCACATTCAGTTGTCTTTTTGCTTGGTTCACTATTGTTTGGTAGTGTATCTCAGTTAAAAGAGATCCCAGAAGCTGTTTTGATCCAAGAAAGTGTTACAAAAGATCAATTAGTAGATGTTGATGCAGTTTTTGAGATGATCTCTGTGATCAGTTTTTCGATCTTACTCTTTATCATGAGTTGGATCACTGAAAGATTTGGGATCAAAATAGCTTTTAGCTTAGCGATGCTTAGCCTGTTAGTAGAAGCTGGGATAGTCTTTAAATATAGAAAAAAATTGAAATGATAATTTTTGCAGGAATAGACGGGCTGTTTATTCCTGTTTTTTAGTTGTCTTTACTGAACTTATCTGTAAAACTATGCTATTCTGAACTTAGATGGATAAATTTAATTATATTTTTTGTAATGGGGTAGAAAATGACAGAAAAGAAAACTTGGTATTTTGGAGAACGCGCCAACTATGCGGTCATGTGGCAGATCGCAAAGCCTAAGGCAGTTTTACAGATCGTTCACGGGATGGTCGAACACATCGAACGCTATGATGAGTTTGCCCGTTTTGCAAATGATGCAGGTTATCTTGTGGTCGGACATGATCATGTTGGACATGGCGAGACGGTCAAAGATCCAGAAGACTACGGGGCTTTTCCCAAAAATTGGCAAGATCTGATCGCAGACGTGCATACTTTGCAAAGGGAAGTTAGCAAAAAATATCCCGATATTCCCTACATTATCCTAGGGCATTCGATGGGCTCATTTATCACGCGGTTGTATCTGGGACAGTATGGACAAGATGTAGATAAGGCGATCCTTATGGGAACAGGCCAACAACCACGAGTACAGACTTGGGCTGCGATCGGACTAACAAAGATCTTGCGGATGTTTCACGGTGAAAAGTATCGCAGTAAATTTTTGGAACAGATGAGTACGGGGATGTTCAATCGTTTATTTGCTCCAAATAAGACGAGCGCTGATTGGTTATCGCGTGACAAAACAGAAGTAGATAAATATTTAGCGCACAAGCATCATCAATTTACCCCGACATTGAGTATGTATCGTGCGTTATTCACGTTTTCAAATCTTGCAGCGAGTCGTAAGTGGATCAAAAAGATCCCGCGTAGCTTGCCATTACTTTTGATCTCAGGAGCAAAAGATCCAGTTGGAGGCTTTGGTAAAGGCGTGACGCATTTTTATAAGATCTTGCGACATGAAGATTTTACAGACGTAACGCTAAAGTTATATCCTGATGCCCGGCATGAGATCTTAAATGAGTTGAATAAAAATGAAGTGATGCGTGATCTGGTAGCTTGGATGGATGACAAAATCTAGTTGTAATAGTTCAGTGAAATGGAATTTGGTTATGGAAAGAGTATAAGTTAAGTAGATATTTATGATCGAACAACTAATATTGGTGAGATGATCGTGAAAATAAAGCAAGATCAAGAGTGATACTGTGGGAAAAATCTACGTGTAAACTCAAGTAAAAGATTTAAAGGGAGAGTTTAAGCGATGAGAAGTTATCATGACAAAGCAGAACTAAAAGCTGAGATCCAAAAAACATATGCTAAGTATATTGCGGAATTTGCCGAGATCCCCGAGGTCTTAAAAGATGCACGCTGTGAAGAAGTGGAGCGCACGCCAGCAGAAAATCTAGCTTATCAAGTAGGCTGGACAACGCTGTTATTGCAGTGGGAAGCTGATGAAAGACAAGGAAAGTCAGTAAAAACACCAACTGAGAACTATAAGTGGAATCAATTAGGAGAACTTTACCAGTATTTTTCTGCAACCTATGCTCC
The DNA here is from genome assembly GCA_910587695.1 of uncultured Lactobacillus sp. Taxonomy (GTDB): domain Bacteria; phylum Bacillota; class Bacilli; order Lactobacillales; family Lactobacillaceae; genus Ligilactobacillus. The sequence continues at coordinate 29,292 of CAJUNC010000005.1, forward strand.
ATTGTCACTAACAGAATTGAAAACACGATTAGACCGAAATATTCAAGACATATATCAAATGCTAGATGAATTGAGTGAAGCTGAGGTATTTGAACCGCATATGCGAAAATGGGCAGATGATTCGACTAAAACAACGATATGGGAAGTCTATAAGTTTATTCATGTGAATACAGTAGCGCCTTTTATGACGTTTAGAACTAAGATCAGAAAATGGAAGCGTTTGATGTTGTAGGCGCCAAAAAAGATTTAAGAATGTGAGGAAATATCATGCAGACAGTAGAGATGTTGGTTGACGCACTGGACCGGGCGGAAGAACGTTTTTTAGAGACGATCGCACAAATGAATGTTGAACAATTGAACACGATGCCGACCGATCTGATCAAATCGGTCACATGGTTGACTTGGCATACAGCTAAAATGATCGATCAACAATTGTCAAAATTAGCTGGAAAAGAACCACTCTATACCAGTCAGGGATGGGTACAAAAGTTTGATTTAGAGCTACCTTTAGACACACAGGATTGGATCCATACACCAGAGCAAGCACGTAAAGTTCAAGTGAAAGATAAAAAATTGTTAGTCGATTATCTACAAGCGACGGTCGCTTTTGGTCGGGATTATTTATCAAAACTAGATCTGACAACATTAGATGAGATCATTGATAAGAGTTTTGACCCTCCAGTCACACGAGCGGTGCGGATCATTTCGACGCTAGATGATGCTAGCATGCATTCAGGACAAGCAGTATATACTAGACGATTAGTTTTAGGTAAATAAGGGATGGAGTGTCAGTGATGGCACTCTTTTTTATGACTTATGCAACTCATACATTATTTTTGTAAAATATAGTTGACATTATTGCTAGTTTAAATTACTATTAGGGTGTGGAAAAGGAGGACATATCATGGTAGCAAATGTATTTGTAATTTTGTTTTTTGCGATGGTAGGACTAGTGCTATTTTTACAAAAAGATGATGAGTATGATGAACGGCAAACAGCGATCATGGATCGTGGGGGCCGATATGGATTGTTAACAGTTTTGCTTTTGAATGCTGTTTTTTACATTCTTAGTGTTTTTGATGGTATTCCAGAACTTTCAGTGAGGTTTACGTCCACAATGAGCATTTGGAGTGGTATATTAGTAGCCACGCTTTATGCAATTTGGAATCACGCATATTTTTCACTCAAATCTAAAAAAACTAGTGGTTTTGCATTTTTAATGATCGTAACTGGGATCGTCAATGTAGTAATTAGCGTCATTGATCACCTAGGACTATGGGGAAGAGGACCAGAGATCGTAGAAGGGATCAAATTTGGAATTGTTGGTTTTAGTTGTTTATGTATGGGGGCAACGATCATTTTACGTAATCATTTAGATAACGCTAAAGAAGGTGATGATTGATGGATTTGATAGGTTTACTAGTTTTGATTGCTTTACTAGCTATTGGGTATTGGTCAGTAGTGACGAAAAACGCAGGTGAGCGGGATGAACGACAAGTATTGATCGCGAATAAGGGATATAAATATGCTTTTTTTACGATCATGCTATTAAATGTGGTGATTTATTTGTTTGAGAGATATAGTGATATTATTCAATTATCAAAAATGGACTTAGCTTTGCTAAATATTTGGTTGGGGACGTTAGTGTTTGCTTTATATACTATTTGGCGTAATGCTTATTTTTCAGTTAAAGTTAAAAATAGTAACTTAACTGGTTGGTGCTTTTTGGTTACTGGAGTATCTAATTTTTTTAGTGTGTTTGGCGATCGATTTGGCTTTTTTGATGAATATTTCACACGCTCCCAAAGCATATATATGCTCTTTTTAGGAATTTTCTTAATAATCGTGGGCTCAACGATCCTCTTGCGCAATTACCTAAATCGTAAGGAAGAGGAAGAAAGATGAAGAATTTAAAGTTAAAAGCAGCTCGTGCGGGTAAAGATCTTTCACAGCAAGCTTTAGCCGATCGTGTTGGTGTTTCACGCCAAACGATCTCGGCAATCGAAAAAGGTGACTATAATCCCACGATCAATCTTTGCATCAGTATTTGTAAAGAACTGGATGTAACACTAAATGACTTATTTTGGAAATAAAAAACTTCTAGGACTGTTGTCTGATTTCAGGAACTAGTCATACTGGTCAAATAAATATAAAATTTTTAACCTATATTGAAATTTGTCTCTAGTATAATTTTTGTGTCTCAAAGGAGGTGCAATGCAAATAATAAGAAGACCAGTAAAACTTGAAAAAGATAGTTCAAAACTCAATTTAATATCAAAGTTATAGATCTATCTCTGATGAACGACATAAATAGTGAAGTAGATGTTACAATAAAGGTATAAAGAACTAGAAAATAAGGGATGAAAGTCATGAAATTTATTATGGTACGATGCTGAGAGAATTCTTGCAAATGCTATTAAGCATACTTTTTATTTTTTGTGGGATAAGAATAAAAATGGATGGATTGAAATTTATTTTCAAAAGGGCTATGGTCTTTTTTGTGAAGTTGTTGCTACGAGATAAGGGGATGATATTTTATGTTCGATAAATTAGTTAGCGTTATTAAAAAGCATCCGTATATATCTTGGTTAGTTTGTATAATATTGAGTAGTGTTATAGGAGCTATACTAACCCTAGTAACAACTGGTAAATTCTATAATGGATTTTGGTTTAGCGTTTTTATGTATCTTTCATATCTGCCTTGCATAAAAAGAAGAATGTCTAAAAAGAAATAGTCTTTTACCTTGTATTTGGTAGGCAAAAAACCAATCGTAAATTCAAAAAACGATTGGCTTTTTGTATAATTATTGCAATTTATCAAAATAACAGTCAGTAATGCTATACTAAAGTTAACTGTTCATCCCTTGTTTATGGTGAAAAACTAAATGCTAAACAAATGATCTGTGTTACTTTGATCATCGTGGCCGTTATCGGCTTGAAAATATTTTAAAGTGGGTAAAGGTGATATATACTTTAGATAAGAATGGGGGTATCACTGATGGACCAAACTAAACGTCGGCTTTATCTGATCCAAAGCTTATTAAATGAAGATCCACGAACAGCCAAATTCAAGATCCCACAGACGCAAGGAGAACAAGAAAAGATGCTAAGAGCATTATTCAATACACGCTTAGCGCATCCGATCACACCTGAATTTGAGCAGATCCAAGATGCATATTTGACTGAAGTATTAGCTCAAAAGAAAATAACGACGCTCAAAGATCTAACACCGATCGCTAACAATATCTATCTTTGGTAGGGTGACATCACAACACTTAAAGTCGATGCGATCGTCAATGCTGCTAATAGAACGATGCTAGGGTGTTACCGCGTAAACTGTAATTGTATCGATAATGCGATCCATACTTTTGCGGGGATCCAACTGCGAAATGAATGTTATCAAGTCATGCAAAATGTCGGACGCTTTGTGAAAGTCGCTCAGGTCTTACCGACTAAGGCATATAATTTGCCCAGCAAATATGTTTTACATGTGGCGGGACCGTACGTTAAAAATAAGATCTTGACACCAGAATACGAAGAACAGTTAGCGCAAGCATATTATAATTGTTTAAAGCTGGCACATGATAATAATTTAAAGAGTTTAGCTTTTTGTTGCATTTCTACGGGTGAATTTGGCTTTCCAAATGAGCGTGCCGCTCAGATCGCAAGCCAGACGGTCAAAGATTTTCTGCGCAAAACTGACTCTAAGCTACATGTTATTTTCAATGTTTTTAAAGATTTAGATTTAGAGATATATCAAAGAATATTGTGATAGGTATGTAAGGCTGAGAAGATCTCGGCCTTTTTCAGCGGTCTAATTGTATCCGGTTACATAACGAGGTTGTTTTACTAGACGAAAACCTACTTTTAAAGATAGAATAAAGGTGTACAAATAAAAGTATATTCGGGTGAAAAACAGCAAAGTGTCCACTTTATTGTGGTTTTATCATAAGTTAAAACTTCTTGAAAGATAATTTTATGTTAGTGAATCACCCAGAAATGATAGCGCTATCAAGATGGTCGAGGGTGAGGTGGTATAGTCCAAACAGGCGCGCCAGACTTATTTGTTGTTAGCTGCATCGGTCAATCAAAGAATGGTAGGGGATCTAAAATGAAAGAAGTCAGCCACAAAACAGGAATATTAATGTTTTTCACCTTGTTTGCTGCATATGTTACATTTGCTGCTAGTTGGGTCGGCGGTTCCAATCTTGGACCGCAGATCATTCAAACTTACTTTGGACATGAAGTTTCACCAGTGTTGAGTCAAGTTGTCAACTATACGATCACGATCGCTCGTGTAGTCGCTAATTTCTTAGCTGCTTTATTTTTAATGAAACTCGGGATCAAGCGCGCCGGTCAATTTGCCTTATTCTTATTATCATTTTCAATGATTGCGATCTGGATGCCCAATTATTGGCTATATATTGCTGCTCGTATGATCATGGCACTAGGTGGTTCGATGGTCATGGTGTATATGAATCCGATCGTTGTTAGATTTGTTTCTCGTGACAAAAAGATCTTTTATTCGTCATTTATCACCGCATCTTACAATATTGGGGCCTTCATCATGGCAATCGCGTTTGTCTTTTTTGCCGATAAAATGACGCATAATTGGCGTTTGACGTTGAGTTGTGTAGCGTCCTTTAGCATTTTCTTCTTTATCGTTTGGCTGTTGAAAGCGCAAAATTTTGAGACCTCAGGTGGATCTGAAGTTAAAAATGATTACAGTTATGGAAAAGCGATCAAAGATCCATTTGTTTGGAAATTTGCTTTAGGATTTGGCGCCTTCTTGTTCTTGTATGTGATGACTTTGACCAGTTTACCGCCGACTTTAGCTAGTGTTTACAGTGATTTTAAACCGGGTGCGATGATCTGTGCCGTTTCCGGTGGTGGTATGGTCGGAACGTTATTGATGTTAAAGATCAAGGTCGAACGAAAACGCCGTCCGATCTTACTTGTACTGGGAAGTGCAGCTATTTTAGCGATCGGAAGTGCGATCTTTATTGCAGGAGTGTCACCGATCATAGCTTATAGCCTACTGTTTGTTAGTGGGATCTTCTTGTTCTCTCAGTATCCGATCTATTTAAATATCCCGCATGAATTACCAAATATGAATCCCCAAAAGTCGACCTTGCTCTTTGGCGTGATCTGGGCTTTGACCTATGGTTTTTACACGATCCTAAATGTTATCTGGAGCATGATATTGGGGGCAGTTGGCTTGCTATCTGCTAATATTTTCTATATTATTGTGTCAATGATATATCTGGTGGCAATTATCTTATTACCAGAAACTTATCGCAAGAAGTGATCAGATACTTGCTCAAAGATCATGGCAGGCACTCTGGCCATGATCTTTTTTGGTATAGAGAGGTGAGCTAAATGTTTGAAGAAGTCAAATTATTGCTAGCATGGAAAGATAAATTGGTCACAGGGCCGTGGGGTGAGTGGTGCTATCGTCCAGGAAATCTACCATATGTCAAATATTCTCAAACTGTTGAGGACTTTATCAGAGAAGTCGAATTATTCGTGTACGACCAACCCCAGCTCAATTTAGAGAATTATCAATTGATCTTATCCCAAGCACAGGTAGATGTTGAAACTGTAACGGATCTGGCTAATTTATCTCCGCAAGTGTTATTGGCAGTTTTAGTGCGGATCATTAAGCGTGAGGAGTTTAGTGAGGGCTATATTTTGCGCTTTTTACAAAATCAGCTGATCGTTGATATTTTAGTCGAACTAGAGCAAAAATTTAGCTCAACGACTGAGAAAAAATATATGTTTTGTCAGGTCGAATTTATACCTGATGCACCACTCTATACGTATCTATGCGACGATGAGACCATTAAAGAAGGTGATGAGGTCGTTGTTCCAGTGGGGCCAAATGAAGAGATGCACATCGTTAAAGTCAAGAAGATCATCTATGCAACAGCGGCTAATGCACCTTATCCATTCGAGCAGTGTAAAAAGATCATTGATAAGTTGGAGACAAGAATCGATCTGGCATCAGTCGAGAAGGATATCTTTACGGTGACTTCACAGAGTGTTGATGCATTAGATACTCTGATCGGCACGTTTAGACTTAAAAAAGACGGTAGACCTTTAGCGATCGAATGTCTAGAAGCGTGTTTTTCAAAAACGCATGAAAGTCAACGGGGAACTTTGATCTTTAAAGCAACATGCCCAGATGTATATTTAACTGATCCGGAGGTGTACCTTTGTTTAGACAATACTCCTAAAGTTCAAATACTAGAAAAGATCACGCAAAGCTTAGGTGGGATCGGTAATGAGTGGCAAAAGATCGAGTTGCGAAGTGTCAATGACCTTGAGATGCAGTTAGAAGAAGCGACTGATCTTGCTAAGGTCGAGTTAAAGTTCGGGGCTAACCATGACGTTTCTGCTATCTGGGTCGACTACTTTATCACGGCTGATGGTATCATTGTTTACTTTAGTGAGTGGGAGAAAAACAATGAATGAACAAGGATCGATCCAATACGGACGATCTAATAAAGTGCATCTACGCTTTTGAACAAGAGACTGAGGTGAGATCAGTTCTTCAATTATTTTAAAGTAAAAAGCTAAATATATTTTCTACTAGGGTTTTGAATACGGTATAATTAGACTGAGAGTTTAAGAGGATCAAATTATTATAATTAGTGGAAAGCGAGGACTACACAGTGAAACTCATTGGAATCGTTGGTACGAACTCAGCCAAGTCGACTAATCGTAAATTATTACAATATATGCAAAGTCATTTGGCAGACAAAGCGAAGATCGAATTGGTCGAAGTAAAAGATATCCCTGTTTTCAACAAGCCGGCTGATAAGAAAGTCCCGGAAAAGGTGACTGAGATCGCAGCTAAGATCGAGGCAGCAGAAGGAGTGATCATTGCTACACCAGAATATGATCATTCGATCCCGGCAGCTTTGATGAATGCTTTAGCTTGGCTTTCGTATGGGATCTCACCTTTATTGAATAAACCAGTTATGATCACGGGGGCTTCATATGGTAAATTGGGTTCTTCTCGTGCACAAGCTCAATTGCGTCAAATTTTAGATGCCCCTGAATTAAAGGCCAGTGTAATGCCTGGTTCAGAATTTCTTTTGGCGCATTCGTTACAGGCTTTTGATGAAGCTGGGGATTTGATCGATCTAGAGACCGTTCAAAAATTAGACGCACTTTTTGATGATTTCCGCGTTTTCGTCAAAATTACAGCTAAACTTTCAAATGCACATGAGTTATTGCATCAGGAAGCTGAAAATTTTGACTGGGAAAATCTTTAATTTGCAAGGAAGGGGTATTTAACAATGAAATTTGTTGGCATCGTTGGCTCTAGTGCAGAACGATCATATAATCGTTTATTGTTGGAATATATTAGAAAACAATTTAAATTGAAATTTGAACTTGAGATCTTGGAGATCGATGAGGTTCCAATGTTCAATCAAGATGATAATTGGGCAGATAGCTTCCAATTACGCCTTTTGAATAATAAGATCACACGTGCAGATGGGGTCATCATCGCTACACCAGAACATAATCATACGATCACTGCAGCGTTAAAGAGCGTTTTAGAATGGTTGTCTTATCAAGTTCATCCGTTTGAAAGTAAACCTGTGATGATCGTTGGGGCTTCTTATTATGATCAAGGGACTTCTCGCGCCCAAGCCCATTTGCGTGAGATCTTAGACGCCCCAGGGGTCAATGCGTATACATTACCCGGAAATGAATTTTTGTTAGAAAAAGCCAAAGAAGCATTTGATGATGAAGGAAATATCATTAGTCAAGATACGGTCAATTTCTTAGAGACGTGTTTAGATAATTTTATCAAATATGTTGAAGTGGTAAGTTCATTGAAGAAGCCAAAACCGATCGCACCCGAAGATCTAGATGCTGATCATCCGATCAAAACAACAGTAACTGAAGTTGATCCCGATGATCCAGAATGGGTCGAAAAAGTAGCTGAGATCACAGGTGCGGTTTCAGGTGATACTTATGTTAAGCTTGATCATGGGATATTAACGGTCGATCAGATCAATATGTTCTTGAAGTCGATGCCGTTTGAATTGACTTATGCAGACGATAACAATCAGTTCTTATACTACAATAATGCACATCAAGATCCAGAGACCATGTTTGCTAAACGGGTACCAGCTCAATCTGGCAGTCGGTTATCAACAGTGCATAATTCATTGCCACCGGCACGGATGAAAAATGTTGAATGGGTCGTTGGGACTTTGCGCAATGGAAATCAGGAGTTTGTGCGCACGATCGTTCCTGGGGCACCAGCGAGTGTGGTCAATACCCACCATTATCAGGCGATGTATTATCCAGATGGTTCCTATGCCGGGATCAATGAACTAGTCTTTAATTTCAAACCATGGCTAGATTGGTATTTGAAAGAAACAGGGCAACGTTTGGTCGGTAAAAAGATGGGAGCCATGATGCCTGACGCCAGCACAGGTGCTTCTGAAACTCCAAGTGCTGAGATGACACCTGATGCTAATACAGGCGCATCAGAACATTAAAATAAATAGTGATCAAGGCTAAAAGTAAAGAAATGGGTCCTTTTAGCCTTTTTTTATATAAATTACAGTATAACGACCTACTGAGTTAAGTCTATCGAAGTTGGTCCTAAATGATATGGAAATACTATGTTGACGATGGTAAATAAAATCAAGGAGAGAAGCTGTATGGTATTTTATGCTTTGATTGTTTTGATAATTTTTTCTGGATCTTTAGCAGGTTTAGGAAAACAGAAATCGCTTAAAATAGTAAAGGCGTTTGTCTTTGTCGGCTTAGAAGCATTTTTAGGCTGTATTTTGTTTGAATTGTTGTTATTGATATTTTTTATAACACCACTGGGTCAAGTGCTAAATTATGGAATAGAAGGGTTATTTTCAGTGATCTTGATCATAGCCATCTTAAATGGGATCGTATTATATTGGCTGAATCATTTTTTGAATGTTAAGTTTAAGATATCTACTCAAGTGCAGGTGTTAAGTGAATATATCATCCAATGGGGGCTGATATATGTGACGATCTATCAAGTTATGTTCGATAATTTTTTAAGTATTCTAAAAAATGAGAATTTCAAAGCTAGTGATATCAGTAGTTTAAATCTGACTGATCCAAGTGATCTGATCATTTTGGTCTTACCATCATTGATCTCTGTTTGGATCGCATTGGTCCTATCACGTTTAAAAAAAGATACGTTATAAAAAATGAGAGTATAGCATTTATCCAACGATCAGATATAGTTGCTCTTGAAATGACGGAAGTGTATCTAAGTTTAGGGGGAAGCTGTTGTCGAAACGATCTGTTGTGCAAAAGACAAAAAAGTTGTGTTTACCTAACACATCCTGTATATTTTTAAGTAAAGAAGGAAAAGGAGGTGCTAGGGATGGACATGTTATTTATCGTTTTACACGTGCTCTTTGGCTTGGGATCATTTGCAGGCTCATTGATGTTAGCTGTTGGCTTCAAAGATAAATTCAATGAACTCAACACATTGCAAAAATCAGGTATCTTATTGACGATCATCAGTTTATTTGCGACGATCGCAGTTACGATGGTTTCTAAGGGCAACATGATCGCTGCAATTATTTTTATCGCATTAGGTGTCGTAGCTTGCGGTTACTTGGCATTTGCTAAGACAAAAGAGGCGTAATCGTAATTGAATAACTAACTTTGCCCTCTTGGCTCGATCGGTCAGCAAGAGGGTTTTTGTTGATCCAAAAACTTGTCAAACGAGATAAACTGTGTATAATAATAGTACTAAAGTTCTTTGAAAACAAGATCATATCGAACTTAGTGCAGAGAAGTTGAACGCTTTGCTAAGATATCTCGGAGGATAAGACCTCGTAGTTTGCTAGTTGGGATACTGGCTAGTGACTATCAAAGTGGTGGTGACATCATGGCGTTTTGTAAAAGCAAAAGAGGCTAAGAGATATGCAAATGTAGCCCAGAATTAACGTACTGAACTTTTCCACATGATAATAGACGCTCAGTGAGAAGAAGCCAATATTGCTGTTATTCAGGGATGGATACAGTTTACATTGGTAATATCCAAATAAGTGTGTTGCTGTGAATGTTAGAAATAACAGTATAAGAAAAGAAGCAGGTACATCGCTCAAGACGGCAGATCATACAAATATATGAAAATGCTGAATGTTCGGGTCGGTGTTGGAAGTTGAGATACTTGCCATGGTCTAGTAATGCATAAGAAAGTAGTGAGTCGCTCTTACTGCTCAGCTCTTATGAACTATTGACGGAATAAATTCGCAAGCTACAGGCGTAGAGAGAAATACTCCGATATGATCTTGTTTTGAGAGAACTTTAGCTAAAAGAGTGTGGGGCAATGAATAACAAGGGACCTAGCATGATGCATGTTTTTGCATCGTGCTAGGTCCCTTGCTTGATAGCAGTAGCTATTGAAGGATAATAAGACTCATGCTGTTGTAGTTTTTATTCGCCAACTTTACGTTTATCCCAAAAACTAGTAACAGTTTGTTTGTCTTCTAGCGTGTAATTGATGATCGCACGCAGTAAGTCGTATGGGATGTTTTTGCCAAATTGGAGCTGGAAAGTTTTTTTGCCGTGTTTTAGCTTTAGGTCTTTGATCTGTGGCAAAAAGTGTTCAAAAGTACGTATTTCAGGTGCCACAGTAAAATGCTTGGTGGCAACACTAAAACCAATGATAAAAGTTCCATGCTGGGTGAACATTGGCTGATTCCATTTGTATTCTGGCTTTAATTCTGGAAAGTCAGTCGTTAGCCAGTTGATAAAATCGCCAAAGATCAAGCGGTTATCTGGATCATCGATACGCTTTATATATTCAAGGATCTGCTCCATCGTTAAGTCCTCACTTTTTTCTTGTGTGCAATTATTGTATCATGGTACGGAAGGGAATGGGTAGTTTATGATCAGAAAATTTAGAACAGATGATTTAGAACAAGTGATGGAGCTTTGGCTGGTCACAAATATATCAGCTCATGATTTTATTCCAGCCAAATATTGGCAAGCCAACTATACATTAGTTAAAGCAATGTTGCCCCAAGCTGATATCTGGGTCTATGAAGAGAGAAATGAGCTTCTAGGCTTTATCGGGCTTCAAGCTGATAACATCGCTGGGATCTTTGTAGCTAACAAGGCACAAGGTAAGGGGATAGGAAGCCAGTTGCTAGCTAAAGCCAAACAAGAAAGAAAGCAGTTGAGTCTAGCTGTCTATGCTAAAAATGAGCGTGCGCTAAATTTTTATCGATGCGCTGATTTTGCCGTGGTGAACGAACAGCTAGATGAGGCGACCGGTCAAGCAGAGTATCAGATGGAATGGAAAGCGAGATAAAAAATGAAAGTTTATGTTCAATTGGGGAGAAATAAATTACCATATAGGGTAAATGCGTATCAAGCACTTAAGGGATTTGAGCAGTTAGGTTTTGAGATCGAATTATTCTCGAAGCTAAGTGAACTTGATCCAACTCAAATTGAGCAACAAGATATTTTTGTCGGAGGAATAGGTACGATCCGCCAAAGATTACACCAGTTAGGAATCGCATATCAGGAAATAAATTATCCTAAGATCGTTCAAGAATATTTAGGTCGAAAAATTTGGTACTCACATATCGATTACGTTAATACTCATCCTGAAATGTGGCAGGTATTTGTTAAGCCGGTTGAAGGGAAAAAATTCACGGGCAAAGTTATTCGTACACCAAAAGATTTGATCGGCCTAGGATCATCGTTTGAAAATGCTGCGGTTATTTGTAGTGAAGTGGTCGATATCGTAGCTGAATGGCGAGTATATGTGCGCTACGGTGAAATCCTAGGAGTCAAACAATATTATGGTGATTGGGAACAGCATCTTGATCCCGAGATTGTTAAAAATTGTATTGCAACGTATGAAGTTGAGGCACCAGCTGGCTATGGGATTGATTTCGGAGTCACTAAAGCAGATAAGACTATCTTGATCGAGATCAATGAAGGGTACTCCTTAGCAGCATATGGGCTCTCTGATTTGAGCTATGCCAAGCTACTAGCTGCACGTTGGGCTGAGATGACAGGAACGGTCGATGAATGTAATTTTTTAAAAAGAGTTGCGCAAAACTCTTTTTTGATTTAAAATGTATTTGTATCAGATACAATAACGATTTAAGAGGGATAAAATGCAAGACACTAAATTTGCAGTCGCATTACATATTTTGGTAATGCTATCAGAAAGTGAACGTCAATTGAACTCAGAATCTTTAGCTGAAAGCGTCGGAAGCAATGCAAGCTATATTAGAAAAATAATGGCGCTTCTAAAAGATAAGGGATACATTGTCAGTCATCGTGGGAAGTCAGGAACGACCTTAAAAATAGCTCCACGAGACTTAAACCTTTGGATGATATATAAAGCAGTTCAAACTCAAGAAAATAGTTTGTTTGCGATCCATCAGCATGCTAACCAAGCATGTCCTGTCGGTAAAAATATCGAACAGGCGATCACGCCATATTTTACCGAAGCAGAAGAAACATTGAAGGCGTCATTGAGCCAAACGACATTACAAGATATTATTGATGAGTTGTACCGAATAGGAGGAAAAAATGAAAGCTGCCGTTTTGACTAAATATGATAAGAAATCACCAACGATCGAAATTAAAGAGTTAGATCTTCCCACCTTAGCTGCCGATGAGATCTTAGTAGATGTCAGTGTTGCTGGAGTCAATCCACTTGACAATTTGATCGCATACGGTGAGCTTAAGCTAGTCACACCATACGAATTACCACAAGTTATGGGAAATGAATTTGTGGGGGGCGTCAAACAAGTCGGTCAAAATGTAAAAGCATTTAAAGTCGGTGATCGAGTTTTTGGCAGAATGCCACTTGCGAAGATCGGGGCCTTTGCTACTCACTTGACGATCGAGCAAAGTGCGGTCGCTAAAGTTCCCGAGTATTTGACCGATGAGCAAGCTGCTACAGTACCTTTGACTGCATTGACTGCGATGCAAGCTTTCGAATTATTAGATGCAAAACCGGGGCAAACGCTCTTTATTTCAGGGGGAACTGGGAGTTTTGGGATGATGGCGATCCCACTTGCAGTTGCTAGAGGATTAAAAGTGATCACCAGTGGAAGTTCTAAGATGAAAGAACAAGTTGAAGCTTTAGGTGTAACACGCTTTATTGACTACCGAACTGAAGATTATGCAACCACTCTGCATGATATCGATCTAGTTATCGATACACTTGGTGGTAAGGAACTCGAAAAACAATTAAAGATCTTGAAAAAGGGTGGATCGTTAGTTTCTTTACGCGGAACGCCCAATAAAGAATTTGCTAAACAAATGGGATTTGGTTTCTTTAAACAACTATTGTTTGGCTTAGTTGGAGCTAAGATCGATCGTTTGGCTAAAAAAGAAGATAAGAACTATTACTTTATATTTGTTAAAGAAAATGGTCCACAATTAGCAGAAGCAGCAGAGATCCTGGCCAAAATGAAAATTGAGCCTACTGTTGGACCTGTTTATCCATTGGAGCAGACTTCAGCTGCACTAGCTCAAGTTGCAAAGGGTGGTAACGCAGGCAAAGTTCTGATCAAAAACTGATCTGGGAGAGTATTATGAAAAAATATATCGATCTACCTATGCAATATGTTGTTGGTAAAAATCAAGTAACTTATGCTTATCGTGAATATGGGAATTTGAATGCGTGTCCATTGGTATTGTTACACCATTTGTCAGCAACATTAGACAACTGGGATCCAGGATTTTTGGATCTTTTAGCGGTAAATAACCACATTGTTGTTTTTGATAACGTGGGTGTTGGAAAAACAACAGGAAAAGTATCAGAAACGATCACTGCAATGGCCCGAGATGTGATACAGTTTGTGGATGCACTTAAGATACAAAATTTTGATCTGCTAGGTCTCTCGATGGGGGGCTTTGTGGCACAGGAAGTCTTGTTATTAGTCCCTAAGAGAGTCAAAAATTTGATCCTAGCTGGAACTGGACCACATGGTGGCAAAGGGATCAAGCGGGTAGGAATGCTAACAAATTATGACCTACTACGTGCTACTTTTATGCGAAAAGATGTCAAAGAGTATCTATTCTTTACACGAACTGATAATGGAAAAAAAGCAGCAAAACGATATTTTGAACGGATAAATACTCGGAAGGAAAACTTCGATGATAAGATAAAAATTGGGGCATATTTACATCAATTAAAGGCGATCAAGCGTTTTGGTAAGGCTGATCCCGTTGATTTTTCTAACTTTGAAATGCCAGTCTTAGTAGTGAATGGTGATCATGATCGCATGGTTCCAACGATAAATTCCTACCGCCTACATGAGATCTTTCCCAATAGTGAGTTATTGATCTATGACGATGCAGGGCATATGAGTATTTTTCAAGAGCAACAAGACTTTGTGGATAAGCTCACAAAATTTTTAAGATCATAGAAAAAAAGTGACCGTCCTTTTCTATAATGGGAAAGGACTGGTCACTTTTAATCTTTAAAGGTAGCGACTTGTTCTAAGGTAAGTTTATTAGGACTAAAGCTATTTAAGGGGTCAGTTGAAGCGTAGCCTAAAGCCACTCCGACGGCTAAAGTCTCGCTGCTAGGGATCTCCATGATCTCTTTGACAAGAGTAGGGAATTTGACTAATTCGTAAGCCGTGATCGATGCAAGTCCTTGAGCGGTAGCACTTAGGACTAGCGTTTGGGTAAAAGCACCGATATCATGGACTGACCAAAGTGATAAGTCTTTTGGTAGTGTGATATAGATGAGTGCTTGAGCATTGAAGAGCTTAGCTTGACTTTTACGAAAATCAACTTCACCAGGCTTGAAGCGTTGTTTGAATTCGGTCGTCCAAGCGACCATGTTCGCTTGTGAACGGTCATCCCACTTATCTCGACTTAAAACAGGATATTCTGGTTGGCCAAGGTCGCCTTGATCGACTGCTTCACGGTGTTTTTCTTTGATCAAAGCTAAAGTTTTACCTGTAGCAACATAGACACGCCAAGGTTGAGAATTGACCCAAGATGGTGTTGTTAGAGCATCTTGGATGATCTGGTCGAGCTGTGATCTAGGGATAATTTGCTCGGTAAAATCACGTGTCGAATGTCTTTTCTGAACGAGTGTAGTAAAATCCATTATGATCATCCTTTCATTTATGAACTACGATAAGTATAACATTTTGATGAAAGCGCTTGGAAGACTGAAAGTAGTTAAATTAAAAAAATAAAGATTGCAATCTAATAAATTTAAGGTAAAATTAAACTAACTAACTGAGAAAGGATGACATTTATGGATCTTATTATTCCAAAAGATTATGATCCCAAGCTTGATGTCAAAAAGACCCAAGAAGCGATCCGATATATTCGGGAGACCTTCCAAGATGAATTTGGCAAAGAGCTTGGTTTATCACGTGTTTCAGCACCAATGTATGTAGAAAAGAGTTCGGGGTTGAATGATAATTTGAATGGTTATGAAACACCTGTATCTTTTACGATGGAGAGTATCCCAAACGATACCATTGAAGTCGTCCATTCTTTAGCTAAATGGAAACGAATGGCCTTAAAACAATATGGCTTCAAGCTACATGAAGGGCTGTATACTAACATGAATGCGATCAGAAAAGATGAGGAGTTGGACAACTACCACTCAAGTTATGTCGATCAATGGGATTGGGAAAAGATCATTGCTAAAGATGAACGCAATGTTAAAACCCTTGAAGATACGGTCAGACGGATCTTCAAAGTGATCAAGCACATGGAAAATGAAGTCTGGTATAAATACCCTGAAGCAGTTAATAAATTGCCTGACGACATCTTCTTTATCACAACTCAAGAATTAGAAGATATGTATCCAAAACTCACTCCCGAAGAACGTGAAGACAAGATCTGCCAAGAACACGGCGCGGTCTTTTTGATGCAGATCGGTGGAACTTTAAAGAGTGGACAAAAACATGACGGGCGTGCTCCTGACTATGATGATTGGCAATTGAATGGTGATATTTTATTTTGGTATGAACCGCTTAACTGCCGCTTAGAGCTTTCAAGTATGGGGATCCGCGTTGACGAAGACTCGATGTTAACTCAATTAAAAGCAGCTGATGCCCTTGATCGTAAGCAATTACCATACCATCAAATGATCTTGAATAAGGACTTGCCATACACGATCGGTGGTGGGATCGGACAATCTCGTCTATGTATGTTGTTACTAGGTAAAGCGCATGTTGGTGAAGTCCAAGCAAGTATTTGGCCAAAGGAAATGATCGAAACTTGTCGCGCACATAATATCAACATTTTATAATAATTGAACAAACAGAGACCAATGGATGATTCTGTTGGTCTTTTTTACGGAGGACATGATGAAGTTCAAAAAAATACTGACAGGATTTGCGGCGGCCTTAATGCTCAGTGGTGCGATCGGGGCACCGCTAACAGCTAAAGCAACGACTCACCATGGTGGCTGGCGCACATATCAAAAAAATAGCTCGAGTGGCTCAGGTGAATTAAAAAAGAGCACACCATCACAACAATTAGCCCAAACAGTTTTGACACCTGATGTTGTTAAACGATTGGGAGGTGAGCAAAATCTCAGATGGAACAATAGTGGGGCTTTTATCGTTAATAACAATAAGACAGGTCTAAAAGCTAAGGTATCTAGTGCACCGTATGCAACAAATGAAGTCGATAGTTTAAAACGTCCGACTGTGGCCAACGCTCTTTTGAACAAAACAACGCGGCAATACAAGAATCGACACCAAACTAATAATGGTTCGACTAAATGGAAACCACAGGGATTTAAGCAACTCACTAACTTAAGTGGCGCCTATAATCACGCCTATGATCGCGGACACTTACTGGGCTATGCTTTAGTTGGAAATATCCGTGGTTTTGATGCTAGCGAGAGCAATCCCAAAAATATTGCGACCCAGACAGCTTGGGCTAATGAAGCTAATGCAAAATATTCAACGGGCCAAAACTATTACGAAAGTCTGGTCCGAAAAGCATTAGATCGTAATAAGACCGTCCGTTATCGTGTGACAAATATCTATAGTGGTAATAATTTAGTACCATCAGGAGCACATCTAGAAGCCAAAGCAAGCGATGGCTCGTTGGAGTATAATGTTTTTATCCCTAATGTTCAAAAAGGGTTAAAGATCGACTATGCTACTGGTCATGCGACAAAGGAGGCCAACTGATGGAGTTAAATGAAGTAAGTGCACGTTCGCATGCGATCCGCCAAAAGTATCATGCGTTAGAAGAAAAGCATCATGGCTCACGGTGGACAGTTGAAGAAGATGCCTTAGCTTTTCTAACAGATGCTGCTTTAGTGGGGCGCTTGACAATGGATCAACAGGGACGTTGGCCTAAGACAAGCAATGATGAATTAGCCCAAAAGATCGGCGAATCTGTTTGGTGGCTAGCGATCCTAGCTGAACGAACTGGTCTGAGTTTGGAAGAATGTGTAGAAAAATTTTTAACTGAAAAAGAAGCTTGGTTAAATAAATAAGCTATAAGAAAATATGATCAGTGCTATATGTAAAGCGAGGGACTCATCATGATGCAAGATCTTGCATCGCAGTGAGTCCCTTAGTTTATTTTTATCAGATACTTTTTTGATATCGATAGCCATGTTTTGAAACTAAAATAGAGAGTTATGTAATGACCGCATTTTACTAGCATTTACTTATTTTTTGTGTTTTAATTTTTATGTAAAAAAGGATGTGAGTAGATGGATAAATTAAAACGGATCGGTAGAATTTTTTTATGGACACTTCTATTGATGATCTTATCATCGATCCCAATGGGACTGATCATGCTTTTTACGGGCTTGTTGATGGCTGCTTTTTCAGGTGATCTAGGTGATATCTTTTCACCATTAGCCTTAGGGCTTGGATTGATTGGTGAGATAATTGTTGTTTTTATCTTAAAACAAGAGTATAAAGGTGATCCAAAGCAGTTACATCAGATCATGCCATTTGATAAAAAAGGCTCGTTTTTGCGCTATGTTACCGGATATGTCCTTGGACTGGCATTTTTTGCCTTGATCTGGGGAATCGCAGTTTTGGGCAAGGCGTTTAGTGTGAGTGTCATCTGGCAAAATTCCAATTGGGCAGTATTATTGGCCTTTTTGCTAGGCTTTGGGATGCAAGGTATGACCGAAGAAGTGATCTTTCGTGGCTATTTACAAGGAAGATTGGAAAAAGAAGTTTCAAAACGTTGGGCGATCCTCATCTCGGCTTTGGCATTTGCAGTTGCTCACTTAGGTAATGACGGGATTGGGATCAATGGGCTCATTGGTTTGACACTATTTGGGATCTTGATGAGCTTGTTTAGGACCTATACCGGCGATCTTTGGTTAGCAGGTGCGTTTCACAGTGCTTGGAATTTTGCTGAGGGACCATTATTTGGTACCCCAGTTTCAGGGATCAATGGCACAAGTGTGATCCTAGAGTCGCATCCAGTTTCTGGATATGCGATGTTAAATGGAGGTACGTTTGGGATCGAGTCCAGCTATTTGGCCTTTGTAGGCTTATTTATTTTAGTGGTCTTGACCTATTATTTAGGTCAAAATTATGCTAAACCGAGTAATCGAATAAATAGTTAAACTAACGGTCGTCTAATGGGCGACTGTTTTTTTTGTGACAATTGTCATGAAATGTCATGACAGTTGATTCTAGAGACAAGAATAGCTTTCATTTAAAATGAAATTATCTTGAGTATGGAAGTGAGACCAATGAAAAAAGTTATCGAAGTAGCTGGACTAACTAAAACTTATGTCCAAAAACCAGTCCTAAAGCAATTGAACTTTTCAGTTGATCGGGGGGAGATCGTAGCCCTTTTGGGAAAAAATGGTGCTGGGAAATCCACTCTGTTAAATGTTTTGCTACAAATGATCACAAAGGATAGTGGAAAAGTCAAGATCTTAGGAAGTAAGCACTTAAAAACTGAGAAGATCGGTGTCATGTTACAAAACGATTTTTCATTAGAAAGAGTAACGGTCAAAGAGATCATTGAACTTTGGCAAAGCTATTATCCTAATAGCAAAGATTACGCCGAGTTGTTACAGATCGCTGATCTAGCAGATAAACAAAACCAATTTTTGTCTAAACTTTCTGGTGGTCAAAGAAGACGTTTAAATTTTGCCTTATGCTTAGCTGGTGATCCTGAGTTGATCTTTTTAGATGAGCCAACAGTAGGGATGGATGTGGTGAGTCGACAAAAATTTTGGCAACAGATCGAAAGCTTACGATCATTGGGTAAGACCTTTTTGATCACTAGTCATTATTTAGAAGAATTACAAGGAGTCGCACAACGTTTTTTGATTTTAAAAGACGGTAAACTGGCTTTTGATGGTACTTTACAACAGTTGCAACAAAGCCATCAGGTGGTGGTGCTTAGATTTAATAGTCAATTAGATCAAAGTCTTTTTGCTGAGCTACCGGGGATCTTAGCGATCGAAGCCAATGCGGGGTGCTATACGTTAAAAACGACGCAGCTAAATGAATGTTTACCACGATTGATACCATATTTAGCAGCAATTGAAAATTTGAGTATCGAACAAGGGTCATTGAATGAGCTATTTCTTGAACTAACAGGAGGACGGGACGATGATAAAGCAGATCAAATTTAATTTTAAACGGATCATTTTAAGAAATCCCAGTTTCTTATTTTTTGACATCTTGATCCCAGTTATGTTTTACTTATTATTCACTAAGGTCATGTCTAGTAACGATCCAAGCTTTGAACGTGATTATTTAGTCTCGATGATGATCTATGCCAATTTACTGGGATCAGTTTTAACAGTTGCTAATACATTGGTGACAGATTATACAAGTGGCTATGCTAAGTTGTTGCAAGTTCTGCCTTTGAAGCGCTGGCAATATTATGTTTCTGTCGGTAGTAGCTTTTGGCTGTTGAATGTTTTATGTGTTATTGCTTTAGGCGTAGCTGGTTGGATCTTCAATGGTATTGTTTTTTCGGTAAAACTATGGGCGATCTTAGTTTCGGTCATTCCGCTCTTGGCGACACCATTGATGTTGCTAGGTGTTTTGTTGGCAACAACGCGTAATGTAAACACTGTCAATGTTTTGGGAAATGTTGTCTTTTTATTAGCGATCATCAGTGGGTTGTGGTGGCCTTTTGAGCTCTTGCCCCATTGGATCCAAGTGCTCGGTGGACATACCCCAGTTTATTATGTAGCTGTGATCGCGCGTGAGTTAGTTAACGGTAGATCACTGACTCTAGGCTATTTTGGTGGTATCGTTATTTGGAGCGGGCTGTTGAGTGGTTTTATCTATTTAAGTGAAAAGTTGATGCAAAGGATCAAATGAATATGAAAAAATTTTTACGTACACACGTTTTATTTCCACAATATTTAGGTTTTGCACCTTATTTTTGGTTGATCTTTATGTTACCTACTTTTAGTGTGATCACTGATATTCAAGGGATGACCAAGTATTTTTGGTTAGCTGTTATCGTAGTTTATATCAAGATCTATCGTGATAGTTTTATGACGGCAAAACACTTTAGCTTACGAGTCAGTATACAACTAGTGATCGATATGATATTTGCGTTTGTATTTAATTATATCTTTTTATTTGTGTTTACTTCATTTTTGATCGGTTCTTTTCCAGTCAGTAAAAAAGTATTCAAACGTTTATTATGGACGTTTTATCTAGCTCTAGGAGTGAGCCTTTCGTGGATATTGTACATGTTGTACACCAGTACGACGAAGATCGATATATTTGAGGTCGCCTTACTGATCTTGTCGCCTGCACTTCCAGTGGTAGCCTCACGTTCTTTGGGTGAGCAACAAGCAAAACGGCAAGCTTTACGTGAAGAAAATCAGCGTCTACGTTTATTAGCGACAGAACGTGAGCGGATCGCTCAAGCACTTCATGATGATCTAGGCCAAAGCTTTTCTCTGATAGCCCTTAAAGCAGAAGTAGCACAAAAATTTATGGAAAAAGATCTCGCTAAAGCTAAGGAACAGTTAGAACAGATCGCAAATGAGTCGCGAAATGATCTTGAATTAGTCCGGCAGATCGTGCGTGATCTGAAAAGCGAGACTTTGATCCAAACTTTACATGAAGCAAGTGAAAAATTAAAGCAGGCAAAGATCGTTTTGTTAGTGGAAAATGAAACGAGCGCTATAAATTGGAAACAAGAGGTCCAACAGATATTTGCGAGAAATATAAATGAAGCCGTTACAAATGCGATCAGGCACAGTCAAGCTGATATTTTTACAGTGATATTTAATGAAGATGAATACAAATATCAAGTGGTCATAAAAGATAATGGGATCGGTTTTTCACCCAAAGAAAAACAAACTTCTTTTGGAATAATGGGGATAAAGCAACGGATCGAAAGGGTATCAGGGACTAGCTCTTTTGAAGCAAAAAATGGTACTCAGATAACGCTAACGATCCCTAAAAAGAAAGGGACTGAGAATTAATGGTCAGTATCTATCTTGCAGAAGATCAAGTCATGATCGCGCAAGCTTTACAAATGTTACTTGAACTAGAAGCTGATTTTGAAGTTAGTGGCGTTGCCACAGATGGAAAAACAGCCTTGAACGATATTTTAGGCTCAAAACCAGATGTGGTGTTACTAGATGTTGAAATGCCAGGTATGACCGGTTTAGAAGTCGCAGAACAGTTGGCATTACTAAAACGGTCGGTAAAAGTGATCATTTTAACGACATTTGCACGTCAAAAATATTTCGAACAAGCTATCAAAGCACAAGTTGCAGGATATTTATTAAAAGATTCACCTAGTGAGACCCTCATAAGTGCGATCAGATCAGTTTTAGCAGGACAAACAGTCTACGAAAGTCGGTTAGTTCAAGGGATGTTTGCAGCCGAAACACCACCACTGACTAAACGAGAACTAGAGATATTACAAGTGATGCAGTCAGTAACTACGACAAAGGAGATCGCCGAAAGGGTATTTTTAGCTGAAGGAACAGTGCGCAATTATATTTCAGCAATCTTAAGTAAGACTGGAACAGCTACGCGCTTAGAGGCAGTCATGTTGGCACAAAAGAATGGTTGGATCTAAAAAGCAGTGAAGCCTAATTAAGCTCACTGCTTTTCTTTTTTACTCAAAATAAAAAGACTTCCTACGTTTAGAAAGTCCAGTTATAATTGCTATCAACAAGATGTGTCAGACTCAAGCTCATCAACTAGCTCATAGACACGATTATCAGCTTCGTCATAGACACTGATCGGTTTACCATCGACGGCATCGATCCGCAAATGATAGCCATAACCATCCAAAAAAATCAGTTCTTTAGTGGTAAGGGCCTGGACCTGTCCCGTAAGTTCGCGGTGGTCGATCAAAATACGCAAGTCAGTTGTGATCTCAAGACAATGAGTTCGATTACTTAATTCATCGATAAATTGCCAACTACCAGCATAGATCAGTGGTAGAGACATCTGTGGTTGTTTGCTTTTCTTGTTAAAATTGATCACGTTACTGAATAAAGTATGGCCTAAACTGATCAAGCCCTTGCGTTTCATTGCTTCAACCCCTCCAATTTTCTTATTGAGTATAATATACCACGATTTATACCGTAAAAATAGTAAAATACCAGCAATATTTGAAAATGAAATATAATAGAAATTTTGTCATACTTTTGGAATATTTTAACTTAAAAAATTGGGATAAATCAGCTTTTAGTACGCTAATATTTCGAAGTCTGTTATAATAAATACGAATGGAGAATGAAAGGGGTTACTTATTATGAAACTCGGGATCATTGGTACTAATTGGATCACCAAACAATTTGTTGAAGCTACAGAAGCTACAGGTGAATTTACTTTGACCAGCGTATATTCAAGGAAAGTAGCCACAGCGAAAAAATTTGGTGCAGATTTCAAAAATGTAACAGAATATTTTGATAATTTAAATGAATTTTTTGAACAAGGTACTTTTGAGGTGGTCTACATTGCATCTCCCAATAATTTGCATTTTGAACAAACCTTACAAGCCTTAAAAGCCAAGAAACATGTGATCGTTGAAAAGCCCATGTGTTCTAACCCAGCAGAACTCAAAGTCTTACAGAAATACTTGCATCATCATCCAGAACTTTATTGCTTTGAGGCAGCTAGACATTTCCATGAGCCGAATTTTCAAAGTGTCAAACAAGCGATCAAAGAGTTACCTGTGATCCAGGGGGCTAACTTGACCTATAAAAAATACTCCTCGCGTTATGATCAATTTTTAGCGGGAGAAGAACCAAATGTCTTTTCTCCTAAATTTTCAGGTGGAGCTTTGCAAGATCTAGGTGTATATCTTGTCTATGATGCGATCAGTTGGTTTGGGATCCCAGAAGATGCCCACTACTATCCAGTAAAATTACGCAACGGGATCGATGGCTCTGGGACTGCTATTTTGAACTATTCGGGCTATGATGTAGTCTTAAATGTTGGTAAGACAGCTAATTCATATCTACCTGGTGAAGTTTACGGTCTAAAAGAGACGATCGTGATGGATAATGCGGCTGAATTACAAAAAGTGGAATTGGTCGATGCCACAGGAAATGGTACAATATTATCAGTGGATCCGGCTAAAAATCCAATGTTGGCTGAAGCAAAGGCTTTTGGAGAGGTTTTACGGGATACGGATTCACTGCAAAATAAGCAGTTACAGCAGGAGTGGTTAGCCGTAGCCGTTGAAGTAAATCATATCTTGTATAAATTACGTCAAAGTGCAGGACTTGCTTTTCCTGCTGATGAGGTTGACCACTGAGAAAGGTAAGTATGAATCCAAAATTTGAGAATTATTTTAAAGAACAAGGCTTTAAAGACCTAACGCCGATCCAAGCAGGAGTTGCGCCATTATTAGCGCGCGGTGAGAGTGTGTTAGGATTGGCTCCGACTGGTTCGGGTAAGACTTTGGCTTACGCTTTGCCATTATTAGAACAACTTTTACCTAAGGATGGTACGCAATTATTGATCTTAGCTCCATCGCAAGAATTGGCAGCACAGTTGACTAATGTGATCCGGCCATGGGCTAAGTTACTTGAACTAAATGTCTTATCTCTGATAGGTGGTGCAAATGTCAAACGACAGATCGAAAAATTAAAAAAGCGACCTGAAGTTGTGATCGGGACACCAGGGCGGTTATTGAATTTGATCAGTGATAAAAAGCTAAAATTGCACAAACTAGAAGCGATCGTGATCGATGAGGCTGATGAATTGTTGAGTGAAGCCGAAACGTTGGCTGATTGTCGTGAGATCATTATGCATGCGCCTGGTGAGGTAGCTGTTTCGTTCTTTTCAGCTACTAAAGCCCCGATCTTATCGGAATTACATCGCTGGTTTGGGATCGAACCAACTGTGATCGATGTTCGTAAAGTTGATCATACTCAAGGTCAAGTGGAGCATTATCTATTAGAAGTTCCACAAAGAAAGCGTGTTGATGCTTTACGCAGATTGGCGCAGTTAGATGAATTTTGTGCTCTGGTCTTTTTCAAGCAAACAGCTGAATTAAATGATGCATACGAAAAGTTAAAACATGCACATGTCAACGTTGCGCGTTTGAATAGTGAACAGCGCCAAGTTGAACGTGAACAAGCTTTACGTCAATTGCGAAAAAGAGAAGTTGCTTTGTTATTGACCACAGATGTAGCGGCTAGAGGATTAGATATTCCAGGGTTACCAGCTGTCGTGAACTATGATCTACCTAAAAATGTCAATACGTATATTCACCGAGTTGGACGTACGGGACGAATGGGTGCTGATGGGGTCGTCATTAACATAGGTAATGAACGTGATCTGCGGATGTTTAAGCAGTTGGTCAGAGAAAATGGTTATGAACTAGAGCCAGTCTACCTTTATCAACGGCAACTAGTTACTGATCAAAATAAGTTGGCCGAATTGAAGAAACAAGCGCCTAGTCGACCAGTTCGGAAAAAGACAAATAAACCAGTGACTCAAACTGGATCCACTAAGAAAAAGCGGAAAAAGAACCGTAAACGTGACCAAAAAAATAAAGGAAAACGTAAGAAAAGTTAGATAACTGGTGCAAAGAAGATAAAGTGATATACTGAGAGTAAAGCTAGCAGAAAGAGGAAGAACAGATGGAAATTTCAATGAATTTGAATGTTTCAGCCGAATATTTATTTCAGCGTTTGTTGGATACACTACTGTATGACATCAAGCAAGAAACAGGACGCGAATTGACTGTGGCTGAGTTACCTGATTTAAGCTATGCTACTAAGTTAGACCATCAGACCAAAGCTCAACTTAAGGTCATCAAGTTGATCCCAGGTCGCAGTTATCATTTGCAGATCCAAACAGATAATTATGTGAAAAAAGAAGCTTATGAATTGACACCGTTAGCTAAAGATCAAGTTAAAGTCGATTATCATGAAGAGAGCTTGGTCAAAAAGCCGTCTTCTAAACTACAAACTAAGATCTTCGCACCTTTAGCTAAGTGGATCAGGCGACATAATTTTATGAAATTACTAAAAGAGATCGAGGTCGGTTACTAGGATCATTGACTTTATAAGTGATTCTTCCTATAATAGAGTAGTCGTTTTTAATGACTATTCTATTTTTTGCGCTTGTAGCTCAGCAGGATAGAGCAACCGCCTCCTAAGCGGTAGGTCATCGGTTCAATTCCGATCAAGCGCATAATATATCTGTGTAATTAAGCCTTTTGAAATGTCCAAACACTTCAGAAGGCTTTTTAGTAGCTGATCTAGCCAGGATCCTTTAGAATCAAGATATGAACGATTTTGTGAAAGGATGAGTCAAATGTTTAAAAATCTAGTCCAGGGTGCTTTGGGAAACTACTCTGAAGTCAGTGTGCGTGAATTGACCCAAGAATATGGTGACTTTTTACTGACAGATGAAACGATCAGCAGTGGTTATAAACTAGTTCGCGATGCCTTGATCTTTACAAATTATCGGATGATTTTTGTTGATAAGCAGGGGGCAACTGGTAAAAAGACCGCTTACCACACGGTCTATTTAGATGGGATAGTTGATGTGACGATCGAGACGGCGGGATTTGGGGTCGATGACAGTGAGATCAAAGTGACTGTTTTGGAAAATGTTTATCAAAAGCCACATAAGGAAAATTTGACAACAATGAAATTTGAATTTCCTAAGCGGATCGATATTTTGCCACTCTATCGTTACTTATCCGAATTAGCATTGGCAAATCGGCAACGAATAAATAAATAAGGCTAAAGGCTGTAGATAAGACTGCAGCTTTTTATGTGCCTAAAAGGATAAGTGTAAAAGTTTGTACAGGCTGACTAAAAGTGCTACGCTCAAAGTGAGTTAATGATAAAGAAGGTAAGCAAGATGTATCAAACAGATTATCCACACACATTTCCGAAAGACTTTTTATGGGGTGGTGCTACAGCGGCAAATCAGATCGAAGGTGCCTTCAATGCTGATGGCAAGGGCCTGACGACTGCTGAAGTCGTAAAAAAGGCCACTGATAGGCGACAGATCTCAATGGAAAATGTGACAAGAGACTCCCTTAAAGAAGCATTAGCGGAGCAAACAGTAGGTGATTATCCTAAACGGCGGGGGATAGACTTTTATCATCAATATCCAGCTGATATCAAATTATTTGCACAAATGGGCTTTAAAGCTCTACGGATCTCGATCGCATGGGCTCGTATCTTTCCTAATGGTGATGAAAAGAGTCCGAATAAAGCAGGACTGAGATTTTATGATGATTTGATCGCTGAAATGAAAAAATATAACATTGAGCCGGTCGTAACATTATCGCACTATGAGATGCCTTTGGGTCTGACCATAAAATATAATGGTTGGGCTAGTCGAGAAGCCATTAGTGATTTTATGCGCTTTACGCAAACTGTTTTTGAACGTTATAAAGATAAAGTCAAGTATTGGATCACATTCAATGAGATCAATACTGGTGTATGGGGGTTCCATGAAACTGGGGCACTTGAAGATGGTTTGACCGAGCAAGAAAAATTACAACAACGCTATCAAGCTTTACACCATCAATTTATTGCCAGTGCCCTAGCAACAACGCAATTACATGAGATGGAGCCAGAAGATAAAATGGGATGTATGTTAGCACGTATGCAGACTTATCCAGCAACGACTGATCCAGCTGATGTTTTAGCTGCTCAGCAAGCAAATGACCAAAATTTATTTTGTACCGATGTTCAGGTCAGAGGAGAGTACCCTAATTACATGAACCGCTTCTTTGCTGAACACGGGATCACGCTCAAAATGGAATCTGGTGATCAAGCAGTTCTACGAGAAGGTAAAGTTGATTATTTGAGCTTTAGCTATTATATGTCGACTGTAACAGCTACAGGAGAAGATGAGGAACTAGGTAATTTTTCATATGGACTCAAGAATAAGTATCTAGAGGAAACTCCTTGGGGCTGGCAGATCGATCCAGTGGGGCTTAGGATATCTTTAAACGAGCTGTGGGATCGTTACCAAGTGCCACTGTTTATCGTTGAAAATGGGGTCGGGATGCTTGAAGCACCAGATGGCAATGGCAAGATCCATGATGATTACCGAATCGATTACTTGCGGGCGCATATCGAACAGATGCAAGAGGCGCTAGCTGATGGGGTGGATTTACTCGGTTACTTGATGTGGGGACCGATCGATCTGATCTCATTTTCAACGTCTGAGATGTCAAAGCGTTATGGTTTTATCTATGTTGATCAAGATGACGAGGGTAAAGGAAGTTTGAAGCGGATTCCTAAAGACTCTTTTTATTGGTATCAAAAAGTGATCGCAACTAATGGCAAAGACCTTGATCGATTAAACTAAGGATAGGAGAAGCACTGTCCTTAGTTTTTTGTTATTGTCTTGTAAGCAAAGACTAAAGCTAGATATGATATAATTAGAAAAGTGAAGATAACTTGAAAAGGAAATTTGGTGACTGAATGGAAAACTACTATTATTCAAAGAATCCAAATGTCGAACATGATGAGAAATACTGGAATTTTGAACTATTAGGACACGATCTTACTTTTGTAACAGATAATGGGGTCTTTTCCAAAAATACAGTTGATTATGGCTCACGTGTCTTGTTAAATGCTTTAGCAACGATCGATCTTACGGGTGCGATCTTAGATGTTGGTTGTGGTTATGGACCGATCGGCTTAGCTTTGGCCAAAAAAGCACCTAGCGTGACAGTCGATATGGTCGATGTCAATGAATTAGCGTTAGAATTAGCTCGAAAAAATGCGGCGCAAAACGATATCGAAAATGTCAATATCTTTGCTTCAAGCATCTATGAAAATATAACGAAGACAGATTATCAGTTGATCGTGACTAATCCGCCGATCAGAGCAGGAAAAACAGTCGTACATGAGATCTTGGAAGTTGCAAAAGAGCATCTAGCTGTCGGGGGCAAGTTAGTCGCAGTTTTACAAAAAAAGCAGGGTGCACCGTCTGCGAAGAAGAAAATGGAAGCAGTCTTTGGTAACTGTGAAGTTATCTTAAAAGATAAAGGTTATTTCATTTTACAGAGTGTGAAAGAAAGCTAAAATGAAACGAGAAGAGTTTATGCAAGCTGCCCTAGCTGAAGCTAAGAAGGCTCAAGTTCTAGGCGAAGTTCCGATCGGTTGTGTCATAGTGTATCAAGGGCAGATCATCGGGCGGGGACATAATTTGCGCGAAACGACCCAGCAAGCTGAAAAACATGCCGAGATGATCGCGATCGCGCAGGCTAATCAAGTGTTAGACAGTTGGCGCTTACCAGAAGCTGAGTTATATGTGACACTAGAGCCTTGTCCAATGTGTAGTGGAGCGATCATTAATTCGCGGATCTCTAAAGTCTATTATGGTGCAGCTGATGAAAAAGCTGGCACAGCTGGAACTTTGATGAATTTACTGACGGATCCACGTTTCAACCATCAAGTCACGGTGCAAAAGGGGCTGCTACAAGCTGAATGTGCGCAGATCTTAAGTGATTTTTTTTCGAATTTGCGTAAAAAATAAAAATAATTGATTTAAAGACTGGAAATTTTATCTAATTTCATGTAATATAGAATATGCCGTAAGGCCTTAGGGCAATGTTGTCCTTACGAAGCGTGTCAGGTCCGGAAGGAAGCAGCACTAAGTTTGGTTCAGCATGTGCCCTAAGTTAATATGAAATTAGGCTCTCGGTCATTTAACGTTGATCGAGATTTTTTTTTAAACTGAAAAAGAAAGGAAGCAATGGTTGATGAGCTATCAGGCTTTATATCGTGTCTGGCGTCCGCAAGTTTTTAGTGATCTTGTGGGGCAAGAATTTATCACGAAGACGCTAAAAAATGCGTTGTTGACAAAACAGACGACACATGCCTATCTCTTCACCGGCCCGCGGGGAACTGGGAAAACTTCGGCAGCTAAGATCTTTGCTAAAGCGATCAACTGCCAAAACCAAAAAGACGGTGAACCTTGCAATCAATGTGAGACTTGTAAGGCGATCACAGCGGGACGGTTAAATGATGTGATCGAGATCGATGCGGCCTCAAATAATGGGGTCGAAGAGATCCGAGATATTCGCGATAAGGCTAAATACGCTCCAACACAAGCGGATTACAAAGTCTATATCATCGATGAAGTTCACATGCTGTCGACCGGAGCTTTTAATGCATTACTAAAAACGTTAGAAGAACCACCCGCCAATGTCGTCTTTATCCTAGCGACGACCGAGCCACATAAGATCCCAACGACGATCATTTCGCGGACCCAGCGGTTTGATTTTCGCCGGATCACCCCACAAGCGATCTTAAAACGGATGGAGTATATCCTACAGCAAAAAGGCTTTACCTATGATGAAGCAGCACTCAAAGTGATCGCCAAGGCTGCTGAAGGTGGGATGCGGGATGCGTTGAGTATTTTAGATCAGGTGTTATCCTTTGGCGATAACCAAGTGACGTTGGATAATGCGCTACTTGTCACCGGAAGTGTTACACGTGATAACTTGACTAAGTATCTGCATCAAGTTGTGGCTAAAGATACGAGTAGTGCTTTGGCTACGATCCATGAGATCTTGGAAGACGGTAAGGATGCCAAGCGTTTGATCGAGGATCTGATCAACTATTGTCGCGATCTTTTATTGTATCAACAAGCACCAAAGCTCGTCGAAGAAAGCGAGTTAGGGATGCTCGATGATGATTTTAAAAAATTCGCAAGTGAGGTCGATCCAGAACAGCTCTATCAAATGATCGATATTTTAAATGAGCAACAAGAAAATATGCGTTTTACTGTTCATGAAGCGATCTATTTAGAAGTGTTGACGGTCAAATTGTCAAGGTTACAGGTCACAAGTGCACCAGTCGCAATGCAGGTGACATCAGATCCAGCAACTGATGCTAAAATGTCACAGTTACAAAAGCAACTCAATGCATTAGAGCAAAGTTTCAAACAGCTTCAAACTTCGGGTGTACCTGCTAAAGCGCAGACACCACCAAGATCAAACCGTAAAGCTACTAAGCAAAATGGTGAGTTGAAGCTGAATTTGAGTAAGATCTATGAAGTCTTAGATCAAGCTTCTAAGCAAGACTTGATGCAGGTTCGTCAAGTTTGGGGCGATCTGATGAATATGTTGAATGTGACTCAACGGGCAATGATGCAAGTTGCCAAGCCAGTCGCAGCTAGCCCAGATGGGATCGTGATCGGTTTTGAATACGATATCTTATGCCAACGTGCCCTTGAAAATCAAGAACTCCAAGATGTTTTGGGTAATGGGCTGAGTCGTTTACTCGGTGCAGCCCCACATTTGATCTTTATCCCAGGTAATCGTTGGCCTGAGATCAGGAGCCACTATTTGAGTGAACATGGTGATGTCAGGCAAAAAGCACCTGAAAGTGACGAACAAGTGATCCAATCACCGGTACAGTCAGTTGTGCCTGAAGTCGTTGCTAAGGCACAAGAACTCTTTGGGGAACAATTAGTTGAAGTCAAAAATGATTAGAATTTGAAAGGATGATTTATTATGATGCGTGGAATGAACATGCAAGGTATGATGAAACAAATGCAAAAATTGCAAAAGCAAATGCAAAAGGATCAAGAAGAATTACATGCAACGATCTTTGAAGGTCATGCTTCTGATGATGCGGTAGTAGTCAAATTTACTGGTGATCACAAGATGACTGATATTGCGATCAAAGAAGAAGCTGTCGATCCGGATGATATTGATATGTTACAAGATCTAGTTATCATGGCTGTTAACGATGCGATGGCTAAGATCGATGACCAAACGCAAAAAACAATGGGTAAATATTCCCGCAATATGCCTGGCTTTTAAGCGCGAAAGAAGGTTAGACGATGCAATATCCTGAACCGATCGCTAAGTTGATCGATAGTTATCTAAAGTTGCCGGGGATCGGTGAAAAGACCGCAACTCGCTTGGCATTTTTTACGATCGACATGGAGGAAAGCGATGTTGTTGCTTTTTCTAAAGCACTAGTCGCAGCTAAAAATGATCTCAGTTATTGTAGCATTTGTGGCAATATCACGGAAACTGATCCGTGTGTGATCTGTGCGGATAAGACTCGTGATCAAAGTCAAGTCATCGTAGTCGAGCAAGTCAAAGATGTGATGGCTTTGGAAAAAATGCAAGAATATCGTGGCTTATACCATGTTTTACATGGTGTTTTGTCGCCGATCGAAGGTAAAGGGCCTGAAGACATCAATATCACCAGTTTGCTGCGACGTCTCCAGCAAAATAGTCAGATCAAAGAAGTCATTTTGGCGACTAATGCAACGCCTGAAGGTGAAGCAACGGCAATGTATATTTCGAAGTTGATCAAACCAGCTAATATCATGACAACTCGTTTAGCACACGGCTTAGCGGTCGGAAGTGATATTGAGTATGCTGATGAGATGACACTGTATAATGCGGTGAAAAACCGCCAAGAGATCTAGTTGGGGTGAAGTTTGAAGTTGATGTTTAGAAGAAATAAGCAAAAACTTAGACGCTCTTTTAATGAATTACTATTAAAAGATATTGATCAAGCTAAGTTGGATTGGGATCAAGCCCGCCAAACTGCAGCTGCAGTCTATGACGTTGATGATGAATTGTTGGCTGAAGTGAGTCTAGCTCGTGCTAAGTATGAGTTTCTCTATCGTGAAGCTAAATATCGTCAGGTCAAGGGCCATATTCAAGCGTCAGTGATCAATTATTAAAAACTAGCCTGTCAAGCAGTCCAACTGAAATGGCAGGCTTTTTCTTTTTGAAAAAATAGGGTCGTGGACAGCCAGCAAATGTTACAGTACAATAAAATCAATAAATGAAAATGGGGTTTTACAAGTGAGCGGATTTTTTATTACCTTTGAAGGTACTGATGGATCAGGGAAAACTAGTGTTCTAAACGCGATCGAAACTAAGTTGAAAGCTGCCAAGATCGATTATTTACGGACGCGTGAACCAGGCGGTAATCGCATTTCAGAACAGATCCGAAATGTTATTTTAGATGAGAGATCCACTGAAATGGATGCGCGGACTGAAGCTTTATTATATGCTGCTGCACGGCGTCAACATCTGGTTGAGACTGTGCTTCCGGCCTTAGAAGCGGGAAAGGTAGTGCTGTGTGATCGTTTTGTCGATAGTTCTCTAGCTTATCAAGGGGCTGGGCGTGATATTGGGGTAGCTGAAGTAAAACAGATGAATCAGTTTGCAACAGCTGGTCTAGAGCCAGATCTGACCATTTACTTAGCGATCGAACCGAGTCTAGGACTTGAGCGGATCAAGCAGAATCGTCAAGATGAAGTTAACCGCTTGGATAAAGAAGCACTATCGTTTTATGAGACTGTCTATCAAGCATATCAAAAACTTGCCGCTGAAAATGAGCGGATCGTGACGATCGATGCTAGCCAGAAACTTACTGATGTGATAGCTGATGTTGAGCTAGTCTTAAGTAGTAAAATTCCCGTTAGAAACTAGGTGTTTTGAAATGAAAATGATCATTGCGATCGTCCAAGATAAAGATAGCAATAATTTGAGCAATGCTTTTGTTGAAGCTGATGTTAGAGCGACCAAGTTAGCAACGACTGGTGGCTTTTTACGATCGGGAAATACGACTTTTATGATCGGGATCGAAGATAAACGGGTAGCTGAAGTTTTAGAGTTGATCAAACAGGCATCCTCTAAGCGTGCGGAATACATCACGCCACCAGTGAATGTTGAAGGTCAAGTTGAGCGTACTTATCCGGTCGAGATCGAAGTCGGTGGGGCCACCGTTTTCGTTTTACCAGTCGAACAGTTCTTTCATTTTTAAGAAGAGATCAGTTAGAAAAAAAATGTGCAACTGATAACAAGAAATAATTAAGAAGGGAAAACTATATTTTTTCTAGTCATCTAGTTTTGATGGTGCCACATTTGATATAGTTGAAGTTTATGGAACAGTCGATCATCGAGCTCCAACCACGTTTGACAAAGCACTTTGCCAAATTGGTGGACAATAAAAAATTGGCCCATGCTTATTTATTCTCTGGTCCACGTGGGACAGGAAAAAATAAGCTAGCTCATTGGGTCGCCCAAGCCGTTTTTTGTAAACAAAAGCAAAACGGCTATCCATGCTTAAAATGCAATGAGTGTCGGCGGATCGCCCAGAATAATCAACCTGATGTAGTTGAGATCAAACCGGAAGGAAATTCGATCAAAGTCGACCAGATCAGATATTTGAAAGCTGAATTCGTCAAAAGTGGGGTCGAG
Source organism: uncultured Lactobacillus sp. (assembly GCA_910587695.1). Lineage (GTDB taxonomy): Bacteria > Bacillota > Bacilli > Lactobacillales > Lactobacillaceae > Ligilactobacillus. Next base: position 62,943 of record CAJUNC010000005.1, read on the forward strand.
AGCAATCGGAAACTTTTTATCATTCAAAATGCTGAAAAGATGACGATCAGTGCCGCTAACAGTCTGTTGAAATTTTTAGAAGAACCAAGTGGCGATGTAACGGCCTTTTTATTGTCAGATAGTGTAAACCAGATCTTGCCAACGATCATCTCACGGTGTCAGTTAGTTGAATTGTCTTCGCTGACATTAAAGAAATTAGTTGCAACGTTAGAAACTAAGGGGATCGGGGCAGATAAGGCTAATTTATTAGCACATTTGACTAATAGTCAAAAAGAAGCTCAAGAACTTGATGGTGACGAAGATTTTAATAAATTACTCGCCAATGTTTGGGAGTGGTTTAATCAAGTTTTACAAAATGATTGGCGTGCTTTTGTAGGGGTCCAGAACAAATTGATGCCATATGCGACCGATAAAACTAGCCAAGATCGGTTATTACAGTTGATAGTCTTATTAACACGTGATATTTTATTGTTAAAATATGGTAAAAATGAGGACGTTGCCTTTATAATGTATAGTAAAGAGCTCAATGAAAAAAATTTAAAGATTCCAGAAAATGGAGCTATCCGCGCCGTTGAAGCTGTCCTTTCGACTAAACGGCAACGAGCGGTCAATGTCTCATTTCAGAGTATCTTAGAGGCACTGACTTTGAATTTATGCAGTTGGTATCAAGCATGATAACAGGTTGAAGGTGATTTTGTGGATAAACGCGAATTATATGACAATTTTGAAAATATGGAAGAAATGTCACGCGATGTACAAGCGATGCTGGCGAGCGTGAAAGAAGAGATGACACGGATCATCGAGAAAAATGCAGAGTTAGAGATCGAAAATCAACATCTACGTGAAAGACTTCACGAATTAGAACAAAAGAAAACACAAGAGATAAGCAATGAAGAAGCCGGTCTTTCCAAGTCACGTAAAAATTTGGAAAAGCTTTACGAAGAAGGTTTCCATGTTTGTAACGTAGACAACATGTATGGCTCACGGAGGATAAACGATGAACCGTGTGTCTTTTGTCAAGATGTTATCTATGGGGAGCGACACTAATGTCAATTAAGCAAAAGAGTAGTTTTAGAGAAAAAAATGAGCAAGGAACGTTGTATCTAGTACCAACACCGATCGGAAACCTACAGGATATGACATTTCGGGCACTTGAGATCTTAGAAAATGTTGACCTGATCTGTGCTGAGGATACGCGCAATACGATGCGCTTGTTGAACCATTTTGAGATCAAAACACCGCAGATCAGCTTTCATGAGCATAATACGCAAGAACGGATCCCTTATTTGATCGAGAAACTACAAGCGGGGCAAGATCTAGCCCAAGTAAGTGATGCAGGGATGCCTTCGATCAGTGATCCAGGACATGAATTGGTCAAAGCTTGTATTCAAGCTGATATTGCAGTTGTCCCACTGCCAGGAGCCAATGCAGCTTTGAGTGCACTTATCGCTTCGGGGATAACGCCTCAACCTTTCATGTTTTATGGCTTTTTACCCCGGAAGAAAAATGAGCAGCGTGAAGTTTTAGAGCAATTAGAGCAACAAACTTGTGCACTGATCTTCTATGAAGCACCGCACCGCCTGAGAAAGACTTTGTTGGCAATGCAAGCTGTTTTTGGTCCAGAGCGTAAGATCGCTTTGTGTCGCGAGCTGACTAAGCGCTATGAAGAGTTCTTGCGTGGTACGTTAGCTGAGGCAGTAGAGTGGGCTACAAATGAAGAGATCCGAGGCGAATTTGTGGTCGTGGTCCAAGGAAATAGTGCCCCACAAGCTAAAAAAGCAGATCCTTTACTGGAGTTGCCCTTAGCTGAGCAAGTAGCAACTTTGATCGCCCAAAAACAGTTGAAACCTAATGTAGCGATCAAAGAGGTCGCAAAATTAAATGGTTTGAAAAAACAGGATGTTTATAACGAATATCATCAATTATAAGGACAAATAAAACAATGGCAAAAAATTTATATCGGTTGCCCCATCAGATCGTTTACTATGAAACTGACCCTACTGGTAAATTGAGTCTAGGTAAATTGGTCGATTTGATGATGCTAGCTTCCTATGCGCAGGGAAAAGCTGTCGGGATGCCGGAAGAAAAATTAAATGCGCAAGGTCATGGTTGGGTGATCACACAACACTTACTTTCGGTCACTCGTTTACCTAGATGTGATGAAAAAGTTGTGATCGAAACAAAAGCAACGGCCTACAATCGCTATTTTTGTTACCGTGATTTCTGTCTTCGAGATGAACAAGGTGATTTGTTGGCCAAGATGCATACTGCTTTTGTATTACTTGATCTAGAAACTCGAAAGATCACGCGAATAACATCTGATGTGATCGCACCTTTTGGTCCTGAACCGATCAGATCGATCGAACGTTTAGCAAGTCCTAAACGGTTAGAAGAAGTTGAACTAGCCAAAGATTATCGCGTGCGGTATTTTGATATTGATAGTAATCATCATGTCAACAATGTTCATTATATCGAATGGATGCTAGATGTTTTGGATAAAAAATTTTTAATGGAACATGAGCCAGTAGCTTTGAATATCAAATATGAGCATGAATTGAATTATGGACAAACTTGCACTAGTAAAGTGGAATTACTTCGTTCAAAAGACGAGTTGACCACATTACATGAGATCTATATGGCTGACGGGACTTTGAGTTGCAGTGCACAAGTGACTTGGAGATAATAAAAAATAAGAGTGTAAGCAATACGGTCAGTACCGTATTGCTTACACTCTTATTTTATTTAAGAAACAGCATCCGAGACAAAATCGGCTAGTTTAGCACCACTTAGTCCAGCACTTAGACCGACTAAGAGTTTGATCCGAGCTTTTTGACCATTTAAGCCGTGGCAAAAGGTGACACCCATTTGTTTTAGTTGGACGCCTCCACCAGGATAGGCATAAACATCTTGGGCGATCCCGTTGAAACTCCGGGATACAAGCACTACGGGGATCTTTTTAGCCAGTAATTTTTCGATCACAGGCAAAACTCTAGGCGGAAGATTTCCTGCACCCAAAGCTTCGATCACGACGCCGTTAGTTTGATCATTGAGCGCTATTTCAAGTAATTCTGGGTCCATTCCAGCATATGCTTTGAAAAGATAAACGTGGTCAACTACGTGATCGATCAAAACACTGCGGTGGCGGAGTAGTTTTTCAAAAAAACGCACTTCATCGCGCAAGATCAGCCCGATCGGACCAAAAGTTGGAGTCCTAAAAGTCGCAACATTAGTGGTATGAGTCTTAGTCACATAGCGAGCTGTGTGGATCTCATCGTTCATGACCACTAAGACGCCCATGCCTTTAGCTTCAGGACTAGCAGCGGTCAAGATAGCTGTTTTGAAGTTGTACAAGCCATCAGAACCGATCTCATTAGCCGAACGCATCGCTCCAGTTAAGACGATCGGCAACTTAAATGGGATAGTCAGATCGAGAAAATAAGCCGTTTCTTCAAGTGTGTCAGTTCCGTGAGTGATCACGACACCATCGATATTTTCATTTTCATAGGCTTTGATGATCCGCTGTTGCAATACGAGCATATTAGCAGGATCCATATGGGGTGAAGGGATATTGAAGATATTTTCGATCACGAGTTCATGATCAGAACTAAAAGGGTTTTTAAATTGATTGAGGGGATTTTCTTTTCCGGGAGCGACCGCACCGTTTTCGTCTTCTGACATTGCGATCGTACCACCGGTGTGCAAAATAAGAATTTTTTTCATTTTGCGTCTTCCTTTCTAGGTGCATCAGTAATGCTAGTAATGCACAAAATACCGTTTTTTTATTATAACGATTAAACCAATGAATGTCGATAGGCTGTCTAATTGAAATAAAAGCTTTTTTCTGTAATGATTTATGTTAAGATATTCATTGTGATTTTAAGTAATAAGAATAGATAAAAGGAAGTTAGCTGCAAGATGAAGATATTAGCCTTGGATACTTCAAATCGTCCTTTGAGCGTGGCGGTTTTAGAAGATGATACGTTATTAGCAGAAACAACGCTCAATATGGCACGAAAGCACAGTACGACTTTGATGCCGATCATTTCTGAGATGCTCAAAAAATCAGATACAACACCACAAGATCTTGATCGGATCGTTGTTTCTGCTGGACCAGGTTCATACACTGGACTTAGGATCGGAGTGACGGCTGCTAAGACGCTAGCTTTTACTTTGAATAAGGAATTAGTTGGGGTTTCAAGTCTAGAACTTTTGGCAGCTAATTGTCAAAATGACACAACTGAACTTTTAGTACCGATCTTTGATGCGCGTCGTGAAAATGTTTTTGCCGGTATTTATCAAAATAAGGCAGGCAAGTTAGTTGAAGTTTTACCTGATCAACATCTCTCAGTCGTTGAGTTATGCGAATTTTTAAAGGATAAAAAAGTTTGCTTGATCGGAGCGGATGCCAAAATTTATCGTGAACGCTTTAAAGAACTTCTTAGGGCTGATAATTATCATTTCAGTGCTCCTAAAGATGATTATCCGAGTGCTTATTTGTTAGGGCTTTTGGGCAAAGATCGCTCTGTAGCGGATACTTTGACATTTGTACCGCATTATTTACGTTTGACACAAGCAGAAGTACAATGGATGGAAAAACACCCTGGAAAGGATCAAGCGGATTCTTATGTTGAAAAAGTATAAAGATAAACTTTTGGCGTTGCTAAAACCAGTTCAACCAACACCTAATTTAGATTTTGGTTGTCATAATGTAGTCGTTGAGGATAAAAATTATTTGATGTGCCGTGCGATCGTCCCGGATATTGCTGAAATGCTTGAGATCGAAAGTTCAGTATATGCTGGAGATCGACCTTGGAGCTACGAAGATTTTGAAAAGCACATTCAAAATAAAATGACCTCTCTTTATATCGTTGTGCGCTATGAAGATCGCATGGTAGCTTTTGCAGGGTGTGACCTTACTTATGGTCCTAGTGAAGCACATGTGACTAACATTGCAGTTTTACCAGAATATCAACATCAAGGATTAGGTCTGATGATGTTAGAGACTTTGCAGATCGAAGCTAAAAAATATGGGTGCCGCCGTTTGAGCTTAGATGTCAGACGTAGCAATTTAGAAGCACAAGCGTTATATAGACGAGCTGGCTTTAAAGAAGTAGCTGTCAAAAATGCTTATTACAAAGATGAAGATGGGTTAGAGTACAGCTATAACTTGGTAAATAGAAATTTAAAAAAGAGAGTTGAAAAAGGATGGAAAAAAATCGGAATTTGATTTTGGCTTTTGAATCAAGCTGTGATGAGACGAGCGTTGCGGTGATCGAAAATGGTAATAAGATCTTATCAAATATCGTTGCGACCCAGATCAAGAGTCACAAGCGTTTCGGGGGCGTTGTTCCCGAAGTTGCTAGTCGACACCATATTGAACAGATAACCTTATGTATTGCAGATGCCTTAGAACAAGCTGATGTGACCTATGCTGATTTGGATGCTGTAGCTGTGACTTATGGCCCAGGCTTAGTGGGATCATTATTAGTTGGGGTCACAGCCGCTAAGATGATCGCTTTTGCACATGATCTTCCCTTGATCCCGGTCAATCATATGGCGGGGCATATCTATGCTGCCAATTTTGCTGGTGAGATCAAATTTCCAGCTTTAGCATTACTTGTTTCAGGTGGACATACGGAATTAGTTTACCTTGCTGGACCAAATGACTTTAAGATCATTGGTGAGACGCGTGATGATGCGGCGGGTGAAGCGTATGATAAGGTCGGACGCGTTTTAGGATTAGCGTATCCAGCTGGAAAAGAGATAGATGAATTAGCACATAAAGGTAGAGATACTTTTGATTTCCCACGTGCAATGGAAAAAGAGGACAACTATGACTTCAGTTTTAGTGGATTAAAGAGTGCCTTCATCAATACAGTCCATCATGCTGATCAAGTAAAAGAGATCTTGGATAAAGCTGACTTAGCGGCTAGTTTCCAACAAAGCGTTGTTGATGTTTTAGCTCAAAAAACAGTCCGTGCATTGGAGAATTATCCGGTCAAACAATTGATCTTGGCTGGTGGTGTGGCAGCTAATCAAGGTTTACGTGATCGTTTAGATGAAGAGTTGAAACGCTTTGAAGATGTTGAATTATTAAAAGCACCTTTAAAACTTTGTGGTGATAATGCGGCGATGATCGGTGCTGCTGGTTATGCGGCTTACAATGATAAGATCTTTGCTAACTTAGACCTAAATGCTGACCCGAGTTTAGAATTTGATTGGTTAGAAGAAAACTAGATAATAGAAGTGATCAGAGCTATATGAATAACGCGGGCCCCACTATGATCTTGCATAGTGAGGCCCGCGTTATTTTCTAGGAGTTATCTGCACTGTTCTAGTTTTTGCGGTTGAAATTTTCTAGTTCCATGCTGCTGTTTTCCCAAGATGCTTCTGCTTTTGCTAATTGGGTCGTGATCGTTTCGAGCTGTGCTTGTAATTTTGCCATCTTATCGAGGTCATTGAAGTTTTCTGGTAATGCCATCGCTTGTTCTAATTCAGTTTTATTTTCATCGAGTTCTTCAACTCTAGCTTCTAATTCAGCGACTTTACGTGTGAGTTTGCGTTCCATTTTTTGATGCTCTTTACTTTGAGCATAGCTTTGTTTCCCAGCGGATATCTCTTTTTTAGTTACGACTACAGACTGTGTTGCTTTGGCCTTTGCTTGAGCTAACTCAGCTTGTTCTTCTTTTTTAGCTACATAATAGTCGTAATCACCTAAATAAAGTGTGCTACCAGTTGGAGCGATCTCTAAGACGCTGGTGGCTACTTTGTTGATGAAATAACGGTCGTGTGAGACTAAGAGGATCGTGCCGTCAAATTCTTTGATAGCTTGCTCTAAGACCTCTTTACTGTCAATATCTAAATGGTTGGTCGGTTCGTCTAGAATTAGGAAATTATCGTGTTTCATCGCAAGTTTTGTCAGTAATAAACGCGCTTTTTCGCCCCCAGATAGACTGTGGACCATCTTTTTGACATCGTCACCACTGAAAAGAAAGCTCCCTAGGATCGAACGGATATCTTTTTCAGGTGTCGTTGGATGATCATCCCAAAGTTCATTTAAGACGGTTTTTTGTGGGTGAAGATTGTGTTGCTCTTGATCGTAGTAACCGGGATGGACATTGGTACCAAACGTAGCTTTTCCTTTGATGAAGGGTCGTTTACCAAGAATACTTTTTAACAAGGTCGATTTACCGATCCCGTTTGGTCCCACGACTGCAAATATTTGGCGTTTGCGCAGTTCAAAGTTGATCGGTTCGGAAATGATCTGACCATCATAGCCGATCGCGCCGTCACTGACTGTTAAAACGACATTGCCACTTTCTTGCTCAGCTTTGAAGCGAAAATGCATATTTTTTTCAGGCCCTTCAGGACGATCGAGGCGATCCATTTTTTCGAGCTGTTTACGTTTGCTTTGAGCTCGTTTAGTTGTAGAAGCCCGCACGAGATTTTTGTTGACGAAATCTTCGAGTTTATGGATCTCGGTCTGTTGTTTTTCATAGTTCTTCCACGCTAACTGAGCTCTTTTTTCACGTTCCGTGATATAGTTGGAATAATTTCCTTTGTAGTAGTGAGCTTTACCATGTGTGATCTCATAAACTTCATTGACGATCTTATCTAGAAAATAGCGGTCATGAGAAACGATCAAGAGAGCGCCTTGATAATTTTGGATATAAGCTTCTAACCAAGTTAAAGTTTCAATATCTAAGTGGTTAGTTGGTTCGTCTAAGATCAAAAGATCGCGTTTTTCCAAAAGTAATTTAGCCAAGGCAAGGCGGGTCTTTTGGCCTCCAGAAAGCGAGGCGATCGGGCGCTCGTGATCTTCTGGATAAAAATGAAAACCGTGTAAAACAGAACGGATCTCATTTTCATAACCATAGCCGTTTTGCTCTTTAAAATCATGTAATAGTTGATCATAGCGACTTAGTAATTGTTGATAAGCTTTTGAGGCATGATCTGCATTTGGATCAGCGATCTGTGCCTCTAATTTGTGGAGATCTTGTTCCATTTGGCGTAAATTATCAAAGACGCTAAGCATTTCTTCATAGATCGTCTTATCGGATTCAAGCCCAGTATTTTGGGCAAGATAGCCCATTGTTAAGCCTTTTTTTGTTACGATCTGACCTTTGTCAGGAGCCTGTTCACCGATGATCATTTTTAAAAGTGTCGATTTACCGGCACCGTTTTTTCCGACCAAAGCGATACGAGAATGTTCCTGAATATCGAGATCGATATTTTCAAATAAGACATCCGCACCAAAATGGCGAGCGACTTGTTGTGCTTGTAATAAAATCATTTTTTCACCTACTTGAATAATTAGTCGATTCACAAAGTTAAAAAATTAAAACTGCGCTAAGACAGCAATTATTAGTTACATTGTGAATTAATTTACAATTTTTTAATTTTTTTAGTACAGTTGTTATGCTAAAATTTATCATATTGAGTAATCTGAGAGGAGAAACTAGATGGTGAACCCAAATATTCCTAAGGCAACGGCAAAACGTTTGCCGATCTATTACCGCTATCTCAATATTTTAGCGGATGCTGGTAAAAAGCATGTCTCTTCGACTGAATTAGCTGAAGCTGTTAAGATAGATCCAGCAACGATCCGACGTGATCTCTCATATTTTGGTGCTTTAGGCAAGCGTGGCTACGGTTATGATATCACAAGCTTGCAAGCATTTTTCAAAAAAACGCTACGTCAAGATAAATTAAATAATGTAGCTTTGATCGGAGTGGGCAATCTAGGCCATGCGTTATTGAATTATAACTTTCACAAGAGCAATAACGCGCGGATCAGTGCGGCCTTTGATATCGACCCAAAGATCACTGGTTTGATCCAAAGTGGGATCCCAGTCTATCCGATGGAAGATATGCAAGAGCAACTCCAACTACAGCAAATAGAGATCGCGATCTTGACGGTTCCAGCTGATAAAGCTCAGACCGTGACTGATGAATTAGTTGCAGCAGGCATCAAGGGGATCTTGAACTTTACTCCATTGCGGATCACGGTCCCTAACGATGTTCGCGTCCAAAATGTCGATCTGACTAATGAATTGCAGACCTTGATCTATTTTTTGCAACACTTTGAATAACTATGAAAAAGGATGTGTGTACCACACATCCTTTTTTGTTACCAAGCACTTATAATAATAAGCAAGTTCATTAAGCTATGGGCTAAGATCGTGATGCGTAAACGGCCTGTCTTAGCATATAGAAAACAAAGTACCAGTCCAATACCAGCATAAGTCAAATAATGTCCGTCTTGATGAGCGAAACTAAAGAGTAAACTAGAGGCAAGGGCAGCTCCTATTGGGTCGATCACGGAGCCGAGATTAGCAAATAAGACTTTGCGAAAGACGAATTCTTCCATGATCGGAGCTAAAATGACAATATTTACCAAATAATATGGATATTTGGTAAGAACTGCCAAAAGATACCCAGTATTAGCCGAATAACTAGGCTGTCCGAGAAAATTGATCTCTATATATGAACTTAGCCATTGCAACAAAACAAGCGCTAGTGTACCAAAAATAATGTAATAGATTTCTTGGCGAAGTGCAAGCTTTTTTGAAGTGCGCAAAAAACGATCTTTAAAAGGAAATTTGTGCGCCAAGTAGAGCATCATACAACAACCAATGAGATCTAAAACGGTCACGGCTGGGTAATACCAGGCATTTTTGAAGATCATCCACAATAAAGGGGGCAGAGTCATTGTGCCACAATAGATACTTAAAATGATAAGTGAATTTAACTGTAACTGTTTTTTCATCAATAAAGATCCTAACTATAAAGTTTCAATAGTTAGATTATATGTTTTTACCGCTATTTATTCAAACCAATTTCAAAAATATTTTAGCACTCTTGGGGTATGAGTGATAAAATACTTGCAATTTAAAAGTAAAGTTAGTATAGTAATAGTTGTAATCGATTAGCACTCAGGTTGTTAGAGTGCTAAAAAGAATTTGGAGGGATATAACGTGCTTAAACCATTAGGAGATCGCGTGATTTTAGAGGTCGAAAAAGAAGAAGAAAAAACTGTGGGTGGGATCGTTTTAGCTGGCGGTGCTAAAGAAAAACCACAAACAGCTAAAGTTGTTGCTGTTGGTACGGGACGTATCCTTGATGATGGCAAAAAATTAGAAATGACACTTAAAGTCGGTGATGTTGTCGTTTTTGACAAGTACGCTGGTGCTCAAGTTGAATTTGAAGGTCAAGAATATTTAGTAATGCACGAAAAAGATATTCTTGCCGTTGTGGAATAAATATATAAGTAAACATTGAATTTAATTCGTATGAGGTGAATTAGAAATGGCAAAAGAAATCAAGTTTTCAGAAGATGCACGCGCAAAGATGCTTGCTGGTGTAGATAAGTTAGCTGATACTGTAAAATCAACGATCGGTCCTAAGGGTCGTAATGTTGTTTTGGAACAATCATACGGCACACCAACGATCACAAATGATGGTGTAACGATCGCTAAGGCGATCGAATTAGAAGATCATTTTGAAAATATGGGTGCTAAGCTTGTAGCTGAAGTAGCTTCCAAGACTAATGATATTGCTGGCGATGGTACAACAACAGCTACTGTTTTGACACAATCGATCGTTAACGAAGGAATGAAAAATGTGACGGCTGGTGCTAACCCAGTAGGTATCCGTCGCGGGATCGAATTGGCTACTAAAGCTGCAGTAGATGCTTTGCACAAGATGTCACACAAAGTTGAATCTAAGAGTGATATTGCTCAGATCGCATCTATTTCTTCAGCTAATGAAGAAGTTGGTAAATTGATCGCTGATGCCATGGAAAAGGTCGGTAACGACGGTGTGATCACGATCGAAGAATCCAAAGGGATCGATACTTCACTAGATGTTGTTGAAGGTATGCAATTTGATCGTGGTTATCTTTCTCAATACATGGTAACTGACAATGATAAGATGGAAGCAGATCTTGAAAATCCATATATCTTGGTAACTGATAAGAAGATCTCTAACATCCAAGAAGTTTTACCATTATTACAATCCATCGTTGAACAAGGTCGTCCATTGTTGATCATTGCTGACGATGTTGATGGTGAAGCATTGCCTACGCTTGTTTTGAACAAGATCCGTGGGACATTCAATGTAGTAGCTGTTAAAGCTCCAGGTTTTGGTGATCGTCGTAAAGAAATGTTACAAGATATCGCTGTTTTAACTGGTGCAACTGTGATCACGGATGACCTTGGTCTTCAATTAAAGGATACGACTTTAGATCAATTAGGGACAGCTGGTCGTGTAACAGTTACAAAAGAAAATACAACGATCGTTGAAGGTGCTGGCGATAAAGCACAGATCGCTGAACGTGTTGAACAACTCAAAAAGCAGATCGCTGAAACGACCTCTGAATTTGATAAAGAAAAACTCCAAGAACGTTTAGCCAAATTAGCTGGTGGGGTAGCCGTTATCAAAGTCGGGGCTGCTACTGAAACCGAATTAAAAGAACGCAAATACCGGATCGAAGACGCTTTGAATGCTACACGCGCAGCTGTTGAAGAAGGCTTTGTTCCTGGTGGTGGAACAGCCTTGATCGATGTGATCGATGATGTAGCTACTTTGAGTGAAGCTGGTGATGTCCAAACAGGTATCAACATTGTTAAACGTGCTCTTGAAGAACCAGTTCGTCAAATCGCGATCAATGCTGGTAAAGAAGGTTCTGTGATCGTTGAAAAACTTAAAGAACAAAAAGCCGGTGTCGGTTATAACGCTGCTACTGATGAATGGGTCGATATGATCGAAGCTGGTATCGTTGACCCAACCAAAGTAACTCGTTCAGCACTACAAAATGCTGCTTCTGTCTCAGCTCTGTTGTTAACAACTGAAGCAGTTGTAGCTGATAAACCAGAAGAAAACAATGATGTTGCAGCTCAAATGCCACAAGGGCCAATGATGTAAGCAAGTTAAATAAAAATTTTTTGAAGCATCCTAAAATTTTAGGATGCTTTTTTTGTGAGATTGGTGTAAAATTCAACTGTTACTTTTTGAAGTGACCTAGAATTTTTGAATTTAAAATCTAATCAGCCAGTAGCTATCAAAATGGCTAACTAGCTAAAAGGGGTTTTTCTGTTTATGTATCGATATTTAAAGAGATTATTGATCGGACAACCGCTAAAAACTGCTGAAGAAAGTGGGCAGTCTTTGACTAAATTCAAAGCTTTGGCCTTGCTTTCCTCGGATGCGTTGTCATCAGTGGCATACGGGACAGAACAGATCACAACAGCACTATTTATTTTATCGGCTGCTGCGACCTGGTATGCATTACCAGCTGCTGGGATCGTGTTACTTTTGTTGTTTGCGATCACAATGTCGTATCGTCAGATCATCAATGCTTATCCTTCTGGGGGCGGTGCTTATGTAGTTGCGACTAAAAATTGGGGGACAAGCGCAGGCTTAGTTGCTGGCGGATCACTTTTAGTTGATTATATGCTGACTGTGGCTGTTTCGGTTACATCTGGGACAGAAGCTATTACATCAGCGATCCCGAGCTTACAAGCACACAGTGTTTTTCTCTCTGTTGTGATCGTCTTATTTATCATGACACTGAATTTACGGGGGATGCGTGAATCAGCTTCGTTTCTGACGATCCCGGTGTACTTTTTTGTGATCATGATCGTTTCGATGGTCGCTTTAGGCTTGTTTAATATTGTAACAGGTAAGATCCAATATTCAGCCGCAGCTCATATTGGTGATACAGTACCAGGAATGTCGTTATTACTATTTTTAAAAGCTTTTTCAGCAGGTTCATCTTCATTGACTGGGGTAGAAGCTATCAGTAATGCAGTTCCTAATTTTAAAGAGCCTAAAAAGCGTAATGCGGCAAACACTTTGGCGATCATGTCATTGATCTTAGCAGTCTTCTTTAGTGGGATCACCTTTTTGAGTTATTATCTAGGTATTTTACCAGATCCTAAACAAACGGTGCTTTCTCAGATTGCAGGTGCTGTTTTTGGTCATGGTATTTTCTACTATTTACTGCAATTATCAACTGCTATGATCTTGGCAGTGGCAGCTAATACTGGTTTTTCGGCTTTTCCGATCTTAGCCTATAACTTGGCCAAGGATAAATTTATGCCTCATATGTTTATGGATAAAGGTGATCGTTTAGGTTATTCCAATGGGATCATTGCGCTAGCGATCGGGGCGATCGTGTTGATCTTTATCTTTAACGGTCAGACTAATTTATTGATCCCATTGTATGCAGTCGGGGTCTTTGTGCCATTTACTCTCTCACAATCAGGGATGTTGATCCATTGGAAGCGCCACAAGGGTAAGCACTGGATCTTAAATTCTTGTTTCAATCTATTGGGGGCAGTGATCTCATTGGCTTTAGTGGTCTTTTTATTTTGGTTACACTTTGATAACGTTTGGCCATATTTGATCATTATGCCGATACTGCTCTTTGGTTTTTATAAGGTCCATAGTCATTATGTTACTGTAGCAGCTCAACTGCGCTTAAGTGAAGAGCAACAATTGCATGATTATTCCGGTTCAACGGTCATCGTGTTAGTTAGCTCAGTCACACACGTAACGACTGGAGCGATCAACTATGCACGTTCGATCAGTGATAATGTGATCGCAATGCATGTTTCGTTTGATACTAATCCTAAAAAAGAACACGAAACAGCGCAGGAATTCAAAATGGCCTTTCCTGATGTACGCTTTGTTGATCTGCATTCTTCATATCGGTCAGTCGTGCCACCAGTCTTGCGCTTTTGCGATGTGATCGCTAAGGATGCTAAACAACGCAATTACTCGTTGACGGTTTTGGTACCGCAGTTTGTGCCGAAAAAACCTTGGCAAAATATCTTGCATAATCAGACGAGTTTACGCTTACGGTCAGCTTTAGGGACTCACGAAAATATTATCGTGTCGACCTATAGCTACCACTTGAAAAAATAAAATATTAGGGTCGTGGAGGATATATTTCACGACCCTTTTTAATTTTTCTCATGCAAAAAATGACCCATTCGCTGGTTTATGGTAAAATGATACTTGAATTATAGGCTTTTTAGCTGATAATGAATTCTCAACATTTGAGGATTTGATGGAAAGAGGACGCTATATGTACAAAATCCTTGCGTCGTTATTAGCAACATTTGTCCTAGCTTTAGTGCTGACTCCATTGGTCCGACGCTTATCTTTTCGAGTCGGAGCAGTTGATAATCCCAATGCTCGGCGAGTTAATCGGGTACCGATGCCGACCATGGGGGGCTTAGCCATCTTTGTTGCGTTTAATACGACAAATTTCTTTTTATTACGCGATCAATATCCCTTAAGCCAACTAGTTGCGTTATTGTTGGCCCAAAGTTTGATCATTATGACGGGAATGATCGATGATATTTTTGAATTGAAACCGCGCCAAAAAGTTTTAGGGATCACACTGGCAGCATTGGTAGTTTATTTTATTGCTAATATCAAAATGACGACTTTGACTTTACCATTTCTTGGAGTCGTTCCTCTAGGTTGGTTTAGTTTACCGATAACGTTGATCTGGATCTTAGGGATCACCAATGCAGTCAATCTGATCGACGGTTTAGATGGTCTAGCTACAGGGGTCGCGATCATTGCACTTTCAACTAGTGCTTTGACGGGATATTTCTTCTTGAATGTGACGTCGACATTTATCTCGATCATGATGGCGACCTTGGTAGCTGCTTTATTGGGCTTTTTACCATATAATTTTCACCCTGCTAAGATCTATTTAGGTGATACTGGTTCGCTGTTTATCGGTTTTATGATCTCTGTTTTCTCGTTGTATGGTTTGAAGAATGCAACTTTTATCACGTTGATCATCCCTGTGATCATTTTGGGAGTTCCGATCACGGATACGGTATATGCGATCTTACGTCGACTTTTGAATAAGAAACCGATCTCGCAAGCTGATAAGCATCACTTGCACCATCGCTTGATGCAGATGGGGTTGACCCATCGCCAGACTGTGTTGGTGATCTATGGGATCGCATTGATCTTTTCGTTTATTTCATTGCTGTACCCCTTGTCTAATTTATGGGGTTCGATCTTACTGACGGTCGCAACATTATTTGGTTTAGAACTATTTGTTGAAGCGATCGGTTTAGTCGGTGATACACGCCAGCCTTTATTGAACGGGATCAAATATTTAGTTTTGAAAGTCAGCCACTTATTTGAACATAAATGAATTACATAAAAAATGCGCCATCCCAGGTCAAGGATGGCGTATTTTTTAGGCTTGATGGGGGTCAAAATCGATCTCGTGATAACGATTTTCTCCGACTGTGATCGTTACGCGACCATTCAACAGATCAGTGATCTTAGTCATCAGTTCGTCAGAAAGATCTGTATCGACTGCGATCATGACCTCGACTTCTTCAGTGTAGTTGATCGCTAAGGTAAGTACCGGCTGATTTTCCAGATAATTTTGCAACTTGCCTAATAATGGGTAGTTGACTTTTAATGAAAGTTCAGTTTGTATGACACGTTTAACGATCCCCAATTCTTTTAGGGCTTGGGCAACAGCACCACCGTAAGCACGGATCAAGCCTCCAGTTCCTAGCTTGATCCCACCAAAGTAGCGTGTCACTACGGCGCAAACATTATGCACTTGATTTTTTTTGAGAACATCCAGCATTGGTACACCAGCGGTCCCAGAAGGTTCACCATTGTCACTTTCCCGTTGGATCTCATCATTTAGGCCTAAAGTGTAGGCAAAACAGTTATGGGTAGCTTTGCGATGTTTAGTTTTGATCTCATCGATAAATGCTCGAGCTTCTTCTTCGGTTTCAGTTCGTTTGATATTACAGATGAATTGCGATTTTTTGATCACGATCTCGATCACACCATCTTGTTTTAAGGTAAGATATGGTTTATCCAAGAAAAATATAGCTATATTGTGAAATCAAAAGGATATAGCTTCCCCCTTAAAGAGTTATTGTTTTAGTAGCTTCACAGATCCTACTACCATTATTATTGAAACTCACAAATAATTTTACGCATAGTTTGCGTATTTTATAAGTGAGGTGAGAAAATTGGAAAAAACATTGAATTTGTTGATGGGTCGTCAATTAAGTAGCCTGCAGCTCAAAGCTCTAGGTATAGTAGCTTTAGACCTAGCTGAGCTCAAACAACGTCCAGCTGTGACCGTCAAAAAGGGGCGCATATTTTGTCAACGATGTGGTTTCCAAGCGCCAAGAGCAAATTATGCTCTACCAGATAAGAGTTATTATTGTCCGGCTTGCTTAGCGTGGGGACGTTTGACGACGACCATGTCACTTTATAGTATACCTGAAGCCAATGATTTTAAAAAGTATTCTCAAGATCTATTGGAGAAAAAGCCAAGATTATCTTTATGGCAAAAGAAGGCTGCTAAAGAATTATTGCAAACGGTCAAACTCAAACAAGAACGGCTATTATGGGCTGTAACTGGAGCGGGGAAGACTGAAATGCTATTTGAAGCACTAAATTTTGCTTTGTTAAATCAACAGCGGGTCTGTTTGGCGACACCGCGAGTCGATGTGTGTAATGAATTATATCCGCGTCTGTGCCAGGCATTTCCTAAAGTCAAAAGTAGTTTACTGTATCAAAATAGTGGGCAAGAATATGACTACACCCAGTTAGTAGTGTGTACAGTGCATCAACTATTGCGATTTTATCACGCATTCGATCTATTGGTGATCGATGAAGTTGATGCTTTTCCTTATGTTAATGACCGTCAATTGCATTATGCCGTCGCACATGCTAAAAAAATAAATTCGAGTACGCTATATCTGACAGCGACCCCTGATCGTTATTTAAAACAGCAGATCTACCAAAATAAGCTGGCGGTCACTTGTCTACCACTGCGTTATCATCGGCATTTATTACCTGAAATAACCTTAGTCAAGCTTTATTTTCCAAAGCAAAAAATTGAAGAGAGAACAAAAAAATATCTTGCCAAGTGGATAAAAAATAAAACACCTTTTCTAGTATTTGTTCCACAGATCGCTTTGCTAAAGCCAATTTTGAAAGAATTACAGCATTTGTGGCCTGCAATAAATGGGGAATGCGTTTCGGCACTTGATCCCGATCGACTACAAAAAGTCAAAAACTTGCGAGCTGGGATCGATCGCTATTTGGTAACGACTACCATCCTTGAACGAGGGATCACGATCACACGCTTAAATGTCATGGTATTGCAAGCAGATGCACCGATCTTTTCTGAGACGGTCTTGGTTCAGATCGCTGGACGTGTTGGTAGAGATAAAGACTATCCATCAGGGGACGTGATCTTTACCTATCAGGAAATGACTTCGGCTTTACGCGCAGCTAAAAAACAGATCAAGCTATTGAATCAAAAAGCTAAGCAGTTGTTAAAAAATGATGAAGTGTCTACTTTGTAATGCTACATTAGCGTTTGATTTTTCATGGCGCTGGTTTTTTAGCTTCCAGATTTTTGAAACTGTGCCACTTTGTGAAAAATGTCACCAAAAGTTTATTGCGATCGCTGGGGAAACGAGTTGTCCAGGCTGTGGGCGTCAACAAAAACAACGCAAATTGTGTCAAGATTGTCTTCGCTGGCGTAAATTGCAAACTGAGCTGTTGTACAACAAGGCCTTTTACGTTTATGCCGAGCCTAATATGCGTGCGTACTTTGAAGCCTATAAATTTCAAGGTGATTACCGTCTGCGCCAAATATTTGCTAAGACATTGCAAGATCACTGTAAAAAGTATTTACGTCGGGGGTGGTTAGTAGTCGTGATCCCCGTAGATGAACAAACCTTAGCTACCCGAGGCTTTGATCAAGTTGTTGGCTTTTTACCAGATATACCTAAGAAAATGTATCTATATCACTTAAAAAAATTTGATCGTTGTCCGCAGTCACATAAATCACGACAAGAAAGATTGGCAACGCCTCAACCTTTTGGCTATCGAGGTCCAGCTGATCTAGAGCATAAAAACATTTTGCTGGTAGATGATATCTACACGACAGGTAGTACTTTGTATCATGCGCGTGAATTGTTGTTGGCCCATAATTGTGGCTGTGTACGTTCGGTGACACTAGCCCGTTGATATATAAAATTTTATAAATATTGAGTAGTTATTAATTGTTAATTTAACCGCTTTCTATTATAATAAAAGTAGAGATAAGGTAAGACTAATAAAGTGTATACCTGGTCTTTTAAGCATATAAAATGCTTAGTTGTGAAAGGAGAGGTTATCATGTTAAAGATTAATGTTCGTGGTGAAAATATTGAGGTTACGGGTGCGATCCGTGAATATGTGGAAAAGAAACTTTCCAAACTTGAAAAGTATTTTGAGGATACATCTAATTCTACCGCTCACGTAAATCTTAAAGTGTATTCTGATAAGAACAGCAAGGTAGAAGTTACGATCCCGCTTCCATACTTGGTATTACGTGCCGAAGAGACCTCACCAGATATGTATGCAAGCATTGATCTGGTAACGGATAAGCTTGAACGTCAAATCAGAAAATATAAGACAAAGCTCAACCGCAAATCACGCGAAAAGGGCTTCAAGCATATGGAATTCGTTCCGACCGAAGATCCAAAACAAGCTGAAAAAGAAGATAAAAAATTCGAAGTTGTCCGTACAAAGAGCGTTTCATTGAAGCCAATGGACGTAGAAGAGGCCATCTTGCAAATGGATATGTTAGGTCATGATTTCTTTATCTATGAAGATGCAGAAACTGAAGGCACAAACATTGTCTATCGTCGTAGAGATGGTCGTTACGGCTTGATCGAAGCTAATAACTAAGCTATCATTGTGATGCTTTAAGCGCCTGATATAATTCAGGCGCTTTTTGTAGTCTAATTGTAATTGTTTGAGCAACAATAAAATGCTAAAATAAGAAGAAGTATATTTTTATTTGAAAAAAATAAATGTAATCGTTGCAGAAAGGATTTATAAAGTAAATGGCAAATGTCCTAAAAAAATGGGTCGAAAGCGATAAACGTGAATTAAAACGTCTTGGAAAGATCGCTGATCAAGTCGAAGCTTATGCCAATGATATGGAAGCTTTATCCGATGAAGAATTAAAAGCAAAGACCCCTGAATTTAAACAACGTTATCAAAATGGTGAAACTTTAGATGATCTCTTGCCGGAAGCCTTTGCGGTCGCACGCGAAGGGGCTAAACGTGTGTTGGGACTATATCCTTACCGAGTCCAGATCATCGGGGGTACAGTGTTACATGAAGGTAATATTGCCGAAATGCGGACTGGTGAGGGTAAAACTTTGACCGCGACAATGCCGGTCTACCTCAATGCCTTATCCGGTGAAGGAGTCCATGTTGTAACCGTTAACGAATATCTCTCAAGTCGTGACGCTACTGAGATGGGTGAGTTATATAACTGGCTCGGTCTGACAGTCGGTTTGAACGTTGCGGATAAGACTCCAGAAGAAAAACGAGAAGCTTATGCTTGTGATATCACATATTCAACTAACAGTGAGCTTGGTTTTGACTACTTACGTGATAATATGGTAGTTTACCGTGAAGATATGGTCCAACGTCCATTGAACTTTGTTATCGTCGATGAGGTCGATTCGATCTTGATCGATGAAGCAAGAACACCGTTGATCATTTCTGGGCAAGCGACTGCGGCTACACAGTTATATACTCGGGCTGATCGCTTTGCTAAGACCTTGAAAAAAGACGAAGATTTTAAAGTTGATCTAGAATCAAAGACTGTTTCCTTGACCGAAGAAGGTATCCAAAAAGGTGAAAAATATTTTGGTTTGACTAACTTATTTGATCCTGATAATACAGCTTTGAACCACCATTTAGATAATGCTTTACGTGCTAACTACATCATGTTACGCGATAAAGATTATGTGGTCCAAAATGATGAAGTCATGATCGTTGACCAATTTACTGGACGTATCATGGATGGTCGGCGTTATTCAGATGGCTTGCACCAAGCGATCGAAGCTAAAGAACATGTTAAGATCGAAGAAGAAACTAAGACGATGGCTAACATCACTTACCAAAACTTCTTTAGAATGTACAAAAAGCTCTCAGGGATGACTGGGACAGCTAAAACTGAAAAAGAAGAATTTCGTGAAATTTACAATATGGAAGTCGTAACGATCCCAACGAACCGTCCGATCTTACGTGAAGACCGTCCAGATCTGTTATATCCGACTTTAGAAAGTAAATTTAAAGCTGTTGTTGAAGATATCAAAGAACGCCATGCAACTGGGCAACCAGTTTTGGTCGGTACAGTAGCGGTCGAAACGTCTGAATTATTATCTCAAATGTTAGAGCAAGCAGGGATCCCACATGCCGTATTGAATGCTAAAAATCACGCTAAAGAAGCTGAGATCGTGGTCAATGCCGGACAACGTGGCGCTGTAACGATCGCGACAAACATGGCTGGTCGTGGGACTGACATCAAATTAGGGCCTGGCGTGCGTGAGATCGGTGGTTTGGCTGTTATCGGGACAGAACGCCATGAATCACGCCGTATCGATAATCAGTTACGTGGTCGTTCGGGACGTCAAGGTGATCCTGGTGTGACACAGTTTTATCTTTCACTTGAAGATGATCTGATGTTGCGTTTTGGTTCTGAACGGATCAAACATTTCTACGAAACGATGAATATCTCGGATGATACAGTGATCCAATCCAAGATGATCACGCGTCAAGTAGAATCAGCCCAAAAGCGAGTCGAAGGTAATAACTACGATACACGGAAGCAAGTTTTACAATATGATGACGTGATGCGGGCTCAACGAGAGGTCATCTATTCCCAACGTCAACAAGTCATCATGGAAACTGACTCCTTGAAGCAAGTCATTATGCCAATGATCAAGCGGACGGTCGAACATAACGTTCAAATAAATACAGTTGGTGATAAAAAAGACTGGAATTTGGATGGGATCGTTGATTTTGCGATCGGAGCGATGGTCAATGAAGACAGCATCAGTAAAGATGATTTTGCCGGTAAGAGTCAAGAAGAGATCGTTTCTTACCTGATGCAAAAGGCTGAAGAAAACTACGCTGCTAAAGAAGCCCAATTAAATGATAAAGCTCAAATGCTAGAATTTGAAAAAGTTGTTATCTTGCGCGTGGTCGATGCACGTTGGACTGATCATATCGATGAGATGGATCAATTACGCCAATCGATCGGTCTGCGTGGTTATGGTCAGCTAAATCCGTTAGTTGAATACCAATCAGACGGTTTCAGAATGTTTGAACAGATGGTCGGTGACATTGAGTATGATGTGACTCGTCTCTTCTTGAAAGCTGAGATCCGTCAAAATATTAGTCGCTAGTAGTTAAAAGAAGACCAGTTTTGACTGATCTTCTTTTAACTTACATACGAGTGATCTGTAATTGAGGGAATAATAATATGGAAATTAATGAATATAAGAAAGAAATCGAAGCGATGAAAGCTAAAATTTCGGACTTTAGGGGGTCTCTTTGACTTAGAAGGTCTGGAAGAACTTATTTCAGAAAATGAAATGAAAATGGCTGAACCGGGTTTTTGGGATGATCAAACTAAAGCTCAAACGGTCATCAACGAAAATAACGAACTCAAAGCTAAATATGATAATTTTCATCAATTAGCTACGGCAGTCGAAGAATTAGAAGTTTTGTATGAATTAGTCCAAGAAGCGCCTGAAGCTGAAATGTTGACTGAATTAGCTGAAAACTATGCTACGACTAAGCAAAAGTTAGAAAGTTATCAGCTGACATTATTGCTAAATGAGCCTTATGACAAAGACGACGCGATCTTGGAGATACACCCAGGTGCTGGGGGAACTGAATCACAAGATTGGGGTTCAATGCTGTTACGGATGTATACCCGTTGGGCTGAACAACATAATTTTACGGTCACGACACAAGATTATCAACCAGGTGATGAAGCTGGGATCAAATCAGTAACACTGACGATCTCAGGGCATAATGCATATGGATATTTACGTGGCGAAAAAGGTGTTCACCGCTTAGTTCGGATCTCACCTTTTGATTCAGCTGGTCGACGGCATACGTCATTTGCTTCGGTCAATGTTATGCCTGAATTGGATGATGATGTGGAAGTAAATTTACGTCCAGAAGATATCAAGATGGAAGTCTTTAGAGCTAGTGGTGCTGGGGGACAGCATATCAACAAGACCTCCTCAGCTGTGCGCTTGATCCACGAACCAACTGGGATCGTTGTGTCCAGCCAAGCTCAGCGTTCGCAATTCCAAAACCGGGCGACAGCTGAAAAAATGTTACGTTCGAAATTGTATCAGATCGAGTTAGAAGAACAAGAGAAAAAACGGGCTGAGATCCAGGGCGAGCAACTAGATATCGGTTGGGGCTCTCAGATCCGTTCCTATGTCTTCCACCCATATTCAATGGTCAAAGATCATCGGACCAATTTTGAAACTGGTAATACGCAAGCAGTAATGGATGGAGATCTGGATGGATTTATCAATGCTTATCTCCAATGGAAATTACAAAAAACAAATCCAAGCTAAAAAGAAAGGAAGAAACAGCTTGATAGAATATAAAGATGTTGTCAAAAAATATGACGGCGATACATTGGCAAATGATCACATTTCCTTAAAGATCGAGCAAGGTGACTTTGTATATGTCGTTGGTCCTAGTGGGGCAGGTAAATCGACCTTTATCAAAATGATGTATCATGAAGAAATACCAACTTCGGGACATATTAAGGTAAATGATTATAACTTAGAGAGTATGAGAAATCATGAGGTCCCTTTTTTACGGCGTGAATTAGGGATCGTGTTCCAAGATTTCAAATTGTTACCGCGCCTGACTGTTTTTGAAAATGTAGCTTATGCGCTCCATGTTATCGAAAAAGAACCAAAAGAAGTTGAAAAACGGGTCGCTCATGTTTTAGATCTAGTTGGTCTAGCTGATAAAAAAGATAGTTTCCCTGATGCATTGTCTGGCGGGGAACAACAAAGAGTCGCAATTGCACGTGCGATCGCAAATAAGCCAACGATCTTGATCGCTGATGAACCAACGGGTAACCTTGATCCAGAAACTGCGCGTGGGATCATGGATATTTTAGAGAAGGTCAATCAAGAAGGGACAACGATCGTCATGGCGACACACAATAGTTTTATTGTAAATGAATATCGGCATCGCGTGATCGAAATTTCGGATGGCAAGATCGTTCGAGATCAAGAAGAGGGGGATTATACTGATGAAAACAGTCACGCTTAAGCGCCATTTAAAGGAAAGTTTAAAGAGCTTAAAACGTAATGGATGGATGTCAGTTGCCGCTGTTAGTGCGGTGACTGTGACTTTGATCTTAGTTGGGGTCTTACTGTCGATCTTGCTAAATATCAATAAAATTGCCCATGATGTTGAAAATGATGTGCAAGTTCGAGTCGTTATCGATCGTGATACAACTAAAGAACAACAAGCACAGTTGAAAGCAAAATTACAAAAGATCGATGGTGTTCAAAAGATCAGTTTTTCAAGTAAGAAAAACGAGTTGAACAACGTGGTCGGAACTTATGGGAAGGAATTCCAATTATTCAAGGGTGATGATAATCCGCTTTATGATATTTTTATCGTTGATACGAAGTCTCCAGCTGAAACTATCAGTGTAGCAAAAAAAGCTAAAAAGTTACAATATGTGTATGATACACGCTATGGTGGAGCTTCAGCTAAGAAGTTATTTAAGGCAGTAGCAGCGATCCAACGTTGGGGCTTAGTGATCAGTTTGCTCTTGCTCTTTGTGGCAGTCTTCTTGATCTCTAATACGATCCGGATCACCATCTTATCACGGAGCAATGAAATTGCGATCATGCGTCTAGTGGGAGCAACTAATAGTTATATCCGCTGGCCATTTATCTTAGAAGGTGCTTGGACAGGCTTTTTAGGAGCTATTTTACCGATCGTTTTGGTCGATGTTGCTTATTTATGGTTATACGAAGTCATGTCAAGTTCAATGGCAAGTACAGGCTATCATTTATTGACGCCAGGAACATTTTTATGGCAGATCGATCTCTTGTTAGCAGCGATCGGGATCATTATCGGTGCTTTAGGTTCAGGCCTTTCAATGAGCCGTTTCTTAAAAATTTAGTAATTAAATAGTGAGCCAATGCGGTCAACCAAATGAGGGGTCCACCATGATGCTTAGCATCGTGGCGGACCTTTTGTGTATTGTTGAACTATATCTCAGATGCGTGTTTTACAGAACTTATTAGCACAGTCTCTTCTTTGTTATGGCGGTTTTCAAAGCTATAAGTAGGTTTCATTCGCAAAAATTGTTATAATGTAACCAAACACTTAGAAAGGACTGGAATCTTTGCAACTTTTAAAAAGTGTGGGTCTCTTTTTTATCCAGCCACTATTTTGGGTGGGGATCTTGATGACCTTGATATCTTATCAATTACGATTAAAAAATGAACGCCGTAACTTTCGGATCGCGATCGATCGTGATTTTTATGAAGCGCGGCATTTTATCAAACATGGTTTATTATTTTTAGGGTTAGGATCATTGTTTGCGCTTATCTTTGGGCTGAGTTTACCGCCTCAGACATTGGTTTTATACCAGATCTTAGCAGTAGTAGCACTTTTGTTCATCAACGTAGGCGATCTTAGTCTAGCAGCGCTTTTGGTCACTGGGGTAGCGACATTTGTCTTGAGTGAGATGCCGTTTGGAAGTGATACCAGTTGGGTAAGCTATATCTTGCCCCATGATCTGAGACCACGGTTTGGTAGTGCTATTTTACTTTTAACTGCGATCTTAGCGTTTTTCCAAGCTTTTTTAGCACGTGAAAATAAGGCTGAATGGTTTAGTCCGAAGATCTTTGCCGGTAAGCGTGGTCGTCGGATCGCAGGTTATACATGGCGTGAATTTACGGTCTTTCCACTGTTCATGTTTATACCCGGTATGAATTTTGATTCTTGGCAACAGTGGCTTGATCCGAGTCGATACTTAACGCATTTTATGGTAGTGCCACTATTTGTTGGGGCTTTTTGTAAGATCTATAAGCAACAACCAAAAGAAGCCTTACATTTACGCCAACACCAAAGTTATCTGACCGCATTTTTAGCTGGACTTTTGGCATTAGTAGCATACTTTATACCAGTGGCAGGTTTTTATGGGATCGCCGGTCTGTTATTAGTCTTGGTCGCGCAAGCTTTCAGACGTTTGAAATCTGATCATGATGCTAAACGCTGGTATGTGGAAACTTCGGAAGGCGTGCGGATCGTAGCGGTCAAACCAGAGACGCCAGCAGCTAAGATGAAACTTGAAGTTGGTGATATTATCCTTGAATGTAACGGGATAAAAGTGGCTACAGGTGATGAACTTTATGAAGCATTACAAAAAAGTCCAGCTTATTGTCGTTTGAAAGTCAAAAATTTTGAAGGCGAATTGAAATTAGCAGAAAGTGCGATCTATGCTGATTCACCACATGAGATCGGACTAGTACTATTTGAATAAGATGCAAAGGGGGACGACTTTGGTGAAACAAGGTCGTAGATGAACGTGAAAAAAGTATTAGTAGTTGAAGATGATACTGCAATAAAGACTCTACTCAAGTATAATTTGGAACAGGCTGGTTACCAAACGACAACTAGCAGTGACGGTCAAGTGGGCTATGAACTAGCTTTGAACAATGAATATGATTTTATTTTGTTAGATGTGATGTTACCTAAATTAGATGGTTTAGAGATAACTAAACGCTTGCGCCAAGAAAAAGTGATGACTCCGATCTTGATCATTACAGCACGAGATCAAGAACTCGATAAGATCATCGGGTTAGAATTGGGGGCTGATGACTATTTGACTAAGCCGTTTTCGCCTCGAGAAGTTATCGCTAGACTAAAGGCGATCAGTCGGCGGATCAAGCCTAAAGAAGTAACACCTACGCCAAAATCTGATACGCAAACACTTTTTAAATATCCAGATTTCACAGTTGATCTAGAACGAGTCAAAGTTACGGTCAAAGATCAGGCCGTAGCATTGACCCCAAAAGAGTTTGAGCTGTTGGCTTATTTTATCAAGCGCCCAGGAAGAGTCTTGAGTCGCGAAAAATTACTGAATGGTGTTTGGGGATATGATTATGTGGGACAAACGCGTATGATCGATATGCACGTTAGCCATCTGCGTGAAAAATTAGAGCCAGATCCTAAAAAACCAAAGTATATAGAAACTTTGCGGGGCTTTGGCTATCGCTTCAATGGTGAGCCAGATGACTGAGATGCGTGAACTATGGCGGTATTTATTGTTATCGTTAGGCGAAGTTTTAGCAGTCGTATTGATTTATGGCGTGATCTTTCATGAGCATTTTTTGACTGTATGGCAAGAAGAAGGGGCAGCTTGGATCTTTTTAGCAGTGATCTTAGTAGCGTTAGGCAACTATCTCTTTTTTAAACGTCAAGCCAAACGTCGCTTAGCTAGTCAAGCATTGTTGCTCAAAAAACTAAGCGAGTTAGTTGAAAATCAACCGAGTCGACATGTTCTGTTACCCAAAGATGACGAATATTATCAACTCTCACGTTTGGTAAATCGCCTGCAATCTAATCAGCGCAGTCTTTTACGAAGTTATCAGCAACAAAATCGTGACTATTTAACGCTATTACAGTCTTTGACCAGTGGCGTGATCGTCTTTGACCAGCGTAAAGAAACAGTCCTGTATAATCATGTGTTAGCCAGCATACTAAATACAACAGAACTCAAGGGGCAACCTTTTTATCAAGTGTTTACGGCAGTCGAGTTGATCGCTGCGACCCAAAAAGTCTACCAGGCCAAAGAAGATCAACGTCTCTTATGGCAAAAAAAAGTTGCTCAGGGTAACGAATGGTTTGAGGTGCAGGTGGTCTATGTTCCCTTGAGTCGACACCATTATTCAGTTATGTGTATTTTTAATGATGTGACTGAGATCAAGTTATTAGAGGTCAAACAACGTGAATTCATGGCAAATGCGAGTCATGAATTAAAGACACCGCTAACTGCGATCCGAGGTTTTAGTGAGACACTTTTAGCTGGAGCTTTGGATGATAAGAAAACTGCGCGTGACTTTGTACAGATCATCTTTGAACAAAGTCAGCAATTGACCGAGTTGATCGAGGATATCTCAGCACTTGCACATAATAAAAAGACGCAAGAACTCAAATTAGAGCAGATCAAGCTCAAAGTATTTTGCGAGCGGATCTTGGCTAGCTATTTAGCCCAAAGTAAGGCTAAAAATTTAGCGATCGAGTTGCAGATACCTGACGACTTTGAGATAAATTGTGATATCAAGTACTTACAACATATAATCAGTAATTTGATCCAAAATGCGATCAGATATAATGTAGTAGATGGTAAGTTAAAGATCACAGCTACTAGCTCAGCTAATGAGTGGTGTTTAACTGTCTATAACACAGGCCAAACGCTTGCTCAAGCTGATAAAGAGCGGATCTATGAGCGCTTTTACCGTGCAGATAAAGCTCGCTTCGCTGAAGGCAGTGGCTTAGGATTAGCGATCGTTAAAGAGGCAGTCGAGGCTTTATCAGGGCAGATCGTAGTCACGAGTCCGTACAAAAATGGAACTAAATTTATGGTGACCTTACCATTATTTTTAACATAAGAATGAAAAGAGAGGAAAAATGAGAATGAAAAAGAAACTTTATCGCTCCAATGATTCAGTGATCTGTGGTGTGTGTGCCGGAATAGCCGAGTATTTTAATATTTCACCATGGGTGGTTCGGACCATCTTTTTAGTGGTCGCAGTCGCTTGCAAGTTAGTGCCACTATTGGTTTATGTCCCGATCTTATTATATTTAGGCTTGGCACTTTATCTACCTAAGCATCCCAATGAAAAGTATAATGACGTTTTTACCTTACTCAGTCGCTTTGGTCAACAAGAAGAAAAGCGTCGTCTGGTGACAGATGCTAAAGAAAGAGATGTTAAGCAAAATAAAAAGGGAGGCAAATAAGATGAATTTTTGGCAACGTACTTTGATCACTGTATTAGTCTTTTTAGCAACAGCGGGCTTTTTCCCGACTTATTTTCACGTTTCAAGCGTATGGATCGCTTGTTTAGCCGCGATCATCTTAGGGTTGTTGAACATGTTTGTCAAACCGTTATTAGTCATCTTATCTTTACCGATCACAGTGATGACTTTAGGGATCTTTTATCTGTTCATCAACGCCTTTATGTTGGAGTTGACCTCGTTTTTGGTCGGAAATTCGTTTGAATTTTCAAGTTTTTGGTCTGCGATGATGGTGGCGATCATTTTAAGCATTGTAAACTTAGTGATCACCAACTACACTACACAAAATAGTAATTATTAATTGCTGAAAACGCTTTTTACAGTTAGAATTATCTGTAGTTAGATCCTTTTAGAAAGATGAAATGTGGAGTGGATCAAGAAGAGATGGACGACATCTTTAAACTATCGACATCACGCCGATAGTAAATAAAATCAAGAAGGGAAAAGCTATATTTCTTTCTATAGCATAGTTAGCATTGCTAGTTCACGTTTATATAGCAGAAGATAAATGGCGAATACTGTTAGTGTAAAAAAATTAGTAGCAGATATCAGTAATTTGGAAGTCTATTCTGGAGAACGATACTTAGAAGAACGTCAGATCACGACAGAAGACATTTCACGTCCCGGGTTGGAATTGACGGGATACTTTGATTATTATCCAGAAGAGCGGATCCAGCTTTTTGGAATGACCGAGATCTCATATGGCAATAAGATGAGTTCAAAAGCGCGTAAAAAGATCATGGATGAACTTTGTGGTCCCAATACGCCATGCTTTGTGGTCTCACGTTATTTAGCTGTTCCAGCTGAAATGAAAGCTGCAGCCGAAGAACATCATATCCCGATCTTACGGACTAAATTGCCAACGACACGTGTTTCAGCTAAGTTGACTGATTATTTGAGTGGTCGTCTAGCGCAACGCAAATCGTTACATGGGGTCTTAGTCGATATTTATGGTCTTGGGGTATTGATCACTGGAGATTCAGGTGTTGGTAAATCTGAAACGGCGCTTGATCTTATCAAACGTGGGCATCGCTTGATCGCCGATGATCGAGTTGAAGTTCACCAACAAGATGAACAGACATTGATCGGTGAAGCTCCACGGATCTTACGACACTTGTTAGAGATCAGAGGTGTAGGGATCATTGATGTCATGAATCTTTTTGGGGCAGGTGCTGTCAGAGCCAAGACGGATATCTCCTTGATCATTCATTTGGAAAATTGGGAAAAAGATAAACAATTCGATCGTTTAGGCAACGGTGAACAACGGGTAACGATCTTTGATGTTGAGATACCTAAGATCTCGATCCCAGTGAAAGTTGGTCGAAACTTAGCGATCATCATTGAAGCAGCGGCAATGAATTACCGGGCTAAGACAATGGGATATGATGCGACAAAGGCTTTTGAACGTAATTTAAATGAGTTGATCAGTGAAAATTCAGCAGAAGAGAAATAGGTGTTGAGAATTGAATTTTAGTTTAGGTGTCATTGATCCGATCGCCTTTAGTTTAGGGGGGCTACAGGTCCACTGGTATGGAGTGATCATTGGATGTGCAGTTTTATTAGCGTTGTACCTTGCAGTTAGCGAGGGCAAGAAAAGGCAAGTTCCCGCCGATGATTTTTATGATTATATCTTATGGGCGCTACCGATCGCTTTGATCAGTGCGCGAGCATATTATGTCATTTTCCAGTGGCAATATTATCAAAATGATCTTAGTGAGATCTATCGGATCTGGGATGGCGGGATCGCGATCTACGGTGGCTTATTGGGCGCATTGCTCGTTTTAGTGATCTTCTGTCGTAAAAAACAGTTGTCGGCTTGGCTGTTTTTAGATATCATTTCGCCGACTGTGATCTTGGCTCAAGGTATAGGGCGGTGGGGCAATTTTATCAATCAAGAAGCCCATGGAAATGCAGTATCACATGCGTTTTTGACAAGCTTACATTTGCCGAGATTTATTATTGAACAGATGAATATCAATGGGATCTATTACCAACCGACCTTTTTGTATGAGTCAGTGTGGGATATCTTAGGCTTTGTGATCTTGATGTTGCTACGACATCGTAAGCATCTTTTTAAACGAGGCGAGATCTTTTTGACTTATGTCGCGTGGTATTCTTTTGGCAGATTTTTCATTGAAGGGATGCGGACAGATAGTTTGATGCTAGGTGCTTTGCGCGTTTCGCAATGGTTGTCAGTCATCTTGTTTATTGGGGCGATCGTCTTGCTCGCATATCGGCGTTACTATCGTCCAAATGAGCCTTGGTATTTAGCAGGAAATGTTGAATACGGGGGAAGCTTAAATAATTGAGCTTGATATTTGAAGTTGTTTCAGCAATTTTAGCAGAGTATCCTCAAGTAAATGGGAAGGTGAAGATATTATGGCTAAAAAATATGATGTGATCGTGATCGGTGCCGGTCCTGGGGGCTTGACGGCTGGATTATATGCTTCACGGGCTGATTTGTCGGTCTTGATCTTAGACCGTGGGATCTACGGTGGTCAAATGAATAATACCGCTGAAGTTGAAAATTATCCAGGGTTTGAGTCGATCTTAGGACCAGACTTAGCCGAAAAAATGTATCAAGGTGCGATCCGATTCGGAGCAGAATATGCATACGGTAGCGTTGAAAAAGTTGAAGTCAATGGTGATTTAAAACAAGTTATTACCGATAGTGAAACTTATGAAGCGCCTGTTGTGATCATTGCCACAGGTTCACAATATCGGAAATTAGGCGTTGAGGGTGAAGAAAAATATGCTGGTCGTGGTGTTTCTTATTGTGCAGTTTGTGATGGTGCTTTCTTTAAAGACCAGCCTCTAGCTGTGATCGGTGGTGGTGATTCCGCCGTTGAAGAGGGTGTCTATTTAGCTAAATTAGCTTCAAACGTCAATATCATCCACCGCAGAGACCAATTACGAGCTCAAAAGATCTTGCAAGAGCGTGCTTTTACTAACGATAAGATCGATTTTACATGGGATACTGTTGTGACAAAGATCAATGGTGATGGACAAAAAGTTACGAGCGTATCGACACATAACAAAAAGACTGGTGAAGATGGTGAGCTAAAGGTCAATGGTGTCTTTATCTATGTGGGGGTCATTGCCTTGACTGAACCGTTCAAAGAGCTTGGGATCACTGATGAACAAGGCTGGATCAAGACCGATGAGTTGATGCGGACTAGTTTGCCTGGTGTTTATGCGATCGGGGATGTTCGGGCTAAAGAATTGCGCCAGATCACGACCGCTGTTGGCGATGGAAGTATCGCCGGCCAACAAGCATTTAATTATTTAGAAAGTTTAAAAGATTAAACTAACAGCACTAGTGGTAGTTTTACTGCTAGTGCTTTTTTGATATCGAATAAATTTTTTGTAAGCGTAAAAGTGCTTGTTATAGCAAGTTTTGCCGATTGATAGTATACTAGATTTGAATTAAGCAGGGGTGTTTTTCCCGCCGTTATGCGCTTTTTAAAGGATGTTTTTTACAGATTTCAAAAAATAAATAGCTAAAAATTGGATAAAAAGAGACCTAGGGGAGACCCTGAGAGAGACCCCGAAAGAGTCGGGCTAGGTGGTTTAGAATAGTGTATGATCTCAAGCGTTGGAAGTTCCAGCGCTTTTTTATTTAGTGATGTGGTGATATAATATTGCCAGGGTTTCTCAGTCGATTAAATTTACCAATGTTTATAAAACAGTTCTTTGACGTCTTGCGATCGTGCAAGGCGTTTTTATTTGCAACGTTTGGGATGTGATCTCTATAATTGGACAACGTGCATCCCTAAGAAGT
The DNA here is from genome assembly GCA_910587695.1 of uncultured Lactobacillus sp. Taxonomy (GTDB): domain Bacteria; phylum Bacillota; class Bacilli; order Lactobacillales; family Lactobacillaceae; genus Ligilactobacillus. The sequence goes on from CAJUNC010000005.1 coordinate 94,684, forward strand.
GATATAATACGTTTAACATGAGTTCCAAAAAGTGGAACTTGCTAAGAAGTCCCTTGCGATCGTGCAGGGGACTTTTTGCTTATTCCGGAAAGCGTTCGGCTAGTTTCTCGTTAGCAAATGCGATCAATGTTTCTAAGTCTTTTTTGGTGGCTACTCTGCAGTAACTGCGTGCCATGGATCTTTTAGCAAGATAGTATTTGCGTGCTTTGTTCTTCTCGTTCCAGCGATTAGAGGCGTCACGTTGCGCCTTGGTCGTTTTCATTGTCATTGGTGGTAACTCCTTACTTGCATTCGTATATTAAATATAATATACTTAGATACGAATAAGGGACTGATAGCCCTAACTATCAGCCCCCGACGTGGTTTGAGAGTTAAACGTGTTAAAGACTAATCGTGATTTTTAAAATCGTGGTTAGTCTTTTTGTATATCCTATATGCGATCATCAGATTAATGGAACATCTTCCAATCGCTAGGATAATAAAGGCGATTGCCAACGCGCTTAACCTTTCTAAATAGTTTCATGCTATGAGCCCCCTCCCGTGTGTCTGATTACTTGAAAAAGACGGGCTATAACTCTCAACTATTCCCACTAGACCAATTCAAAAGGTAGCTAGCCTTTATCCTTGACCATGTCTATATTATGTATTACATTTCATATAAAGACAAGCGCTTTATAGCCTTATTTTGGAACGATTTCATCAAATAGCTATTCAAGCAAACTATAGAATAATGCGAAAAAAGCCGTTTTTTGAATTATTGCCAGTTGAATAGATCGTAAAAAAAGGGATGTGCCAGCAACTAAGCTAGTGCATCCCTTTTAAAATATCTGGAAGTATTTCAACCACTGATACAAGCCGTACACAACGACGATCATGATAAACGGCTCTGCAAAGTCTAGCAACTCTGTTAAGATCTCGGCTACTTTGTCCCGTAACTGTTCAACTGGTGGCTTATCTTTCATCGTCTAACTCCTTTAATCTTTTATCGATCATCAAGCTAAGGCGTTGCAGGTCGTGCCTGCTGGATAGATGCTTGATGTAAAACCTAGAATACCAATGACGGCGTTTTAAATAAACGTTGATCGCTGTAACGATCGCAAGAATGATAATAAATTTTAACAAGTGGGGCCACTCCTAATCTTTGTAAACTGTGAGCGCTGTGCCTGCTGTCATGTCCATAGTTTGAGCAAATAGGGCACAAGCTTCTTTTTTGAGCACGCCGTATCTGGATCGACTGTATTGCAGACGTTCGGCAACTTGCCAGTTTTGTGATCCTTGAATATAGAGGGCTCTAATAATTGTCTTGTGCCGATCGTCTAACGTGTCAAGAATTGCATCGACAAACTCTAAAACTTGCTTGGCGTTGGCTCTATTAACGTTCATGTCTTCCACGCTGTTGGCGCTTGCTGTGCCTTTGGGTGCTAATGATAAACGTACGCTTGAAATAACTGGGATATTTGCTAATCTTTGATACTTGCTATACTCTGTATCAAACCAGTTAGCAACGTTTTTACGTGTTTGCGAGTAGTCTACTTCTTTGGTGTCTGGTGGATCTAATTTCATCATGGATCAACGCTCCTAACTGTAAAAATGGATATTGTTTTAAAAGGCTATATTTTACGTTTTAAGACGTCTAACACTATTTTAGTATAATATCACGCTTTAGGCTGTATAAGGTCGTATGAACGATTATAGAACTGTCAGGCAAGTATATAATGCTTTTAGTCTGTTAGATATGTGATTATTGCAGATCATGCAACTGTCACGCTGTTAGATCGTTTCTGTGGTCACTGAGATAGGTTATATAGCCACTCTGTGAGTTTTAAAATGCTGTCTAGTATAATCATACTCGGACGGTGTTTGATGTCTGTAATCTGTGTCCGTTTGCCTAGTTCTGACGCTTAAAATCGATCGTGTGGGATGTCATACGAAAAAGGGACGCTGTGAGCATCCCTAAGGTTGGTTATTCCATTTCATCAAGTCTAACTTGGATCATCTCAGATAATTCTTTTAGGTCGTCAGCCGTTGCGATGTCTCTAACGTACTTGCGAGCATAAGACCTATAGCGGTAAATGCGTTGTTTGTCTTTGTTCTTGTCGCCCCATTTCTTTGTTGCTCTATTTTGGGCGTCTGTCGTTTTCTTCTCTGTCATCGTGTCAGCTCCCTACTTACCTAGTAACTTTAAAATTAATTCCAGTAATAGCCAAAGAGTAGCAATAACACCAACGATCGCAAAAGTAGCTTTGTTAAGCTTTGCTAGTTTTTTATTAAACTTTTCCACTTTATTCATGACTTTCATTCCTTTCTTGGTTATACTGAAATAAAGGGGCAACCACCCCCTTTATAATTTCAGCTTTTAGAACCGTCCTAGCGACTTGATAAATCTTATAAGGTACTCAATACCTGAGGCGATTGCTCCGAACTCTGCTAAAATTCTAGCAATTGCTTTGATTATCGACCACGCTAACGGTTCTTTTTTGTGGTCTTCCTTTCTTGGTCTCACTGTTTCACCTCCTTAACTTTATATATTTATTATACATTATTAACCTATATAAATCAACTGTTTTTACTAGAAAAATGCTACTTTTTCGACAATAAATAATCAATAAACCAGCCAGTATTATAGGTTTCTTGGTCAATTGGCGTCAATACTTCATCGATAAGCACCCAATATCCTGTATTTGGCGTCAATATAGGTTTTTATTCCGACAAATTCCGACAATTTACCTAATCACTTCCGAACAATCAAGGCGGACCAAGTTTGTAATACACCTTGAAAGAATTCCACCGTTTTTTTAGTAGTTGTTGTAATGGTTATTGTTATATTTGCAGGAACTTATATATTTTTCAACAATCAGGGTTAACAAAAGTTAACATTTTCCGACTTCATAAAATCACGCTCGCAATTAGTCAGATAACCACCACTAAGCCCAGCTATAGTAATGAATAGGGGCTAGGGATGTCATTGCTATTTAAAGTGTGTTTCCTGCAATTTTCTGCAATTCTAGTAACCGGAGGGAACAATTACCCCCAATCAGTCTAAAATACCACCACGGCGCTTATATTAGCTTATTTCAGCAATCGAAAAAGTAGCCATTTACTCCGATTTTCTCCGATAGTTAGGAAGTAAACTAGTTATAGCGCCAATCGTGGCGCTGGCTAACAAGCGTAACTATAACTACGGTTGTGATTTGCTGTGTAACTGAAATTTCATAGCTCTATACTTTCTACGACGTTGCCACTTGTGGTAAAGAAAGACGTTAGCAAATGCTAGCATTTGACCTCAGCAATTCTCAGCATTTTATGTCAGCATTTGTCAGCAATTCACCTTAACAATTCTTAGCATTTTATCTTAGGTTTTCTTAGGTTTTTTGCACCTTTCCCGTCACTCTAATAGGTTTTAGAATGGCGTTTTTTTGCTTTAAAAAGGTGTGCATACAAAAAGCCAAAAAGGGTGCACACAAAAACTTAAAAAGTACGCACACTTTTTGGCGTAATACCTAGTATATTGCTAGTGGCTAATAACTTTTTGATGTTACCATTTGCTACCATTTGACCTGAGCAAATCTGAGCAATTTACTCCAACAATTTGGGATAGGTCCACGTTTGAATTTTCGGCGCTTGCATGAGTGTAGTTATAACTACGCCCTTAATGTGTGCAACCGTAGTTACGGTCATCTTTGGCGATCGTTCCCATTTGTGGGATCGTGACTTTTTCGCTATAAACTAAAAGGGATGCCAGCATTTCGCCAGTGCATCCCTTGCGTTCTATTTGATTGGTGCTATTACTGATTTGATGTATTCAATCACCGTCAAGCATTCGATTTTGAGCATATTACGCAACGCCTTAAGACTTGGATAGCCTTTAAATGTGATGTTTCCACTCAAGCGGTTCATGTAATAGATCGTATACGGATCAACGGTGTGTCCGTTCGCTAACGATTCTAGCCGGTGGCTCATGATCGTTCTAAAACCGTGGCGATTTACTAGCATGACGGACGGCAATAATTTTACTTTCTTAGCGAATTTACCGTTATATTTTTCATTCAAGGCAAACTCTAGCCCTGTTTTGGCTACTTCTGCACACTCACGATCAAAGTAGTAGCCTAGCTGGTCCATCTCAAGTAAAAATAGATCGTTGATGATCTTATTAGCAGCGTTGATCTTATCTTCTGTTGATCCTTTCACGCCGTCATATACTGAAATAAATGCGGTGTAGGCTTCTAGTTGGATCTGATACGTCCGCAAACGTGTTGGGCTTGCGTGTCTGATGTCTTCCTTGAGATCGTTTAAGTTTGTGGGTATTACATTCATGTTTGAACTTCCTTTCTGGGATGTCTATTTAAAATCTTTGGCTAGTTGCTCCGTGATGTCTTGTATCATGATAAATTGGTAGTCATTAAGCCCGTACTTGTCCAAGTCCTCGGCTGTGAGCTTATCCATTTGAACAAGTAAGCCCCTTAATCGCTCGCCAATCTCATGTCTGAGCATTTTGCGAGTTTCTAGCATTTGGTTGTATTGTCTCACTGCTTGGGTCTGTTCTTTCATTTTCGAGATAGCAAGCGGACCGCCTACAAAAGTTTTATTTAATTCTTTATCTGTCATCACCGCCATTTTTCTCAGTCCCGTTTTGAATAGGTGAAATGGTGCGAGATCTTGGGCTTCTTGGGTCGTATATACACCGTCTAAGGCGTACGGCTTCTTATTTGTTGGCAATTCGTCAAGCTCTTTATATAATTTGTCTGATGTCTTGCCGATTTCTAGTAATAAAGTATCGTACTTGTTTAATTCGGTGATTGCGTCTAGGATATGGTTTAATTGTAAATGCGGTGCGTCTGTGATATTCATTTTAAACTTCCTTTCTGTTATCAGTGATGTGGGTTATTTAGCTTCTTCGATGGCCTTGCGTAATCTGTCACCAATGTCTTTAGTGATCTTATAACCATAGTCAGCAAGTAAAGCAACTGATGCAGTTAGATCATAACCACTCCGCTTAGCGATCGCGTTTAAGTTCTCATCTGTCAATTTTGGTAAGTGTGAGTTTACCGTTTGCGGTTTTTCCTCGTTGTCCGATTTAGACAATTGCGTCATATCAACGTTTTTAGAGTGCTTTGAGTCAGTTTTTCCGTCATCAGTAACATCATCTTGCAAGGGGGTAGGGTCTAGAAATGTTGATTTATCAGCATTTCCACCACTAACCCCCTTGGCATCACTACTGTTACTATTTACACTAGTATAGATAGCTGTAGTATTATTCTTATCTAATCTATTCTTATCTAATCTATTCTGCGTTAACGGTTTGTTAACAGGTTGTTTACACGATGTTAACGGTTTGTTAACAGATTCGGCGTTTTTGTTAACATCTTGTATTTTTTTGGTACTACCACTTGTTAACGCTTTGTCACAATCTGTTAACGAATGGTCAACCAAAGTAGATTGTAAACTTCCTTCTTTGACTTGGTATACATTAACTTCATCAATTTCAACCATTGATAAAAATTTTTGATGTATCGTTGACTTGTATCGATCACCTTGGATCTTATTGTTATTTACACGCCAATGACGTATCAAGTAGGTAGTAGGGTTCTTAAACTCGATAAGGAAACCGTTTGTTATAAGTTCTCTGATTTCGTCAATACTGCCACCTAGCGCCCTGGAAGTCATTAAAACACGATCTGTGAACCCGTCATCATCTGCCGTCATATTGATGTGCATGTATAGCGCTTGGGCTTTGACCGACAATGTATAAAAAGCATCAGACTCAACGACTGCCTGCGCTAGCATTCTTTTATTTGCCATTTTTACCGCCTCCTTAGCGCAAGTAGTAGCGCTTGTTGTTTAGCCCAAGTTTTGCCAGTTCTTCGCCGTGTATCGTTGGTTTATAACGATCTTTGCGGATCGTGTTATTTATCAGCCAATCAGTGAGTACATAGAGTTTTTTGCTCTCCGAGATTTTGAGTAAGTAGCCTCGATTGATGAGTGCATCAATGTCGTTGATATCTGCACCTAAGTAATTTGCTAGCGAATGTACCCGATCCACTACGCCGTCATCGTCTGCGATCATCCCAAGATGAAAGTAAAGCGCTTGGGCGGTTAGTGGTAGATTATGGAACTTGATTTCTTCTGTGATACTTGGCGAGAAACTTCTTTTTTTAGTCATGGTTTGGCTTCCTTTCTGTCTTATGAGTCTTGCTGTATTGATTGCAATGCTACTCCTGTAACCATTCCCGTTTAATGCACTTGGATCACGATTGATAAAATAAGCAAGTAGCTTTACTTGCGAATTTTGAATTATAGGCAGATTATCGAACCACTTCGCCACTGTCTGCGGATCGTTAGACGCTGTTAAATAGCTCTGGTCTTTGATAGGGCGCTTAGTATTTGGAACTAGTGGGAAAACCTTATAACCACGCTTCACAAGCTCTAAGGTGTATTGTTTCGGTGTCATTTGTGAACCCCCTTAAATGATCCCTCGTGCGTTTGCAACTGGTTATACAACTCAGGTTCAAAAAGTTTAATAGTTGGACCAAAGTTCTTTAAAATTACTTGGATCTCATTCAACGTAATAAGTTCCTGTTTGATCCTAATCTTTGTAGCTTCCATGATTACATAGGTGCTAGCTAGACTACTGAGATCAGAATATAAGTCGGGATCTGTTTTGGATAATTTTTTACCGTACACTTTTTCTAAAAGGTGAGCTGTTTCAGGTTTAAGATCGTTACTCTTGATCATGCTTGTTAGCCCCGATTTTAAATTTTCAAATGAAGCTAATTTTTCTTGATTTTTGATTGTGCTTTCGTGTAACATGTAATTACTTCCTTTCATGATTAATCTTTGCGGTTTTGTCGTGATTGGGATGTGGGTGGACCACTGATAGGGATGTCAGTGGTCTTTTTCTTTACCCTCGATCTCGATCGTAACCACTCAATGACAAACGGTGTAACTAGCCCAGCAACTCCAAAGATCAACGTAAATACTCCGATCGCCAATAAATACATAGTCATTGCATATTTAACGCCGTCTTTGTCGGATCGTTCTTCTTCAAACAAGTAGCAAGCGTCTAATTTGATCTGTTCTAACATTATGCGTACACTCCTTTGATCATTTGATTTTTTACTTTGATGACGTCACCGATATTCAAGATGTGCCAGTCTGTTACTTCGTACTTACAAAAGCCGATACTTTGAACGATAGGGACGATGTAACCCAATTTATTCAAGCGTTCCAGGTCCTTAGCCACTCCATCAGTCAAACCACCTAGGATATAAACAAGGTGCGTACCGTTTGCCACAACTCCCGATGTGCTAGCCTGCATACATAACAAGCCATAAAGCTGTTTTTGTTCAAACGTCAACTTGTCGGCTTGCATCACTCTAGGCGGGATATAGATGTCGTCCTCTCCTGCGATGACTCGTTCCAAGCAAGTATTTAATTGCGATCGCTCTTTCTTGGTAAATGTCTTCATGTCGTCAATTCCTTTCTTGTGATCCATAAAGCTGACCTTTAAACCACCTAGCCCAGTGCTTATTTATCGTTATAGCTCTATGGATCGTGTGCATTATTCTGTTGTCTCGTGTTCTGCTAGCCAATCAATAAGCGTTTGCCGTTTGATGAGTAGATTCATCCCGTCGATCTTAACAACTGGCAAGCCTTTCTTTATCCATTTATCAACTGATGTCACTGACTTAAGCCCCATGAACCTAGCCACTTCGCTTTTAGTCATGTATGGAGCACTAGGGATGTTAGTAGCAGCTTTTAGCATAGTTACCAGTTGGCCAACGCTTTTAAAATCTTCTGCCAAAGTCATGTCTTCGGTGTCTAGTGTGATCGTTACTTTAGCCATTGTCTTGATCTCCTTTGCTTAGATATTCCAGCCAATCGGTGCGGATCTGTGCAAACATTAGCGCTCGATTTCTTAAGGCTAACTGTTTGATCTCGTTCTTGAGTGGCTCGGTCGCTCTGATAAGTTCGTCTTGATCAGTTGCGATATAATAGCCAGTCTTTGCGCCATTTCGTACGCCTACGATCGGTACACCGTGAGCAATTACTAGATCACGAATAACCTTTCTTACTGATCGCTTGCTTAGGGATGTCATACTTGCTAGATAAGCAGTAGGGCGGGTGTTATCTGCTCCATAGCCTAGAAGTGATAAGATTGTCCGCTCGTCTGATGTTAGCTGTCTTCGTTTCATTAGTGCACCTCCTGTTGATTTTGAGCTAATGAGTTGCTGACGCCTGCCATACCGTCACAAATAAAGTCTAGGCTATCTGTAATGAGTGGCAGTACTGTAGTAACTAAGTAAAGCTTGTCTGCTGGTTTCATCTCGCCGTTTTCTGATACGTATGCTTTTAGCAACTCGTTTAATGTCCGTGCTCTGATTTGTAGTTCATCTAATTTATTGATCTCTGTTTCATTTGTATATTACATTGTGCTCACTCCTATTAATCTTCTGGACAAACGGTGTCCGATAATTTGTATAGATCCTTGCTGTGGCTACTCAAAGCATCCCTTAGCTTTGGAAGTAGTTTAATCAAGTAAGCTTGTGCGGTAGGTTCGCCACGTCTTAGATCCATGATATAGGCGTCTAAAAGATCAGCGTACAAGTCAGCTTGATTTGCTAACTCGCCTAATTCTATTGAGATATCTAATAGCTTTTCTTGTTCTTCTGTCATGTTAAAGATCTCCTTTGGTGTATTTTGGGTTTGGGATGTGGGTTGACCATTGGCGGGGTGTTTAAGTTGGGATGATCGCATCCCGTTAGCTTGTTTCTGTAATTATTTAACTTCTCTCCATTCTGTAACTTGTAATGTGCCACCGTTTAACATTGCTTTGATCTGGCTAAAGGTCATTTGTGCCAATAAATAGCCAATTACACGAGTTTCAAGTTTCTTATACTGTTCTTGTTCTTCACTTGTTAAAACGTCAAGGGATGCCTTAGATTGCGGGTTTCTAGCTTTTTTAAGCTGTTTGGCGTTCATCCCTGTAACTGCTTTATATAGCAAGTTTGAAATATGGTTATAGCTCCAGTCGGTTCGGTGTTCCCATTCTTTTACTGCGTCCGTCAATGTCTTTCGCAACGGTTTTTCTTCAATACGGTTGATTTTTCGCTTGGTTAGTTCATCTCTCATCTTAAAGAACTCAGAGACTAGGGCTACTTTGAAAGCTTTAACCTGTGGTGTGTTATCTAAAAACGTAATAAGTGTTGTTGCTTGTTGCTCGTTCAAGTGATAAATCTTTTTAGGTCGTCCACCTTTTTTACTGGTAGGTTTTACGATTTCAAATCGCAAAACTCCAAAGTACTCTAAGTCTGCTTTATTACGTCTGATCAGATCCGAAATGCTACGGTATTCAATTCCTGTATGTTCTGCAATGATTTCGGGTGTCGTATACGGTTCATCTTTCAACGATTGTAAAAATACTAGTTCTTGCATGATCCGTGCTCCTTTCTATTTGCTAACTTGCTTGTGTGCCTCCATAAATTCGATGATGTCGCTCTTTTTGATACGCTTGGACTTGCCGACAATGTAGACGGGTAAACCTGCATCGATGTAGCGGTATAGCGTGTTGTGTGTCTTTAGGCCTAAAAAGTCCATAGCGTCTTTATAACTCAAATATTCTGGTTGTTTTTTCATAAAAACCACCTTTCTTTTTTTGATTATTGTTAAATATTAGTCAGTTAACTAACAATTAACAATTTACACTAATCTATTTTTACTGTCAATAAATTGTTATATATTTTTGTAAGTTGTTATTTTTAACAATAGACTGTAAAATATGGTTGAGGTGAATAGAATGTTAAAAAGTAATTTAGCTGTCCTTATGGCAGAAAGAGGCTTAAAAATTGCGGATGTTTATGAGCAAACCGGTATATCAAAAACCACTCTGATGTCTTTGGCGGATAATAAAAGCAAGGGTGTTCAATTTGAAACAATTGATAAATTATGTAATTTTTTTGGTATAGATGTGAGCCAGTTTTTTGTATATTCTCCGTATTTAATAAAATATATTGATAAAGTTGATGGACAAGTTATGCGGATAACTTCAGGGGGAGAAGTAAATAATTTTTATTTTCGATATTTTGAAATTTCAAGCGATGAAGATTTAACGGATGACGATAAATTTGGAGATCCTCAAAAAGAATACGATTATTATATTTCTATAATGTTGGATACGCTTGGGGAATATGATAACTTTGATAAAATCTATAATAATTTAAATATTTGGTTTCAAAAAAATGTTACAGAAGAACTTTTTAAAAGAACAATAGATATTTTTAAAGAGGGCCACCAATCAAAAAAAGGTAAATATTTATGTGCTTTTAACATAGGTGTAAACAGAAAATGCGTATACAGAGAAAAAGAGATACAAGTTTAGCAAATATTAGCGCCACGCCTAAAAATGTAGGGTTTTGTTGGGTAGTAGCCATTTTGACGTCGATATAGGATTTTAGTTCAGGTTTTCTCAGGTTTTCGCCACAAGTGGAGAAAGTAGTATTTTGTAGTACTTCGGTTGTGGTTGGTGGCTAAAATTCCTACATTTTCCACCATTTTTACAGCATGAGCGATCTGAGCCAGTGCATCCCTAAGCATTCCAATTCTAGGGATGTTATAGATCCCATACATATACAATCGAATAGATACCAGTAATAAAGCCGTCCTATCGTGCATTACTTTAAGCCACCTAGCCCGTGCAATTAAAGATAAAGGACTGATAAACATGGCTAAAATTACAGAGTATCAAACGAGCAAAGGAAAGTTTTACCGCTTCCGTGTATATGCTGGGATCGATGAGATGACTGGCAAAAAGAAATATATCAAGCGTGCAGGTTTCAAGACTAAGGCAGCTGCTAAAAAAGAACTGGTCAAGTTAGAGTATGATGTTTCGAGTGGCAATTACTTCAAGCCATTAGATAGCAAACTTTTTAAAGATGTCTATTTGATGTGGTTAGATCAGTATAAAACAACGGTCAAAGAGTCGACACTTAATAAGGTGCTGTCACTTTTTAAAAATCAGATATTGCCACAAATGGGGCTGTATCGGGTGGATAAGCTAAACCTTGCTAACTGTCAAAAAGCGGTCAATGTTTGGGCTAGTAGTTCGCCTGCATCATTTAAGCAGTTGCTTGGGTATGCTTCTAATGTGATAGATTTTGCTAAAAGATTAGAGTTGACCGATCGCAACCCGTTTAAAGATGTCATCAGACCACGTCAAAAGATAATACGTAGTGAACGCAATTACTTTGAACCAATAGAATTAAAACGTTTCTTGACCATTGCGAAAAAAATGGGACTTAAAAACTATGCTGTGCTTAGAATGTTAGCTTATAGCGGTATGCGAATAGGGGAGCTTATAGCTCTGACGTGGGACGATGTCGATTTTGTAAATAGCACGATCAGCATCAGTAAAACAGTAGCTAGGGGGGGTGGTAATAAGGCTATTATACAATCTCCCAAAACTTCAGCTAGTAAACGCTTGTTGGTCATGGATAACGAAACGATGCAGATCTTGAGACGTTGGCAAGTCAAACAAGCTAGTTACTTGTTAAAGTGTGGGATCAATGCGATGTCTAGCAAACAACTGGTATTTAGTAATACTAAAAACGAATTTTTAGCACGCTGTACGGTCTATGCTTGGGTAAAAAAGATCTGTGCGATCGATACTAGTTTACCTAAGATCACCCCTCACGGCTTCAGACACACGCACGCTACTTTGTTATTATCTGCTGGTGCTAGCGTCAAAGAAGTTCAAACTCGTTTAGGTCATGAAAAAGTACAAACAACGCTTGATGTTTACACTCACTTGACTAAGCAAGATCAAAAGGCAACGATCAATAAACTTGTTAAATATCTGGGATAGAGACCCTAAAAGAGCCCCTTAAATTTTTTGTAAGCGTAAAAGTGCTTGTTATAGCAAGTTTTGCCGATTGATAGTATACTAGATTTGAATAGATAAATGAGGTGATTATATGAGTTGGGAAGAAACTTATACCATTTGGAACAAACAACCTGATCTAGCACCTGAAGTTCGGGAAGATCTTGATAAGATCGTAAATGATAAAGAAGCACTAGAAGATGCCTTCTATACACCAATGGAATTTGGGACAGCTGGGATGCGCGGCTTGATCGGTGCTGGGATCAATCGCATGAATATTTATACTGTGCGTCAAGCAACTGAAGGTTTGGCCCGTTTTATGGATACTTTGGATGAAGAGACAAAATTACGTGGTGTAGCGATCAGTTATGATTCACGTCACATGTCACAAGAATTTGCATTCGAAGCAGCACGTGTTTTAGGAGCACACAAAATTCCAAGCTTTGTCTTTGAAAGCTTGCGTCCAACACCAGAACTATCCTTTACCGTTCGACACCTACATGCTTATGCAGGGATCATGATCACAGCGAGCCATAATCCAAAACAATATAACGGTTATAAGATCTATGGTGAAGATGGTGCTCAAATGCCACCAAAAGAATCAGATATGATCACAAACTATATCCGTGAAGTTGATGATCTTTTTGCAGTCGAAGTTGCTGATAAAGATGCTTTGATCAATGACAAAACTTTGAAAGTCATCGGTTCAGAAGTTGATGAAGTTTACTTAGAAAATGCCAAAGAAGTAACGATCGATCGTGAGTTAGTTGCTGAAGAAGGTAAAACGATGAAGTTGGTCTTTACTCCACTTCACGGTACTGGTGGGATGTTAGGTGAAAAAGCTTTACGTCAAGCAGGTTTTGAAGACTTTACGATGGTCCCAGAACAAGCTATGCCAGACCCAGAGTTCTCAACAGTTGAGCATCCAAACCCTGAGTTTACAGAAGCTTTTGATCTAGCGATCAAATTAGGCAAGAGCCAAAAAGCTGATCTTTTAGTGGCTGTTGATCCTGATGCTGACCGTTTGGGAGCAGCTGTTCGGCAACCAGATGGTGAATATGAATTGTTGACGGGTAACCAGATCGCAGCTTTGATGTTGAATTATATTTTAACAGCACGTAAAAAAGCCGGTAACTTACCCGCAAATGCAGCTTTAGTAAAATCGATCGTTTCAAGTGAATTTGCTGCTAAAGTTGCTGCTGATTTTGGAGTCGAAGCGATCAATGTCTTGACTGGGTTCAAGTTCATCGCTGAACAGATCCAACATTTTGAAGAAACAAATGAACACAGCTTCATGTTAGGTTTTGAAGAAAGTTATGGTTATTTGATCCGCCCATTTGTACGCGATAAAGATGCGATCCAATCTTTAGTACTATTAGCTGAAGTAGCTGCTTTCTACAAGAAACAAGGTAAGAATTTATATGATGGCCTTCAAGAATTATTTGAAAAGTACGGCTATTTTGCTGAAAAGACGATCGCTTTGACCTTTGATGGGATCGAAGGTGCACAAGAGATCAAAGACTTGATGGCTAAGTTCCGTCAAGAATTGCCAACTGATTTTGCCGGTTATAAGGTTATCGCAGCTGAAGACTATCAAGCTTCCAGTCGTCAAGATGCAGAAGGTAACGTGACAGCGATCAACTTGCCTAAGTCAAATGTTTTGAAATACTTCCTTGAAGATGGAACTTGGATCGCAGTTCGTCCTTCAGGTACAGAACCAAAGATCAAATTTTACATTGGTACGCAAGGCGACTCCGAAGCTGATGCACAAGCTAAATGTGAAAAATTTGAAAAAGCGATCAATGATTTCATCAAGGGCTAAAGTTAGCTGTTAGTTGTAAAAGACACGGAAATCGCCGTGTCTTTTTTTGATTCTGCTGATGCGAAAATACGTTCGTTGTGGTATAATCTTGTAAGCAATAGTTTTTAATGAGGGGGTAATCATTTGATCGAGCGTCAAGCCGATAAAGAGTTCAAATTAGTTTCAAAATATCAACCAACTGGAGACCAACCACAAGCGATCGCTGAGCTTGTAACAGGGGTCAAAGCTGGTAAAAAAGAACAGATCTTATTGGGAGCCACTGGGACAGGGAAAACTTTTACGATCTCAAATGTGATCGCAAAAGCCAATAAGCCGACTTTGGTCTTAGCTCATAATAAGACTTTGGCAGGACAGCTTTATGGGGAGTTCAAAGAATTTTTCCCAGACAATGCTGTTGAATATTTTGTATCTTACTACGATTACTATCAACCTGAGGCTTATGTTCCTTCAAGTGATACTTATATCGAAAAGGATTCGAGCATCAACGATGAGATCGATAAATTACGGCACTCTGCGACTAGTTCGTTATTAGAGCGTAATGATGTGATCGTGGTGGCCTCAGTTTCATCGATCTTTGGTTTAGGTGATCCAAAAGAATATCGTGATCAAGCTCTTTCATTACGAGTTGGCCAAGAGATCGAACGGGACAAGTTGTTGAATCAATTGATCGATGTTCAATTTGAACGTAACGATATCGACTTTCAACGGGGGCGTTTTCGTGTTCGGGGTGATGTAGTCGAGATCTTCCCCGCTTCACGTGATGAACAAGCGCTTAGGGTCGAATTTTTTGGTGATGAGATCGATCGGATCCGAGAAGTTGATCCTTTGACTGGTGAGATCTTAGGTGAGCGCAATCACGTTGTCATCTTCCCAGCGACGCACTTTTTAACAAGTGGCGAACGCTTAGAAGGATCTATCAAGAGCATCGAGGCCGAATTAGCTCAAAGGTCAAAAGTCTTGCGTGCGGATGGCAAGCTATTAGAAGCCCAACGCTTAGAACAACGAACAACATACGACATTGAGATGTTGCGTGAAATGGGATATTGTTCGGGGATCGAAAATTATTCGCGGCATATGGATGGAAGAAAACCAGGGGAAGCACCATATACGCTGTTGGACTTCTTTCCAGATGATTTTTTGATCGTAGTCGATGAATCCCATGTTACGATGCCTCAAGTGCGTGGGATGTACAATGGTGACCGCTCACGTAAGCAGATGTTAGTCGATTACGGGTTCCGTCTTCCAAGTGCCTTGGATAATCGGCCATTAAAGTTAGCCGAATTTGAAGAACGAGTAAATCAGATCATTTATATGTCGGCGACCCCAGGTGTTTACGAACAAGAACGTACTGATACTGTCGTGCAACAGATCATTCGACCAACCGGATTATTGGATCCAGAAGTTGAAGTTCGTCCGATCATGGGACAAATGGACGATCTAGTAGCTGAGATCGCCAAGAGGACCAAACGAGATGAGCGCGTCTTTGTAACGACTTTGACTAAGAAAATGGCAGAAGATCTGACTGATTATTTCAAAGAGATGAGTATTAAAGTCAAGTATCTGCATTCTGATATCAAGACACTTGAACGGACACAGATCGTGCGAGATCTTCGTTTAGGGAAATTTGATGTGCTCGTTGGGATCAATTTATTACGTGAAGGGATCGATGTACCAGAGGTCTCGTTAGTTGCGATCTTAGATGCCGATAAAGAAGGCTTTTTGCGCAATGAACGTTCTTTGATCCAAACGATCGGTCGTGCTGCGCGAAATGAAAAGGGGCATGTGATCATGTATGCTGATACAGTGACCGATTCGATGCAAGCAGCGATGGACGAAACAGCACGGCGGCGGGCGATCCAAATGCAATACAATGACGAACATGGGATCGTGCCAAAAACAGTTAAAAAAGAGATCCGTGATGTGATCACAATGACGACTAAGCCAAAAGAAAGCACTAAAGATTTAAATGATAAACTCGATTTTGATGAATTGAGCAAACAAGAACAACGAGAAATGATCGCACGTTTAGAGGAGCAAATGAAAACTGCCGCTAAAAACCTTGACTTTGAGGATGCAGCCGCTTTACGTGATACTGTGATGGAATTAAAAGCACAGCTTGATTAAATAGAAAGGATGAAAGTTGTGGGAAAAAATAAGATTACGATCCGTGGTGCCAGAGAGCATAATTTAAAAGATATCAATGTTGAGATCCCCAAAGAAAAACTTGTCGTGATCACGGGTCTCTCCGGTTCAGGTAAAAGTTCACTTGCTTTTGATACTTTATATGCTGAAGGTCAGCGCCGCTATGTTGAGAGTTTGTCGGCTTATGCTAGGCAATTTTTAGGTCAGATGGATAAACCTGATGTCGATTCGATCGATGGACTTTCACCAGCGATCTCGATCGATCAAAAGACAACTTCGAAGAATCCACGCTCAACTGTTGGGACTGTAACGGAGATCAATGACTACTTGCGTTTGTTGTGGGCACGAGTAGGTACGCCGATCTGTCCTAATGATGGCAGTGAGATCACGAGTCAATCGCCAGAGCAAATGGTCGATCGCGTCTTGCAGCTCCCCGAAAGGACTAAGCTCCAGATCTTGGCGCCGATCGTGATAGGTAAGAAAGGACAACATAAAAAAGTTTTAGAAAAGATCAAACGTGAAGGTTTTGTCCGAGTCATGATCGATGATAAATTGCATGATATTGCTGAAGATATCGAGCTAGATAAGAATCTCAAACATGATATCTTTGTGGTGGTCGATCGGATCGTTATTAAAGAAGGGATACGCTCACGGTTATTTGATTCATTTGAAGCAGCGTTACGCTTGGCTGAAGGTAGTGTATTTGTTGATGTGGTCGGCGACAAAATGTTACAGTTTTCGGAAAATTTTGCTTGTCCTTATTGTGGTTTTACGATCGGAGAACTTGAACCACGACTATTTTCTTTCAATGCGCCTTTTGGAGCTTGTCCAGATTGTGATGGATTAGGAATGAAGCTTGAAGTCGATATCGATCTAGTCGTGCCTGATCGAAAAAAGACACTTAACGAAGGGGCAATGGAACCGTGGAATCCGATCAGTTCCAAATATTATCCAACTTTATTAAAGCAAGCATGTGAAGCCTTCGGGATCGATATGGATACCCCGTTTGAAGATCTACCTCAAGAACAGCAAGATATCATTTTGTATGGTGCTAAGGATAAGACTTTCCATTTCCGGTATGAAAATGATTTTGGGGGGATACGTGATATTGACACGACCTTTGAAGGGGTCATTCCAAATATTGATCGGCGTTATCATGAGACAAATAGTGATTTTACCCGCGATGTGATGCGCAAATATATGACGAGTTTGCAATGTCAAACTTGTCATGGATATCGCTTGAATCGCAAAGCCCTAGCAGTTAAGATCGCCGGTAAGCATATCGGTGAAGTTTCTGATCTGCCGATCGCCGATGAATTGGCCTTTTTTGAGGGTTTGGAATTTAGTGAACAAGCAGCTCAGATCGCGCGCCCGATCTTAAAAGAGATCAAAGACCGATTGACATTTTTGGTGAATGTTGGGTTGGATTATCTGAATTTAAGTCGTTCAGCACGTACCCTTTCTGGGGGAGAAGCCCAACGGATCCGTTTAGCAACGCAGATCGGTTCTAACCTTTCAGGGGTCTTATATATTTTAGATGAACCTTCGATCGGGTTACATCAACGGGATAATGATCGTTTGATCGCTTCTTTACGTGCCATGTGTGAGTTGGGAAATACTTTAGTCGTAGTAGAACACGATGAAGACACGATGCGAGCCGCTGATTATTTGATCGATATCGGTCCAGGCGCTGGGATAGAAGGTGGTCAAGTCATGGCTGCGGGCACACCTAAGCAAGTTGCACGTTCGAAGAGATCATTGACTGGACAATATCTAGCTGGAAAAAAATATATTCCGATCCCAGCTACCAGACGTCAAGGTAATGGAAATTTTGTTGAGATCATTGGAGCAACAGAAAATAATCTTAAGGATATCGATGTGAAATTTCCGCTGGGTGAATTTATTGCGGTCACTGGTGTCTCGGGTTCTGGTAAGTCTACATTAGTTAATATGATCTTGAAACGAGCTTTAGCCCAAAAACTACACCATAATTCTGAAAAACCAGGTAAATTCAAGCAGATCAAAGGTACTGAACACCTTGAAAAAGTTATCAATATCGATCAAAGTCCGATCGGGCGTACTCCGCGGAGTAATCCTGCGACATATACGGGGGTCTTTGATGATATACGGGGGTTATTTGCCCAAACTAACCAAGCTAAGTTACGTGGTTATGGCAAAGGGCGCTTTAGTTTTAACGTTAAAGGTGGTCGCTGTGAAGCCTGCAAAGGGGATGGGATCATCAAGATCGAGATGAATTTCTTACCTGATGTGTATGTGCCATGTGAAGTTTGTCACGGAGCACGTTATAATTCTGAAACGCTAGAAGTTGAATATAAAGGCAAAAATATCGCTCAGATCTTAGAAATGAATGTCTTAGAAGCATTAGAATTCTTTAGTGCGATCCCTAAGATCAAGCGCAAATTGCAAACGATCGTCGATGTTGGGCTAGGTTATGTTTCATTAGGACAACCAGCAACGACTTTATCCGGTGGGGAAGCCCAACGGATGAAATTAGCTTCTGAATTGCATCGTAAATCAGCGGGTAAGACCTTTTATATTTTAGATGAACCGACTACTGGCTTGCATACCGATGATATCAAGCGTCTATTGAACGTCTTACAGCGACTAGTTGATAAGGGCAATACGGTATTAGTGATCGAGCACAATTTAGATGTTATCAAATCGGCTGACCATTTGATCGATCTAGGACCAGAAGGTGGCCAACGTGGCGGACAGATCGTTGGAGTCGGGACACCTGAAAAATTATGTCAGATCGAACAAAGTTACACTGGTAAATATTTAAAACCGCTCTTAGAAAATGGCCATTATGAACCACGGCAAGATTAAGACTTGCTTTTTAATGCCAAACTGTTAAAGTTAAAGTGTACAATTAATAATAGGGGTGTTGATAGAATGGCAGAAGTTGAAAGCTTTACATTAGATCATACCGCAGTCAAGGCACCTTATGTGCGTTTGATCACGGTAGAAGAAGGTCCAAGAGGTGATCAGATCTCAAACTTTGATCTTAGATTGGTCCAACCAAATGAAAACGCGATCCCAACAGCGGGCTTGCATACGATCGAGCATATGTTAGCGGGTTATTTACGTGACCATATGGATGGCGTGATCGATTGTTCTCCATTCGGTTGCCGGACGGGTTTTCATTTGATCATGTGGGGCGAGCATGATACGGTCGAAGTTGCTAAAGCCTTAAAAGCCTCCTTAAATGATATTTTGAATGCTTCTTGGGAAGATGTTCAAGGAACTGATATCAAGAGTTGTGGTAATTATCGTGATCACTCATTGTTCTCAGCCAAAGAATGGTGCCAAAAAATCTTGGATGAAGGTATCTCATCCGATCCATTTGAACGTAAAGTAGTAGAATAATAGACAACTTAGGGCTAGCTCAAGTTTGGGGCTAGCTCTTTTTTGGGACTAGGTTAGTAAGCTGTGCTAGATTGAAAAAAAATAAATTAAATTTTTCACATGTAGTGATAAAAGGCGAACTTTAGTGATACATTAATAAAAAATAACTTAAGTCGAGGTGAAAATGGTGAGCGGGAATTACAAGAGTGTTTTTGATATTATCGGACCTGTTATGGTAGGCCCTTCAAGTTCACATACTGCTGGAGCTGTAGCGATCGGTCAAGCGGCACATAAAATATTTGGTGAACTGATCGAACAGGTGATAGTCGACTACTACGAATCTTTTGCTAAAACACATCAAGGGCATGGAACTGACTATGCTGTGATCGCAGGTGTGTTAGGTATGCAAACGGATGATCTGCGCGTTCCAAAAGCGGTCGATATCGCACGGGCTCAAGGGATCGAGGTCGTTTTTAATGAACATGAAGGGAAAAGTCCGATCGGACATCCAAATACAGCGATCATTACGCTAAAAAATGCCGATAAAATGATCAAAGTTGGTGGTTGTTCGATCGGTGGCGGTACGATCGAGATCCGAGAATTGGAACTAGATGGCTGTCGTTTTGCACCTTTAGGACCTTTGCCGATCATGCTTTGTTGGACCGAGACGGATTTTACAGATCATATCAAAGAGAGTTTAAATCAAGATAATATCAAGATCAGACATGAGATGACTAATATTTTTGGACAAGGTAACTTGATCCATGAATTTGATCTTGACCGCTTACCACCGAAAAATATTTTAGAACAGATCAAGGCACAAAGTCGTAGTTTGGTCTGTCTATGATCGAGGAATTTATATGTATAACAGTGTAGCTGAAATAGTAGAAACGGCAATCAAACAAGATAAACCTATCTGGGAATTGATGTTAGAACAAGAGATGGCTTATTCACGCGCTAGTCGAGCTGAAGTTTGGGTCAAGATGCAACGTCAATTGGAAGTGATGTTAGCAGCAGCTAAACGCGGAACAAAAGGTGATGGTGTCCACTCCCCAACTGGACTAACTGGGGGTGAGGCGGCTAAGATGCGAAAGTATCGTGAATCAGGGCAAGGCTTGACGGATGAGACAGTCCTTTATGCGATCGAAAATTCACTGGCCACAAATGAAGTCAATGCGGCTATGGGGTTGATCTGTGCAACCCCAACAGCCGGTTCTTCTGGAACGATCCCAGGTGTATTGTTTGCATTGCAAAAAAAGCGGGGCTTGACGATCGACCAGATGGTAGCTTTTCTTTTTTGTGCCAGTGCATTTGGAATGGTGACAGCCAACAATGCGATGATCGCAGGCGCCACTGGTGGTTGCCAAGCCGAAGTCGGTAGTGCTTCAGGAATGGCTGCTGCTGCTGCAGTTGAGATCTGTGGTGGTAGTCCAACGCAAGCAGCTGAAGCCTTTGCAATGGCCTTGAGCAATTTGTTGGGACTAGTTTGTGATCCGGTCGCTGGTTTAGTTGAGATCCCCTGTGTTAAACGTAATGTTGTTGGTTCAGTCAATGCACTAGCTGCAGCAGACATGGCTTTGGCAGGTTTGGAAAATAAGATCCCTGCGGATGAAGTTATTTTAGCAATGAAACGGATCGGTAAGCGACTGCCAGCTCAATTACGTGAAACCGGGCTAGGGGGCTTGGCGGCGACACCAACAGGGGTCAAGATGAAATTGAAGATCTTTGGACAAGAACTAGATCTAGATTAAAAGCAGTTCAGATGAGCTGCTTTTTTAATAGGGTAAGATCGCTGTTTAATGAATGGTACACCCGGATGTGTTATAATTAGTCGATGGATTTTAATTGGGGGCGTTAATAATGGCAGAAGCAATACAATTAGTCGTAGTGACCGGAATGAGTGGTGCCGGAAAGACCGTTGCGATGCAAAGCTTTGAAGATCTTGGATATTTTTGTGTGGACAATATGCCACCAGCTTTATTAGGAAAATTCTGGGAGTTAGTCAAGGAATCCGGCAAGATCAGTAAGGTCGCTTTAGTGATCGATCTGCGTTCGCGGGCTTTTTACGATGAGATCTTTGGGATGCTACAAGAGTTAGATGATGGCAACGATAATTTACGGCCGAAGATCTTGTTTTTAGATGCATCAGATGAAGAATTAGTAGCCCGTTATAAGGAGACAAGAAGAGCGCATCCTTTAGCAATGGATGGGCGTGTTTTAGATGGTATCCAGCATGAACGTGAATTGTTATCCGAGATCAAATCTAAAGCCCAATTAGTGATCGATACTAGCAAGATCTCACCGCGTCAGTTACGTGAAGAGCTCTTTTTGAACTTTGAAAGCGATCAAAGTACGGCATTTCATGTTAATGTAATGTCGTTTGGGTTTAAATATGGCGTCCCGATCGATGCTGACATCGTGATGGATGTTCGTTTCTTACCAAATCCGTATTATATTAAAGACTTACGTGAAAAAACGGGTAATGATCAGGCGGTCTATGATTATGTCATGAACTCTAAGATGACTGAAGAATTTTATCAACAATTTATCAAGATGTTGCGTTTTGTAATGCCTGGCTATCAAAAAGAAGGTAAGTCAAGTGTTACGATCGCGATCGGATGTACTGGTGGTCAACATCGTTCAGTGGCACTGGCTAATCGTATTGGAGAAGCTTTACAAGAGAAGTATCCGGTGAACATCACCCACCGTGATATGGAGAAACGAAAGGAGACTGTGAATCGTTCATGATGAAGTCAAGAGTAAATCGGCATCGTCCGAAGATCGTGGTGATCGGTGGGGGCACGGGGTTACCCGTTATTTTAAATGGCCTGCGCCAACATAATGTCGATATCACTGCTGTCGTAACGGTTGCTGATGATGGCGGTTCCTCGGGGATCATTCGGGACTATATCAATGTCGTTCCCCCAGGTGATATCCGTAATGTGTTAGTAGCATTATCAGATATGCCAGAGATCTACAAACAGATATTTCAATACCGTTTTAAGTCCAACGATCAATTTTTTTCAGGTCATGCGATCGGTAATTTAGTGATCGCTGCTTTGTCTGAGATGGATGACCGTGGGATCTTTGATGCGGTCCAAGAACTTTCTGAATTGATGAAGATCCAGGGGCACGTTTATCCTGCATCTGATATACCTTTGACGTTAAATGCTCGTTTTGCTGATGGAACGACTTTGGCGGGGGAATCAAATATTTCAGCGGCCGGAAAAACGATCGAAAAAGTTTGGGTGACCTCGATCGACGATGAAAGACCTGAAGCTAAAGAAGAAGTCGTTCAAGCGATCATGGAAGCTGATCAGATCGTTTTAGGACCGGGTAGTTTATTTACCAGTATTTTGCCTAACCTGATGATCGATAATGTTGGGCGGGCTGTTTGTGAAACTAAAGCTGAAGTCGTTTATATCTGCAATATTATGACTCAAAAGGGCGAGACTGAACGCTTTACTGATGCTGAACATGTTCGGGTCTTGAATCGGCATTTAGGGCAACGATTTATTGATACTGTGCTGTTCAATACTGAACCAGTACCAAAAGATTACATGGATCGTCAAAAATACGATGAATATTTATATCAAGTGGCTTATGACTTTAACGGTTTGAGAGAACAAGGGTGTCGTGTGATCTCAGACAACTTTTTAAAATTACGCGACCGTGGTGTTTTTCATGATGGAGAACAGGTCGTTAAAGAATTGATGCGACTGCTCGGACGCCCTAAGTCATGGTATGCCAATGAATTGAATTAGAGGGGTGGCTAAATGTCATACGCCAGTGACGTAAAAAAAGAATTGACGACACTTGAGGTGCATTTCGGCAATGCAAAGGCGGAATTGATGGCTTTGATCCGGATGAATGGTTCGCTTAGTATCGTCGATCATCAATTTGTTTTGAGCGTTCAAACTGAAAATCCTGCGATCGCTCGGCGCATCTATGTTTTATTAAAACAGTTCTACGATGTTGAAAGTGAATTGCTGGTACGCCGCAAGATGAAGCTAAAGAAGAATAACTTATATATCGTGCGCTTAAAAACTGGAAGTGACTATGTTTTAAAAGATCTAGATATTTTAGATGGTTTCCAGATCAAAGAAACAGTACCGTTAGCATTTCTAGATGATGATGCAAAAGTAAGATCTTACTTACGAGGAGCTTTTTTAGCAACTGGGTCGGTCAATAATCCAGAAACGAGTCGGTATCATTTAGAGATCTACTCGTTGTATGAAGATCATAATGAAACGATCTGTAAGATGATCAATCGTTATGGTTTAAATGCTCGGACAACTGAGCGGCGAAGTGGTTATATCACCTATCTGAAAGAGGCGGAAAAGATCGCCGATTTTCTATCTTTGATCGGAGCTACAGCTTCAATGTTGAAGTTTGAAGATATCCGGATCGTTCGTGATATGCGAAATTCAGTTAACCGCATCGTCAATTGTGAGAATGCAAACATGAACAAGGTTGCTGACGCAGCCAAACGGCAGATCGAAAACATCGAATATTTAGATCAGCGGGTCGGTCTGGAGAGTTTACCGCAAAAGTTACAAGAAGTAGCTCAAGCGCGGATCGCTCATCCAGAAGTCAGTTTAAAAGAACTAGGTGAATTAGTTGCTGGAGGACCGATCTCAAAATCAGGGATCAATCATCGCTTGCGTAAATTAAATGAGTATGCACAGCAATTGCGTGCAAAAGAAAATGAGAATATTCCAAATGGATAAAGTCGACAATTTAGCTTTTTGCTGAATTGTCGGCTTTGTTTGTGTATTAAGATAAGTTTTTGATGAGTTGATTGTAATTTTTGGGTTGACTTTATAATTATATTTGGGTAGATTAACATTATCAAATCGATCAAAAAGGTCAAAGGGGGAATCATTCATGAATGTGAAGAAAATAACGGGACGTGAATTTACCTTAAACGTATTGAACGGCATCAGCATGGGAGTGGTAGTCTCACTGATCCCAGGAGCTTTACTGGGACAATTGATGCAAGCTTTAGCAAAGATCTGGCCTACATTTGCGCATGCTGTCTTGGATATTACTACATTTAATATGAGTTTACTACCAGCGATGGCAGGCTTTAGTGTCGGCTATCTTTTTAAGATGAATATGGTCCAGATGAGTTCGATCGCTGGGGCGGCGATGGTCGGTTCTGGCGTGATCGTGAAGACACAGCAAGGTTTTGGTTTAGCTGGGACTGGTGATGTGATCAATGTTGGGATAACGATCGTTTTTTCTGTCCTCTTAGCTCAGGTGATCGGTAATAAGTTCAAAAGCTACACGATCTTATTGTTACCGATCATTGTGATCATCATCGGTGGTAGTTTAGGTTTGTTGGTCTTGCCATATGTTAAGGCGGTGACTGGTTTTATCGGAGCTGGGATCAAAACATTTACGCTCTTACAACCTATTTTGATGGGGAGCTTAATGGGGATCTCATTTGCAGTGCTGATCTGTTCGCCGATCAGTTCGGTTGGGATCGCAGCTGCGATCGAGATCACGGGGATAGCTTCAGGATCTGCTAATTTAGGTATTACCGCCGGAGCATTTACTTTGGCGATCATGGGAAGTTCAGTCAATAGCTTGGGAACTGTGATCGCACACTTCTTTGGTACACCTAAGATCCAAATGGGCAATATGCTGGAAAAGCCTATTCTTTATCTACCGGTGGTCATCAGTTCGGCGCTCATGGGTGGGTTAGGTGCAGTGTTCAATATTCAAGGAACACCGATGAGTGCCGGCTTTGGCTTTAGTGGCTTGGTCGGACCGCTGACAGCATATGGTTTTATGGTGCCAGGTTGGTTGAGTATTTTAAGTTTGAGTTGTTTGTTTGTGGTGCTACCTGTCCTCTTAGGTTATCTAATGAAATACATTTTTATTGATAAGAAAAAGCTCATTTCTGCGACAGATCTATTATTGAAAACAGATTAAAAAATAAGAGTGTAAGACATACGGCATTGACCGCACATCTTACACTCTTATTTTTTAGTACTTATTTTTTCTTTTTATTTTTCATGATCCCATCGATCAAACCGTAATCAACTGCTTGTTGTGCAGTCATGAAGTTATCCCGCTCAGTGTCACGATCGATCGTTTCGATATCTTGTCCAGAATGTTCGGCTAAGATCTCGTTGATCAATTTGCGTGTCTTCAAGATGTGTTCAGCTGCGATCTGGATCTCAGTTGATTGACCTTGTGCCCCGCCTAGTGGTTGGTGGATCATGATCTCTGAGTTAGGTAATGCAAAGCGCTTGCCCTTAGCACCAGCTGTAGCTAAAACAGAAGCCATTGATGCTGCCATTCCCATAACGATCGTTTGCACGTCTGCATTAACAAAATTCATAGTATCGTAAATTGCTAATCCAGCTGATACGGAACCACCAGGAGAGTTGATATACATATAGATATCTTTTTCAGGATCTTGGGCATCTAAGAAAAGTAATTGAGCGATGATCGCATTTGCCATATCATCGTTAACTTCACCTGAGACCATGATGATCCGGTCTTTTAAGAGACGAGAATAGATATCATAGGCACGTTCTCCCTGAGATGATTGTTCAATAACTGTAGGAACTAAATTCATAGTGGGAACCTCCGCAATATTAATAAATTTGAAGTCAGTGACTGACTGTGTATTGCTATTGTAACCTATTGGTCAAAAATGGTCAAATCAAATAAACTGGTGTTTGCTAAAAATATCTGTTATTATTTTAGTACGAAATCGTACTAAATCGGAGAGGTGAAAATGGAAAACGAATTAAAACGTTATACTGCAGATTGGATCGCATTTAACCACGTTTACGATCAGTTGATCACCAAAAATCGGCTCACGTCATCATTGCTTTACGTATTTATAGTGTTTGAAACCCATGATTTTAAACTGCCACTGACGTGTTTGATAGAAGAAACTGGTCTTCCTAAACAGACGGTCACTTCGATAGTTAACAAATTGAGTCGGGAAGAAAAGATCATAACATTTCCTGACTCGATCGATAAACGCAGTAAGATCTTATATTTAAATGAAGCTGGACAAGAGCAAGCGAGGATGGTTTTAGCGGAATTTCGAACTAAAGAATTAAAAGCTGCGCAAGCTTTAGGAATAGAGAAGTTGCGATCATTAAATGATCTAAATGAAGAGATGTTAGCAAATTTGAAAGGACAGGTAGGGGATAAATGAGTTATGTATATTTAGCAACAGCGATCATCGGTGAATTTTTAGGAACGACGTTTTTAAAGATGTCGGATGGTTTTACGAAACTATCATTTTCGACTCTATCATTAGTTGCATATGGTCTATGCTTTTTCTTCTTGGCTAGATCGTTAGATAATCTAGATCTAAGTTTGGCTTATGCTGTTTGGTCAGGCGTTGGGATCATTTTAGCGACAGCAATCAGTGTTTTTTATTTCAAGGAAAGCATTAATTTGCTGACCTTATTAGGGATCGCCTTGATCTTAGTCGGGGTAGTTATCGTTAATTTATTTGGGGCAAGTCATTAAGTTGATGTCTTTCAACGGATATGGCTGACCAGCATAACACTTCCTACAGAAATGTTGGGAGTGTTTTTTTACAAAAAAATAACACCTCATTACAAAAATGAGATGCTATCACCATAGTTTTTAATGCATCACCTGGG
>CAJUNC010000006.1 GCA_910587695.1 uncultured Lactobacillus sp.
TCCAAGAGATCATGCAAAATTCAAAAGTCATGCAACTTGGTAAGTATGAAGCTATGGATGGCTTAGAAAAGAAGTTCGATGTCTTCGTTAAAGGTGGCGGGGCTTACTGGGTAGATGAAACTCAAAAGATCCCAACGGCCAAGAGCGAATGGAAGACAGTCGAAATGCGAGCTAAGAAGTTGGCTGTTATCTTGCCTGTATCTGATGAATACCTCAAATGGGGTATGAGTAATTTCTTTGAATTCATGAAACCTAAGATCGCTGAAGCCTTTTATAAGAAATTTGATGAAGCTGTTTTGTTGGGAAAGAATAACCCGTTCAAACAATCGTTGGCACGTTCGATCGCTACTGCTGGGACAAACATCACTGGTTCGATCGATTATGATACTATCTTAGATCTTGAAGATAAGTTATATGACAATAATATTGAGCCAAATGCCTTTATTTCCAAGGTGCAAAACCATTCAGCCTTACGCAAAGCGGTCAAGACTGAAAACGGTGTGGCAACATCATTATATGATCGGGCAAATGGAACGATCGACGGAATCACGACCGTAAATCTAAAGTCGGATGCAATGCCTAAGGGATCTTTGATCGCTGGGGACTTTAATTACTTGTACTACGGTATTCCAGCAGGCTTAGAGTACTCTGTATCTGACCAAGCACAATTATCTACGTTGACTAACGAAGACGGCACACCTATCAACTTGTTTGAACAAGGTATGAAAGCTTTACGTGTAACAATGCACGTAGCTGCTTTAGTAGTCAAAGATGAAGCATTTGCAGGCTTGAATATGACAACAGACGATAACGTCTTTGAAACGATGCCAGGTCATGGGACAAACTCCACTGATCCTGATGCAGTGAAGAATACTAAGAAAGCCAAAGCTAAATCTCAAGAATAGGTGATGTAAATGTCAGAGGGAACAATGAAAGTGACTAACACGGTCAAGCTTCTGGCAGGGATCACAGATAATGAACAAGATGATGTCATCTTAGCTTTAGAAGAGATGACACGTAATCAGCTTTCAATGATGGTTGACGAGACCTCAGTACCACCACCATTGGAAGCTGTGGTATTACCTGTGACGCTTGCCAGATTTAACCGTCTTGGGAATGAAGGGATGCAGTCTTATAGCCAAGAAGGAGAAAGCATCACTTATCCTGCAAGCGATTTTGATGAGTATACAAACGTGATCGAGCGTTACAATTCTGAAAAAAATTCAGAAAAAAAGCGTGGAAAGATCGTGTTTTTTACTGAAGATAAGGCTGGTGATAGTGATGCGGTTCAATAAGCGAGCGCTTTTTATAAAAAATGCTCTTAACGGCGAAACATTACCTGTCAATGTAACATCAATGGGAGCGCAACAACAGCAGTTAGTTTTTGGCAATGTCAAGCAAGAACGAGTGATCGCTCGTTTTCAGCGTCCTGTGATCGTTAGGACGGGCTATTTTGTTGTTGATGATAAAGCATATCAGATCACTATGAACATCACGTCAGAACGGCGTACAGCGCTTTATGGAGTTGAGTATCATGGCAGGTTATAAAGTAGAATTAAAAGGGACTGATGAGTTAGTTAGCGCTTTGATGTCTAATAAAAAAATGACTCAAGTAAGAGAAGTGGTAAAGGGTTCGACGATCAACATTGCTCGCCAAAGTCAACAGCTTGTTCCTGTTGGTTGGGGTAAAAGATACCCTGCTAATACTAAAGCACCTAAAGGTTATCGTGGTGGTACGTTAAAACGTAGTATGACGCAAACGATCAGTAATGGTGGTCTGGAGGGTAAAGTTATGTATGATACGGCTTACGCAGCTTATCAAGAATACGGCACACGTAAACTTCCTGCGCGCCACTACATCAAGAAACCTTTTGAGAGCGAAAAAGAAGTGTTTATCTCGAAAATGAAAGGGTTGGTTAAATAATGGACCCATATCAAGAAATTTTTGAGAAGATCATAGAATTATCAAATGAATCAGGATATGCGACTTTTGACTATTTACCAGATGAAAGTCAAGCATATCCTTTCGTTTATGTCGGTTATCAACAAAATATCGATAGGATCACTAAAACTCGATTTTTAGGTAAAACGCATATTCAACTTGAT
Source organism: uncultured Lactobacillus sp. (assembly GCA_910587695.1). Classification (GTDB taxonomy): domain Bacteria; phylum Bacillota; class Bacilli; order Lactobacillales; family Lactobacillaceae; genus Ligilactobacillus. The sequence continues at coordinate 2,107 of CAJUNC010000006.1, forward strand.
GTGTATGCAGAGCATAATCGACGTTTTGAAGTGTCAAGGATCTTGAATGATCTGCTAAATGTGATCCAACACAACAGACGAACTGAGCACTATAACTATACTGTTGTAAACAGTGAAAGTCAGTTGATGGGAGATAATACGACGGATATTCCGTTGATCCATGGGATTTTAGAGTTAGAAATTCAATACAGTTAATAGGAGTGTGACTAAACATGGCAGAAAATATTAAAACATTACATGGGAAAGATACATTTCTCTTTGTTCGCAAGTTAAAAGATGCTAAGACGAGTGAAGGTAAGTTGATCCCATTTCAAACGTCGTTAAGCTTTGGACCTAGTCGGGACTCAGATACGACACAAACAAAGTCAGGCCCAGTAACAACTGCAGGCGGTATCGAAACAGATCTAAGTGTGGAGTTTATCAATAACACATCTGCGATCGTAGATGCTTTACAAGATAGTTTGTTTGATGGTGACAAGTTAGAGTTTTGGATCATTTATACAGGGCGAAAGAACGCACAAGGACAGTATTTCTCGTTCTATGGTCGTGCGATCGTGTCAGAAGATAGCAACGATAATGATGCGGATGATCTATCAACTCGTGAAGTGTCATTTGGCGTTGATGGTACACCAAAACGAGGGTGGACCACATTGCCACAATCTGCTCAAGAAGCTATCGAATATGTTTACCGTGGCTTAGAAGCTTTAGGCGATAAAGAAACTACTGGTACAGCTTGGAAAGATGCTGATGCTGGAATCAATTCGGAGGAATAAAAGATGATTTTAAAAATTAATGAAAAAGATGTTGAATTAAAATTTGGAGTTCGTTTTGTACGTGAATTAGATAAAGTTGGTGGTGTAGATACTGGTAACTTTAATATGGGAATGGCATTAACTAAAGCTATTCCAGCGTTACAAGCGTATGATCCTGTTGCTTTAAGCAATGTCATCTACGCAGCTTCTTATGGAAATTCGCCTCGACCGGGTATGACAGAAATTGATGATTTCTTAGATAACTACGATAAGATCGAAAAGCTATTTGATGATGTCACAAAAGAAATGCTACATGCTAATGTCGTAAAAATAGCAGCAAAAAACCTAATGACCGAGAAAGCCAAACCGGAGATCAAGAATACCACGAAATAATGCTCAATTCTTTGGCTTATCTCGGTTTTTCTGACATTAGAAAAATTGAAGATATGACGTTTGCTGAGTACAATTTGCGGATTGAAGCGTATCAACTCAAGCAGATCAAAGAACAAGAAAAGTTGGCTTTGTTAGCGTGGTTTAATCAATCGGTTCAAGCTACGACAGGCAACGCTAAGCATCCTAAACCGAAATATCGAAAGTTTACTGATTTCTTCGATAGTTTAGAGATGATAGATGAATTACGTGATGAATTTGAATTGGACTATCAACCACGCACACAAAAGGTCAAAGATAAAAAACGTCGTGATCTGATCAATGCTAGATTAGCAGAATTTGAAATGATGAGGAGGGGAAGTCATGGCGCAGAGTTATAGTGTTACTGCTGTTTTAAGTGCTGTTGATCGTGGCTTTTCTTCTACAATGGATAAGGCTGCAACAGCAACAAAGTCGTTAGGTAGTACAGTTCAAGAAAAGATGGGCGGTATCGGAAAAGCTGTAACAATTGCGGGTGCTGCAACTACTGCAATGGGTGTTAGTGCTTTAAAGAGTTATGGATCTTTTAAACAATCATTAAACCAAGCAGCAGTCATTGCTGGTGGTACGGCTAAAGATATTGATGGTTTGGCTGATGTAGCTAACAGAATGGGTGCAGAATTGCCGTTAAGTGCGCAAGATGCTGCAGACGCTATGGTGGCTATGGCTCGTGATGGTGCTTCTATTGGTACGATCAAGAAAGAATTTCCTGCGATTGCTAAGGCTGCAACTGCTGCTGGAGCAGATCTTCAAACAACTGCCTCTGTTGTTCAACAATCGATGAACATTTGGGGAGATAGCTTAAAGTCACCAGAGCAAGCAGCGGGCATTTTGGTTTCAACTGCTAATATGTCCAACGCTTCGATTGAAAGTATGCAACAAGCTCTTGCTACAATGGGACCAACGGCAACCATGACTGGCATGGACATGCAGACTGTTGCTACGGCTATTGGTTTATTGACTAATAAAGGTTTTAGTGCAGCACAAGCATCTGATGACTTGAATCATGCAATTCTGCAAATGGCAGCTCCATCAAAAGTTGCTAAGGGTGCAATGGAAGACCTGGGTATTTCTTATCGTGATGCCGAAGGAAATATGAAGCCATTTCCACAGATTTTATCTGAAGTAGCGGAGAAAACAGATGGCTTAGGCAAGGCACAAAAAGATGCAGCATTAAAAGCATTGTTTGGGACTGCTGGTATGAAAGCTATCTTGCCATTATTAGATTCGGTTAAGGATAAGACAGGCAATACTGCTACGAGTTGGGATGCTTTCACTAAGGCAATGGATGAAGCCGCGGGAACAACTGAAAAAGCAAATAAAACACTTAACAAACAAGCTGTTGAAATGCAGAAAAATGTCGGTTCAAAGATTGAGCAATTAGGTGGTAACTGGGAATCTTTGCGTAATAAAGCAATGGATTCGCAAAGCAAGGTTACAGGTTCTATGCTTGATATGGCTAATACTGCTTTAGATTGGGCTGGGAAATCTGATTCATCTACTGCTAAAGTTATACGTGGTTTTATAGGCCTTAGTCCTGCTATTGGACCAGCAATGACTGCTGCCGGTGGCTTTCTAACAAATGCTCAAAAAATTGGCAATGTTGCAGGAAGTGCAGTTAAAGGACTTGGAAAATTGGGAAGTGGTGCAGTTAATCTAGCCTCTAAAATGACAGGTATAAATTTACCTGCTAAAAATTTGAGTAGTAGTTTGGATAAAACTGGGGGTAGTGCAGGTAAGGCAACGTCTGGTTTAAATCAAGTATCCAAAGCGAGTTCAAGTGTTGATGCTCCTGCTCGTGCTTCTTCAACTTCATTATTAGCGATAGGTACTGCTGCATTAAAAATTGGCGTAGGAATAGGTGTTGCTACTGCTGGAATGGCGGCGTTAGTTTTTGCAATTGCCCAGTTATCTAAAGAAGGGATGCAAGGCATTATCACTCTTGGAGCTGTGACAGTTGCGATTGGGGCTTTAGCAGGTGTCTTCGCATTACTTGGACCACCGTTGACCGCTGGAGCTGTCGGCATTGGTGTTTTTGGGGCTGCAGTATTAGGTATCGGTATAGGTATTGGTGCTGCAACAGCTGGTATCGCAGCTTTGATCACAGCGCTTAATAACTTCAATATGACTGGTGCGCAAGTAGTGGCTATTTTAAGTGCGATCGGAACAGGATTTGCGATGATGATCACTAATTTCTTAGGAACATTAGCTGAAAATATGCCTAAGATCGCTCTGTCATTTGTTCAAATGTTTATTACCATTCAACAAACAGTATTGGCACATTTGCCAGAAATGATTTCGAATGGTATTAAAATTATTTTGGCTTTGCTTGATGGATTGACACAAGGAATTCCACAGATTGTAGCGAAAATAACAGAAATGATGATAGCCATATTTGATGCTATTGGAAATAACGCACCACAGATCGTTGCTTCATTTGCTGCTATGTGTGGACAATTATTAGCAGCCATGGTCGAGATTTCACCTCTTGTATTACAGGTGTTGGTAGCTGCTTTAGTTGGTATGCTTGTAGCTGGTGCAACCTTTGCGGGTAAATTTCAAGATTTAGGTGGTGTCCTTTTTAATGCTCTTAAAGCCGGATTAACTGGCAAAAAGTATGATGTTGTTGGAGAAGCAACCAAAATCATTCAATCAGCTGGTCAAGAAGCTTCAAAGAATGGTATTGCTGCTTTTGATGCTGCAGGTGGTAATTCTGCTATTTCATCTTTAAAGGCCCTTGGAAATAAAAAAGGTGAGCATAAATCTAAGGGAGCTGATTTAGCCAATGCCGCAGCCGAGGGAATAAAGTCCAAGAATGGAACAGTAAAAAATGCTGGTAGTGACATAGGACGTGCTGGAGCTGATGGTGTTAAGTCTAAGACTGGCGATGCTAGAAACTCTGGCTCAGATCTAGGTAAAGCTGGCGCTGATGGTGCACGTTCTCAACGTGGTGCATTTAACTCGGCAGGTAGTTTTATTGCAGACGGGTTATCAGCTGGTATTAATGCAATGAGTGGAAATGTGATGGGTGTTGCTGCTAGTTTAGCTTCAAAAGCAGCAAGTGCGATTAAAGCAGCGTTAAAGATTCATTCACCATCTCGAGTTACAAAAGAATTTGGTATGTATTTCGGATTAGGTTTCATTAACGGAATTTCTGGAATGGAAGCTAAAACGAAAAAGACTGCTGAAAATCTAGCACAAGCATCAATGTTTAGCATTCCACCAGTTAATACGCATGACTTTGTTAATTCGATTGCAGCGATGAATGGTCAATTAACTGGTAGTATCAGTGGCGATTTGACGCGTGAACTATCGATCAATCAGCAATCTGCTTACATCAATGTTTCACTTGGTGGCACTGATTATAGCGCATTTGTTGAGGATATTAGTCGTGAACAAGGATCGCAAGCTAGTTTGACTCGTAACTATAAATTCTAAACAAAAAGGAGGACGACAAGCGCCCCCCTTTGAAATTCAGTTCGTTTGTGCTATCATTAACGTGTAGTTAAGGAATTACACGATAGCTGGGTCATGCTATCAAACGGAACTTTCGGTGTTTCGACCCGAGCACATGGCCGTGTGCTCATAGCAAACACCGTAGACAAAAATTGGGATAAAAAAATCACCCGTTTCGTCGGTATTTGCACATGAGGGACATGCGCAATCTCAATTATAGCAAAAATCAAAGTCAGTTGATACTCATATCTTGATGTATCCGCTGGCTTTTTTGTATGGAGGAATTAATCATGTACGATTTTAGAGATTTACAACCACGGGCAGAGCCTAGCTCATCTTTGCCACTTGAAGCGATCTGTTATGCGGGTAAATGGCTAGACCAAGAGATACCAGAATTTGAGACGTTAGTAGTTGAAGGTCGAGCTGGTTTTGAACGTCAAATAAACGCTCCTGATCGCGTTGGAGATGGTAGTCTATATCTTAACTCACGTATCAAGGAACGAAAAATCACAGTTACTTTTAGATTGCTATGTAATACGATTGAGCGATATAACAAATCACTAGCTAAGTTAAATCAATTAACGTATGCTACTAATGTTGAAGTTAAGTTTGCTGATGAACAGGATTATCACTATATCGGAACGATTGAAAGTATCAGTTTAGATAAGCCATTATTTAGTACGACTGGAAAAATCGAGATCGTTTGCGCTGATCCATACAAGTACAGCACAGCTAAAACAATTAATTTTACTGGGACATCGATAAACGTCTTAGATATTGAACTTAGCTATCCTCAAACACCAAAGCTCATTGAATTCACACCAAATGAAGCTATTTCTAAGTTTGAAATGCGAACAAATGATTCTAAAGTATTTACTTTCAATGAATCGATTGGGGCAGGAACCAAATTAACAATCGATTTTACAAAATTGACGGTTAAGCTCAATACTGTTCAACATTTGATGGGTTTGAAACTATCATCTAATTTTAGTGATTTCTATATTCGAAATGGTACAGTAATCACACTCAATGCTAGAGGATATTTTAAAATGATTTACGAGGTGAAACGCTTATGATCATGTATCTACTTGATAAACAACAAAATATTATCAAAGCGATCTCTGATGGTATCATTGAAGCTAAGATGACAGAAGAGATCAATGCTGCGGATAAGTTGTCGTTCAGTTTGGTTCAAAATAAGCGTCTAGCAAGTAACATCTATTACGTCTGCATTCCTTCAACTCGTGGGAATGCTTTTTTGATGTTCAAAATTATCTCTGAAAGTGTTAAAGATGATCGTATTGAATATACATGTATTGAGTCGGCTTATGATGAGTTGAAGAGCTATGCGTATATCAAAGACTTGCGACCACAAGATAAAACAGCTGGTGAAATGTTGCAGATCGCTTTAGCTGGAACACGCTGGGAAACTGGTTATCTAGCTGGAACGACACGTAAGCGAACAAATTTTTACTATATTTCGACACTTGAAGCTATTCAAAAGATTGTTGAAGTGTTTAAAGTCGAGCTGACATTTTCGGTCGTGATCGATCCGCTAACAAATAGGATCACACGTCGACAAGCGAACTTATATGATCAACAAGGAGAACGCACCGGCAAACGTTTCGAGTACGGCTCTAACTTGCTTAGTGTTATTCGTGAAGAGTCAAGTGAAGACCTTGTTACGGCGCTTGTAGGACGTGGTAAAGGCGAACAGCTAGATGATGGGAATGATGACACCGTAGATGGCTATGGACGACGTATCATGTTCACAGACGTTGTTTGGAGCAAGGCTAAAGGCAATCCTACCGATAAGCCTGCAGGACAAGAATACGTTGAAGATAAAGAAGCTACTAAACTTTATGGTTTTGATGACGGTAAGCCTAGAATTGGGATCGCTGTTTTTGAAGACATTGACGATGTGAACCAACTTATTAACGCAACGTGGTCCGCTTTGCAGGTTGCTAAACGACCTAAAGTATCTTTTAAGGCGAGTGCGCTTGATGTTGGTGATCTTGGACTTGGCGATACTGTGGCGATTATCAGGCATGAGTTAGGCATTGAATACTTTACTCGTGTATACAAAGTTGAACATGACTTGTTAGACAAAAATAACAATGTGATCGAGCTGGGGGATGACTTTAGCGAGAAAAGTTTGACTAACTATGTTGCGTCAGTTAAAGAAGCGCAAGAAGAAACGTCACGAGTGGCGAATATCGCTTTGACTTCTGCTAACGGTAAGAACAAGAATTTTTATTCTAATGTCAAACCAACGATTGCAGCTGAGGGAGATAATCTTTTTCTTGATCTAGGTAATGGCGGAACCGAATACTATGTTTGGCGTAACGGTAATTGGGAACTTATCTTAAGTACTGTTGAGCTTAGCACTACAAAAGAAGCGGTAAATCAAGCACTTAATGATATTGAAGAGGTAAGATCACAAGCAAATCAAGCGTATAACAATGCTGAGAATGCTAAGTCTGTCGCAGATAGCATATATCAAAGCTTTATGGCTACACAGGTGAGTCTGTCAACACAAATAAGCGATGTTGACATAAAGGCTCAAGAAGCGCTTGAGAATGCTAAAAATCTTAATAAAACATATATAGATTTTGAAAATGCAATCAATGGAAAAATAGATGAATCAACGTCTGAAACAGCAAGAATGATCGCACAAGTTTCAAACAGCACTAGAGAATTATCTGATGAAGCTAAGCAACAGCAAAAAGCGATCGCAAATTTGATTACGAGTGTTGATGGTGTTAAAGGACAATATGCGACTTTAGATGGGCGTGTTACGCAATTTAATGCGGGGATCGACGGATTAAATGCTCAATTAAGAGATGCTAAAGGACAGTTGGTAGCAATCAAAGTAACAGCTGATGGAACTGCTACTAACTTAGCTAACGCACAGGGAGATATTGCTAGCGTAAGAGCTAAAGCTAATCTACTCGAGCAACAAATGCTGGGAAAAGTTGGCAATGACATGTTCGAGAGTTTTAAGTCTAGTACGGCTAAGGAATTAAGCAGTAAATTAACGGCATCTGATTTAAATGGGTATGTCAAGTCAACCGAATTTGTTCAGACGGCGAATGGTATTCGAGCAAGTGTATCAGCTGTTGATGATAAACTTAATAATCTGAATATCGGTGGAGCCAATCTAATACCTAATTCAAATGCAAGTGAAATAGGGGCAGTTGCATGGACTGGAAGTCGCCTATTCACACATCCATTTTATTTTAATGGTACTAAAAATATGTTTAATGTTGATAATTCAACTACCCTAATTACCCCTGCTGTTAGTCAGCGATTTGCAATCAAGCCTAATACGCAATATACACTTAGTTATGTTGGTTTTATGTCTACGAACAGTGAAAACTATAATATCTTCTTACGGGGCAGGAAAGGTAATGTCGAGAAAGGATCACAATTTATTCAAGGTGGTAGATTGTCTGCAGCAGGAGCAGAGTATAAACATGTTACATTTACAACTGGTGACATCGACAATGCTGAGCTTGCATTTAACATAGGTGGTTCTACTAACGGTAGCGTTGCTAATTTCTTTTTTAATGAAGTTATGTTGGTAGAAGGAAATAAGGATTTAAGATGGAGTCCAGCGCCTAAGGATGCCGAAAATAGATATGCTAGTTTAAATATTGAAGTTGATAAGATTAATGCCGTTGTTGCAAATAAGGCAGATAGATCATATGTGGAGCAGCGTGCTAATGAAATTATTTCTACGGTATCTGGTAAAGCTGATTGGTCTTATGTAAATCAAAAAGCTAATGAGATCAACAGTGTAGTAGCTAACAAAGCAGATATAGCGTATGTGAACCAAAAAGCTGATCAATGGCAGTTAGAACTAACTAACTTAGCCATTGGTGGAACTAACTTACTAGAAAAAACGAGTTCAGAAATGGAAATTATTTTAGCACCCACAGTAGGTTATCAAGAAGGTGTTAGATATAATACGACTAAAAATATTGACAAAGATACGTATACACTATCTTTTGAGGCTAAAGCATATTATAGTGGGCAAAAGATAGCCAACTATTTTTGGTATGGTGATCTTGGTGGAAATAATACCGTCGAGCGTGTGATCGAGTCTAATGGCGTAGAGCGCACCAATCCATTGGACGGCTTTTGGGAAGTCACATTGACAAATTCTTGGAAACGCTACTGGATCACTTACAAGGTGAGACCAGAAGAATTTAAAAAATCTGTGATCGTTGGACGTAGGTTTGTTGGCTCATCTCCTAAGCCTCAAGGAAACGTGTTTATTCGCAACGTGAAGCTCGAGCAAGGAAGCAAGCCAACAGATTATTCACCAGCACCAGAAGACACAACTGTGGCAATCACAGCAGTAAAAAATGAATTAAATACTGCTATCAATTTACGTGTTCAGAAAAATGAATTACTATCACAGATTAACTTGCAAGCTGGACATACCCTTATTCAGTCTAACAAAATCTATCTTGATGCTGAAACAGTAGCATTTAGCGGTAGGGCCTTTATTCCAAGTGCTGCGATTACTGAACTAAATGCTGATAAGATAACGGCAGGAACACTCAACGCTGCTAGAGTTAATATTATTAACCTAGATGTTAGAAATATAACGGGTGATAAAACAGAATTTGTGCGGTCATTTTGGCGTAGCGCTTATGGTAATTATGTCAATATTGATTATAGCGGGATGCGTGTCACTTATGGAAATACTACAACAAAATTTGATAGTAGTGGAATGACGATCAAAGCTGTTGGTGAGTCTATCGGAGGGATTGGTTGGCAAGGAATGAAAGGAATGCCTCCTAATTATCAGGGGCTTACATTTTGGCTCGATGGTGGTGGTGATTATATGGCTTGGGCCGCCAGAGATAATGGAAATTATAATATGAATCCATTAGTAAAAATGGCTTGGTATCGGAATGAATGGCGCCCAAATGATACCAATTTAGGATTTAATTTTAATGATCCTGTTACGTTAAATGATCTTGTATATCCGTCAGGAAAACCAAGTGATGGAATGGCACTAAAGTTTTTCACGACTAGATACAATGGACATAGTTATCCAACTATTGGCTCAGCTTCGATGAAGGCAGGGATAATGTTTGGTGATTGGGATCTATTCTTTTTATTTAACAATAAAGTATATCCACTTGATGGAATGAAGATACCACGTGAGATCAATAGCGATGGAACGGTTAATAAGTGGAGTAGTGTCAACTATTAATTTTAGGAGGATAAGATGAATACAGTAACATTTAAAAATGGCGAGTTATCAATTATCAAGAATTTTTTAAATGGCGTTAAAGTCAGTGGAAAAGCTAGTCGTGGTCGATCAAAGTTATTAAAACTTTTGGCTAAAAAAGAACAAGAGTTGAATGATGATTTAAATGATGTGCGTAAACCGTATTTAATTCTTGGTGATAATGGCGAACCGCTGATTGAAAATAATAACGTTAAATTTAAAGATAAAGAAGCTAGAGAAAAAGCAACAGCTGATATCGTTGAATTATTTGATGAAAAAGCTGTGATCGATATCACAGAATACCATGATAAATTATATGCTTTGTATAATGCATTGAATGAATATGAGTATGATTTATCTGGTGATGATGCCAACGCATATGATTTATTGCTAGATGAATTGGAAAAAATCAAGGAGGACAAATAATATGTTAAAAAAAGAAAAAACACTCAATTTAACGGGACGATCATTGATCAATGGTACTGATGTAGTACGTTTCGATGCTCGATTGTCGTCAACTGGTGGCACTACAACAATCAACACGTACGTTAATAATCAAGAACTTTATGAAAAAAATCGGCGTGAAGTACGTAAAGATATGAATGATTTTCGGCAATATGTATTTGATCAAGAAGATGAATTGTTTGATGATGTGAAAACAGATGAATCAGATACAACGACCACAGAATAATTCATGGTGCTGGGCGGGAGCGGTGGAGAAAGGATATAACCATGATCAAAAATTTAAAAAAGAATCGTTTTTGGCTATTTAAAGCGTTGGAGACTTATGCTCTGGCGCTTTATTTTATTGTCAAACGCAGTTCAGGGATCTTTAGTTTAGACGGGTATGGGTATCTTGAAGTTTTAGATGATCCACCGTTTATTTTTTTACTTGCAGCAGTAGGAACGGTGACTTTGGTCTACGCTTTATGGGATATTAAACATCTGTTTTATCGACCTGTGATGACAGGACTATTAACAGGAGTATGGCTGTTATTTTTCTTGTCATTTGCGATCACAGATGCACTAGTCGGCGTCTATATTGGTTTCCCCGGAATTTTTGCGTTTTTCGTCTTGACGGAAATGGTGACTGAGATTTTTGCGAAAGGGTGGTAAGATGAGCGACCAAGTACTTGTGGCCGTGATCAGTGCTTTGGGATCTGCCTTAGTCGCATGGATCACGGCACACGAGAACAATAGACAAAAAGTGGATAAGCTCGAAAAGAAAAGTGAGTTAGAGAAATTACAAGAGGAAAACACTCGCTTAAAAGAAGAATTGGAAAGGAAGAATCGTGATGAAAGTAGCAAATGATGTGATCGATTGGTTGATCTCAAGTGGTGCTTTAGTAAGTTTTATTGCTTTTGCTTGGGCTTATGTAAAACCTTGGCTTGAAGCTAAAGTGAAGACTAATGAAGCTAAACAATCAGCTTTAGCGTGGGAGTTATTAGAAAAAGTTGCTACAACTGCAGTAGAATCATTAGTCAGCCAAAACTTGGACGGTAAGACTAAATTTGATCTAGCAACAAAAAATGTCCAAATGGCTATGCAATCGGCAGGATTTAAAGTTAATGATGAAGCTGCACAAACAGCAGTACAATCAGCTTACGAAAAATCAGAATTAACACCAACAGTAGAAATTAAGGAGGACAAATAACATGGTTAATTTAGTAGCAGATGTTGCATCTTATCAACCAGATACACTAGCGTTTTTTCAAGCAATGAAAAATGCAGGCGTTAAAGCGGTAATTGTCAAGATCACGCAAGGTTCTAATCCGGGGGATGCTTATGTCAATCCTAAAGCACGTAATCAAATCAAATATGCTCGGCAAGTAGGTTTGCTAGTCCATGCTTACCATTATGCTAAATTCCATGGTGTGGCAGACGCTAAAGCAGAAGCAGCATGGTTTGTAAAAAACGCTCGTGATCATGGTATTGGACCAGAAAGTGTAATGGCACTTGATGTTGAAGACAAAGTGCATAAGTATGATGTAACTGAAGATAGCAATGCGTTCTTACAGTATGTTAAAGACGCTGGCTATCCTAATGTTGATTTATATACTGGTGCAAGTTGGATCTGGGCTAAACGTGTCGACCGTAACCGATTGATCGCCAAAAATTTATGGATCGCATCTTATGGTGTGAGTCAACCAGGTGTCGATAATGTTGGTACTTGGCAATTTAGAAGTGATTATCCCGTTGGAGGCGAAAGAATTGACATGAGCTATGATTTTAGCGGTTTCTACACTAATGCTAAAGTTACAGCTAACTCATCTAGCGTTATCAATACACCTGCACCACAACCAATCGCAGTGCCTAATAAGTGGGTCGATACGCTTGGTGCTACTTGGCACAAAGAAGATGGAACATTCACGTCTAATACAGCAATCAACTTGCGTTGGGGTGCTACATTGCAATCTAGCAAGTTAGCTGAGCTTCCAGCAGGCAGCGAAGTTAAATATGATGCATACTCTATCAGTAACGGCTTTGTATGGATCAGACAGCCACGAGGTAATGGGCAGTACGCTTATTTGGCTACAGGACGTGCATATGACGGTAAGCGTCTTGATAGTTGGGGTTCGTTCAAATAACGGAGGTACTTATGAGACGAGTATCTATTAATGATCAGATCCAGAAAGCTCGTGACACTAGTCGTGTGTACGAGCTTTCTTTGTTTGACGATAAAACTGCTGTTAAATTGACTGATGGTGATAATGTGACCGTTAAGATCGGAAATCGTATCGGATATTTAGCAGATATTGAATGTGACGTAAAGAATGGATCAGTATTACTTGATAGTACAAAACTTGCAGAATTTCCAGCTGATAAGTATCGCTTAGAAATTTGGATTGAAAAGGAAGATCGAAAGTATATCTATCCTGATAAAGATCAGATCTTACTAACTTTGACTGATAATTTAATGGACGTCAAAGGAAATTTGATCAATGCGATCACGATTGAACAACTCAGAAAAGAAATCGCTGAAAGTGGCAGTGCTGGCATTCCTGTTGCTGGTAAAGACGGTGCTCAGGGGCCTAAAGGTGATAAGGGTGATCCTGGCCCTGCTGGTGAACGTGGACCGGCTGGCAAAGACGGTCAAAATGGTCATGACGGAAAAGATGGAAAGTCAGCCTATCAAATTTGGTTAGATCTCGGGAATACGGGATCGGAGCAGGACTTTATTAACAGCCTAAAACCTAAATCAGATGAAGACAACAAGGGTGAAGTACGACATGCACCGACCGCATGGACGTTAGATCGTAGCACTACGCCTTGGACCATCTGGTTTGATAACGGTTGTGGCTTACAGTTATCAGAATATGCAACAACTGGCACTGTGTATGGCTATGGTTTCTTAGGGAGCACAGAGTCTACCACTTTTAATGATTGGCCACTCGTGACAAATATAGTGAAAGCGTCACGAGGATTGATCACGATCGATAAATTCAAGAAGCAGAATGGTGGTTTTGATTACTGGTCACCAACGGCTAAAGTGATTAAGCCACTTCAAGATGCTTCAAAATTCGACTGGTCTAACGCTTTTGGTGATGAAGGGACTAACAGCGAATCTTTTGGACGAAAACCAGTCTTTGCCCGAGTGATGTATGAACTTGGTATCTGGTCTGATGCAGATGTCTTAAGTCTTGGTGCAGTTAGAAAGGAAGTTTAAAACATGGCTATCTATTATATGTATGATGCGGTAACACGGCAGTTTATCGGTGAAGTGCAAGCACCTAACCAACCAGTGAACTCAACTGAGTTGCCACCAGTTCGAAATTTTAATGACAAAACGTACAATCTCCAAGATCCTATTTGGGATGGCGAAAAGTGGACGGGGTCAAATAAAGAACTTGATCTTTTAGACCTGATTGAAGCCTTAACAATTCAGCTTGGACAATATGAAGCACGTTTGGCTGTTTCGGAAGCACGTTTGGCTACTTTGGAAGGCGGTGACACAGAAAATGTATAATGTATGTAAAGCAATGCACAAGCTAGGGTTATCTATCAAGAAGTTTGTGAAGATGAAATCTATCACGAAAGAACAATACGAAGAAATTACTGGCAAAAAATATGAATAGCTAACTTAAGCGCCTCGCTCGATTTTTCGGGCGGGGCGCTTTTTTGTGTTCAATTATATAAAATTGTCTGTTTTGATATGAAAATAACCGGCAAGTCAGTCAAAAAGTCAGTCACGATTACTCACTAGGTTGTGAAGTGCTGATATATAAGACTTTTTAGATTTATGACTAAATTTATCTTATTTTTCTTAAAAAAATAAAAGTAACTCTTTAAATATAAAAAAATCGCTCCTGTTAAAGGAACGATCTTACTTTAAAGTTGAGATCTGAAAGCCAATAATTCAGCTGATAAAACATAAGGTGCTTGTTGTAATTCAGTAATATTTTTACAGCCTACTAATAGCATGATCTGCGCCAACTGTTGTTTGAGGTCTTCGATCAATGAGATCAAGCCTGTAGTGCCTTCTTTTAAGAGAGTGTGTAAGAATAAACCTGAGATACCCACATTATCTGCCCCAAGTGCGATACATTTGGCGATATCTAAGGCATTTCTGATCCCACCAGAAGCAGTAAAAGAAAAATCAGCTTTATAGGGTTGAGCTGCTAGTAAGACCTCGGCTGTCGTCAAGCCAAGATCAGTCAAAAAGTGATACTCTTTTTGTTTACGGCGCTCATTTTCGATCGCAATAAAATTAGTCCCACCTTTTCCTGAAAGGTCGACATACTTGACGTGACATTGCTTTAACTTGGCCAAAGCAAACGGTGAGATCCCACCGCCAACTTCCTTAACGATCACAGGTACATCTAAATTTTGTGTGACATGCTTTAAATTTTCTAACCAGTAAAATTTACGATCACCTTCAGGCATAACTAATTCTTGTGCAGCATTTAAATGTAATTCCAAGGCATCGGCGGAAAGCATGGCGATCGCTTTTTGACAATTTTCTAAGGGATGATCAGCACCAAGATTACCGATCACCATGTTTTCTTTGAGCTGAGCCCGTAAAGTTGTAAAACCTTGGGCATATTTAGGTGATTTGAGTCCGACACTTTGTGAACCTGTTGCCATAGCTAGACCGGTCTTGTTTGCAACATAGGCTAATTTTTCATTTATTTTGTCAGTTTGTGGACTCCCGCCAGTCATTGCATTGATAAAGAAAGGATAAGCTACTTGTTTTCCAGCCAATGTAGTCGTGAGCGTGATCTCATCAAGTCCAAGTTCTGGTAAGGTCGCAGGCAAGAGCCTAACTTGATCTAAACCATTATCAGCAAGGGGGCGATATTGTTTTTCAGCGATAAAAACATGTTCATCTTTACGGTGTGCATGGATATCCATTGGCTCAGCTCCTTTCTAAAGTATAGTAAATATTGAAGGGAAGTGGAGTGATTCCCGCCTGTTCCCAACTGCTTAAGAGTTCATCTAGTGGTCGCTCTTTAGCTAAAATAGCGATCCCACAATCCCCACCACCAGCACCTGAAGTTTTAGCTTGGCCACCAAATTTTTGAGCTAAGGTGATCAGCTGGTGTAATTTAGGGGTCTCAATGGTCACTTGGGAAAATGTTTCAAGTGAGCGCAATAATTCGCGATCACAGGCAAGCTGGTGCATGATCATTTCCAGATCTTGTTGTTTGAAAGCTGCGATCATCTGGGAAACACAGAGCGCACTTTGTTCTAGAAAATAGTCATATTTGCGTTGGCGTTCTTCTTTTGAGAGTGCAACTTCATTGACTAGATTGGAAGTTGAAGCAGGTGAACCAGTCCAACCGATCAAAAGTTGCAATCGTGGTGGTGCCTTTAAGGGTTCGATCTGTAGCTTAGGCCAAGCAAGTTTTAATAATTCGGTCAGGGAATGGTCTTTTAAAGCTTGGAGCAACCATGAACGATCAAAGGAATGATAGGCGATCCAGCCTCCAAAACTACTAGCTGCAATGTCACCTAGCGAACCATTTTTTTGAACAAGATAATGTGCGCTGGCTGCGAGCTTGAAGATCTCAAGTGGAGTCAAAGTTAATTTGTAGTAGGCAACTAGTGCTTTGACTGTGGCAACAGTAACTGCTGCCGAAGAACCAAGGCCATATTTTTTGCCATCGGGGCTATCTAGATCGCTATCAATTTGTAATTTGAAGGTCGATAGCTGACAATTTTGTTCTTTAGCATAGCGTTCAGTCAGTTCGATCGCTTTGAGGACATAGGCAAATTTTGAGGTCGCCTGGGTCGTTTGCAGTTGATCATTTTCACGTGTCCAATAGATATCTTGACCTAGCAATTGCTTTGAGGACACTAGACCTTGCTTTGCTTGGCTGATAGTGGCATAAACGAATTGATCGACTGCAATCAAAATAGCCGGTTGTCCAGGTTCAACAACGGCATATTCACCAGCAATATAGAGTTTTCCTGGAGCTTTTACAGTAGGCAAAAAATCAATTCCTTTCCGAATTTTTAATTTCTAAGATCCGTGCACCTGGACCAGGTGAGGCGACTAAAAGCTGTTTGCTCGAGAATTCTTGACTTAATGAATCTACGATGGCTTCAAGATCTTTTCCTTGGCAGATGACCTTGACGTTAGGGCCAGCATCCATCGTGTAGTAACACTCTAGCCCTTGATCACGCAATTGCTCGACAAGTTGCATTGCTTTTAGACTTTCAGCTTCAAAATAGTTAAAGTGTGGTGTCGCACTAAGATTTAAAGCATGCATGCACATAGCATTACCTTCTGCGATCTTACCCAATTGCGTAAAATTCTTTTCCTTGATCGCTTGTTTGAGTGCTGATAGGTCTTCTTTTGAACGTTTTACCCAAGCAGAATAGTAAGGCGAAGTATGGACAACAGTTTGCATGCCAGCTCGTGAAGCGATCTTTTTTTGTTTATCATTGACAACGATCGCGATCATCTTAAGATCCCAGTCTAAATTTTCCACCAAGGAAACTGCATATGAGGTCTGATCAGAATCACCTTTTTGCCATTCCACAAAGCCACCATAGATCGAGCGACAAGCAGAACCAGATCCACGGCGAGCCAAGCGTGATAAGTCTTTAGAACTAAGATCTAATCCCAAAGCTTTGCTACCAGCTAAAGCTAAGGCTGCATAAGCACTTGCAGAAGAAGCTAACCCAGCCATAGTAGGGACGTGGTTAGTTGATTCGACTCGTGCAAAAAGTTGACTACCAGCCATTTGCCGAATGATATCCAAAAATTTAGTGATCTTAGTTGTTTCTTGGACTTGACCGTTTAGTGTGAACTGGTCAGCCGTCAAAGTAGGAACGAATTGGACAGTCGTATCGGTGTAAAAATGGTCCAATGTTAAAGAAAGGGAGTTGTTTTGCGGAATGATGAGTTCTTCATCTTCTTTGCCCCAATATTTAACAAGTGCGATATTCGTATGTGCACGAGCAGTTACTTTAGGTGTTTTCATCTGATATTACCTATATAAATGTGTTGGCCTAAAGACCAGAAAGCGATATAGTTTTCCTTTCATATCATAGTGCTACGTTGATAACTATATATGATCAGTCACACATTTTTAACTTTCTAACTGATGATCATTTTTTGAGTGGTTCGATCCAAGCTGAGATCGCGCCATTAGCGAGCAAAAGATCCGAGAGTTGCTTGGCTGAACGCTGATCTTTGACTAGGCAGATAAAGCAACCACCACGGCCACCACCAGTCAATTTAGCGCCCAAGGCTCCATTTTGCAAAGCTAGTTCGATCAATTTATCTAGTGTTGGCTCACTGACATCTAATTGCCTTAAATATTCTTGGGCTATATTTAGCGTCTGTCCTAGACCTAAAACGTCATTTTGTGCTAATTGCTTGCGCGCTTGCCAACTTAAAGCTCCGAGCGCTTCGATCATTTTTTTAGTTGCAGTAGGTGTGGATCGAAGTTTTGCTTTGACAGTTGCGATCGCTTGTGAAGTCTGACCTTTGATACCACTATCACAGATCACCAAATAAGCATCTAGATCAAGTGGGATCGGGTCGATCGTTTGGTCGCGGATCATCCAGATCGGTGTGTCTGAAGAGGTTGTCGCTGCATCTAAGCCACTTGGATTTTTATGTGTATCTTTTTCAGCCACATCAGCAAGTTTTAAGAGCGTTTGATGATCAAGTTCTAGAGAAAATAGATCGTACATAGCGCGAATGATCGCTACTGCAACAGAGGCTGATGAGCCCATCCCGCGTTCGATCGGCAATTGGCTAGTTACCTGAAGCGTAAAGCCGATCGCTTTATTTTGTTGAGCCAGGATATACATGACTAAATGTTTGATACCCTGCATAAATGCGGGAACGTCAGCGATCGGCCCCGTATAGTAACTACTTTCTAGTATTTGTTGGTCATCTTGGCGCAAGGTCATCTTAGCATGAGTCTTGAGCGTTTTTAGTGGTAGAGCGATCGCTGGTTGCCCGTATACGACCGCATGCTCACCGATCAAAATGATCTTAGCATGACTTAAACCTTGGCCGGTCTTTTTTTGTGTGCTAAGCAAAAAGAGCACCCTTTCTATCGTATCTATTCTAAATATTTACAATGAAAAACATTGCAATTTCAAACTAAATTATACCATACCGCTAAATAAGGATGGATAAGTCTCAAACTAGATTATACCTGTTTAGTGTTTGAGCGACAAGTTTAGATCAGTATTTAAGGATAGAACGATCAAGGAGAGCCGATCGCTGGTTATTTATTTTTAAGCTGAGTGTGATAGAATTATTGTCAGAAACATTATTTAAAGTCGGTGATGATGAATGACTAAATCAAAAACCTATGCAGTAGTTGACCTTGAGATGACGACCCCTGCATTGGATGGAACTGGAAGAATTATCCAATTTAGTTGTACTTTTATTGAAAATGGAAAAATCTCGGATACCTTTAGCACGTTGATCGATCCACAATGTCTTATCCCACCAGAAGTGCAAAAGCTGACCGGGATCAAAAACAGTGATGTTCGCAAAGCACCATTATTCAGTGATGTGGCGGATACGATCTATGCATTGTTACAGGATACAGTCTTTGTAGCGCATAATATTATGCAAGATTATCGCTTTTTAAATGCAGAGTTTGAGCGTGCGGGCTATCCTGAACTTGAATTAAAGGGGATCGATACGGTACAGTTGGCACAGATCTTATTGCCGACGCTACCTTCATATCGATTAGTCGATCTTGGTAATTATCTTGGGATCAAGCATGAACGTCCGCATCAAGCGGATAGTGATACCTACGTTACGGCAGAGTTATTTTTGCTTTTGCAGAAACGTTTAGAATTACTACCAGCAAGTGTTTTACAAACTTTATGTAACTTGAGTGGTGCGTTGCTTTATGATACAGCTGAGTGTTTTAAGGAAGCATATGAGGAGCAAAGGAAGAAGGCTCAACCCTTAGCTAAAAAGTGGATGCAGATCGAAGACTTAGTTATTCTAAGGCCAAATTTCAAGACAAAGGATAATATAGCTCTGACATTTCCTAAGACTAAAGAAGAACAAGAACAACTCTTTTCAGGAAGTATCGAGTGGCGTGATGAACAGGTCAAAATGATGTCTACGATCGCCGATTTCTTTGATGATCCAAATGAACGGCGCTTGTTGATCGAAGCACCAACAGGGATGGGGAAGACTTTAGGTTATTTAGTGCCAGCCGCGTACGCTTCGACCCAAGATAAGCGTATCGTGATCAGCACAGCAACAACAGCACTTCAAGCCCAACTAGCAGAAGAGATCGATCTGACCTTGAAAAATCTTTTTCCATTTGATCTTGATGTCGTTGTTTTAAAGGGAAATCGTCATTATATCGATCTAGATAAGTTTTGGCGTTCGTTGAAACAACCGTACAATAAAAATTCGCGTTTGTTACAGATGCGTTTGATAGTATGGTTATTACAGACTAAGACTGGTGATCTTGATGAGCTTAGATTGACGACACGTCAAGATCCTTTATTTGCTAATATCGAGCATACTGGTCTTGATAGTTTAGAGCCAGCAAGTCCATTTTATCGAGTCGATTATTTACGCTTAAATGAGATCGCAAAAGAAAACGCCTCATTTATCATTACAAATCATGCATATCTATTGACGCATGCCACTGATTTTAAAGGCAATGACTTGGAATTGATCGTTGATGAAGCTCAAAATCTTCCTGCTACAGTAGCTAAAAGTATCCAGCAAGTTTTGGATTTTGACGAGATCAAGATCCTTTGTGATAGTATGTTAGTCAAAATGGAGTCGCAGATCTCATTTTCATTTGAGCAATTGATCGAGCAAAGTTTGTTGACTAAAAAACAATACCACGCTCTTTTAAAAGATCTCCAAGTATTAGATCACGATATGTGGGATCTGAGGGATGCCTTTATTCGAAGGTTTTTAAGATTCCGGCGAAATGGGATCACTGAGCAGCCATTAAGTGAAAAGAAGTTTTTGGGCTTTTTAAAGGAACATTATGGTGTGATCAATAAGATAACTCGCGCCTATGACGGCTTTTTACAGCAATTTGCGTGGCTACAAAAAGTATTTTTCAAAGCAAGCCGTTTAGAACAGATCGATCAAACAGCAACGTTATACTTATTAGATTTCTTTAGATTAGCTTCACAATTAGTGACTGCTTTTGAGCCTTGGCAAAAATTAGCCTTTACTGATCTAGAAGCTAACCAGACTAAGCAATTGATCTGGTTGAGTTTAGCTGAACAAGAAACCGCACATCTACGGTTACACTTCAGCTATTTAGATGGAGCTGACTTTTTACAAAGTAAAGTATATCCAAGGTTTGAACATGTATTATTTTTAGGCGCAGGCTTGTTTACAAAACAGACCCATGCCTATACGTTAAAGCAATTAGACCTGCCTAAAGATACGCGTTTATTGAGCTATCAAGGTAATTTTGACTATCAAAAAACATTAGCCTTGATCGCAAAGGATGCGCCTAATGTTGGTGCAACTGAAAACGAGGAATATGTTAAGTACCTAGCTAAGACACTTTATGATCTAACTACTAAAAATCACTGTCAGACAATGATCTTGTTCAATTCGTTAGATGAACTCGAACGAACTTATGAATATCTAGCAGTCTTAGGCCTTACTAAAGAAAGAGAAGTTTTAGCTCAAGGAGTCAATGGAAGTCCTGAAAAGTTAAAGAAACGCTTTATCTTGAATCAAAATCAGACGGCGATCTTGCTTGCGACAGGGACATTTTTTGAAGGGATAGATCTACCCGAAAAATTATTAGAGCTCTTAGTGATCGTACGTTTACCATTTCAAGCACCCAATACCTTATTTAACCAAGTTCGATATGAGCGCGCTCGGCAAGCAGGCGATGATCCGTTTACAACACTAGCTTTACCTGAGGCTGTCTTACGGCTAAAACAGGGCTTTGGACGCTTGATCCGAACCCCAAATGATCGAGGAGCTTTTGTCTTATTAGACTCACGGATCTTAACTAAGCGCTACGGCCAGGAATTTAAGCAGGTCTTTCCAGATAAATTAGAATTACACCCAGTTTTGACAGCTGAGATCCCGAAATTAGTTGCTGATTTTTTACATGACAAACAGCACTAACTTGGTATAATTGAGATAAACAGTTTTTTGACTAGAGGAAGGAATTTATGAAGCGGACAACGAGGATCAAAAAGAAAACAAAGTATCGTTTGTGGTATCTTGGAGTTTTGGCTGTCTTGGTATTAGTGCTCGTTATTTTCAACTTGGCACTTTCGCCTATGAAAAATGCCAGAAAGCAAGCAACGCAATTAGCACAACAATACGCTGGATTAAAAGAAGAGACAGCCTTTTATCACTACAATCGAAATCATACCTATTACACGGTCGCGGGAACTAATGATAAAAAACAAAAAATTTATGCTATCGTTGCACAAAATGGTAAAAAGATCAATGTTTACCAGCAAAACGAAGGGATCTCCGAAGCAAGTGCTAAAAAGATCGCTCAACAAACTGGAAATGTGAAAAAGATCACTCATACTGCTTTAGGGATGCATAAAAATAAACCGGTCTGGGAAGTAAGTTATCTCAATTCCTACGGTAATCTTTGTTATGATCTACTTGATTTTAAAACAGGAAAAGTCGTTAAAACGATCCAAAATATTTAATAAAGGGGCCAATCAAGATGGAATTATCAAAAAGAGTGCAAAATGTTTCACCCTCAGCAACTTTAGCCTTATCAGCTAAGGCAAAGCAATTAAAGGCAGAAGGCTATGATGTTAAAAATTTAACTGCCGGTGAGCCTAATTTCAATACGCCAGAACATATCAAAGAAGCAGCGATCCAAGCGATCCAAGCGGGAAAATCAGATTTTTATACCGCTGCTTTGGGGATAGTTGAATTACGCAAGGCGATCGCTAAAGCAACTAATGCTGAATATCACACTGATTATACCTTTGAAAATGTTGCTGTTACAGTAGGGGGAAAATTCTCTTTATATGCGGTTGCTCAAACGATCCTTGATCCGGGCGATGAAGTCTTGATCCCTTTGCCATATTGGGTCAGTTATAGCGAACAAGTCAAGTTAGCTGAAGGTAGCCCAGTCTTTGTACTGCCTGAAAACGGAAAATTAAAGGTCACGGTAGCTGCTCTTGAAGCTAAACGAACTGAAAAGACAAAGGCCGTGATCATTAACTCACCTCAAAACCCTTCTGGTGTCATTTACACCAGAGCTGAGTTAGAAGCGATCGGAAATTGGGCCGTAAAAAATAATATCTGGCTAATTGCTGATGACATGTACAATAAGTTAGTTTATAATGGAAACAGCTTTGTTTCTTTAGTTGAACTTTCAGAAGCAATCAAGCAGCAAACGATATTGATCAACGGTTTTTCTAAAACGTACTCGATGACCGGATGGCGTGTTGGCTATACTTTAGCGAATAAAGAATTGATCGCTAAGTTAGGTACTGTGGTCGGACATGCAACTGGGAATCTTTCAGCGGTCAGCCAATATGCAGCCTTGGCAGCTTTAAAACAAGACCAAGCTTGCGTTGAAGAGATGCGTCAAGAGTATGAAATGCGGTTAAATGAGATCTATCCCTTAGTGGAGAAGATCCCTGGTTTCGAGTTGACAGCTAAGCCAGAAGGGGCCTTTTATCTATTTCCTAACATTCAAAAGGCTTTAAAAGCAACTGGATTTAGTGATGCATTAAGTTTTGCTGATGCCTTATTGAACGAGTCTTTTGTCGCAGTAGTTCCAGGAGAAGCCTTTGGCATGCCTGGGCATATTCGCTTGAGTTATGCAACTTCACTTGAAGACCTGCGTGAGGCGGTCGTGCGAATAGAAAAATTTGTTGAAAAATATAGTAAATAAAATAGGAGGAAAAATTTAGTGGAAACTATCAGTATTATTAACGCTAAAGACTATGTTGACCAAAAAGTAAGAATCGGAGTTTGGTTGACTAATAAGCGCTCCAGCGGTAAAATCGCCTTTTTACAGCTACGCGACGGAACAGCTTATTTTCAAGGAGTCGTAGTTAAGAATAATGTTTCTGAAGATGTATTTAAGCTTGCAAAAGAAGTAAGACAAGAAGCAAGTATGTACGTCACAGGTACGATCCATGAAGATACACGCTCACACTTTGGCTATGAGATCGAAATTGAAGATATTGAACTGGTAGGTCAAAGTGAAGACTATCCGATCACTCCTAAAGAACACGGGACAGATTTCTTGATGGATCATCGTCATCTTTGGTTGCGTTCGAAGCGTCAATTTGCGATCATGAAGATCAGAAATGAAATGATCCGTGCAACTTATGAATTCTTCAACAAGGAAGGTTTCATCAAGTTGGATTCACCGATCTTGACCGGTAGTGCTCCTGAAGGCACAACAGAATTGTTCCATACTGAATATTTTGAAAAAGATGCTTATCTTTCACAATCGGGTCAGCTTTATGCTGAAGCTGGAGCAATGGCTTATGGTAAGGTTTTTACTTTCGGGCCAACATTTAGAGCGGAAAAATCCAAGACGCGCCGTCATTTGATCGAATTCTGGATGATCGAACCAGAAATGGCATTTATGCATCAAGAAGAAAGTTTAGAGATCCAAGAACGCTATATTGCTTACTTGGTTGAAAAAGTACTTGAAAATTGTGACTACGAACTTGATATTTTGGGTCGAGATAAGGAAGTCCTCAAGCGCTATACGCAATTACCTTATCCACGCATTTCCTATGATGATGCGATCAAATTATTACAAGAATCAGGTAAATTCCCAGATGTAAAATGGGGCGAAGATTTTGGTTCACCAGAAGAAACTTATTTGGCAGAACACTTCAGCAAGCCTGTTTTTGTGTTGAACTACCCTAAAGCGATCAAACCATTCTACATGAAACCACATCCAACTAGAGAAGATTTAGTTGTGTGTGCTGACTTGTTAGCTCCAGAAGGCTATGGTGAGATCATTGGTGGTTCCGAACGTGCAACAGATCCAGAGTATTTAGCAAAACAAATTGAAGCTGCAGGTTTAAACAAAGCTGATTATGAATGGTACTTAGATCTACGTCGCTATGGCAGTGTACCTCACTCTGGCTTTGGACTTGGTCTGGAACGTGCGGTAACTTGGATCACAGGTGAAGACCATATCCGGGAAGCTATTCCATTCCCACGTTTATTAAACCGGATCTACCCATAATAGTTGATGGGCTGCGGGACATGACAGAGCGTTGTGTCCTGTTTTTTTACTTAAAAAGGAAGATCAAGATGGATAAAATACTACAAAAATATTTAGCTGCTGGACAAATGACAGTATCCAATCTATTGTTGAATAATTATCGTCAGTTAGGACTGGATGAAGCTGAGTTTATCTTGATGTTACAGATCATGAGTCGAACTCAACAGGGAAAAGCGATCGATCTAACTGAACTTTCCCAAAGTATGCAACTTGATACTAGTAAGCTGGGAAATTTATTGCGTAATTTGATCGAAAAAAAATTTCTCAGATTAACGACAGCAACTGATGCTGCGGGACGTAAGTATGACAAATATGATTTTACGCTACTTTACGAGAAATTATTTGCTTTAGAACAAAATGAAGTAACGGCTGAACTAACACAAAATGAAACGACTAGTAAGCAAGAAGTTTATAAAAATATTGAGGTCGAATTTGGGCGCCTCTTGACCCCAATGGAGCTGCAAACGATCGATAGCTGGCTCAATACAGAGAATTATTCACCAGAATTGATCGTGTTAGCTTTACGTGAGGCAGTTTTAAATCAGGTTTATAATTTGAAGTATATTGATAAGATCTTATTGAGTTGGGAAAAGCAAAATATCAAAACTAGCGCCGATGTACAACGATCACGCCAAAAGCGCCGGCAAGAATTGGCTCAAAAAGAACGTTTAACAGCACCTAAACAAAATAAAGCTAAGCCAAGTATTCCAATGTATGATTGGACAGGAGGGACCGATGATGCTTAATAGTGAAGAAACGACACATGCGATCGAAGTCATGGGGGAAATGTTTCCTAATGCCACAACATCGTTGACTAAGACAGATCCGTATCACTTTATGCTTTCAGTGATATTGAGTGCCCAAACTACTGATAAAGCAGTTAATTTAGTTACACCAGCTTTATTTGAACGTTATAAGACCCCTGTTGACTTAGCTAATGCAAGTCAATCAGAAGTTGAAAGTTATATCAAAACGATCGGTCTATATCGCAATAAGGCTCGCTTTTTGATCAAATGCTCACAGGAACTGGTCGAGCGCTTTAATGGAGTCGTCCCTAAAACTAGAAAAGAACTGATGAGCTTAAGTGGGGTCGGACGCAAAACAGCAGATGTGGTTCTAGCTGAATGCTTTGGGATCCCAGCATTTGCAGTCGATACCCATGTCAGTCGCGTTGCCAAACGTTTAGGGATGGTTCCAGCTGACAGTGATGTTTTAACGATCGAAAAGATCCTAATGCAAAAAGTCCCACAAGATCTATGGATCAAAGGGCATCACCGCATGATATTTTGGGGTCGGTACCAATGTATGTCAAGAAATCCAAAGTGTAGTTCTTGTCCGCTATTAGATATTTGTCCAGAAGGCCGGTCAAGAGTGTGAAAAGCCGAACATAATCAGTGATAAAGATATAATTTTAATAAAAAAACAAACAACATAATGAATTTTTATATAAAATATGGTAAATTATTAACTGGCATAAAAATTCTATGGAGATGGTGAATTTGAAAAAGTTAAAAGTATATCGTTTGTCACTTGGGTGGCAGATCATCTTAGGTCTTTTGATCGGGATCGGCTTAGGAGTCATATTTACTGATGATAAAGGATTTATCAGATTTGCAAATGGACTCGGGTCGACCTTCATCAATATGATCTCGATGATCGTCTTACCGATCGTTTTTTCGAGTTTAGTTGTAGGGATCGCTAATATGGGCGATATCAAAAAGTTAGGGCGGATCGGACTAAAAACTTTGATCTATTTTGAGGTGCTATCAACGCTCGCCTTTATTGTTGGGATGTTAGTATCTAATATTTCCAAGATCGGATATATGCTTGATTTAAGCAAGTTATCACAAGTTGATATCTCAACGTATGTTAAAACAGCTAAACAGGCTTCGCACAGCGGATTAGGATCGATCTTGATGTCGATCGTGCCATCTAATTTCTTTGATGCATTAGCGACAGGTCAGATGTTGCCAGTGATCTTTTTTTCCTGTTTATTTGGTTTAGGGATCGCGGCAATTGGTGAAAAAGGTAAGATCTTATTACAATTTTTCCAAGCTGTAGCAGAAGTAATGTTCAAGATCACTGGTTGGATCATGCATTTTGCACCGTTTGGGGTCGCAGGTTTGATCGGGGCTACCGTAGCTCAATTGGGGCTCGAGTCATTAAAACCACTAGGATTATTCATCGTAATGTCTTACGCAACGATGATCTTTTTTATTTTAGTAGTTTTAGGGATCACTTCACGGATCTTTGGTTTCAGGATCATGGACCAATTGCGAGTGGTCAAAGATGAATTGGTGTTGGCTTTTACAACGGCTAGCTCAGAGGTCACACTACCACGTTTGATGGAAAAAACACAAAAATTAGGTGTTGATCAAGCGATCAGTTCGTTCGTTATTCCAACTGGTTATACCTTTAACTTGGACGGATCTGCGATCTACCAATCATTAGCAGCTATCTTTTTAGCCCAAGCCTATCATATTGATCTTTCGTTGAGTCAGCAATTGACTTTATTATTAGTTTTAATGATCACTTCTAAAGGGATGGCAGGCGTTCCAGGGGCGTCATTTGTTGTTTTATTAGCAACGATCTCAACGATCGGTGTTCCAGTCTCAGGTCTGGCTTTGATCGCCGGAATCGACCGTTTAGTTGATATGGGGCGGACAGTTGTCAATGTTGCGGGAAATGTTACTGCGACATTGATCATTGGCAAATCCGAAAATGAATTTGATCAAGAAAAACATGATAAATATGTAGCATCTTTTAAATAAAAATAAGCGTAAAAAAACGATATCTACGAAAATAGATACCGTTTTTTTAGTGTACATTTTTTATAAAAAATACTCCCCACATTTTTGCGAGGAGTGTACAGATCCGTCCATATCAGTTGACGGACACTTTTTTGCTTTATTGTGGTGGATTTCCACCGTCAGTTGTTTGATCTTCAGCTTGTGAGTTGTTAGGTTCAGCTTGTGATGTAGAAGTTGCTGAACTAGAATTATCGGTAGTCGATTGAGAAGGGTGACTTGACGATTGACTCTCAGAGTTGCTTGAGCTTGAAGAAGGTTCTGATGAACTTTCTGAGCTAGATGAACTTTCCGAGCTTGAAGAAGATTCAGACGATGAACTCGAAGATTCTGAAGAACTTGAGCGACTAGAACTTGAACTACCAGAAAGTTCAGAGCTTGGAGCGGCAGAACCGGCCAAGTAAAGTTCACGAACGCCATTGATATAGCGAACATAGACGTTGCTTGGTTTGCGCCAATCGGTGTTGGTCTTACCTTGTGACATGTAGGTCATGATGCTCTTATAGAAAAGCGATGCTAAAGCAACTGAATTGTTATCTAGATAATTACCAGCTTCGTATTGGTGATCATAGCCGACCCAAACAGAGACAGAGTAGTGCTTAGTATAACCGTTGAACCAAGA
This sequence comes from uncultured Lactobacillus sp., assembly GCA_910587695.1. Classification (GTDB taxonomy): domain Bacteria; phylum Bacillota; class Bacilli; order Lactobacillales; family Lactobacillaceae; genus Ligilactobacillus. The sequence goes on from CAJUNC010000006.1 coordinate 30,088, forward strand.
ATCCATTGCAGCATTATCAGGGAATTTAGCTGAAATATCAGATGGGTAAGCGTTGGTCCCGGTCTTGCCGGCTTGATATAGACCGCTGATATTAGCTCTAGTTCCCGTTCCTTCAGGCGAAGTAATAACACCCTTTAGCATATCAGTGATCATATAAGCGGTCGATGACTGCATGACTTGTTTGCCAGAGCTTGAAAATTCTTTGCGTTCACCATCACCAGTCACGATCTCTTTGATATATTGTGGTTGGTAATAAGTCCCACCATTGGCAAAAGCCGCATAAGCTGCAGCATTTTGTAGGGTCGAAGAAGGTAACCCGATACCGTTTTGATATTCTAGGGTCTTATCGTAATCAAAGCCCATTTGTGAAATGAAGTTTTGAGCTTTAGTGATCCCTACTGCAGCTAAAGCTCGGATCGCAGGGACGTTACGTGATTCGATCAAGGCTTGACGCATCGTCATCAGACCCTTGTATTGGTGGTCAAAATCGTATAACTGGATATTTGTTCCAGGGTAAACATAACGATTATCTTTGATCGGATGATACGTAGCCCAATCGAGATATTCGATCGCAGGTGCATAATCCATCAAAGGTTTAGCCGTAGAACCATTCGTCCGATCAGTTTGAACTGCACGGTTGAGTCCAAAGGTAATATCACCTGTTTTACGTCCACCTAGCATCGCGACCACATTACCATTATCTGGATCGATCACGGTCGAAGCAACTTGGATATTGTCATCTGGGAAGTTCAAATATTCATCACTATTTGCGATCTCATAAAGACGTTTTTGGATCGACATGTCTAAATTGGTGTAGATCTGTAAGCTGTCTTTATAAGGATCGTAGCCTTTTTTCTTAGCTTCTTCGATAACTTGCTTGATATATGGATCAGCGATCTTTTCAGTTGAGGTCACAGTTTTTGAAGTATTCTTCTCAACTAGACCAGTGGTGATGCTTTCTTGTTTAGCTTCGTCAGCTTGAGTTTGGGTGATCTTTTTATTAGCGACCATCGCATTTAAAACATCATCCCGACGTTTTTTAGCAAATTCTGGATTGGTATAAGGATTGTAAGAGGATGGAGCATTTGGGATCCCGGCGATCAAAGCTGTTTGAGCTAAGTCTAATTTATCCAATGTTTTACCAAAATAATACTTAGCCGCGGTCTGCATCCCATAACATCCATCACCCATGAAGACCTTATTGACATAGAAAGTCAAGATCTGATCTTTGCTGTATTGGCGGTCCATATTGATCGCTAGCCAAGCTTCTTGTGCTTTCCGCTTGATCGTTTGATCGGAGCGCTTAGTTGAGAAGTAGGAGAGTTTGATCAATTGTTGATCTAATGTACTCCCACCTTGTAATCCGGCTGAGCCAGATGCGTTAGACATTGCAGCTGATACGATCCGCCATGGGTCGACCCCATGATGCTTATAAAAACGACGGTCCTCGATCGAGATGACCGCATCTTTTAATTGCTGTGGAATGTCTTTTTCTGCAACATAGGTCCGATTTTCGGTCCCCAAAGACATGATCTTTTTGCCATTTGAATCATAAATGACCGTTGAACCGGCACTTTCAAGCTGTTGCTCACTTAATTTAGGAGCACTGCTTGCGTAAACAAAAAAGACAGTGACCCCGACCACTAAAGCAGCTACTAGAGCGGCTGCTAAGGATAATAATATCTTGAGCCACATTGGCTTTTTGCCAGCATGTGAAGCTTTTTTCTTGCCGCTACGTTTTAACCGGCCGTTTCTTTTCGGACCATTTGTGCGCGAGTATTTCGGATTTTTATCCATAACGATACTGCTACTATACAAATGTGGAATCATAAAATATATGATCAGAAAGAATATAGCGTTCCTTTCTTAATTTTAGTTACTACAGTTATATAGTGATAAAGTGTAGTTTAGGCAAATTGCCTGACTGGATTATTGTAAGTATCAGTCACACATTTTTAACTTTCTAACTGATATAGTTAACTGTATTTATCCACTAGGGAAACATTGAACTACTTTTTGAGTAGTAGATCAACGTATTTTAGATATGGGATACGTGGTTGGAGTGCATAATCGATCTCAAAGCCATCGCGTTTGATCACTGCTTTTGGGATCGATTTGCGCCCAGTTGCTTGGGAATCCCAATAATCAAATAAAATATCAGCTGGCATCAAAAACACCTGATCAGTTGTGACGAATTTAACGATCGTAAAGCAGATACCAGCCTGATCTTGACATGCTTTCATGTGTTTTATCTGGTGAGCATGGAAGTTATTGAGCGGAAATGAGGTTTTATTTTTAGTCTCTTTTGCTTCAAAATCAAGATAATGACCACGATAGACACCATTGTAATCAGTAGTAGAAGCCTGTTTGAAATAAGCTTTTTTGATCACTGCGGCACTACGCTTGGGATAATAAACATCAACGATCTGGATCGGTGTTGGTTTTTTGTGAATGACCGCGATCCCAGCTGAAAGATAGTATTTATTACTTTCGTTTATTTCATCTTCTAACGACATTCCGCGCTTTCCATAAATAGTATTGTTGGCGCGGCTTTTTTTACTCGCACTATTTTTAGTAGTGAACAAACCGCCGTTTGGATAGTGGATTGCCATAGATAAATATCACGCTCCTATCCGGTTAATTATAACAAATTTAAACAGTTATTGGCAAAAGTTGGGTGAAATTTAAAGCAAAAGATTTGTGGTATTATAAGATAAAGAAAATATTTCAGTGAGGTGAAGCGCGTGCGTTTATGGGTAAGTGGCTATCGAAGTTACGAACTAGGGATCTTTAAATTAGATGACCCCAAGATCGAAGTTTTAAAGTATTGTTTACGTAAAAATTTTATGCAAAATACTGATAGGGGGCTTGATTGGATCATTTCTGGGGGACAGTTAGGGATCGAACAATGGGCGTTAGAAGAAGCAGTTTCTTTTACCCAAGAATATGTAGGGATCAAGACCGCATTGATGTATCCCTATACAGAATTTTCCAAAGACTGGCAAGAAGATAAGCAGATACAACTAGCACAGTTAGAACAACAAGTTGATTTTTGTGCTAGCGTCAGTAAACGACCATATAGTTTGCCAGTGCAGTTGAAAAATTATCAACAGTTTATGCTAGAACATACGGATAAAGCGGTCCTGATCTATGACCAAGAACATCCCGGTAAGCCAAAATTTGACTATGAAGCGATCAAACGTTATCAACAAGCACATGCTTATGAGCTTGAAATGATCGACATGTATCAGCTTCAAGATGAGGCAGAACAGTATCTAGAACAAAAGAATGACCGTTAAAAAACATCTAAAAATTTATATTTACAAGTACCAAACAATTATGCTATAATGAACGACGTTATGAGTTAAGTTCCTAATATGCAAATGAGGTGCAGTTTCGATGGAAAATGTAAATCTTACGCCTAAGGATATCGTAAATAAGAATTTTTCACGCGGTCTACGTGGTTATGACTCGAATGAAGTTGATGAATTTTTGGATCAAGTTATCCAAGACTATGAAGCATACGCTAAAGAAAATCAACGTCTTCAAATGGAAAATGATCGTTTAGTAAGCAAAGTCGATGAATTGACTAAGCAAGTTGCGGTCGGTTCTTCGGGTCAAACAGCTCGTCCAACGACGAATATGACTAATATGGATGTTTTAAAACGGTTATCTAACTTAGAGCGACATGTTTTTGGTGCTCAACTTAATGATGATAACGATCGTAGTAATCGTTTTTAAATAAGTAAATAGTGTGTAGTTTTCTGGTAATCGCGGTCTATTATATATAGGCTGAGGAAAGTCCAAGCTTGCACAGGCTGCGATGCCTGTAGTGATCGTGCTTGCTGAAAAAATAAGGCAAGGTACCATTTTTATGGTAACGGCAGATAAAAGGGCTAAAGTCGTTTGACCATGTCCGAGTAGTCTTGAAAAGTGCCACAGTGACGAAGCAATAGTGGAAACATTATTGGTGGAACGCGGTAAACCCCGCGAGCAGGTAACCCAAACTTTGGTAGGGGCGCTTCATGACGGAAATGAACTAATCATGGGGGCGAGTTATCCAACTCGGAGATAGATGATTACCACCGATTTTAGCTCCTGGGCTAAATGACGTACAGAACGTGGCTTATAGAGGACTACATATTCAGGAAATGACTAGGGCGGAAGGAAACTTTTGTCCTAGTTTTTTTAATGTAAAAATAATTTATTAAATCTATGCTCATACAGAAAGGAAGTATTATGAAAAAATACAACTTACTAGCAACCTGTGCTGCTGGGATCGAAGCAATTACAGGAAATGAATTAAAGCATCTAGGCTATCAAGTGGCCGTTGAAAATGGACGAGTTCGCTATCAAGGAACGGCAGAAGATATTATCAATACCAATCTCTGGTTACGCACGGCCGATCGGGTCAAGATCATCATTGGAGAATTCAAAGCAACGACTTTTGATGAACTTTTTGAAAAGACAAAAGCTTTGCCTTGGGATGAATATTTACCGTTAGATGCTAACTTCCCAGTTGCTGGAAAATCCCAAAAATCTAAGTTACACAACGTCCCTAGTGTGCAAGCGATCGTAAAAAAAGCGATCGTTGAAAAGCTTTCAGCGGTGTATCATCGTCGGTCATTTTTGCCAGAAACAGGGGCTAAATATCCTTTGGAAGTAGCATTGAACAAAGATAAAGTCCTATTGACGTTAGATACGACTGGGAGCAGTTTGTTCAAACGTGGCTATCGTGTTGGTAAAGGGGGCGCGCCATTGAAAGAAAATATGGCAGCAGCGCTTGTTTTATTGGCACATTGGTATCCAGAAAAACCTTTTGTCGATCCAGTATGTGGTTCAGGGACTTTACCGATCGAAGCTGCAATGATCGGGCATAATATCGCGCCAGGCTTCAATCGTGATTTTGTTTGTGAAACATGGGACTGGATGCCGGCTGGCTTGAGTGAAGAATTACGAGCTAAAGCTGAACAAGAAGCCAATTATGATATTGAACTTGATATCTGTGGCTACGATATTGATGGTAAGATGATCGAGATCGCTAAGCAAAATGCAATGGAAGCAGGATTATCTCATAGTATCAAGTTCAAACAACTGGCTGTCAAAGATTTTAAGACTGATAAAGAATACGGCGTGATCGTGGCTAACCCACCATACGGTGAACGTCTTAGCGATGAGGCTGGCGTGCATAAGCTCTATCAAGAAATGGGAGATCTTTACCGTCCATTAACGACTTGGAGCAAATATATCTTGACTAGTGACTTAGCTTTTGAACAGTATTACGGGCAAAAGGCGACTAAGCGACGTAAGCTCTATAATGGTACTTTAAGAACTGATCTATTTCAATATTGGGGACAAAAAAAGCCTCGCAATTAGGCTTTTAAGGCTTGTAAAGCGAGGTTATGAGCGCCAGTGTTTTGTTTGTCAGGGATCCATTGATCGATGACCAGTGGGAATTTTTCTTGTAGTGTGAGTAGTTTTGCCAACTCAGGTGCAAATGACTTACTATAGCGCTTATCTAAGCTATCGATCACGATCTTACTATCAGAGTGAAAGAAAACATTTTGAGCGCTTGGGAAGTATCGATGCAAATATTCAAAACCTATGATAGCAGCTTCAAATTCAGCTTGATGATTATTTGAAGCTGTTATCTTTTGTTTGAATTGGTATTGTTTTTGATCAGCGATAACTAAGATCCCAGCTGCACTGTGGGTTTTGTTTGTTGCGGCATCAGTGTATAATTTTACCATAGAGTGTGCTCTTTTCTTAAATAATTGTTAAATTACCACTTCAATAAACAAGTGGTCTTCTTCAAATTGTAAAATTAAAAGAGAAGTAGTGCAACGGAAAGGTGTTTTTTCTGTGGAACAAAAATTTTATTGTCAACCTGATATTCCTAGTTCGATCACATGTTGGTCCTATACTTTTATGATCTTTTTATTGAGTTTGTTTTTATGGTTAGAGATCACAGTTTTTCAGATCTGGACCGCAATTTCTTTTGTGATCTTTGTGCTAGTCACTGCGATTCAATTATGGCGACGCCGATTGGTTATTACAGACCGTGAAGTGAAATTCAAGCGCGTTTTATCTTTAAATGATAAAGTCATTGCTCGTAGCGATATCAAAGAAGTCGTAGCCACGAAATGCCAATTGAAGATCACTGACCAATATCGGACTTATTCAGTTTTGATGTTACCAAAAAGCAAAGAAAAGTGTTTGGGGTTATTGAAATAGTTCGCTTTTTAAGTTGCTTAAATTATATTTATTAGCTTTTTATAAAAAATAATGACAAAAAGCGAAATATGTTTTATACTAGTCTTAAATTCATCAGGAATTAGCTATAAGATACAGGTAAAAAGAAAGGAAAAGCTATATCTATCATTTTAGTGATATAGTCGTGAGCGTAAACGTGAAAGATATTGAAATTGCACAACAAAGTGAGATGTTACCGATCGTTGAGGTCGCTAAAAAAGCTGGTCTAAGTGGATCAGAGATCGAGCAATACGGACAATATAAAGCAAAGATCAAATTACCGCTGGCTGACCGCCCAAAAACTAAAGAAAAACTGATCTTAGTAACTGCTGTCAACCCAACGCCGGCTGGTGAAGGAAAGTCGACCGTTACTGTTGGTCTAGGCGATGCCTTGAGTCTAGCAGGTAAAAAAACAATGATCGCCTTGCGTGAGCCATCCTTAGGTCCTGTGATGGGGATGAAAGGTGGTGCAACTGGCGGAGGATATTCTCAAGTAGTCCCAATGGAAGACATCAATTTACATTTCACCGGTGATATGCATGCCTTGACGACTGCCAATAATACTTTAGCGGCTTTGATCGATAATCATATCTATCAAGGTAACAAACTAGGTATCGATCAGCGTCGGGTGATCTGGAAACGCGTATTGGATATCAATGATCGTGCCTTGCGACATGTAGTCATCGGGCTTGGTGGTGTAGTCCAAGGGATCCCACGTGAAGACGGTTTTGATATTACGGTGGCTTCAGAAATGATGGCGATCTTGTGTCTAGCAAAAGATATCGCTGATCTAAAGAAACGTTTAGGACAGATCGTGATCGGCTATACTTTTACCAAGGAGCCAGTGACAGTTGACGACTTAGACGTAACAGGTGCGATCGCCTTGTTATTAAAGGATGCCTTAAAGCCAAATCTAGTTCAAACCTTAGCGCATACACCAGCGATCATTCATGGTGGACCATTTGCTAATATCGCACATGGATGTAACAGTGTGTTGGCAACTAAGACAGCTTTGCAGTTAGCTGACTATACGATCACTGAAGCTGGTTTTGGAGCTGATCTTGGGGCTGAAAAATTCTTGGACATCAAAGTACCCCAGTTAGGCAAAGCACCGAATACGATCGTGATCGTGGCTACAGTTCGTACTTTAAAGATGAATGGTGGCGTGGCAAAAGATCAACTTGATCATGAAGATCTAGTAGCTTTAGAAAAAGGCTTTGTTAATTTGAAGCGTCATATTCAAAGTATGAAACAATATGATATTCCCGTAGTTGTTGCGATCAATAAGTTTACAGCTGATACTTCGGCTGAACTAGACATGTTAGTTGAGCTTTGTGCTAAGGAAGGTACTACCGCTGTTGTTGCCGATGTGTGGGCTAAGGGTGGTCTTGGTGCAAAAGAATTAGCTCAAGTTGTGATCGCTAGCTGTGATCAAGCTACTGCACCTAAACGCTTGTATGCGTCTGATGATAGTGTTGAAGACAAGATCAAACAGATCGTAACTAAGATCTATGGTGGTAAAGATGTTGAATTCAGTCCGAAAGCTTTACGCCAATTAAGTGAGTTCAAAACGCTTGGTTGGGACAAATTACCTGTATGTATGGCTAAAACACAGTATTCACTTTCTGACGATCCTAAATTACTTGGGGCACCGACTGATTTTACGATCCATGTTCGTGAATTTGTGCCTAAATTAGGGGCAGGGTTTATCGTTGCTTTGACCGGTAATGTTTTAACAATGCCTGGTCTACCAAAAGTTCCAGCTGCGATGGGAATGGATCTAGCAGATGATGGTACGGTCACGGGATTATACTAAGACTGTTTCTGATTTTTTTAAATTGTAGGCTGATAGGTCAGATCAGCCTTAAAAGGCATCAGCAGTGGTGCCTTTTTTGTTTGAGTAATTGTCTAACAACGATTTTTACGTTAAGATTGAAATGAAAGGTTTTTAAGTCATTAGTTTAGAAGGGTTATGGATCGGATGACGTTATATATTTGTTTAATGGTCGCGGTAGTTTTATCCGACCAGTTGTTGAAATTTTATATTCAGCAAAATGTTCCACTTAATGTTAGCTATGAAGTTATTCCAGGTGTCCTATCGATCGGGCATGTGCGAAATTTTGGAGCGGCTTGGAGCATGTGGTTAGGCCAAAGATGGTTACTAAGTATTATTTCACTTATAGCTTTAGTGATCTTTGGCTATTATTTTAAGAAATTGCACCATAACTGGGGCTATGGACTAGGCTTTTCACTGTTGATCGGTGGAACGCTTGGAAATTTACTTGATCGTCTTTTCTCTGGGTATGTGGTCGATATGTTTGAATTGGATCTTATCAATTTTCCAGTCTTCAACATTGCTGATTGCGCCTTGACTTTAGGTGTGATCGTAGTTTTGATCACGATGCTAAAAGATGATGAAGGGATAATTTAAATCTATAAAGAAGGATGATAATGAATTGGTAGAAGCAACGATCACAACGCAAACGGGACGGTTAGATAAAGTTTTAACGACGATCTTTCCGCAGTATTCGCGATCCCAGATCCAACAATTATTGGAGCAGGGCAATATTTTAGTCAATGAGACCCTACAAAAGGGGAAATACAAGGTCAAAGAAGGCGATAAGATCAGTTTGACCGAACCAGCGATCAAAGAGCTTGCAGTCGAACCTGAAAATATCGCTTTAGATATCGTTTATGAAGATGATGACGTGATCGTGATCAATAAGCCACAGGGAATGGTCGTTCATCCAGCACCTGGACATGAACACCATACATTAGTCAATGCTTTGTTATATCATTGCCCACTTTCAACGATCAATGGGACCTATCGGCCAGGGATCGTGCACCGGATCGACAAAGATACTTCAGGGCTCTTGATGGTTGCTAAAAATGATCAGGCTCATCGCAGTTTGGCTAAGCAATTAAAAGATAAAACTAATTTACGCGAATATGTCGCTCTTGTTCACGGACGGATCAAAGAAGATTCTGGGACGATCAAAGCTCCGCTTGCACGCAGCCCTAAGGATCGTAAAAAACAAGCTGTCGTTTCTGGTGGGAGAGATGCAGTGACGCATTTTAAAGTCTTGAAACGTTATCAAGATTATACCTTGGTAAGTTGTCGCTTAGAAACTGGTCGGACCCACCAGATACGTGTGCATATGAAATATATCGGTCATCCGTTAGTTGGTGACCAGATCTATGGACCAAAGAAGACTTTGAAGGGTAATGGACAGTTTTTGCATGCGGCTAAATTAGGATTTATCCATCCCAAAACGGGTGAATTTTTGGCTTTTGAAGCTCCACTGCCAGAAATTTTTGAAAATCAACTGGCATATCTTGACAAAACAAATGAAATCAAGTAGATTATAAATAAATAAGTGAGTCCTTTAAGGATAGTCCAGAGAGGCTAGCAAGGTACGATTCGATATACCCACGCTATCAGTGGGTCTGTTTAGCGCTAGTCTTGAAGTGTATTCTTTGAGGCTGGCGTTTTTTTAATATCCTAGGGAGGTTTTTACTTTGGCAAAAGAAGTGAGCGATGCAATTACGATGAAACGAGCATTAACACGGATGACTTATGAGATCATTGAAAAGAATAAAGGGGTAGACGGGATCGTTTTAGTCGGGATCAAGACCCGCGGCATTTATTTAGCTAAACGGATCGCAGCGCGCTTGCAACAATTAGAGGATGTAACGATCCCGGTAGGCGAATTAGACATTTCCTTATATCGTGATGATGTCCATCATGATCCTAAAGCCAAGCATGAACCGATCGTAAAAAGTAGTCAGATCGGATTTGATATCAATGACAAACATGTGATCTTAGTTGACGATGTGTTATTTACTGGACGAACGATCCGCGCGGCTTTAGACGCTTTGATGGATCAGGGACGACCAAAGACGATCAACTTAGCGATCTTAGTCGATCGGGGTCATCGCGAATTGCCGATCCGTGCAGATTTCGTTGGTAAAAATATCCCGACCTCATTAAATGAAGAAGTTTCTGTTTATGTCGAAGAGATAGATGGCAAAGATGGGATCGAATTAAAGACAATCAAATAAATTAACCATTTTAATTGACTCCAGAGAGGGCAAAAAAGGTTGATAGGCTTAAGACAGTACGGATTAAGTCTACCTTTTAGAGCCCGAAATGTAATATTTCGGGCTTTTTTCTTAGCAAAATAGAACGGAGATTATTTTATGTCAGAAAAAGAAGTTTTTAGAAATAAAGATGCACTATTAGATATCAACGATAAGCCTAGTTTTCCGCATTGGTTAGTCTTATCGATCCAGCATCTCTTTACGATGTTTGGAGCTACTGTGCTCGTACCGTTACTGATCGGTTTGAATCCAAGTATCGCGCTCTTTTGTTCCGGTGTCGGGACGATCGTATACTTACTGTGCACAAAAGCTAAGATACCAGCTTATCTAGGTTCGAGTTTTGCTTTTATCATGACGATGCAAGTTTTGATGAAAAATTACGGCTATCCCGCTGTCGGTCAAGGAGCTATCGCAGCCGGAGCAGTTTACGTGATCGTTTCTTTGATCGTTGGTAAATTTGGTTCGAGTTGGGTCGATAAATTATTGCCACCTGTTGTTGTAGGGCCGATCATCATCGTTATCGGGTTATCCCTTGCCACGACGGCGGCTAATGATGCGATGTTGAACAATTCGAATTACGATCTGAGATTTTTCAGTGTTGCGATCTTTACCTTGTTACTGACGATCGGTTTTAACATCTTCTTACGCGGTTTTCCAAGTATGATCCCCGTTTTGCTTGGAATCATCGGTGGATATATCTTTGCTGTTATGATGGGGATCGTGGATCTTACAGCCGTTGCTAAAGCTAAATGGTTCACATTACCAGCGTTTGACGTAATGTTTATCAATTATGACTTTAAATGGTATCCTGCAGCGATCTTGGGGATGGCACCGATCGCTTTTGTGACGATGACTGAGCATATGGGACATATCATGGTCTTGAATAAATTGACTAAGCGCAATTTCTTCAAAGATCCAGGTTTGAATAGAACTCTACTTGGCGATGGTTTTTCAAGTATTATCGCTGGTTTTGCTGGTGGTCCTCCAACCACTTCTTATGGTGAAAATATTGGTGTTTTAGCCATGTCAAAGGTCCACTCAGTTTGGGTGATCGGAGGTGCAGCCTTCTTTGCGATCATCTTTAGTTTTTGTGGTAAGATCTCAGCCTTGATCCAATCGATCCCAAGTCCAGTCATCGGTGGGATCTCATTTCTACTCTTTGGGATGATCGCTTCCAATGGTTTACAGATCTTAGTTGATAACAAAGTAAATTATGCGTTGAAGCGCAATTTAGTGATCACTTCAGTCATCTTGGTCGTGGGTGTTGGTGGAACATATCTTCAATTAGGAAATTTCCAATTGACAAGTATTGCTTTAGCAACGATCTTTGGGATCGGTCTGAACTTGATCTTACCAAAATACGCTTTTAGTGAACGATAAAAAATAATCAGTGGAAAGTAAAATGTGGGACTGATATTTGCCAGCAATCTAAGAAAGGAAAACTATAGCACTTTCTGATAACCACATGATCTATAGCCAAAAAGAGCCATGCAACATTTTGTAACAGTCGATGATTTAGATGAAAAACAAGTTTTAGCGTTGATCAAACGCGCTCGATATTTCAAACAAGGGGGACGTCCAAACCATGATCTAAGTGATGTTTATTGTGTCAATATGTTCTTTGAAGATTCGACTAGGACGCATACGAGTTTTGAAATGGCTGAACGGAAATTAGGTTTGAATGTTTTGCAATTCGATCCTAAGCAAAGCTCGGTCAATAAGGGAGAGACTTTATATGATACATTGTTGACGATGGATGCTTTAGGTGTTGAACTAGCTGTGATCAGGCATTCCCAAAATGAATATTATGCACCATTGATCAAGCCAGATGCTGGAAAAACACTAGATATCGGGATCATCAATGGCGGGGATGGAAGTGGTCAGCATCCTTCGCAATGCCTGCTAGATATGTTGACGATCTACGAGCAATTTGGAAAATTTGCGGGCTTAAAGGTGGCGATCGTTGGCGATCTGACCAATTCTAGGGTCGCCAAGAGTAATATGGAGTTATTGCATAAATTAGGTGCGACCGTATATTTCTCGGGGCCAAGTTATTGGTATGATGAAGCATTTGAAGAATACGGCACTTATCGCCCATTAGATGAATTAGTCGCAAAAGTCGATGTCTTGATGCTTTTAAGAGTTCAACACGAACGCCATGGCGCTATTGAGGAGCAAGCTTTTTCAAAGGAGAGTTATCATCAAAAATACGGTTTAACGACTAAACGCTATGCTAAATTAAAAGATGATGCGATCGTTATGCATCCCGGACCGATCAATCGAGATGTTGAGTTTGCCAGTAGCTTAGTTGAGGCAGAAAAATCAAGGTTTAAGGCACAGATGCAAAATGGTGTGTTTATGCGGATGGCAATGTTAGAAAAAGTGATCGAAGGCCGCGAGCTAGGAGGAAAAGTAAAATGAAGTTATTGCTTAAAAATGGGACAGTTTATCAAGCTGGTAAGTTATTAAAAAATGATCTATTGGTCGAAGATGGCGTGATCACAGCCTTAGGTACGGATCTAAAAGTAGACGTCGATCAAGTGATCGATGTGACCGATAAATTAGTTGCTCCTGGTTTAGTTGATGTTCATGTGCACTATCGCGAACCGGGTTTTACACACAAAGAAACGATCAAAACCGGGAGTTTAGCTGCAGCTCATGGGGGTTATACAACTGTTTGTGCGATGCCAAACTTAGATCCTGTCCCTGATACGCCAGCTAAAGTTACTGCTCAAGTTGCGTTGAATAAGGCTAATGGGGTCGTTAAGATCAAACAATATGGTGCGATCACAGCGGGATTGAAAAGTGATGAGTTGCTTGATCATGCAGGAATGAAGGCAGCGGGAGCCTTTGCTTTTAGTAATGATGGTTGTGGAGTCCAAACAGCTGGCACGATGTATCAAGCCATGTTAGCAGCTAAAAAACTAGATGTGGCTTTGGTCGCCCATGTCGAAGATGATTCATTGTTGTTTGGCGGTGTGATGAATGCCGGAAAGAAGGCTAAAGAATTAGGTCTACCAGGTATATTGGGGATCAGTGAATCTTCTCAGATCGCACGCGATCTATTATTAGCCAAAGAAACAGGTGTCCATTACCATGTTTGCCATGTTTCGACCAAAGAAAGCGTTGAATTGATCCGCATTGCTAAAAAGCATGGGGTCAATGTGACCTGTGAAGTATCACCGCATCATCTATTATTGAGTGAAGATGATATCGTAAAAAATGATGGCTTTTATAAAATGAATCCACCATTGCGGGCCAATGAAGATCAACAAGCTTTGATCGCAGGGATCTTAGATGGCACGATCGATATGATCGCAACTGATCACGCTCCTCATAGTATCGACGAAAAAACTGGCGATATGCGTACAGCTGCTTTTGGGATCACAGGTAGTGAGACAGCTTTCTCCTTGCTGTATACTCAACTGGTAAAGCAACAGCAAGTTTTGACTTTGGAACAACTATTAGAACTCATGTCTAAAAATCCAGCTGAAGCATTCAAGTTTGAGGTAGGGAGTATTTTTGCAGGAGCTAAAGCGGATCTAGCCGTTTTTGACTTAAAACATGAGACCACGATCACTGAAGCCGATTATTTCTCAATGGGTAAAAATACTCCATTCACTGGTGAGAGAGTTTTTGGGCAAACTTACTTGACTATGGTCGATGGTAATGTGGTTTATCAAAAGGAGGATTAGCATGGAGCGTTATTTAGTTTTAGAAGATGGTACAGTATTTTCGGGAGAAGCTTTTGGCTTTGAAGGGCAAACGACCGGAGAAGTGGTTTTTACAACGGGGATGACAGGTTACCAAGAAGCCGTGACCGATCAATCGTTTGCTGATCAGATCTTAGTTTTCACCAATCCGTTGATCGGAAATTACGGGGTAAATCTTGATGATTACGAGTCGCTTATGCCTAATTGTTGTGGAGTCGTTTGTCGTGAGGTGGCACGTGTTTCTGACAGTTGGCGCAAGCAAGGGACCTTCGATGATTTCTTAAAGCAAATGCAGATCCCTGGCATCTGTCATATCGATACTCGGGCATTGACTAAGAAATTACGTGAACATGGAACGATGAAGGGATGTTTAGTCGATTCAGTTCATGATATGACTCACACACTTGATCAATTGCGTGCAACTGTACTAAGTGATCGGGTAGTGGAACAAGTTTCAACGATCAAACCTTATCCAAATCCTGGTGAAAAGCGCAATGTTGTTCTAGTTGATTATGGACTCAAGCACAGTATCTTACGTGAACTTTCTAAACGTGATTGCAATACGATCGTGCTACCATCAAGTGCAACAGCCCAAGATATATTGAATTTAAAACCAGATGGCGTCATGTTATCTAACGGGCCTGGAGATCCTAAAGACGTTTTACATGCTGTCGAAATGGTAAAAGAAGTCCAAAAACATCTTCCGATCTTTGGGATCTGCTTAGGACACCAGATTTTTGCTTTAGCTAACAATGCTGATACGTATAAGATGAAATTTGGACACCGTGGCTTTAACCATCCGGTCCGTGAGATCGCAACGGGAAGGATCAATTTTACTTCACAAAATCATGGTTATGCAGTCGATCCAGCAACGATCGATAAAGATGAATTGATCATTACTCACCGTGAGATCAACGATGGTACGGTCGAAGGGTTACGTCATAAGCGCTATAAAGCTTTTAGTGTGCAATTTCATCCTGATGCTGCACCAGGACCACATGATGCAGTCGATCTTTTTGATGACTTTATGCATATGATCGATCAACGAAAGGAAGAAGAAAATGCCTAAACGAACAGATATTAAAAAAATCATGGTTCTGGGATCAGGACCGATCATCATCGGACAAGCTGCTGAATTTGACTATTCCGGGACTCAAGCTTGTATGGCGTTACGTGAAGAAGGCTATGAAGTAGTTTTGGTCAATTCCAATCCTGCAACTATCATGACAGATACTGACATTGCTGATCGGGTCTATTTAGAGCCATTAACGGTCGAATCAGTTTCGCGCATCATGCGCCAAGAATATCCCGATGCTTTGTTGCCAACATTAGGTGGTCAGATCGGGTTGAACTTAGCGATCGCATTGCATGAAAGTGGGATCTTAGATGAGCTTGGGATCGAACTTTTAGGTACAAAATTATCTGCGATCGATCAAGCTGAAGACCGCGAAAAATTCAAAGAGCTGATGTTACAATTAGATGAACCGATCCCAGCTTCAAAGACGGTCAATACAGTAGCAGAAGCCTTGGAATTTGCTGAAACGATCGGTTATCCTGTGATCGTACGTCCTGCTTTTACGATGGGCGGTACCGGTGGTGGCTTATGCGATACACCGGCTGAATTAGAAGAGATCGCAGCTAATGGATTGGATCTTTCACCTGCGACCCAGTGTTTGATCGAAAAATCGATCATGGGTTACAAAGAGATCGAATTTGAAGTGATGCGTGATTCAGCTAACAATGCGATGGTAGTTTGTTCGATGGAAAACTTTGATCCAGTTGGGATCCACACTGGTGATTCGATCGTGGTCGCACCAACACAAACATTAACTGATCGTGAGTATCAAATGTTACGAGATTGTTCTTTAAAATTGATCCGTGCACTCAAGATCGAAGGTGGCTGTAATGTTCAGTTAGCACTTGATCCTAACAGTTTCAAGTATAACGTGATCGAAGTAAATCCACGGGTGTCACGTTCCTCAGCCTTGGCTTCTAAAGCAACTGGGTATCCGATCGCTAAAATGGCAGCCAAGATCGCAGTTGGTCTGACACTAGATGAGATCAAAAATCCTGTTACCCAAACGACTTATGCCGAATTTGAACCAGCTTTAGACTATGTAGTTGCTAAGATCCCACGTTGGCCATTTGATAAATTCGCACAGGCAGATCGGACCTTGGGGACCCAAATGAAAGCAACTGGAGAAGTTATGGCGATCGGCCGTAACTTAGAAGAAGCGTTGCAAAAAGCAGTCCGCTCACTTGAGATCGATGAAAAAGATCTTTTATCACCGCGAGTAGCTAAAGCTTCGGATGAAGAATTAGAGAAGAAATTAGTTCACGCCCAAGATGACCGTCTCTTTTATTTGGCTGAGGCCTTTCGTCGTGGCTATACATTAGAAGAGGTCCATGAGTTTACTAAGATCAATCTCTATTATTTAGATATTGTAAAACATATCGTCGAACTTGAAGCTAAAACAAAGGCGCATCCTAATGATCTGGCTTGCTTAAAAGAGGCTAAGTATTATGGCTTTAGTGACCATACGATCGCTAAACTGTGGGATACGACTGCTGAAGAGATCCGTGCTTTACGGAAAGAAAATCAGATCCTTCCTGTCTATAAGATGGTCGATACTTGTGCAGCTGAATTTGAATCGCATACACCATACTTTTATAGTTCATACGATCTTGAAAATGAAAGTCACCCTTCAGCTAAAGGATCGATCCTAGTTATCGGTTCTGGACCGATCCGGATCGGACAAGGGGTCGAATTTGATTACGCTACAGTCCACAGTGTTAAAGCGATCCAAAAACTAGGCTATGAAGCGATCGTGATGAACTCTAATCCTGAAACAGTCTCTACTGATTTTTCAGTCTCAGATAAATTATATTTTGAACCACTTGATCTAGAGGATGTCTTGAACGTGATCGATCTTGAACAGCCTAAAGGTGTGATCGTGCAATTTGGGGGACAAACTGCGATCAATTTAGCAGCTGGCTTAAAAGCAAATGGCGTCAATGTTTTGGGGACCGCAGTTGCTGATCTTGATCGAGCTGAAGATCGTGAGTTATTTGATCAAGTTATCAAACAACTTGGCCTAAAACAACCAGTGGGTAAGACTGCGATGTCAGAAGAAGAAGTCCTTGCGTGCGCCCATGAGATCGGATATCCAGTTTTGGTTCGCCCGAGTTACGTACTTGGCGGGCGGGCAATGGAGATCGTTAATAACGATGAAGAATTGACCCAATATTTAGCTGAAAATGCATACTTGGCCAAAGAACATCCGATCCTAGTCGATGCTTATCTTGAAGGGTACGAATGTGAGGTCGATGCTATCTGCGATGGTAAAGATGTCTTGATCCCAGGTATCATGGAACATATCGAACAAGCTGGCGTCCACTCAGGTGATTCGATGGCGGTATATCCATCGCAAAACTTTGATCAAAGTGTCAAAGACCAAATTGAAGATGCAACTAAGAAATTAGCCATTGCTTTGAAGTGTATCGGGATCATGAATATCCAATTTATCGTGCATAAAGGTGAAGTTTATGTTCTTGAAGTAAATCCACGGGCTAGTCGGACGGTACCATTTTTGAGTAAGATCACTGATATCAAGATGACTCAAGTTGCTACTCAAGTTATCTTAGGCAAGACTTTAAAAGAGCTAGGTTATGGATCGGGGATCTATCCTGAATCTGAAATGATCCATGTCAAAGCTCCGGTCTTTTCCTTTAATAAACTGGCCGATGTCGACAGCTTACTAGGACCAGAAATGAAATCAACTGGTGAAGTCATGGGCAGTGATCATAGCTTTGAAAAGGCACTTTATAAAGCCTTTATTGGAGCCAACATGAAATTGCCGGCTAACGGGAGCGTTTTATTTACGGTCAAAGATAAAGATAAACAGCAAGCTTTAGCTTTAGCGAAACGTTTTGCAAAGATCGGCTATCGGATCTTTGCGACTGCTGGAACAGCTGAATTTTTAAATGAAAATGGGTTGCATACCATGACCGTTGCCAAGATCGGACAAGCTAAACCCGGGATCTTAGATGTTTTACAAAATAATGAAGTTGATATCGTGATCAACACGATGGATCACGACCAAGAAAAAGTATCTGATGGCTTTGTGATCAGACAAACTGCGATCGAGCATAATATTGCTTTGTTGACATCGTTTGATACCGTGGATGCTTTATTGAAAGCTTTAGAAAATCGTTCATTCTCGACTACAGCACTATAAAGGGAGGTAAATTATGTCAAGGTTATCAGTCAAATTACCAGGTTTAGATCTAAAAAATCCTATCATGCCAGCAAGTGGAACTTTTGGCTTTGGAGATGTTGGGGCAGCTCAAAAATTTAATTTGAATACTTTAGGGGCGTTAGTTATCAAGACGACGACACCTGAGGCTCGTGACGGTAATCCCAATCCTAAGATCGCTGTGTTAGACAATGGGGTCATCAATGCGGTCGGATTACAAAATCCGGGGATAACAGCAGTTATTGATGAGAAATTACCAGCGTTAAAGCAAGATTATCCCGACTTACCAGTGTTAGGTAGTGTAGGTGGCTCAACGGTCGCCGATTATGTGGAAGTTGCTAAAAAACTCTCCGATTCTAATTTAGTGACTGCTTTAGAATTGAACATTTCTTGTCCTAACGTGCATGAAGGCGGGATGGCATTTGGGACTGATCCACAGACCGCAGCTGAATTGACCAAACAAGTCAAAGCTGTTTCTAAGGTACCAGTCTATGTTAAACTTTCCCCTAATGTGACTGATGTAGTAGCGATCGCAAAAGCAGTTGAAGCTGCTGGCGCTGATGGCTTGACAATGATCAATACATTGATGGGGATGAGTCTGAATTTAAAAACTCGTAGATCGGTCTTGGGTAATTTGACTGGTGGCTTTTCGGGACATTCGATCAAACCGATCGCGATCAGAATGATCTATCAAGTTTCCCATGCAGTCGAGATCCCGATCATTGGGGTCGGAGGGATCAAGAGTGCCAAAGATATCATCGAGATGTATTTAGCTGGAGCTTCAGCCGTCCAAGTCGGAACGGCGCACTTCTACGATCCTTTGATCTGTCCACATTTAGTTGCAGAATTGCCCAAAGTAATGGATGAGTTGGGGATCGAAAGTATTGAAAAGTTGATCCAAGAAGTACGGGAGGCTAGAGATAATGAAGCTTAAACGTCCGATCATCGCCCTTGATTTCAATGATGCTTTGCGGGCTCTTGCTTTTTTGCAAAACTTTCCGCAAACTGAGAAGCTTTTTGTAAAGATCGGAATGGAACTGTATTACAGTGCAGGCCAAGATCTAGTTAAAGCGGTCTTAGCGCAAGGACACGATGTCTTTTTAGATCTAAAATGCCATGATATCCCGCATACAGTCGAACGGGCAATGTATGTCTTAGGCCAATTAGGTGTTAGTCTCACCACGACACATGCTAATGGGGGGCATGAGATGCTCAAGGCAGCTAGATTCGGCTTAGTTGAAGGGGCGCTAAAAGCTGGTAAAAAAGAACCAAAATTATTAGCGATCACTCAATTGACCTCAACTGATGAACGAGTAGTCAAAGAAGAACAATTGATCTCGGTCGGACTTGATAAAAGTGTGGAAAATTATGCTAAATTAGCGCAAAATGCAGGCTTAGATGGAGTCGTTTGTTCTGGCTGGGAAGCTAGTAGGCTAAGAGAAGTTACGGGGCCAGATTTCTTACGGGTCACGCCTGGGATCCGGCTAAAAACCGACAGTTTAGGCGATCAAAAACGGGTCATGACCCCAGATATGGCGGCACTAAATGGCTCAAGTGCGATCGTCGTTGGGCGCCCGATCACGCAAGCCAAAGATCCCGTGATGGCTTATCAAGAAATTTTTGAGCTTTGGAACCAGTAAGAAAGGATAAAGTAAATGAAAGAAATCGCAAAAGACTTACTCAAAATTCAAGCTGTAAAATTATCCCCAAATGAACCTTTTACTTGGGCAAGTGGGATCAAAAGTCCGATCTATTGTGATAACCGTTTGACGATCAGCTATCCTAAGATCAGAACAGCGATCGCCAAAGGAATTGCCGAATTGATAAGAGAAAAGTATCCAGAAGTCGAAGTTATCGCAGGGACAGCTACGGCAGGGATCCCACATGCAGCTTGGATAGCCGCTGAGTTAGACTTGCCATTGGTTTATGTTCGTTCTAAACCCAAAGATCATGGGCGTGGTAAGCAGATCGAAGGTGTTTTGCATCCTGGGGCTAAAACAGTCGTGATCGACGATCTCCTATCGACGGGTGGGAGCGTCTTGAAAGCTGTTAAGGCTGCGCAAAATGAAGGAGCCGATGTTTTAGGCGTTGGCGCGATCTTTAGTTATCAATTACAAGCGATCGTTGATAATTTTAGTCAAGCAGATCTGAGTTATTTTACATTGACTAATTACTCAGAATTATTGGAAGCAGCCGTTGAAGCTAACTATATTTCAACTGCAGAACGTAAAGTCTTGGAAAAATGGCGCCATGATCCTGAAAACTGGTCAGCTAAAGACTAAATGATAAAAATGACCATCCATACGTATTGGGTGGTCATTTTAAATTTTTAACTCAGATATGAAAAGCTTTTGTTATACAAAATTTAGGAATATTGGTATAATATACAAGGTTTGTTTTTATTAATATAGATACTAAGGCGGTGATTGTTGATGCCTGATGAACAACATAAACATAAGCATCATCATAAGAAGAAAAGACGTTGGTGGAAGTGGGTCTTGATCGCATTGGGCCTCTTTTTACTAATTGATGCAGTTATTGTAGGCAAACTCTATTTCGATGCTAAAAAAGCTGTCGATGTTACATATAAAGCTGTCAAACATGACGATAAGCGTACCGGCAGTGTCAATTTAGACAACGGACAACCGTTTTCGGTCCTTTTATTAGGAAGCGATACTGGTGAGTACGGCCGGACTGAACAAGGGCGTTCCGATACGATCATGGTAGCGGCTGTTACTCCTAAAAAGACGGAATTATTGAGTATTCCACGAGATACTTTAGTTACGATCGCAGGCCATCCAGGCAACAATAAGATCAATGCAGCTTATTCATACGATGGTGTTTCTGGAGCATTGAATACATTACAAAGCTATTTAGATATTCCGATCGACCATTATATCGAGATCAATATGAAAGGCCTTGAACAGTTGTCAGAAGCGATCGGTCCGGTCAAAGTCGATAATGACTTAGAATTTACTAACTTAGATGTTCATTTTCCTAAAGGAGAAGTCACGATCGATTCTGATAATATCTTAGCTTATACTCGGATGCGTTATGAGGATCCGCGAGGCGATTACGGGCGGCAATTGCGCCAACGTCAAGTATTGACTGCTTTAGTGGAAAAAGCAGCTTCGATCGATAGTTTAGCTAAATACCATAGCATTTTGAATGCTATTTCGGCTAATATGAAAACTGATTTAACATTTGATGATATTAAAGATATCGTAACTAATTATGGCGGGGCTAAAAATATCGATCAGATCCAACTCAAGGGTAATGGTCAAATGATCGATGGAGTCTCATATGAAGTCGTACCAAAGGAAAATTTGGATAAAGTTCAATCTCAATTGAAGCAAACGCTAAAAATCAAATAATTAAAATCAAAGTTGAGGATTAATAAGTTCTCAACTTTTTTTCATATATTTTCATTGAAACTTAGAATGAGTGATAGTATACTGATACTGTAGTACAGATCATAACAATATAATTTTTTGTTTATTGTTTTGTGCTTGCGTATTTGAAAATGGTAGATCATGTGGAAGTTATCTACTAGTGGAACGGTAATTTATGGGTGGAAGCATAAATTATCGTTTTTTATTTTATTTTGTGTACTATATTCATTAATTTATCCAAATTTTTAGTAGTTATAGAATTTTTCACTTATAATGGAATTATTCCCCTTAGAGAGTTCAAAAAGTTTTAACATTACTATCATAATATAGTATAATTATTTATATAAAGATAAGATATTTGGCATTTGAATTAATGAAGGATAATGCTACGGGAAAGGATATACTTATATGAAGACACAACAAGAAAACATCTTTTCATCAAAGACGTTGACCTATTTCTTGCAATTAGCTGAAACGATGAGTTATACCCAAGCAGCTCAGATCTTGGGGATCACGCAGCCAGCTTTGACTCAACAAATAAAGAAATTAGAACGAACGGTCGGAGCACCACTGTTTTATTCGGTTGGTAAAAAGTTGCACCTTTCTGATGCGGGCTACACCATGCTAGATGCAACTCACCAGATCTATGAAACATTAAATAAAGCAGCTGATGAGATCCAACAATCGACAAGTGCAACTCAAGGGACGATCAACATTGGGATCTTAGCTTCGATCGAGGATCAAGTCTTCACTGATTTTGCGATCGAATATTACGAAAAAAATAACGGCATCAAACTCTCCACGCATATGTTGACACGTAAGGAGATTTGGGAGCGCTTAGAAAATAATACGATCGATCTAGCGGTAATGTATCTTCCAGATGAAAGTATCAAGAACTGGAAACCATACGAAACTAAAAAGATCATTACCGAAGACCTGATCTTCTTGCACAATAATGAACGCTTAGAAAAGCGCAAGCGGGTGCGGTTCAAGGACACTTTGAACAATAAATGGGTGACATATCCACCACAATACTACTTGAATGATACGATCAGAGAAGCTTATAAGAACGCAATGGTCGATCATCCTAATAGCGTAGCTCACTTTGCTACACCAGAGCAGCTTTTTGAATTTGCTAAACGAACTGGTAGTTACACTGCACTACCAATGTCGTTTGTAACAGCTAAAAACCATGGTGAGATGGGGATGGCGTTATTTGAACCAGAGATCAAGTTCGATTTGGCCTTCGTTTTTAGACGTGGTAAGGATCAGATCCCACGTATCAATAGTTTTTTGAAAACTTTTGATGGTTATCTAGCTAAAAAAGATTACGTTTCACGTCTCAAAGAAAGCCTATAAGCTATTATCAAAGGATCAGTTCCACATAAAAGGGCTCACCACGATGCAAATGCGCATCATGGTGAGTTCTTTTTACATATTTTGAACGTCAAATAGCGACTTATGTCACAGCTTTTTTATTGTTATTTAAGTTTGGCTAGTTGTGTGGTAGAATTATTGAAGTTAGGAATACTTTAGATGGGAGATATTTTTTGATGAAAGAATTAGTTTTCGGACATAAAAATCCAGATACAGATGCGATCGTAGCTGCTAAAGCTTACGCATTTTTGCAAAACGCTTTGGGTAATGAAGTCGAAGCTGTTGCTTTGGGTACACCAAACGAAGAAACAAAATTTGTTTTAGAACATTTTGAAGAACCAGCTCCACGTGTGATCGAAAAGGCAGCTCCTGAAGTAAATGCTGTAATGTTGGTCGATCACAACGAAGAACAACAAAGTGTCGCTGATATTGCTGATGTGACAGTCACACACGTTGTTGATCATCACCGGATCGCTAACTTTGCGACAGCTGCACCTTTGTACTATCATGCTGAACCAGTTGGCTGTACAAGTACGATCATTTACGGTGAATTCGTGCAAAATAACGTTGAGATCCCAGTTAAATTGGCTGGTTTGATGTTATCTGCTATTATTTCTGATACTTTGCTATTCAAATCACCAACGACTACAGCTAAAGATGAAGCTGCTGCAAAAGCTTTAGCTAAGATCGCTAATGTAGATCTAGAAGCTTATGGCCTTGAAATGCTTAAAGCCGGGACAAACTTGGCAAGTAAGACAGAAGAAGAATTGATCACAGCCGATGCAAAATCATTTGACATGGGCGGGAAGACAGTCCGTGTCGATCAAGTAAACACAGTCGATCTTGATGAAGTTTTCGCACGTGAAGCTGCTTTACGTGAAGCTATCGAAAAACAATCGGCTGCTGAAGGTTATGATCTGTTCTTGCTGATGGTAACTAACATCCTAGATTCCAACACACGTCTTTTAGTCGTTGGCGAACCTAAGGAAATGGTCGAAAAGGCCTTTGAAAAAGAATTGGTGGCTGACAAAGTTGATCTACCAGGTGTTGTTTCCCGTAAGAAACAGATCGTTCCACAATTAGAAGAAGCTTTTAACGCTTAAAAGTTGTTTTAGTTAAGTAATAAAAGTGCATGCGCTCAATTTAAGGACGTATGCGCTTTTTATTTTTCAGTAGGAGAAAATAAGCTATTCTTTAAGGGAATTAACCTATTTAAATAAGCACATCATTATAAATGCTTTTAATTGCTGATAACTAAAGGTATAATAATTATAGATAATTAGTTAAGAGGTGCGCTTGATGAGTCAAGAAAAGAGAATTGAATTGATCAAACAATTATTAGAAGAAAGACAGGAATTGTCGACTAAAGATATCATGCAGGAATTTGGGATCTCGCAAGATACTGCGCGACGCGATATCGTGTTGTTAGCTAAACGAGGTGAGGTCAGGCGCACACATGGTGGGATCTTACCATTAGATTTTGGGCGTAGCGTGCCGAACTTTCAAAGCCGTTTAGCTCGTTTCACTAAGCAAAAAACGCAGATCGCCTTAGCAGCCACGCCCTATTTTAAACCGCATCATGTTTATTTTGTCGATTCGTCAACGATCTTATTGAAGACTTGTCAAAATATCAATATGCCCCTAACGATCGTGACCCATTCTTTAGATAATTGTATGGCTTTAGCCGAGCATAATAAAGTACGGGTCAAGGTCTTGAGTGGAACTTTGAATCATGAGAATCGTTATTTCTATTCAAATTTAGCGATCGAAGAATTGCAAAACGTCGTATTTGATACAGCCTTTATTGCCGCATCTGGGATCGATGAAAATGGTGCCTATTTACTTGATCAAGATGATGCTCAGATCGTTGGAATGGCGGTCAAACGGGCGCGTAAAGTCATTTTGGTAGCTGAACATCAAAAGTTTGTCAATAAATCTTACTATCGTATTTGTCCTTTGGATAAGATCTCGTTATTTATCACCGACCAAGCACCGACGCCAGAACAACGTGCGATGTTTGCTCCTGAAACTAAGATGATCGTGACCCAAGAAGACTAGTTAAAAGAAGCCTGCTAGCTTCTTTTTTTATAGATATAGTAAACTTTTAATTTTAATAAAGTTGACAAAAAGGTTTAAAACTCGTATGCTTATGATATTGGTAGTAGAGAGGATGACTGAATTTGAAAAATAGATTATATTACATATCTTTAGCTGGCATCATGCTCGCTTTACTGATCGTTTGTTCACAATTAACGATCCCCTTACCTGTGATACCGTTGACGCTTCAGACATTTGCTGTCGGTTTGTTAGCCTCGATCTTACCGCTAAGATATAGTTTACAGACGATTTTAGTGTATCTATTACTTGGTTTTATCGGTTTACCGATCTTTGCTAATTTTAAAGGGGGGCTAGGCGTCTTATTCAGTAATACTGGGGGCTATTTACTGGGTTTTTTAGTCTATGTCATAATTGTTGGCTCATTGGTCATAAAAAAGCAAACGTTTGGCTGGTTATTAGTTGCTAACAGTCTAGGAGCTTTAATACAGTTGTTATGTGGTTCACTGTGGTTACTTGTGATCAGCGATATCAACTTGGAAAATGCTCTTTTATTGGGAGTTCCCTTTCTTCTTCCTGGAGCAGTTAAGGTCATCCTAGTATGCATATGCGCACAGATCTATTATCGCGAATTTACCAAACGAAGTGCTAAGGTATAGCTATGTCAAAATGCAGTCACACGGGCTGCATTTTTTATTTATTTAAAATTCTTTGGCAATTTTAATTTATCTGCTATATAATGGAGTAAATTTAAAAAAGTGAGGTAATGTTTTTATGCAAGCTAGATTTAACCATAGGATCGAATCCATTGCTGTATCAGATATTCGGCAATTCGATATGGAAGTCAGTCAGATCGAGGGGATCATTAAGTTAACATTAGGAGAGCCAGATTTTAATACACCAAAGCATGTAAAACAAGCTGCGATCGCGGCGATCAATGCGGACCAGTCCCACTATACACCTAATTCGGGAATAATGGAGTTGCGACGTGCTGCCGCTAAGTACTACAAAGAAAAATATGATCTAGCTTACACTCCAGAACAGGTTATTACGACTGTGGGGGCGACAGAAGCGATCGCAGCTAGTTTGCAAACGATCTTAAATCCAGGAGATACAGTCTTGATGCCAACTCCAGTCTTTCCGATCTATGCTCCGATCAGTCAGTTGAATGGAGCCGATGTATTGCAAGTTGATACGAGCGCTGATGGTTTTATTTTAACACCTGAAAAATTACGTGCTACTTTAGATGCAAATAAAGATAAAAATATCAAAGCAGTCGTGTTGGTCTACCCAAGTAATCCAACAGGGGCGACATATACAAAAGGACAATTAGCGGCTTTAGCTAAAGTGATCGCTGAATATGATATTTGGGCTTTATGTGATGAAGTTTATGCTGAGTTGACTTATGAGGGCCAACATGTTTCGTTAGCAAGTTTTTTACCCGAAAATACGATCGTGATCAGCGGTCTATCTAAATCACATGCGATGACTGGCTGGCGTTTGGGTTTTATTTTAGGGCCAAAGGATTTTAGTGAACAAGTTGTCAAAGCACATCAATATATGGTAACCGCACCAACGACAAATGTTCAATTTGCTGCCTTAGAAGCATTGACTAAAGGAAAAGATGACGCCTTGAGCATGCGCAAGGAATATCGAGCTAGACGTGATTTTATGCGCCAAGCTTTAGAAGATGCTGGTTTTGAGGTGGTCAAACCAGACGGTGCTTTTTATTTATTTGCTAAGATCCCCGCTAAATGTGGGCATGACTCATGGAAGTTTGTCCGTGAATTAGCCAAGAAAGCAAAAGTTGCTTTGATCCCAGGTGTTTCCTTTGGTCAAGGTGGTGAAGGGTATGTGCGTTTGAGTTATGCAGCTTCTATGGATGACCTACGCCAAGCAAGTGAACGTATCAAAAAATTTACTGATAATTATTAAGACTACTCCTCACTGTCAAAAAGTGTTAGAATATTTAATTGTGAATAATGCAGTAGAGATGAGGAACAGTGATGACGGAAAATAAGGCTTTAGCTCCGATCGGAGTATTTGATTCAGGTCTCGGCGGGATCAGTGTCTTACGTGAGATCTATAAGCTCATGCCAAATGAGCGCTATTATTTCTTTGGGGATTCGAAAAATTCCCCTTATGGTACAAAAAGTGTAGCCAAAGTCAAAGCTTTGAGCGAAGCGATCGTAGAGGACTTTATCCAGCAAAAGAAAGTCAAAGCGATCGTGATCGCTTGTAATACTGCGACAAGCGCTGCGGCCACATATTTACGTCAAAAGTACCCTGAAATTCCGATCGTAGGACTGGAACCAGCTGTTAAACCAGCTGTTTTGCATCAAACGGGTTCTAAAGTCTTAGTGATGGCGACTCCATTGACTTTAAAGGAAGAAAAATTCAATCATTTGATGGAACGTTTTTCTGATCAAGGCGAGATCATCAAGTTACCAGCACCGAAGTTAGTTGAGTTTGTCGAAAAAGGCGAATTAAGTTCATCAGAATTATATGCATACTTAGAAGATATATTAGCACCGTATAAAGAAAACGTTGATTCAGTTGTTTTAGGATGCACGCATTTTCCATTTGTTAAAAAAGCGATCCAGGATGTTATTGGAAAAAATATCGCTGTTTTTGACGGAGGTGCAGGGGCAGCGCGCGAGTTGAAGCATTTATTGACACAAAAGCAGTTGCTTTCACCTAATCAAACAGCCGGTGAAATAATTTTTGAAAATAGTAATGCCACACCAGTTGAAATTGAGCTGAGCAAAAAACTGATGGACTTGACTGATTAACACAGTCACTTTGAGCTGAGAAGACCTCTCAGCTCTTTTATTTGGAATTTTTTAGATAGTGAGGACAACAAATGACAAAACAACAAAAACTCTGGACGATGCTGACGATTTTGTCGACTTTTCTTTGGGGCGTGTCGGGCTTATTTGCTAAATTTATCTTTGAACTCGAGCCTAGATTGACTCCACTATTATTGAGTCAGATCCGAATGCTCAGTGGGGGCCTAGTTTTATTGGCCTTGGCCAGCTATAAAAAGGAAGCCCCATTAGCGCTTTGGCAAAATAAGCAAAGTGCCAAAACAGCGATCGCTTATGGGCTAGGTGGAATAATTCCAGTACAATTTTGTTATTTTATGGCGATCAAATTAGGTGATGCTTCGATCGCGACGATCTTGCAATTTGTCGGACCATTTTTCATTATTTTATATCTAGCAGTCTTTCAAAAGCAACGACCACGGCGGATCGAACTGATCAGTGCTATGGTGGCATTTTTAGGTGTAGCACTGCTTGCAACGCATGGTGATCTAACTCAATTAGCGATCACACCAGCCGTTTTGATCTGGGGATTACTTTCAGCAGTTGGGGGAGCAGCTAATACTTTGATCCCTCGTAGCTTATTAAAACATTATTCGTCAACGGCAGTGACCGGTTGGGGATTGTTGATCGCCGGGATCGGTTTGACTGTGATCCATCCAAAATTTGAGTCATTTTCTTTGACATTAGAATTAGTATTATTAGTTTTAGCTGTTGTCGTTTTAGGGACGATCATCCCATTTCAACTCTTTACTAATGCTTTGAAATACATCCGCCCAACAACAGCTAGTATGCTAGATGCCTTTGAGCCAATAGCAGCAACGATCGGTTCGATCATCTTTTTTGGTCTACAACTCAGTGGAGCAGATCTGTTAGGCTCATTTTTGGTCATTATTGCTGTTTTAGCCTTGAATTGGCGTCCAAGAAAAAAGAATTTTACCAATAATGTCTAAGTAAAGAGATACTCGTCGTAAATATTGGCGAGTATTTTTTAGCTATATTTTTAAAACGTTTCCATAAGTTATAGCTAAAACTTAGGAAAAATGATAGTATATTATTATGGAATTAGTTCGTATACTGAGATCTGCTATTTAGCTGGAGTGGCCTATTCGGAAAGTTAAAAATGTGCGAGAAGAGTTGCTCACAGTTCGTTAGATGTGGGTCTCAAGTTTAGGAAGGGAAAAACTATATTTCTTTCGCAAGTATAATTACCAAAGATTATGTTGTTTCACATTTTATATAGCTGGGAAAGTCAATGTTAGAAAAAATTCGAGTTAGGCGTCGTTCAAATGAAGTGATCAGTATTGGCGATATTGTTAATTATCGTAAAGCAACATTTGTTGTGATAAACATTTTAAGTATTAGAGTTGCTCCTCGTGCTGCGGGTGAGTTTATCTATTGTGACTGTTTATGTCAACAGCTCCAAACGCCAGATCTGTCGGCTGAATATACGACGACTCAAGCCGAGATCATGTATCAACCGCACGAATTTCGTGAAGTCTCGGAAGTAGGGGAATTTATCTATGATGAAAGTACCGGGATCTGGGTCCAGATCGATGCCATTTTAAATGTACGCTTTGAAGATAAAAATATGTATGTTAAATATGAATTTGCACCGGTAGTTGAGTGGTCAAAGAAAGAGATGCAAACGGCAGTAGTCAAAGAACGACGCAAATGTATGAAATTATTGAAACCAAAGACTGATAATTTGGTAAATGATTAAGGAATAGGGATGGTTTGATGGATAAAATAGCGATAATTTCGGATATCCATGGTAATTTAACAGCGTTAGAGGCTGTTATTGCTGATATCAAAGCTAAAGCAGTTGATGAGGTCTGGGTCTTAGGCGATATTTTGATGCCTGGACCTGGGGGAAAACAGATCTTAGAATTACTGCATTCATTACAGCCAACGGTATTTATCCGCGGCAATTGGGATGATCTGTTATTACACGGGTTAGCCGGTAAGATCGAATTAGTCAAACCTAGTCATGTGTATTTTTCTAAATTAGCAATGACTTGTGGTCAAGATCTAGGACAAGCTGAATTAGATTTTTTAGCTAAAAATCCGATCCAACAAACACTTACGCGTGGTCCATTGACGATCAGTGTCTCACATAATTTGCCAGAGTTAAATTATGGTCAAAAGCTCTATCCTACGAGACCACAAACAGACTTTGATGCCGTTTTAGAGGGGATCCACGCCGATCTAGCAGTCTATGCACATGTTCACCATCAACTGATGCGTTATACGACTGCTGAACAGATCGTGTTAAATCCCGGCTCAGTCGGTGAGCCTTTTTGTGATTGGAAAAAGTTGCAAGCTGATCTTAGAGCGCAGTATGCTTTACTAGAGATCGATGGCTCTGGGGTTAGCGGGATATCTTTTTGTAAAGTCGCCTATGACCACCAAAAAGAATTGGCATTAGCAAAAAAAGCTGATATTGCCTACCTTGAGCTTTACGAAAAACTTTTGACAACAGGCAAGGTCTATACACATGATCAAGAATTATTAGCTAAGTATAATGAAAAGTACGGTTATGACCAAGAAGTGATCGCTTATCAAAATAAAGTTCGATAAATAAAAAGTTACTTTAACTTTAGTAAACAAAAACGATCCCCAGCTTAAAATAAGCTGGGGATCTAAAAACTAACAGGAGGAATTTTTATGGATCTGCAAACTAGTTACGCTACACAATTAGCTGAAATTGATTATTTGGAACGCTTTATCAATTTTATCGATGCTTCACCTAACACGATCCGTACTTATAAAACCTCATTGAAACAATGGTTTAATTACACTAAACAACACCAGATCACAAAGCCGACCCCACAAGATGTTAAAAACTATCGCGAATCTTTGTTAGCAATTGGGTTACGCCCAACAACCGTACAAAATTATTTAATGGCGGTCAAGCAATTTTTCAAATGGACCGAGGAGATGGGGATCTATCGTGATATTGCTAAAAATGTCAAAGGTTTAAAGCTAGGGACCGAACATAAAAAAGATTATCTGACTTCTAAGCAAGCGGCAGCAGTTTTGGAAAATATCGATCGCAGCACTCTAAAAGGTAAGCGCGATTATGCAATGTTAGCCTTGATGTTGACGATGGCTTTGCGAACGATCGAGGTCAGACGTGCTAATATTGAAGATATGCGTGTCAGTGGTGATGTGGTCGTTTTATATGTTCAAGGTAAAGGGCATATCGAAAAGGATGCTCCGATCAGAATGCCCGATCAAGTTGAAACAGCGTTACGTGAATATTTGAGAGCAAGAAAAGAGACAAATAGTGTAGCACCGCTCTTTGCTTCGACTTCTAATAACAACCTAGGTAAGCGGCTTTCAACTCGAAGCATTCGTGGGATCGTAAAACACTGCTTTATTGAAGCTGGTTATAATAGTTCACGTTTAACGGCTCATAGCACGCGACATACCAGTGCTACTTTGAACTTGCTGAATGGTGCCACGTTGGAAGAGACTCAACAGCTTTTGCGGCATACAAACATTCAAACGACTGAGATCTATGCACATCATTTGAACAGTTTAAATAACAAAAGCAGTGATCGGATCAGTGATGCGATCTTTAAGTAGACGTTGGTTTGAAAGCCAACGTTTTTTTATTGAAAAATAACTCGAAAAACTGATAAAGTACAAGTCATTTCTAATTGAAATTATAATTAGTATATTTTAATCATAAAAGTATTATTGTTTTTCTTCTTAATATGCTATAGTAACTGTAATTTAGAACATATAGATTCAAAATCGGGGGACAATTAATTAAAGCATTATCTTTTTTATTAGTAGGATAAAAAGTACAGCAATATCAGTATCAGATATTTTCAAAGGTTATTGATGGGGGAAAATTATGAATTTAAGAAGGGTGACAAATGCTAAATTGATCGTTGTTTTGAGAGAAAAAAAGCACGTACGCTATTTGATCTGTGAAAAAACAGTCAATCGGATCGGAAGTGCGCTATATAACTTAGCCTTGTTGACTTTGGCTTCTAAACAAACGTATAGTACTTTAGCGATATCATTAGTCAAATTGTTTGAAAATTTACCAGGATTGCTTGAGCCTGTATTAGCTTATTTGACTGACCGTGAAACTAAACGTCTCAAAAAAGCAGCATTACTTAACATGATACAAGTTTTGCTCTATTTTGCACTTGCTTTTTTGTTGCTTAAATATCATATGCCACTAGCTTTGTTCGTGATCATCTTATTAGCAAACGTATTATCAGATCTACTCGATGGTTATATGAGTAAGATGTTTACTCCGTTTTCAAAGACTTGGATCGATCAAAGTGAACGGCGCGAAATTTCTTCGTTAGATATCGTTTTATTCAGCTTAAGTATAATTATCGGACAGCTCATTGGTGCGCAATGGTTAGTCGTATACCCCAATAATTTTTGGGGATTAGCACTTTTGAATGCTGTAACCTTTGCTTTGAGCTTATTTTTTCTAAAAAAGATCAAGTTTGATGATACAGTAAAAATGGTAATTTCAGCCCAAGATCACGTCTCAGCCACAGATTTTTTACAAAAAATGAGATTAGCATATACTCATATGAAACAAAAACATATTATGCAGACCGTGTGGTTACTTACATTCGGCAAAGTGATAGCTATGGGATATGGATTACTACTAAACGTTGCCATGGTCTCGACTAGTAATTTACGTTTGGGAAGCTATTCACAGACCCTAGTCATTTTACAACTCACTTCTTTTATCGGTTTACTTTTAGGTTCATTTTTACGTTTTAATTGGTTAGAAAAGGTAAATTATGGTCAACTTATTATGTTGGCTAATGTAGCACTTGTGTTTGCTATAGGGAGTTGTTTTCTCGGATTGCCATTAGGGTATACGCTGTTTTTTAAATTGATCGGTATCATTCTTAGTGGATATATGGCACCTAAATATTATACCGATCTGGTCCAGGTCATCGATGAAGAACAGCTAACTCGTGTCGATAGTCTTATCAATTTTGTTTTATTGATATCTGCTCCACTAGGGATCTTACTGACAACGATCTGTCTGCAACTTTTTAGTCTAAAAACTTCGTGGCTACTCGAATTTGGTGCAACACTCATTTTTATATTGATCGGAGAGATCGTGATCTATAAAAACAAACGTTAATAATAGATAGTGTGCTCAGTGGCAAAAGCTGATCACACTATTTTTATGCCCTAAAATTCAACTTCCGCAAATTAACATTAGCGGAAGTTGAAAGTTTTTTAGCCAAAATCATCCCCATTTTGTTAATATTTGTGTATAATATAGAATGTATGTTCGATAAATAATATCGTTTGATATTTTGCGCTAAGATTGATAATCTATTAACTAGAACGTGAACGCTGCGTTTAAATGCGTCTCTCAGCGTTATATAAAGGAGTGAATTTAATGGCACGAACCGAGACTATCGAACTCACTAATATGTGTTTATTACGCAACGGTGAACAAGTGCTAGTTGAAAACCGACGTAAAAAGCAATGGCCGGGGATCACTTTTCCAGGCGGACATGTTGAAATGGGTGAATCATTTCACCAAGCAATGATCCGAGAATTTTTTGAAGAAACGGGGTTGACTTTATTAGATCCCAAACTTTGTGGGATCAAACAATTTTTTGTCAATGAGACCCGCTACATAGTTTTGCTTTATCGCGCAACCAAATTTTCAGGTGAACTTAAGTCATCAAGTGAAGGTGAGGTCTTCTGGTTGCCTGAATGCGATCTACTAAAGCAAGACCTGGCAAAAACTTTTGATGAAATGTACAAAGTTTTTGCCAATGACACTTTATCCGAGATCTACCAAGTTCAAGATAACATTAATTTATATTGATAGTTATCCTTTTGATGCGGTAAGATAGATAACGTGACTTTTAAATTTGATAAAGGAAATGAATGTATGAGTAAAGTAAAATACGGTGATGACTCCATTCAAGTCTTAAAGGGCTTAGAAGCAGTTAGAAAACGACCTGGGATGTATATCGGTTCCACTGACGGCCGCGGATTGCATCACTTAGTTTATGAAATTGTCGATAATGCAGTTGATGAAGCCTTATCTGGTTATGGTAAAGAGATAGATGTCACGATCCATCCTGATAATTCGATCACAGTCGTTGATTACGGGCGCGGGATGCCAGTTGGGATGCACGCTATGGGGATCCCAACAGTGGAAGTTATTTTCACAGTGTTACATGCTGGGGGGAAATTTGGTCAAGGTGACTATAAAACTTCTGGTGGTCTTCATGGTGTAGGAGCCTCAGTCGTAAACGCACTATCTTCTAGCTTGACTGTCAATACAGTTCGTGATGGCGTTGAGTACGAAGAAGATTTCAAAAATGGTGGTCAACCAGTCGGGACTCTCAAAAAATTAGGCAAAACAAAGAAAAACAGTGGGACTACGGTCACTTTTAAGCCTGATCCTGAGATCTTTTCGACAACAAAATTCAATTATGATACTTTAGCAGAACGTCTACGTGAATCAGCCTTTTTATTAAAAGGTGTCAAGATCGTTTTGACTGATGAAAGGACAGATACCCAAGATATCTTCTTATTTGAAGAGGGGATCAAAGAGTTTGTTTCCTATTTAAATGAAGATAAAGATACATTAGGCGATGTGATGTATTTTGAAGGGCAAAAAGATGGTGTTGAAGTTGAAGTATCTGGTCAATACAATGACGGTTACTCAGAAAATATCATGTCATTTGTTAATAATGTCCGCACTAAAGACGGAGGAACACACGAGGCAGGGATGAAAGCCGCTTGGACTAAAGCGTTCAATGAATACGCTCGTAAAGTCGGTCTTTTAAAGGACAAAGATAAAAATCTTGAAGGTAGCGATGTTCGTGAAGGGCTTTCGGCCATCGTTTCTGTGCGCATCCCTGAAGAATTATTGCAATTTGAAGGACAAACAAAGGGTAAGTTAGGAACACCCGAAGCGCGGGCGATCGTTGATAATGTCGTCAATGAGCAATTGACCTACTATTTGATGGAAAATGGCGATTTCGCTAAAGATCTTGTTAAAAAATCTATTAAAGCTAGAGAGGCGCGCGAAGCTGCGCGTAAAGCGCGTGATGAAAGTCGGAATGGCAAAAAACGACATAAAAAAGATCGGTTGCTTTCAGGTAAATTGACCCCCGCACAATCACGTAATGCCAAACGAAATGAATTGTTCCTCGTCGAAGGGGATTCAGCTGGTGGATCTGCTAAACAAGGGCGCGACCGTAAATTCCAAGCGATCCTACCGTTACGTGGGAAAGTTTTGAATACACAAAAAGCTAAGTTGCAAGATATCTTGAAAAATGAAGAGATCAATACGATGATCTATACGATCGGTGCAGGTGTTGGTGCTGAATTTGAGCTTGAAGATGCCAACTATGACAAGATCATCATCATGACCGATGCTGATACTGACGGTGCGCACATTCAAACGCTATTGTTGACTTTCTTCTATAAATACATGCGTCCGATGATCAATGCCGGTCGAGTATATATCGCTTTACCTCCATTATATAAACTCCAAAAAAGTGTCAATAAAAAACTTCAAGTACGTTACGCTTGGACTGACGAGGAATTGGAAAAACAAGCTAAAGAGATCGGTAAAGGGTATACTTTGCAACGTTTCAAGGGCTTAGGTGAAATGAATGCCGATCAACTTTGGGAAACAACGATGGATCCCAAAACAAGAACTTTGGTCAGAGTCAAGATCGATGATGATGCCTTAGCTGAAAAGCGAGTCACGACCTTGATGGGTGATAAAGTCGAGCCACGACGCAAATGGATCGAGAAAAATGTCCAGTTCACCCTAGAAGAAGATGGAAGCTTATTAGATACGACTTTAGCTAATAAAGCTCATGAAACAGAAGATAAAGCATAGTTAGGAGCAATTTGTAAATGTCTGAACAAAATATCCAAGAACTATCCTTGGAAGCCGTTATGGGTGAACGTTTTGGACGTTATTCTAAATACATCATCCAAGAGCGCGCCTTACCTGATATTCGGGATGGCTTAAAACCCGTGCAACGCCGGATCTTATTTGCAATGCACGAAGATAAAAATACTTTCGATAAACCATTTAGAAAATCGGCTAAATCTGTAGGTAACGTGATGGGTAATTTCCATCCTCACGGCGATAGTTCGATCTACGAAGCGATGGTGCGTTTGAGTCAAGATTGGAAGTTACGTGAACCGTTGATCGAAATGCACGGTAATAACGGTTCGATGGATGGAGATCCGCCTGCTGCGATGCGTTACACTGAAGCGCGTCTGTCTGAGATCGCTGCTGAAATGCTTAAAGACATTGATAAAAAGACAGTTGATATGGTCCTAAACTTCGATGATACGGAATACGAACCGACTGTTTTACCCGCCCGTTTCCCTAACTTACTGGTAAACGGTGCTACAGGGATCTCAGCGGGATATGCGACCGAGATCCCGACCCACAACTTAGATGAAACGATCCAAGCAACGATCTATTTGATGAAACACCCCGAAGCAAGCTTGGAAGAGTTGATGCAATTTATCAAAGGACCTGATTTCCCAACTGGTGGGATCTTGCAAGGATCAGACGGGATCAAGAAAGCCTATGAAACTGGCCGTGGTCGTGCGATGTTACGTGCTAAGACTGAGATCGAAGCCCTCCGTGGAGGAAAATCTGCGATCGTGGTCACTGAGATCCCTTATGAAGTTAATAAAGCCGTTTTAGTCAAAAAAATAGATGAGATCCGGTTACTCAAAAAAGTTGAAGGGATCGCTGAAGTTCGGGATGAAAGTGACCGTGACGGTTTACGGATCGTGATCGAGTTAAAGAAAAATGCCAATGCTGAAGGGATCTTGAATTATCTCTTTAAAAATACTGATCTCCAGATCTCATATAACTTTAACATGGTCGCGATCGATCATATGCGCCCTAAGCATGTTGGGTTAAAACAGATTTTGATCTCATATTTAGAACATCAACGAGCAGTTACAACTAAACGGACTGAATTTGACTTAAATAAAGCTAAGCAAAGAGAACATATCGTTATTGGTCTGATCAAAGCTTTATCGATCTTAGACCAAGTCATCAAGGTGATTCGTGCTTCTAAAAACCGTAAAGATGCTACTAAGAATTTAGTTCAACAGTTTGATTTCACTGAAAAACAAGCCGATGCGATCGTTGCCTTACAATTGTATCGGTTAACGAATACTG
This sequence comes from uncultured Lactobacillus sp., assembly GCA_910587695.1. GTDB lineage: Bacteria > Bacillota > Bacilli > Lactobacillales > Lactobacillaceae > Ligilactobacillus. The sequence goes on from CAJUNC010000006.1 coordinate 67,249, forward strand.
ACGTGACTGAGCTAGAAAAAGAAGCCGCTACTCTTAAAAAAGCGATCGCTAAATACGAAAAGATCTTAAATGATCCTAAGGAATTAGATAAGGTCATTCGCCAAGAATTACAAATGATCGCTAAAAAATACGCATCTCCACGTAAAACCGAGATCCAAGCCAAGATCGCATCACTTAAGATAGAAACTGAAGTCTTAGTTGCTCAAGAAGATGTGGTCGTTCAGATCTCACGGGAGGGTTATGTTAAACGCTCCTCATTGCGTTCTTTCAACGCATCAGATGTTAATGATAATGGCTTGCGCGAAGACGATGAACCTATCCTACAAACGACTGTCAACACGTTAGATCATCTCTTTATCTTTACTAATAAAGGAAATGTGATCTATCGTCCAGTTCACGAGATCACCGAATCACGCTTTAAAGATACAGGGGAACATCTCTCGCAAACTGTAGGCTTAGATTCCGATGAGCGTGTCATTTTTGCTAAAGTTTTCAAAAGTTTAGACGAACCAGGAAACTTTGTTTTTGCAACTAAAGAAGGCTTTATCAAGCAGACCGCACTAGTTGATCTAAAGCCTGGCCGGACTTATAAGTCACGGGCAAGTCGTTATATCACACTCAAAACACCGACCGATGAAGTTATTTCGTTGTATTACACAACTGAGAACAAGCAATTAGTCTGTGTATCTTATAATGGTTACGGTCTACGCTATGATCTAGCTGAAGTTCCAACAACAGGGGCACGAGCAGCAGGGGTCAAGTGTATGGATCTACGTGATGATACTTTAGTTTCTGTATTGTTAGCCGATGAGCAAAGCGCACTTGGGTTATTAACGACACGAGGATCATTTAAGAAGATGAAGATCACTGAGATCCCAATAACATCACGGGCTCGCCGAGGAGTACAGATCTTACGGGAACTAAAGAGCAAACCACATCGAGTATTCACTGCGTTTTTGATCGCACCTGATCAACGTTTAGAAGTTATCACCGAGACTGAAAAAATGATCACTGTTGAACCAAATGCCCATAACTTTAATGAGCGCTATTCCAATGGATCGTACGTATTTGATGCTAAAAGTGAGGGTGGACCACAAACTATAAGACTCTATACGATAGAAGATACTGAAACTGAATAATTAAAAAAGAGTATGTTATCCAAGTTGATAGCATACTCTTTTTGATATATCTATTTTTTTAGTTTAGCTACTAATGCTTTGTCTGGCGTGACATAAAGGGTCTTTTGTCCTTCATAGATCACAAAGCCCAGTTTAGCACCATTGGGCTTTCTTAGATGTCGAACTTGCACATAATCGACTGGAACATTGGCTGAGTTCCGAGCCTTAGAATAGTAGGCGGCTAAACTAGCAGCTTGTAGTAAAGTTTCTTTAGTCGGCTGGGCACTATGCACGATCACATGAGATCCAGGGATGTCTTTTACGTGGAGCCAATAGTGATTTTTTTGTGCTGTTTTTAACGACAACCGATCATTTTGCAAATTATTTTTACCGACTGAGATCTCGGTCCCATCAGTAGCAACAAAGGTTTCTGGTTTGCCTAATTTAGGTTTACGCTTTTTTTGTTGCTTAGTTTGGGATAGGTAACCGGCTGTTTGTAATTCGAGCTCGATATCATCTAGATCACTTGGTTGGGCTAGTTCTAATTGCATCTGTACACTTTCTAAATACGCGATCTCAGCTTTAGTTAAAGCTAATTGTTGCTCTATGTGTGCAACCGCATTTTTTAGCTTTTGATATTTTTTGAAATACTTTTGTGAGTTTTGAGCTGGTGAAAGTTGTGGTGAGAGTGTGATCTTAACTGGCTTTTCATCATCATAATAATTAGGTAGCGTCACACTCGTTGCATTTGGCTTTACCTGGTAAAGATAAGTCGTCAGCAATTCACCTTTGACTCTAAGATCATCTGCTCTATCCGTATTTTTGAGCTCTTTAGCCAATTTTTTGAGCTTAGTTTGATTTTTAGATAGTTCTTTTTTAACGACGTGGATCAATTTTGCACCTTGGTGAAAAACGCGATCGCGCACTGCTTTTTCTTGATAGTAGCTATCGAGCATCTCACTTAAAGTTGCAAATTTTTGTTTAGTCGTATGGTGTGTAAAGATATCAAAGGCTAGCTTGTTTTTTTCGGTAAAGATATTAGCTTTAGGATGCTTAGTTTGCTCTAAAAAAGCGTTAAAACTAGCACTTAAGTCGCGATCTTCGTGTAGCATCTTAGCTAATTGTAGGGCGCTTTGACGCGATAGTCCTTGATAGGTCTTGACAAGTTGCGTAGCTAAGACTTCACGATTCGGATGAGCTTTGACTAGCTCTAAATAAAGCTTATCTGGATCAAAAAAAGGATCGCGTTTAGTTTGAGCAGGGGGGATCTTATAAGTAGCTCCTGGTAATAGCGTCCGATAACGATTTTGATCCATCCCGACATGCTTTACAGTATCCAAGATCTTATTAGTCTCTTGTTCTACTAAGATGATATTGCTATAACGTCCCATGATCTCAATACTTAAGACCAACGGCAACCGATCACCGAGCTCATTTCGAGTCATAAAATAGAAATTGAGAACACGATCACAATTCAATTGCTCGAGTTTTACTAGCTTAGCACCTTCTAAATACTTACGTAAGACCATCGTAAAATTGGTTGGGACTGGGGGATTAGTATATGGGATCTCAGTGACCTGAACACGCGCATAATTGGGATGTGCCGATAATAAAACAGGATAGTTATGGCGATTTTGGCGAATCGTTAGGATGACTTCATTGGCGTAAGGTTGCGAGATCTTCATCACGCGTCCATCTAAGAGAAGCTCATTTAATTCGTTAGCCATTGCACGGGTAAAAATACCATCAAATGCCATGTTAAAAGCCTCCTTTAAAAAGTTTCACTTAATATTGTAGCCTTTATTTCAGAAAAGAGCAAAGTTATCTGTGTAAAGTTTGCTAATCTAGTGATATAATTTATTTTTAAAGTCGTTTTAAAAGAAGCTTGTTGAACGCGCACAAGTAAGAACTGTGCTAGTAACTAGCTTATTTGTGTGTTATGATAGGACTTGCAATAATAATTAAAGTAGGTGTAATTTTATGAAAATAGCTGTTGTTACCGACAGTACAGCCTATCTAAGCGCGGAACAGATCAAAGAAAATGATATCCATATCGTTCCTATCCCGTTTATTCTCGATGGTAAAAGCTATGATGAAGGTATTGATATTACTACTGAAGAATTTTATGAAAAGCTACGGACTTCGGAAACTTTCCCTAGCACCTCACAACCACCGATCGGCAAATTGATCGAGCTGTATGAATCCTTAGGTGACCAAGGCTATGATGCTGTGATCAGTATCCATTTAGCTGGTACGATCTCTGGCTTAGTTCAAACTTTGGAAACAGTCAAAGATACTGTCGACAATATCCAAGTTGTACCTGTAGATTCTGAGATCACAGTTCTGTTGATGGGGTACTTAGCGATCGAAGCAGCTCGGATGGCCAAACAAGGCAAAGAACTAGATGAGATCTTAGCTCGTTTAGATCATTTAAAGACAACGATCAACGAATACTTTGTCGTTGATGATCTTCAAAATCTAGTACGTGGTGGTCGGCTATCAAATGCCGCAGCTTTTGTCGGTAGTGTACTTAAGATCAAACCGATCTTGACTTTTGATGATGAGACCGACAAGATCGTAGCTTTTGATAAAGTTCGTTCATCTAAACGCGCTTTAAAACGCGTTGAAGATCTATTTGAAGAAGATACAAAAGATCTAACTTATCCGATCAAAATGATCGTGATCCACGCGAATAACGAAGAAGCAGCTAAAGAGTGGCAAGCTAAACTTGCTAAAAAATATCCAAACAATTCGATCGAGGTCAGCTATTTTGGTCCTGTTATCGGAACTCATTTAGGCGAAAACGCACTCGCACTTGGTTGGATGGAAGATATCGATAAATAATAATATATGCTTTGAACTGGATCGGTGATATGACCTATCCAGTTTTTTGAGGAGGAGCTGATTTTATGAAAAAAATCGATCTAGGCTTGAAAGCTAGTTCTGACCCTGAACAGATCAAGGATCGACTACAATATCGACCCAACGTTTTTGAATTCTACACTGCTGAAAACGACTTTACTAGGGATGGACTGAAACGTTTGGCCTATGGTATCGATCAAGTCAAAGATGCTAAAATAGACCATATCGTATTACATCACCCCATGCGTTACCGTGAGTATTTTACCGAACTTTTGACACCCGAAGATAAATTGCCAGAGTTGTACCGATTTATTGAGCAAAGTTCCTTAGATTTGTTACAATTAGCTTATGACAAAAATGTTCAAGTATTGATCCATGGATCTTATTCGCGCCAAACAGCTGAATTTCTCAGTTTATATCCTGATTTAGACCATGCTGAAGAATATGTTTTTAAGCGCTTAGACCATTTTAAAGATCTTGGTAAAGAGCATGTGATGTTTGAAAATTCGATCTCACCGGTATTTTATTATGGGGATGAAGCGTTAGATACCAAGATCTTAGCTCATGATTATCGCTTAGCCTTTGATACATCGCATTGCTTTATCAAATGGCAGGGGGATAGTGCTAAATTAATGACCGCCTTAACTCGTCTAAAACAAAATATCGTTCATTATCATTTAGTTGACTCGCTAGGCAAAACACATGATAGCTTAGAACTTGGTAAGGGTAAGATCGCTTGGGAAAATGTCTTACCTTTACTGAATGAAGATGCGACCAATATCTTTGAGATCGTCTTAAAAGATCAGACCAATGCTTTAGAACAAGTTAACAGCTTTAATTACTTAGAAACGTTGGAGGAAAAATTAGATGTCAACATTTAAAAATATCATGAGTTGGATCTGGCCCGTTGTTATCGGGCTTCTTATCGCACTTTTGATCAACACTTTCCTGTTATCGTTGGTCAAAGTCGATGGTTTGTCAATGTATCCTAATCTACAAAATAACGAACGTGTGATCATGTTAAAGCATGCTAAGATAAAACGTGATACCGTCGTTGTTTTCAGCGCTAAGGGCGTTGACGATCGTGCTGGTGTGAGCGATAGTACAAAATACGTCAAGCGCATTATCGGCTTGCCTGGTGACAAGATCGAGTATAAAAATGATGGTAAGCTCTATGTTAATGGAAAATTCCAATCTCAAGGATATATCACTACCGAGCAACAAAAAGAAGGAACTTTATCGATCTCAAATGCAGAAGGTAAGGGTGTGACTCTTGGAACTGGACATTCATTTACGGTCCCTAAAGATGAGTACTTTGTTTTAGGTGATAATCGTGAAGTTTCCAATGACAGTCGCTCCTATGGCTTTGTACCACGTTCTAAGATCTTAGGTGTTGTCAAAGTTCCATTTTGGAATAATGCACACGAATATATCAATTCATATGGTGATTAATCAATATCGACCTCAAGTCAATTGGCTTGGGGTCGATATTTTTTGTTTTATACGATTTATATGCTAAAATTTGTTTAATATTTTTTAGAAAGTAGGGATGTTTATGCTGATACCCGCACGCTTGAAACAAAATGATGAGATCAGGATCATTGCGCCTAGTCGGACATTTGACTGTGTCGGTGGTTTTGCTGCTAATCAAACAGCCCAAGCAAAATTAACACAGATGGGCTTTAAGGTCACTTTTGGTAATTATTTATCAGGGATGACTTTAGATGGCACTAACAGCATCTCTGAACGAATAGATGATATTCATGCTGCTTTTAGCAATCCTAATGTCAAAGCGATCCAAACAGTGATCGGTGGTTTTACATCAAATGAATTATTACCATATCTAGATTTTGATCTGATAGCAAATAATCCCAAGATCATTTGCGGTTTTTCTGATTTCACTGCGCTTGCTAATGCTATCACAGCTAAAACAGGGCTAGTTACCTATTATGGTCCCGCTTATATAACATTAAAAATGCTCGATAAAGCAGGGGCTTATCAAGATAACAATTTCATGCAAGCACTAACAAAAAAGCATTATGAGCTTCGACCATCACAGACATGGTCAAGCGATGAGTGGTTTTTATCTGACAGCAAGCGGACATTTTACCCGACTGATTGGAAAGTTTATACATCGGGGCAGGTACGAGGTCTAACAGTTGGTGGTAATGTCAACACGTTGTTCTTGTTAGCAGGAACTCAATACCAACCAAACTTTGAGGATAAGATAATTTTGCTTGAATTTGCAGATGATGGTGAAACTTGGCTGGATTTTTCTAGGTTGTTAGCTCAAGTGTTACAACTAGCTAAACGACCATGCGCGCTTTTATTAGGGCGTTTTCCCAAAATATCACAGATGACAGAGCAACGATTATTATACGTCCTAGACAAATTTCCGATCCTAAAAGAGATACCTGTGATGTATGATCTAGATTTTGGACATACACAGCCAATATTCACGATCCCGCTAGGCCAAGAAGTCTGGCTCGATACTGATGAGCTAGTGATCAAGGTCTAGCTAAAATAAACAGTTATGTATATAATACTAACTGTTTATTTTAGCTACCAAAACTACTTTTTATAATGTATATTATGTAAACTAGAATACATCGGGCGAAAGTCAATATTAAACGCAACAATTTTAAAAAAACTTAAACATTTATATTGAATATATATTAACTTTCCCCCTCATTTGTCAAATTTAGCCCTCTTTATTTCACCTTTAAATACTTCTAAACACGTTCTAAAGTTATGGAGTTTTTTAGGACGATTATTAATTTCTGACACATAGCTTTTTAAATCCATCTGTGACAACTTAGAGAATGACGTTTTCTTTGGAACATATTCCCTTAAAAGCCCGTTTAAATTTTCGTTTGATCCACGCTCGTGCGGTGCGTATGGATGTGCAAAATAAACACTAACCCCATATTGTTCGATTTGATTAACCAAGGTAGTATTTGTAAATTCAGTACCGTGATCGCATGTTATGGAGCGTGCATACTCACCATACAACGACATAAACGTGTCTATTGCTGGAATTAGAGATGTGCCTGACTTTGACTTAATTTTAACTGCAAACAAGAAACGTGTCTTACGCTCGCTAAATGTAGCTATCACATCTTTGCTACCACGTTTAGGTAGAATTGTATCCAATTCCCAATGTCCAAATTCTGAACGAGTATTTGCTTGCTTTGGACGGAATTCTATTGATCTACCTTTTATCAATTCTCTGTTCATTTCAGCCTCTGATTCTCGTACTCTTTTTCCTTTTTTCTTGCGTCTTCTTCGTAAGCCAGATCGGCTAATTTCAAGCTTTCCTCGATAGATCCAGTTGTATATCGTATTTTTAGATACAGTCACATCCTTTGTGCCGTATGCTATTTGTTCTGGAGAATACTTTTTACGCAGATACTTATTGATTTTTCTACCCGTATAGCTGCTATAAAGTGATTTTCGTCCCACAGTCTCCCATCTTAACCTAGCCTTAAATTCAGCGCTTTTAGCGTCATATCTCAAGATTTTCATTCGCTTTTTAGGCATCAGCTCTTTATAATCTTCAAAATCTTGAGATCTTCTTATCTCTCTAGAAATGGTACTTCTATGCCTACCTAATTCTCTAGCTATATCAGCCATACGTCTCCCTTGTTTCCATAAAAGCTCTATCTTTGCTCTTTCATCTAAAGTTAAATGTCCATGTCCCATACTAATGCTCCTAATTGGGTATGATTTACTATATGTTGCAATTAATTTTAGATTGTAGGACTAGAATACATCGGGCTAATGTCAAGAACAGGTTAAATCATTTTCGTCTGTCTGTTTTCCGCTAGTAGCCCCAACAACAGCACCAACTGTCCCAAACATTAATCCCCCAGCAAGGGCACGTCCAATTTTATTGCTGGTTGTGCGATTATCATACTCTTCTTCTACGTACATATTTAATAAATGCGCTGGTATTATAAACCACCCATAAGACTGTAGTTGGAAAAGCCTACTAAGGAATGATTGATTTATATCGTCCATAAATATAGCATTTCCCTTAAATGAATATCTCCCAACTCTAATATCCGCATTATCACGCACAGTTTCACGATAATATTCTAAATCTCGATCGTTCTCTATCACTAATTATTCCAACTTTCTCTCTAATTCTTTCAACTGCTCAGCTACGTGTATACATTCAAGCTGAACGTCTTTTACAGTCCAAGTAGCGCTACCTGGGATCTTGTCTATGTCATGAACAGTATCAAAACCCAGGTAACTTCCACTAAAATTACTATCATTGCATCTTATGTACCCACTAAAGCTAAATCGACCATGCACGTCTAAACTCCAGTACAGTTCATTATCGACTCCTTCTGGTAAATTATCTGGTCTTTCAATATAACCATTCAACGAAAATTCTGATTTGAGTATAATATAACGCAACCCTTCAACTACACCATCTTCAAGAATATCATTTACAGAAATATCTTTAACCAACTGCATGTTAAAATACCTCCAAAAATCGTTTATATATTAAAAGCTACCTTAAGATATACGTAGGTTAACATCAGCCAAAAACCAATCCAAAGTATACTAAAAAGACACCCCATAAAGTCTGCAAATGACTCGAGTATCCCATAAAAGAATTTCATTATATCTCACCACCCTTAACACCTATACGGAATCCTTTAAGACTTGATTTAGCATCATCATCATCAGTGATCCCGATATATCTTTTAGTTATCTTCTCGCTACTATGATTAAATAGGTACATCAACGTAGCAATATCATGCGTCTTTAGATAGTAAAATCTGCCGTATGTTTTTCGCAGTGTGTGGCATCCTATATCGTCTCTACCTAGTTCATGCCCTATTTTGACATACAATTTGTATACGGTATTAACTGTTATATGTCCACCCTGTCTGGACGGAAACAACTGATCATCATCATCTTTCATATCTTTTATGTATTCTTGGACAATATCCTGAATTCCGTCTAAAAACAGTCGTTTCTTCTTACCTGTTTTCTTTTCAGTAATAATTGGTTCTGGTTTATTTATGTCTCTCACCCTAAGTTTGACAATGTCTGACATACGCAAACCTGTATTGAGCCCAAATAAGAATAGAAAAACGTCTCTTTTTGAATTTTTGGTTCTCCGTAAAAAATCATCGATCTCTGTTTCTGATCTAAAAGGCTGAACATTATAAGTAGATTTTCTTGCCATAATTTTTCACTATCCCTTAAATTATATAAAATTTTATAATTATATTACCTCGGTTCTAGTTCATTATTACATATGTATAATAACATAAATAAGAACTCATCAAATCGAGAAAAAATATACTATTTTATATACACTTTATATTGATTAACTTATAAATGTATCTAGTTATATACAAAACAAAAGTAACACAATGTAACACGAACGTGGTAAAATATTTATAGAAAGTGAGGGGTTAAAAATGGCTACTATTAGTATCCGATTAAACCAACAAGAAGAAGAACTTTTTAAGGGATATGCAGAGATTTCTGGAGAGAATTTATCTACTCTCTTCAAAGAAGCTCTAAAAAAAAGAATTGATGACGAATATGACCTTCAGGCGTATAAAGAGGCGTACAAAGAGTATCAACAAGATCCAGAAACTATCTCACATGCTGATTTTAAAAAGGAGTTAGGTCTTTGAAAGAATATCATGTTGAATACTCAAAAAGAGCACAAAAACAAATTAGGAAATTAGACAAACAGATTCAACGGTTACTATTTGCCTGGATAGATAAAAATCTTGATGGTGTATCTGATCCACGTTTACATGGTAAAGGTTTAACTGGAAATCTTGCCTATGAATGGCGATACAGAATTGGTGACTATCGCCTCCTATGTGATATTCAAGATGACAGAATGATTATCCTGGCTTTGGAATTTGGGCACAGAAGATCTGTTTATAACAAAAAATAACACCACCCTATTTTCGGAGTGGCGTTATTTTTATTCTAGTCTAGTTTCATTTTTTGATCCCATAACTCTTATACGATGGGTAAAAAGTACCTGTTTATTTGACTCACTTAAAAGTAACTACACATTACATTTGCAATGGCTAGATAAGTTCTAGCTATATATCCTAGATAGATGTATTTTTCTTAATTCTATCCAATAATCATTCATCCTATAACTATAAAAAATCAGCCTACTAGCTTGCAGGCTGACTAGATAAATTCAAGTTTTCAAGTACACAAGTTTTAGCTCATTATTTAGTAGTTACAGTCGTTTGTTTTACCTTATTAGTTTTTGGATCGAAGTAAGTTAAATGCGATTTACGTAACTTACTCTTCTTGGAATCACTTTGTTGGTAATTGTTATTATATAATGCAGCTTCCCAATTACCGTACATTGGATTAGGTAAAATGATGTATTTATCCCCAAATTGCGTTGCATTTTGCATAACATCATTTGTGCGTTCAGCGACAGTATTTTCGGCAGGATCGTTAAAATCAGAAAGATTATCGCCAAACAGCATGATAACATCAGCCTTTTGTGCCACTTGTTGTCGCCGTTGTTCTTTAGTCTTATCTTGCTTTTGTTTGAGCAAGATATGCTCATGATCAGCTTGTGGCAACCCTTCAGCCGTCAAATTCTTGATCGTTGCCTTTAATTGGCTCTGTTCACGATCACTGACATAATAGATTTGAACTCCCTGCTCATTAGCATAATTCAAAAAGTCTTTTGCTCCTGGCACAGCCTTAGCTTTAGCTGCCTTGACCCACTGATCCCAACCATGTGGGTAGGATCTATTATTTAAAGCGTTGTAAGCCTGATATGGTGAATTGTCTAATACCGTTTCATCAATATCTAAAATGATAGCTTTCGGCTTTTCTGACGAAGTTGCAAGCTTAGTTGCCAGATTATTCCGTGCAACATTATATCCCTGCAAATACAACGCCTTTACTTCAGCTGAAGTTTGATACCATGCAACAGCCATCGTATTTTGGTCGCCCAAATTCGTCTTGGCTTGCACTGTCGACATCCCTAATAGCATAAAAGCTACGAAACTTAAAATGATCTTTTTGATCTTCAAAATTTCTCCTCCAATTTATTGTGAGGTAAAACTTGTGTACAAGATGTATTTTAACGATTTATTTATTTGAATACAACACAAGTTTTTTATGTAAATTACTCAAACATTTGTTAAGCTGTTAAAAAAGTGTAATAATGTCTGTAAGACTAGTTTTAAGGAGAATTTATCATATGAATGGACGTTTGCTCTTCGCACTTGGCTTATTACTAAGTGTTATCTTACTGGTGATCGGGAATTTAGCTACATTACCGATAATTTCTTTGATCGGTTATGGCATAATGAGCCTAATGTTTTTGATCGTCGGCTTTACAATGGCTATTTTACATCATACTAGTGCTTTGACTGCTGATGAAAAAAACATTGCTTGGGATGAAGCCTCTGGGGAATTAAAAGCAATGACTCTGGTGATCGGTCTGGGCTTTTTAGCTGCTGGGATCTTTGTTATTTTCAATTATATCGTCTGATCATTATTGAATTTATGTTCAAAAGCCAGTACAATAAAACGTATTGCTTTTTAGAGGAGGAATTTTTTTGTCAGAGACATTAAAGATCATCTTGATGTTGATCATTGGCTATCTTTTAGGTTCCATCCCATCAGGTGTTTGGATCGGGAAGATGATGTATGGTAAAGATGTTCGTGATTACGGTAGTGGTAATATGGGAACGACCAATACATTTCGTGTTTTAGGAAAAAAAGCTGGGACGGTCGTTTTATTGATGGATATGTTTAAAGGGACCTTAGCTGCCCTATTACCTTTCTTATTCCATTCCACTGCTGATCCGCTCTTGATCGGTTTGGCAGCGATCATTGGACATGTCTTTCCGATTTTTGCTGGTTTTAAGGGTGGGAAGGCTGTGGCCACGAGTGTTGGTGTCTTATTAGTTTATAATCCATTATTCTTTGTTATTGCTTGGGTGATCTTTTTAGTGACACTTTACATCTCCAGTATGGTCAGTGTTGCTAGCATGCTGGGTTTTTTACTGATCACGATCGTATCTTTTTTCTTTAAAGATGCACTACTTTCAGTCGTTGCGATCGCTTTAACGATTTTTGTCTTTGTTCGCCACTACGGTAACATCGAACGGATCAAAAGTGGGACTGAAAATATGGTGCCATTTGGTCTAGGTTACAAGCACCGACAACAAAAACAAAATAAATAAAAGCGTATTTGGGGACTATAGTTACCCAGATACGCTTTTTTTGTGTGCTATAATGAAGTTGAGGTGATATTATAATGGCAGTTATGCTTGAAAATGAAAAATTACGCGTTGTGATCAATGAACACGGAGCTGAATTAGCTAGTTTGATCTCTAAAGAAAATGGATCCGAATATATGTGGAGTGGCGATAGTAAGTATTGGAAACGACACTCAGCTGTTCTTTTCCCGATCGAAGGGCGTTTAAAAGATGATACATATCAAGTCGATGGAACAAGTTATCACTTGACACAACACGGTTTTGCACGTGACATGGATTTTGAGGTCTTACATCAAGCTCCAACTGAAGTTTGTTTTGAATTACACTCTAATGAACAGACACTTGAAAAGTATCCATTTGAATTTGTTTTACAAGTTCAATATATTTTGACACAAACTAAACTTGAAGTGATCTACCGCGTGATCAATCCAAGTACTAAAGAAATGTATTTTGGCTTAGGTGCTCACCCTGCTTTTTCAACTAAACTAAAAGCAACTGATACTTACCAGGATTACGAGATCCGCCTAAGTCCAAAAGAAAGTTATCCTCGCATCCCACTGGTCGATAGTTTTATCGATCTAAAGAACATCACGACTGGCGCAGCAACCTTATCCGTTAATCATGACCTATTTAAAGATGATGCTCTCATCTATGATCTTTCACAAGAACCAAATCAGATCAGCTTAGTAAGCAAACAACACGGCCATGGCGTAACGATCACAACAACTGATGCTAAAGCAATGGGTATCTGGTCAAGTTATCCGGCAAAAGGTGATTTTGTTTGTCTTGAGCCTTGGTGGGCCTTATCTGATACTTTGGAAACTGATGGCGATTTTAAAACAAAATATGCGATCAATAAGTTAGGTGGACAACAAGTTTTTGAAGCCAACTATACGATCGATGTTTTCTAACTAAATAAAAAAGCAGCACTTCCGCTCTATATGGAAATGCTGCTTTTTGCATCATTATCGAACTATATTAGGTATAGTTTAAGTTATTGTTCAGCAAACTCTCAAAAATCTCCGAGTGAACACTTTTGAGTGTCACCGAAATATTCGGACTATAAGATGTATTGACTAAGATCCTTATCAGCCACGATCTTACCTACTTTTTCTTCAACATAAGCTTCTGTGATCGTGATCTCACCCATTTGCATGTCTGGTCCTTCAAAGAGCAAGTCTTCAAGTAATTTCTCTAAGATCGTGTGTAACCGTCGTGCCCCGATATTATCAGTTTCATGGTTTACACGATAAGCGATCTCGGCGATCTTTTCGATTGCTTCGATCGTAAATGTGACTTTGATGTTATCAGTCCCAATGATCGCAATATATTGCTTGATCAAGGCATTGTTAGGCTCAGTCAAGATCTTAACGAAATCATCTTTGCTCAAGTCTTCTAATTCAACTCTGATCGGAAAACGCCCTTGTAATTCGGCGATCAGATCACTTGGTTTACTTTGAGCAAACGCACCTGATGCGATAAACAAGATATGGTCTGTCTTAATGACACCGTACTTAGTTTTGATCTGCGAGCCTTCAACGATCGGTAAGATATCCCGTTGGACCCCTTCACGTGAAACTTCACCGGAATTTTGTTGAGATTTTGAAGTTATCTTATCGATCTCATCGATAAAGATGATCCCAGTATTTTCTGCACGCTTGATCGCTGCATTTGCTGCATCAGCAGTATTCATCATTTTTTCTGATTCTTCGCGTACAAATACTTCACGTGCTTCTTTAACTGGCATCGTTCGTGTTACCATTTTCTTCGGTGCTAGTGAACCTAACGTATCCGATAGATCTAAGCCCATTTGCCCTAACATCCCATCTGCACCTTGGAATTTTTGTGCAGGGTCTTCCATTTGGATCGTAACTTCTTCATTTTCAAGTAAGCCACGTTGGAGTTTTTCAGCTACACTGAAGCGTTCACGTTTAACATCTTCTGTTACGTTTTCGTTTTCTTCAGCCCCTTGCATCCCTGGCATGTTTGGCATTTTTCCACTTTGGAGATCGCGCATGAATTGCATGAAATTTTCTTGTTCATTTGGACGGCTTTGTTGCTTTTGAGCTGGAACTAATAATTTTACTAAGCGCTTATCTGCTTTTTGCACAGCTTGACCTCTGACCTTCTTAAAGAGCTCATCTTGTTCCATCTTATAAGCAACTTCGACTAGATCACGCACCATGGATTCAACATCGCGTCCAACATAACCCACTTCAGTAAATTTCGTTGCTTCAACTTTGATGAATGGTGCATCGACGATCTTAGCCAAACGACGTGCGATCTCAGTCTTACCCACCCCAGTAGGTCCGATCATCATGAGATTTTTAGGGGTGATCTCTTCTTGCATATCTTCAGGTAGCTGCATTCGGCGATAACGGTTACGTAAAGCGATCGAGATCGCTCTTTTAGCCTGATCTTGACCAATAACATAATTATCTAATTCAGCTACGATTTGTTTAGGTGTTTTTTCACTATGTTCCATAGAAATCTGTCACTCCTTGATTAAAGTTCTTCTACGATGATATTGTGATTGGTGAAAATATCAATGTCTCCAGCGATCGAGATCGCATTTTGGGCGATCTGAGCCGCACTTAGATCTTTGGCGTAAGCTGTCATCGCTTTAGCTGCTGCAAAGGCATAATTGCCACCAGAGCCGATCGCTAAAATATCATCATCAGGTTCGATAACTTCCCCTGATCCTGAAACTAATAGTAAGTTTTCTTTATCCATCACTATCAATAAAGCTTCAAGTTTTTGTAAAGCTTGATCACTACGCCATTCTTGTGCCAATTCAACGGCTGCTCGCTGTAAGTTACCGCTATATTGATTGAGCTTTTTTTCAAATCTATCTTCTAAATTAAAAGCATCGGCAACACTTCCAGCAAAACCAACTACAACTTTATTATCATAGATCCGCCTAACTTTACGGGCAGATCCCTTCATGATGACTTTTTCGCCCATGGTAACTTGACCATCCCCGGCCATCGCAGTATGACCATTGTGGCGCACAGCGCAGATCGTAGTTGCGTGAAATGAAACAGACATGTAAATTCCTCCTAAATTTACGCTCGTGGAAAGAACTTCCGATAATCTCGTTGTAAGTGTTCCGGCGTAACATGTGTATATATTTGTGTGGTCGATAAACTACTATGGCCTAAAAGTTCTTGAACCGCCCGTAGATCTGCCCCATTACTCAATAAATGTGTGGCAAAGGTATGCCGCAACTCATGGGGGTGGATCGTACTCGAAAGCGAACTTCGCTTAACGATCTGGTCTAAAACATAAGAGACCCCAGCAGCTGTCAAGGGATCACCATGATGGTTCACAAAAACATGATCATGTTCACGTTTGTATTTAGCCATCAATGGCTTACGTGACTTTGCTAAATAACGTTTAAGTGAAGTATAACAGTATGACCCAAAAGGCACATACCGATCCTTGCGTCCCTTTCCGTGAAGAAGCATCGTTTTTAGTTCAAAGTCGATATCTTCAAGCTTGAGCCCAGTACATTCACTGACCCGCATCCCTGTTGAATAAAGTGTTTCTAGCAAAGCATTATCACGTAAAGAAAGCTTGTCAGGACGCCTTGTTTCTTCAAATAAAAGCTCGAGTTCTTTTTCGTAAAAGAACCGTGGCAAACGCCGTGGATTTTGCTTGATCTGCACATATGCAAATGGATCTTTAGCCACATATCCATTACGCAATAAAAAGCGATAAAATGCTCGTAAACTTGAAACTTTACGGGAAATACTACTCATTTTGAGATCTTTATCGTAAAGTTCACTCATAAATACATGAACGTCAAAAGTTGTGATCTTTGCAAACGATTTAGGATGACCACTTTCAGCTAAAAACTGCTCAAATTCGGTAACATCTTCTAAATAAGCAGTGATCGTCTTAGGCGAATACTGTCGTTCGACTCGAAGATATTCTTTAAATTCTATGATCCACTTTTTTTCCATTTGCTTGCTCCTTCACCTATCTAAAGCTATTTTCTAATATTGGTCAATATTAGTCAAGCTCCTAAATATGTATATGTCTAAAAATTTTAAACTTTCTTAAGATTAGACGCTTGAGATATCTTGTAGTTTATGATCATATACATTTTAAAGCGAAAATATGTTCGTGTAAAGCGATAAGCACACTAAAAAAACTCGTACATCTCAAATGAGAAATACGAGTTTTGATCTTTACCTTTGATTAAATATCCGCCGTTGTTTTAAATTCTTCTAAAACAGCTAACGCCCGTTGCGATAGAGCTAAATTGCGTTCACGTTTCTCACGGATACGCTTTTCCAATCGTGGAATGATCCCAAAGTTTGCATTGATCGGTTGGAAATGTTTAGGACTAGCATGAGTGATATAGTGAGCCATTGCCCCCATCATCGTTTCTTCTGGGAAAATGACTGGTTCTTTACCTTGAGCGATCATGGCTGCGTTGATCCCCGCATAAAGTCCGCTAGCTGCACTTTCAACATAGCCTTCGACGCCTGTCATTTGACCTGCAAACAGTAGATCAGAACGCTTTTTAGTTTGATACGTTGCATTTAAAAATTCTGGTGAACGCAAGTAAGTATTACGATGCATCACGCCATAACGGACAAATTGAGCATTTTCCAACCCTGGGATCATTGAAAAGACCCGTTTTTGTTCCCCCCACTTGAGATGCGTCTGGAAACCAACTAGATTATATAAGTTACCAGCAGCATTGTCTTGCCGTAATTGAACGACTGCAAAGGGTTCTTTACCAGTTTTAGGATCTTCTAGACCGACTGGTTTTAAGGGACCAAAGAGCATCGTCTTTTCCCCACGCGAAGCCATCTGTTCGATCGGCATGCATCCCTCAAAGAACTTTTGATCTTCAAAATCATGTAATTCAGCCATCTCAGCATTGATCAATTCATGATAAAAATCGTAAAATTCTTTTTCTGTCATTGGACAGTTGAGATAAGCTGCTTCGCCTTTATCATAGCGTGATTTTAAATAGATCTTATCCATATCAAGGGATGATTTTTCAACGATCGGAGCAGCGGCATCATAGAAATACAGACCCTCATCGTCAGTTAGACGTTTGATCGCTTGTGCCAATGGATCAGAAGTCAATGGACCAGTTGCGATCACCGTTAATCCTTCTGGGATCTCAGTCAATTCCTCTCGGACAACTTCCACATTAGGGTGGTTTGTCAATTTTTCTGTGATCGCACTAGAGAAAGTCTCACGGTCCACGGCTAACGCTCCACCAGCAGGAACGTTATGTGTATCAGCTGCCTCCATGATGATCGAATCTAAGCGCCGCATCTCTTCTTTTAACAACCCCGCACCATTTGTTAATTGATTTGCACGCAACGAGTTAGTGCAGACCAATTCAGCAAAATTTTGTGTATGGTGGGCTGGGGTCTTTTTCTCAGGCCTCATTTCATAAAGTCGAACCTTGAGTCCACGTTTAGCGATCTGCCAAGCGGCTTCACTGCCGGCTAAACCGGCACCAATAACATTAATGCTAGTAGTTGTCATTATTTTACTCCTTAGTTATTTTTGAATGGCTTCTTCATAGTCACCATTTGGACATTTGACTTGTTGCCCTTTTTTAGTCTTTTTATAGACTAAATAGTGGTCACATTTAGGACAATTTCTACCGACCGGCTTGTCCCAAGAAACAAATTCACAGTCTGGATAGCGTGAACAGCCATAGAAAACGCGATTCTTCTTGGATTTACGTTCAACAACTTGTCCTTTGCCACAAACTGGGCATTTTACCCCGATCTGTTTGATGATCGCTTGTGTGTTACGGCAATCCGGGAAGCGACTACAAGCGTAAAATTTGCCATAACGTCCCATTTTAATGACCATTGGGGCACCACAGATCTCACAATTAAAACCAGCAGGTTCATCTTTGATCGTGACCTTAGCTAATTTTTCAGAAGCTTCTTTGACCTCATCAGAGAATGGTTGGTAAAATTCATCAATAATGGAGACCCATTCTTGTTTACCCTCTTCGATCTCATCCAACTGTCCTTCTAAATTAGCGGTAAAATCAACATTTAAGATATCAGGGAAACATTCCTGGATCATATTATCAACGATCTCACCTAATTCCGTTGGTTCGAATTTACGTGCAGCTAATTTAACGTAGTAGCGCTTTTGGATGACATTTAGTGTTGGCGCATACGTTGAAGGGCGTCCAACACCATTTTCTTCGAGCGTTTTGATCAAACTAGCTTCAGTATAACGAGCTGGTGGTAAAGTGAAGTGTTGATTAGGTTGATTTTTGACCATCAAAACTTCATCGGTTTCTTTTAGATCTGGTAAGATATTATCTTTGCGCTTGGATTCAGCATAGACCTTAGTAAAACCATCAAATTTTATTTTTGATCCATTCGCACGATAAGTCACACCATTTTGAGTCAGATCGACTCGGATCGTATCTACGATCGCCGGTGTCATCTGACTTGCCACAAATCGTGACCAGATCAAAGAATAGAGTTTCATTTGATCCTTAGTCAAATATTTCTCGATCGATTTAGGTGTCCGCATAACTGAAGAAGGTCGGATCGCTTCATGGGCGTCTTGTGCTCCTTCAGATAATTTAGTCTTACGTGGCTTTAAGGCTGCATACTCTTCACCATATTCTTCATGGATAAATGTTGATGCTTCATGCTTAGCCACACTAGAGATCCGCGTTGAGTCAGTCCGCATATATGTGATCAACCCAACAGCTCCGCCACGTCCTAAACTGATCCCTTCATAGAGTTGCTGGGCTACCATCATCGTCTTTTGCGTCTTGAATTTCAATGTGTTGTTTGCAGTCTGTTGTAAAGTCGAAGTCGTAAATGGTGGCTGTGGCATCCGTTTACGTTCTTTTTTAGTGACACTTGAAACAGTAAATGGTTTCTTAGTGTCTAACTTAGCTAAAACACTTTGGACTTCTTCGTTGTTCTTTAGCTCTGCTTTCTTACCGTCTAAGCCATAGAAACTAGCGTCGAATTTAGCTTTATCTTTTTTGAATTGAGCATCTAAAGTCCAATATTCTTCAGGTTTAAAAGCTTTGATCTCTTGTTCCCGTTGAATGATCAAGTTTAAAGCGATCGATTGCACACGACCGGCTGATAGTCCTTTTTTGATCTTAGCCCATAACAATGGTGAGATCGAATAACCCACCAAACGATCAAGTACTCGCCTAGCTTGTTGGGCGTCTACCAAATTCATATCGATCGCCCGTGGGTTTTTAAAAGCATTTTTAACAGCATCTTTAGTGATCTCATTGAATACGACACGATTTTTATCTTTTGGATCAAGCCCTAAAAGGTAAGATAAATGCCATGCGATCGCTTCTCCTTCACGATCTGGATCGGCTGCAAGATAAACGTGCGCAGCTTTTTTAGCTTCTTTTCTTAGTTCTTTTATCACATCGCCTTTACCACGGATCGAAATATAATGTGGTTCGTAGTTATTTTCAACATCGACCCCCATCTTACTTTTAGGCAAGTCACGAATATGTCCTAAACTAGCCATAACTTTATAGCGTGAGCCTAAATATTTTTCGATCGTTTTAGCCTTGGAAGGTGATTCCACGATCACTAAATTCTTTTTTACTTTGCGTTTTGTTTTCTTTTTGGTAGCAGTCCCAGTAGACCTCGGCATACCAACAACTCCCTCATACTTATAGTCTTGATTTAAAAATATCTGCTGACACGATCAATTGACCAGTCACAAAATTCGATACTCATGTTATGCTATTTAAACTAACTTTGTCAAGCAGTTTGAACATTTCTCAGCTATTGTTTACCTTACCTAAATAAATTCTTCTAAGATATCATTACTGTTCAGGACTGGTTTGGCTCCTGCTGCGATCAATTCATTACATCCCGTCGAATAAATATCGTTTATTCGTCCTGGTAATGCTAAGACATTGCGATTTTCTTGTAGTGCAAGATTGGCTGTGATCAAGCTTCCACTGTGATGTCTGGCCTCAACAACTAATACTGTCTGACACAGCCCCGCAATGATCCGATTACGCAAGGGAAAATGATATTTCAACGGGCGACTCCCCAAGGGATATTCACTAAGTAACAATCCCGTATGCGCGATCTGTGTTTGTAAAGTTCGATTACAGCTCGGGTAACTGACGTCTAGACCATTACCGATCACAGCGATCGTTTTACCGTGGTGCTTTAAAGCCAATTGATGGCTGAGACCATCCACACCTTTGGCCAATCCACTGACAAGGATAAGTTTTTGCTGGATCACGTTAGGTAATAATTGAGTCAAGGCTTGCAGTGCATACGAACTACATTGACGTGCACCGACTACACCTAAGCGTTTTTTAGAATCCAACAGTTCGATATCTCCTTGATAAAATAAAACGACCGGTGGTGAGTATATCTCCTGTAATTGTAATGGGTAGCGCTTGTCTAAAATCGTCAAAAAATGGCTGACTTTTAGATTTTGCTGGATCTTTTGCGATAATTGCTTACTTTGTAGAGCATTCCACAGATCATTTTTTTGCGTTTGACCTAATTTTAAAAGTAAAAAGAGTTCATCTTTACTAGGACAACGCTCAAACGAAAGTATATAACGAACGACCCGTAATTCATTTTTAAGATCTAGGTCACATAAATGTAGCTTCAACAAGAAAAATTCTAATTCGTTCATGAAAAACACCTCTCGCTATATAAATACGCAAAAGGTGTGGGCTTATTTGCTTAAATATTTAACAACTGGTTCAAATGTCTTGCGATGGATCGGGGTGACCCCTTTTTGAGCTAAACCAGTCAAATGTTTAGGCGTCCCGTAGCCAGCATTATTTCCCAGATCATATCCCGGATATACCGCATCATAAAATTTCATCAAGTGGTCACGATTGACTTTAGCAACGATGCTAGCAGCCGAGATCGAAGCTGATTTAGCATCGCCCTTGATCAATTTTGTCTGAGGGATGTCAGTATCGATCTGCATCGCATCGATCAAAATATGACCGGGTTTGATCGTTAGAGCTTCCAAGGCTTCTTTCATTGCGATCCGAGTTGCTTGATAAATATTTACTTCATCGATCAGATCATTTTCCGCCACTCCAACGGCTACCGCGATCGCTTGTTCTAAAATTTTGCCATAAAGTTCTTCACGTTTTTTTTCAGATAACTGCTTTGAATCATTGACTTCAACTAATTGAAAATCATGTGGTAAGATCACTGCAGCTGTGACGACTGGACCAGCCAAGGGTCCGCGCCCGACTTCATCGATCCCAGCGACATACTCAACGCCGTTACTCCATAGTTTTTTTTCTAAATGTAAGCGTTCTTTAAATTTGACTAACTTTTGCGCCTGTTTTTCTTTTTGTTTATAATACGTTTTTAAGGCAGTCTGAACGCCTTTACGTGGGTCGTTTTTCAATTCTGCTAACATTTCAGCGCTAGGCTCAGCCTTTAATAGCGCTTTGATCTGTGCGATCGTGTGTGCCAAAATAATTCCCCCAATTAATAAATTAAGAGGGGCATGCTACTGCAAGTCCCTCTCGAATATGCTCTAAACTTTAGCCGGATCTTTAGGCACGTCATCCAAAGTATAACGCCCTAACTTACCCTTGCGACAATCAAAGATCAAACGTTCACTTGCTCGCTCATAATCATCTTTAAAGCCTAATTTACGAGTTAGCTCCAATAAAACTTCAACTGTCGGCAATTCCAAAAGTTCTTCGTCGATCTTATAGCGTTCGATCAAAGCTTGTGGATTCTTTACACTGAATTCTTCGATCTCATATAAAGCAACATCATCTTTTGCATATAAAGTATCCTTGATCGCCCCCGTCAAAGCTAGTTTTTTGCCCACGATCGGATCTTCGAACTTAGGCCACAAGATCCCTGGCGTATCTAATAATTGGAGATCTTTACCAGCTTTCAACCACTGCTGAGACTTAGTGACCCCAGGGCGGTTACCCACTTGAGCAACATTTTTTTTGACCAAATGATTCAACAACGTAGATTTACCTACGTTAGGGATGCCGATGCACATGACTTTGATGCGCTGTGATAAGATCCCGCGTGCTTTTTTATTTGCTAATTTTTCAGCTAAGACTTCCTTGATTTTCTTATCGATCACTTTTAACGAACCTTGAACGCTGTTGATCGCTACAGCGGGTTGCCCCATTTTTTCGTAATATTCGATCCATTTACGTGTTTCTTTAGGATCAGCTAGATCCATTTTGGTCAGCACGATAATACTTGGCTTATCTTGTAATAGATCTTTCAACTGGGGATTACGTGATGATTCAGGTAGTCTTGCATCGACTAATTCCAAAACGACATCCACCAGTTTGAGATTTTCTTTGACTTGGCGTAAGGCTTTGGCCATGTGACCAGGGAACCATTGAATAATTGCCATGTTTTTGCATCCTTTCATAAAATTAAATCAGCTTTTGCTATTATACCATGCCTTATAGCACTTTAAAATGCCAGATAGGCCAGTAAATGATCCAAGCTCGCCCTGAGATACATGTTTCATCGACCATCCCTAAAGTGCGCGAATCTTGACTGATCCGGCGATTATCTCCCAATACGAAATATTTGCGTGCTGGGACTTTAGTAGTTGTAAAAAAATCATCCAATGTAAAATCTGAAGTCTCACCCAAATTTGGATCCGTTAAAAACTTCTCCGGGACCTTCTTTTGATTTACATAAAGCTGGTTATTTTCATATTTGATCTCATCACCAGGTAACCCGATCACCCGCTTGATATAAGTTTCACCATTAGCGAGCTTGAAAGTGATGATATCAAAGCGCTTGATCGTGCCATAATGTCGCACCAAGACTTCATCATGATCATGAAGTACTGGTAACATCGAATTGCCATTGATCTCTAGTGGTGTGACTAAAAAAAAGCGAACAAAGAGTGCTATCACAAGCGCCAATACAAAGGGACCGCTCCATTTTTTGAGTTTTTGTTTATCTACATGTACTTTCATGATGATCTCTACGTCCCTTTCTGAAAAATACACCCATATTGTAACATAATTTTTGTAAAGATAAAAAACGGGCGTCTACTTTGAGACGTCCCGTTAAAAAAGTTATTCACTTAATTTTTCGACAGCTTTTTTGTAGGCATTGTCTGATTCGGTAACTTTTTGAGCAACTTTAGTTTCAATGCTTTCAATGGTCGATTTATCGGCAGTTCCATTAACTGTTAGGCCATTATCTGTTTGATATTTTTCGATAGCTTGCTTAGTTTGTTCATTAAAGTAACCTGATTTTTCATCCAAGTCATAGCCTAAAAAGACCAGCATTTGTTGCAAATTCTTGATCTGCTTTGAATTTTGTCCTTCTTGATAGGTTTTAGCTGTATCGATCGCAGTCAAGTAGGCAACATCAGGATAATCAGCTTTGACATCTGGTTTGATCCCTTTTTTATGGATCCAAGTCCCATCTGGCGTCAACCATTTAGCGATCGTTAACTTCAATTCAGTCTTATCTTTGAATGGCAAGGTATTTTGAACTGTTCCTTTACCATATGACTTAGTTCCGATCAAAGTGACATTATTGCCCGATTGTTTGAGTGCTGCAGCAAAGATCTCCGAAGCACTAGCAGATCCACCATTGATCAAGACGATCGCCTTTTCTTTGACCTTGAAACCCTCATCTAATTCATTACTTGCCTTATAGATCGTTGGTTTGCCATCACGACCAACAACTTGCAAGATCGGTTTACCATTTTCAACAAACATTGAAGACATCGCTAAAGCTTGATCCATCAAGCCACCTGGATTATTACGTACATCAATGATAAAGGACTTAGCCCCTTTTTTGCGCAAACTTTGGACCGTTTGTTTAAATTCTTTAGCGGTATTTTCAGAAAATGAAGTTACTTGAATGTAACCTATCTGCTTATCTTCGGTAGCTAATTTGCCTTCAACGGTTTTAACTGGGATCTTAGCCCGAGTCAAAGTTTTTGTGAAAGTCGTTCCATTCCGCTTGATCGTGACTGAAACTTTAGTCCCAACTTTACCACGCATCAATGAAACTGCTTTATTCAAAGTATAATCCTTAGTCGATTTACCATCGATCTTGACGATAACATCATTTGCTTTCAAACCAGCTTTAGCAGCTGGAGTCCCTGAGATCGGTGACATGATCTTGATCTCTGAACCACTCTTTTGCACTTGGGCTCCGATACCTCCAAAACTCCCCGAGATCGAATCATTTAATTCCTGACTCTCAGTTGCATTCATATATTCAGTAAAGGGATCTCCTAAAGCCTCGACCATCCCATTTAAAGCACCATCAACAAGCTTTTGTTGGCTGACATCTTTATAATAGTTATAGTAAAGGGCATTATAGACCGTGTTGATCTTGCCCATTGCTTGATTAGCCGACTCGAGCCCCTTTACTTGACGATCCATTAGCCAAAAAATACCACCACCACTGAGCAAGGCGACACAAAATGCAACAAGCACGGTGGTCAATAAATTGTACTTTTTTTGTAAAAACACCCTTTTAAGTTTTGCTTCTTTTTGTTTCTCTTTTTCCACTTAAATTACCTCTTCCAAATATCCTTGCCAAGCTTCATCAAAAACACTCATCGAAGGTAGATAAGTCGCATTCAATTCGAGATAATGTGAGATCTCATGATAATCATCTGAATGTTTGGGAAAAGCTTGATCAAAGAACGCTGCATTGGCAAAATGACTGATCTCATCTATACCATTTGGATCACGTTTAGTCATCAAATAACGATAAAAACTTTCACGCATAAATTTACCTACCTTTAATTAGTATTATTCAATGGGAAAGCGACTTTAAATTGAAGATCATCTTGTTTGAGATCGAATTTTTCACCTTGGATCTTGATCCCTTGTTTTTTGGTCAATTGATTTAGATCAAGGGTGATCGTTGCTTTTGAGGCGTTGATCTTAGCCCACTTGCCAAGATCGTAATTATTTTTGATATAACCTAGAACAAAACTTGGTGGAGCATTCAAAGATCCGATCGCGACTGATTTAGTTTTTAACTCTAAATTCCCTGAATCGTCAAGCTGTGGAGTCGCATATAGCGTGAAAGAGACATCTTTACCTAAGATCTTTGTCGTCCCCATCAAGATCGCAGATCTATCCAAGACAAAACGATACTTGATCGCACCTTTCTTTTGGTTTTGCTGTAGATAATAATTGACAGCCGCACTTAATTGTTCTTTATTCAAAACAACATTGACATTGGCATACTGTCCTTGTTTTTGTGTTGTTTGCGTTGCGATCTGTTTTTGATCTGAGCTTGGAGTCGTTACTTGAAACCAAACAAAGACGATAAAGCCCAATACAAGCCCTAAAAGGATCGCAAACGCCCATTTCCAAGGATCGATCTGTTTTTCCATCCTATTTTTCACCTTCTAACCATGTACTTTTATGTTTTTGCATCACTTGATATAGTCTAGAAGTGATGTAGCGATAACCTTTGGCATTAGGATGAAAATGATCTTCATCAGATAAATAATCATTTTTTTCCTTATCATCGCTTAAAAGTTGCTCAAGTTTACTATCAGCAACATCATTTAGATCAGTCGTCGCATTTTCTTGAAGTGTTACCTTCGATCTACCATAATATTGACCTTCAGATAGCTGCTTATTTACATCTACAAAATAGATCTTTGCTTCATTTGCGATAGTGTCTTTGGTAACTTCATTCCACTCATCGGTATATTGTTGTATTTGAGTCAAAGTTGGAAAATACACATAAAACGGGTTGTAGACACTGATCAAAAAAATTGGTGCCGTCTTATTGTATTGTCGGACTGTCGTTAACAGGCTCTGAAGTTCAGCTGCATATTGAGATTTTGCTTTAGGCATTGCATTACTGAGTTTATTTTCAGCTAGACTATTGAAGTTTTGTTGAAGAACTTTCATCAGATCGTTGCCACCGACTGTCATCGTGATCACATCAGCTTTTTTTAGATCTGACTGGAGCTGTTTTGAATCAAGTACACGCTGTTTTATTTGATCACTACGATCGCCAGTCTTACCATAATTGTGTGTGGTCACCGTTAGAGCTTGTTTTTGTTCGAGTTTAGTCTTGATCAAGCCAACATAGCCACCATTGTCCGTGGTATCACCCACACCAAAAGTCAAAGAATCACCTAACGCGGTCAAGATCAAGGTCGGTTTATCTTTTTTGGTAGTAACTCGTTGCACTTTGGCAGTAACTTTTTTGACTGGGTCCAACTCTTGTTTCTGTGGTAATGCAAGGTGTAAAACCAAATAAAAAACAGCAGCTACTCCAATGATACAACCGATAAATGCTGCTATTTTTCCGATTGCTTTCAAAAAATATCCTCCTTTAATTGGTCTTGCCTTTATTGTAAGCTAAATGAACTTTAATTTAAATACTTATCTCATGTAAGTTGTGTTTATCAGTATGTTACAATTGTAGTTGATCAAAAAAATTTTTATCAGAAAGGTCGATCTATTTGCCTAAATATACTACCAAAAACCTGATCGCAAGTTCGATCATCACAGGGATCGCTCTACTAGGCTCTGTCTTTTTAACGATCATTACGCTTTTAGCTGGACATCCTAAAACTGCTTTCATCGTTGCGCTTTCGCTTGTCTTAGGGACAGTTAGCCTTTATCTATTGCTAAAGATCATCACTTTAGCGCTTTATAATACTAAAGCTCACCGTCCTTTAGATACGATAACGCGTAGCCTAGGAGCTTTGACGCTTATGACTCTTCTTTACCCACTTTGTTTTGGAGTGA
Organism: uncultured Lactobacillus sp.; assembly: GCA_910587695.1. Classification (GTDB taxonomy): domain Bacteria; phylum Bacillota; class Bacilli; order Lactobacillales; family Lactobacillaceae; genus Ligilactobacillus. Next base: position 94,218 of record CAJUNC010000006.1, read on the forward strand.
AATTTTTTGCAGCTGGCTGGGTCGCTTTTGGGCTCGTGACTACTTGGGCAGTTTTGACTTTGATCTATGAATGTGTTTTTTATCTAAAATACTGGCAATGGGTCTATGCCATTAGCTTGGTCGTGTGTTTGGTTTGCTTAATCTTGATCGTTACGGGTAAGATATTTGAACCACTCTTCATTATCGCCATCATTTTAGGGATCCTTTCCTATTGGTGGAATAAAGCACGGCCGAAGCTACTTTGGCTTTCATGTATTACAGAAACATTGATGATCTGGACTTGGCTTTTAGGCCTAATACAATTGATCCGTTAGTGATAATTAAAACGGGGATGTCGTAACAAAACATCCCCGTTTTTTTATTTACGTTCATAGATATAGAAGGTATGTGGATAATGATTTTTTTCATCGACCACGCCTTCTTCTTGAAAGATCGCTCTAAATTTTGAATAGTCTAGCTCAGGCATGAGCGTATCACCCTTGAATTCAGAAGCGATCTTCGTCACATACAAACGCTCAACTTCTTCTTGTAAACTGTTGAACAATGACGCTCCACCGATCACAAAAATTTCTTCAGACTGTTGTGATAACCAAGACTTTAGCTCAGTTAGATCTGTAAAAACCGTCAAGCGTTCGGTAGTTTGTGCTTCTTTTTTTAGTTCTTCACTGTGAGTCAAGACGACATGCTGGCGCTTAGGCAATAATCCTGGAAAGCTGGCAAAAGTTTTACGTCCCATAACGATCGGATGACCTATAGTTCGTTTTTTAAAAAAAGCTAGATCAGCTGGCAGGTGCCAGGGTAATTTGCCCTTGTATCCGATATGATGTACCTTATCTTCAGCCCAAATAAATGAGATCATTTTTTTACCCCTTTTCTTATACAGCTACAGGAGCTTTGATAGCTCCAAAAGATTCATATCCTTCTAATTTGATATCATCCATTTCAAATGACAAAACATCTTTTTTAGCTGGATTCAACCATAACTTAGGTGCAACTTTAGGTGTACGAGTTAATTGCTCTTTAACTTGCTCGAGATGGTTAGAGTAGATATGCGCATCCCCTAAAGTATGGATAAATTCGCCTACTTCCAGTCCAGCTTCATGTGCGATCAAATGCGTCAGTAAAGCATAACTAGCAATATTGAACGGTACTCCTAAAAAGACGTCACCACTTCGTTGATAAAGCTGGCAACTCAACTTATTATCGTTGACATAAAATTGGAATAACGTATGGCACGGTGGCAAAGCACTGAAAGGTACATCTTCAGGATTCCAAGCTGAGACGATCATTCGCCTAGAATTTGGATCAGTTTTGATCGTCTCGATCACATCTTTGATCTGATCGATCGTTTCGCCTGTACGTGTTTTCCAATGACGCCATTGTGCCCCATAGACGTCACCTAAATTGCCATATTTTTCTGCAAATTCATCATCGTTAACGATCCGATCGCAAAATTGCTTCTTTTGTGTTTGATATATTTCTTTGAACGCTGGATCTTTTTGAGCTCGTAAGCCAAAATCAGTCATATCTGGTCCTGTGTAGTCATCACTTTCGATCCAATTTTTGAAGGCCCATTCATCCCAAATATGATTATTGTGTTGTAATAAATATTGAATATTGGTATCACCTTTCAAAAACCAGAGCAACTCACTTTTGATCAAGCCAAAAGGAACTTTTTTAGTCGTCAATAAAGGAAAACCTTGGCTTAGATCAAAGCGCATTTGATAACCAAATAAACTGGTCGTCCCGGTTTTAGTTCGGTCACCTTTTTGATGACCCTTTTCTAAAATATCTCGAATCAATTGTAAATACGGTTCTTCAAGTGCAGTCATTTTCTTCCTCCGATGCAATTATTTGGGATAGATCATTATATCATGTTTTTGCTAGACATATTGGCCTAATTCTTCCCACCGTGCCATCTTTTGTTCACTTTGTGCATTTAAGTCGTCGATCTCTTGTTGCAAACTGGCGAGTTTAGGGTAATCGGAACCATCTACTTCCCCCATCTGCGTCTGTAATTTTTCTAGCTTTTCATCTAACATTTCGATCTCTTGTTCTAATTTATCAAATTCAAGTTGCTCAGCATAAGTCAATTTGGTCTTTTCTTTTGGTTCAGCTGATTTGACAACTGGCTTTTCTTTAACTACTTTTTTGGCAGGTCGTTTACCTAGATCTTTTTTCAGATAATCTGTGAAAATACCATAATGTCGCATTATTTTGGCATTACCTTCAAAGATCAAAAGTGAATCGGCTACTTTATCTAAGAAATAACGGTCATGGGAGACTGTGATCACCGTTCCTTGGAATTGATCAAGATAATCTTCTAATACCGTCAATGTACCGATATCTAAATCGTTTGTTGGTTCGTCTAAGATCAAGACATTTGGCTGCATCATCAGTAGTTTCAAAAGATATAAGCGCCGTTTTTCTCCCCCTGAGAGCTTTTTGATCAGTGTGCCATGCATTGATCTTGGAAAGAGAAACTGTTCGAGCAATTGGGTCGTACTAACATGTTCACCATCTTTATTGACGATCGTTTGGGCAACATCATTTAGATAACTGATGACTCGTTTATCTTCAGGGATGTCTTCCGTTTTTTGTTGGTAATAAGCGATCTTAACAGTCTCACCTGTGACCAACTCACCACTATCTAAAGCTAGTTTTCCAGCTAAAACATTCAATAAACTTGACTTACCAGCCCCGTTGACCCCTGTGATCCCGATCCGATCACCGGCTTTTATCAACAGATCAAAGTCTTTTAAGATCGCATGCTCATCTAAGTTCAATGAAGCATGTTTTAACTCTAAAACTTTTTTACCTAAGCGTTGTTGTCCAAGGTTGATATCGACTTTGCCATCAACTTGAACTTTATTGAGATTTTCTTTTAGTTCATTAAAGCTATTGATCCGAGCTTGCTGTTTAGTCGTCCGTGCCTTAGCTCCAGTACGCATCCAAGCTAATTCTTTTTTATAGAGCTGTTGTTGCTTATGTTCAGCAGTCAATTCGCGCTCGACTCGTTTTGCTTTTTGATCGACAAAATCTTGATAGTTCCCTGTATAAAAATATAATTTACCAAATGATAGTTCAATGATCTGATTAGCGATCTGATCTAGAAAATAGCGATCGTGTGTCACTACCAAAAGTGCACCTTTATACGAAGCTAAGTAATTCTCTAACCAAGCGATCGAATCAAAATCCAAATGATTTGTCGGTTCATCTAGGATCAATAGATCTGGCTCTTGGATCAAGACCTGAGCTAAGCCGACCCGTTTGACTTGACCACCTGAAAGTGTCTTGATCTTTTGATGCCAATCGTTGATGTGTAATTGTGTCAAGATGGTCTTAATATCACTATCAGCACTCCAAGCATCTTCTTGATTCATCTTGGCTTCAGCTTCATCGTAGCGTTTTTGGAGCTTTTCGTTTTCTGGATCATTGCTGTAAGCCGTTAATGCTTGCTCATAATGTTTGATCGTCTGAAAAACTGGCGCTGCACCATCAAAAACAGCTTCCATGATCGTTTTTTCTGGATCCAATTCAGGTTGTTGCTTTAGATAACTGATCCGATAGTTATTAGGAGCGATCAATTCACCAGAATCAGCGGGATCAAGACCACTGATCGCATTCAAAAAAGTCGTTTTCCCCGAACCATTAGTTCCGATCAAGCCGATCCGATCATGTTCATTGATGATAAAACTCGCATCTTGAAACAGGGTTTTATCGCCATAGGTCTTAGTTAAATTTTCAATTCGAAGTGTTTGCATCTAATTTAATTCCTTACTTAATTTTTCAGCTTGTGCTAATAAAACTGTTTTATCGTTGGCTAGTTCACCTAACACAACTTTTTGTTCAAGCGTATTCAAGATCTTTCCTAATCCTGGTCCCGGTCTTAGGCCCAACGTTTGTAATAGATCCTTACCATTCAAAGCTAACTGCGCCTTATCTTTGATCGGTAGCGCTGTATAGGTCTGTAAAAGTTTAGCACCAGTTAAAGGTAACTGTAGGATATCTAATAGATGGCTCGCTGCTTTAGTTGCGCGCTCTTTAGCATGGTAACAGACCAAGGGATCAAGGTCAGGTGTGGCTTGATCAAGAATAGACAAGACGTTTTGAACTTCTGTGCTGATCTCATTTGAAGTTTTCCAAGCTTTGAGAAAGCTACGCACTTGTTTAGGGGAAAGCTCAAAGACATAGGCCAATAATGCCCAACATTCTAGTTCATCTGCTAGCTTTAATTGTGGCAGATCCGCAATTTTACGTAAAGCTTGCTCACGCGTAGCGAATTGAGGACAGTATTTAAATAGTTCTGTTCCTAAAAAAGCCTCTAAGCCTTGAACCACATTTTTACCTAATAGTAATTTGATCCATTCGACTTGGATCCGTTCAACTGCGATCTTTTCAAGTAAATGTGCATTGGCTTTGATCGCTTGTAAAGTTTGAGGCTCGATCTTAAAATCCAACTGACTAGCAAAGCGTACTGTTCGCATCATGCGTAAGGCATCTTCAAAGAAACGTTCAGTCGGATCGCCCACGGCACGGATCGTCTTATTTTTTAAGTCATCTAAGCCAGAAAACATGTCGATCACAGTTCCATCAGGTGCTAAAGCTAAGGCATTGATCGTTAAGTCACGTCGCTTGAGATCTTCTTTTAAAGAACGTACAAACTCGACTTTATCAGGTCGCCGAAAATCTTGATAGCCACTTTCTGTCCGAAAAGTCGTGATCTCATAGCCTTCACCATGGTCTAACACCATAACAGTTCCGTGTTCGATCCCAGTGTCAACTGTCCGCTCAAAGATCGCTTTTATCTCGGCCGGATATGCACTAGTTGCAATATCAACATCGTGGATCGGCAAGCCTAGGATCGTATCCCGGACACTTCCCCCCACAAAATAAGCTTCAAAGCCAGCAGCTCTTATCTGTTGTAACAACGGTAAAGCTACCGTAAATTCTTGAGGTATTTTTTTTACTTGCATAATCTATATCCAACCTATTCTAAATATATAGTCAGTATTATTATAGCCGTCTCAATTCAGCGTTACAATTAAAAGTATCTAACAAAAAGCATTCAACTTTCGCTGAATGCTCAGGTAATTTATTTTAATTTATGATCTGTGGTCCAATAGCTTTTTGCCCATTTAGATCACACTCAATTTATAGTAATTTCTTCTTGGGCCGATTATACGTAAAACCTTCACCTAAAGCTTCCGTCACATCTAAAACTGAGATAAAGGCTTTGGGATCATGATGCTCTGCGATCCGCTTGATAGCTGTCAATTCACTGGGACTGACGACACAGTAGATCGCTTTAAAATCTTGATTAGAAAAAGCCCCTTGTCCAGCTAAGTAACTGACGCCTCGATCAAGATCTTGAATGATCGATTTAGCGATCTCATCTGGAAAACGTGAAATAATAACAACTCCCCGTGCTGCATAGGCCCCACCTTGGATAAAGTTAACTAGTTGTGAAAAAACATACGAAGCGAGCAAGGTGTACATCATTTGGCGTAGATCTAAGTAGCTCAGTGATAACGTCAAAACGACCGCATCTAACGCAAGTAGTGTCTTTCCCATCTGGATCCCTTTTTCTTTTTCCAAGATACGAGCTACGACATCGGTCCCACCTGTGGTACCACCGAATTTATAAACGATCCCAGAGCCAACACCACCAAAGATCCCAGCTAATATCCCGGCAATAAAGAGATCATTATGAATATTTATTGGAATATAATATCTTTGCCAAAACCATATCCAAAATGATAACGCTAATGTTCCATAAACCGTATAAACTAAAGCTTTTTTTCCTAAATAGCGATAACCAATGATGATCAAAGGAATATTGATCAAGATCGTTGATAATGCTGGATCGATATGTAACCAATAACGAATGATCAACGTGATCCCAGTGACTCCACCTTCAGCTAAATTATTTGCTATATTGACAGAAACTAGACCCAAGCCATAAAAAGCACACCCTAAACTTATCATGATAAGATCTACTATACTTAAACGTTCATTTGATACCATGCAAACACACCCTCTCTAGCTTTATAATAGCATAAATGCGCCACCAACTTACTAGATCAAGATCGCATATAAAATGTTTTATTGACTGCGCCGGTTTTTGGCGCAGTTTTTTTGTTTTATTTTTAAAGTTAAAGTAACATTTTATTATTTGTTAATTTGAAAACCTTTGAGTTTTTTGCTATTGTTAAAGTAACAAATTATTATTATTGAGGTGATAAACTATGGCGCACTTTCCCTATGAAGACAGATTTCGGCATTATTTAGAATATGAACGTGTACTTGAAAAAAATACTTGTGATGATCTTTGTCGTGATGTCTCCGATCTTTTTAACTATCTAAGAAATTTCAATAGCCTTTACCGCACAGATCCAGATCTATCCAATCTGACTGAAAGCGATATCCGTGATTATTTAAATATGCTACAAGTCAAACGTGAGATCAAAAACACGACCTATAATAAATATCTGACACATCTTAATGTTTATTTTGCTTTTCTCTTCAATGAACGACTTTCGACTAGTCTACCTACCCTGCCATTGAAAGGGCTAAAACGTTCTAAAAATGAGTTGGTCCCTGTAAATTGGCAAGAAGAATTACCTCTATTACTGGAAAATGATGACTTATCATATTACACGCGCGCAACTTTATTATTCATCTCACATTATTATACGATCACTGAGATCTTACAAAGTGGATTTTATCAGATATTAGACACTGAAAACTTTACACCAAATGAACAGCGCTTCTTAGTCTGCTTTAAAGAATATCTTGCTCCTTTACAAGCTAAGCAGCACAGTCAAGATCTTTTCTTAAAACAACGGGTCAATTTAGTCGAACCTCGTCTGACTTTACCTGGCTTGCATAAATATCTCAAAGCCGACCAACCAAAATGCTTCTTACCCCTGATTCCACGTAAGCTCTATCAAGCTGTGATCTTCAATGCTTTATTGACAAAACAACACTTAAATGATCAACAACTTTGTGACAAATTACACCTTGATGGGACTTCACTCAACTATTATCGGCAAGAACTGATCAGATACGAACTTCAGTAGTAAAAGAGCGCTCGATCTCGAGCGCTCTTTTACTATCAATACTGTAATTCATCTAATAGATCTTCGACTTCATAATCAGTCGGAACTTGCATGAGATAAGCTTTAGCCGCTACACTAGCCTCAACACGGCGACCTGCATTTCTAAAGAAGAAAGCAGCATCTCTTAAAAATTCAGCATTATCATCTAAATAACGCTCAGCCGTTTCGTAATTAGTCAAAGCCTGTTCATAATCATCCAAGTTAGCATATGAACGTCCTAGATTCCAATAGATCTGCGGATCAACTTCATCCTTAGCTAAATAATCTTTCAAGAGTTCGATATTTTCTTGATCTTGTTGCGTAGCTAATAATTGGTTACTCAATTCTAAAACTAGCGTCAAATTACTTGGATCTAGTGCTAGAGCTTCTTTTAAGTAATCAGTTGCTTCCTTATTTTTACCCAATTTAGCGGCTAACTGACTGGCTTTTTGATATAGCGCTTCATTAAATTCGTCCACGGCTAAGCCTTCTTGGGCCGTGATCAAAGCTTGACCAAATTGACCAGCTTGTTCGTAGAGATCAGCTAAATATGGATAAACAGTCACATAATCTGGCGTATGTTTACGCAACTTCTCAAAGTTAGCTATAGCTGCTTCAAGATCGCCTAATTCACGTTGGGTAAAGGCTAATTGGAACAACGTATCATTATCGAGTTGTTCTTCTGGGATCTGTTCTAAATAACCTAAAGCTGTCTCAAACTTGCCATAGCCCGCATAAGAAAGACCCAAACGTGCCACTAAATTGACCCGTGAAAACTCTAATATTCCTTGTTTTAACAAGGAACGATAAAATCGAGCTGCTTTGCGATATTCTTTAATGTTAAAGTATAACTCAGCTAAAGCAAATTCGATCACCGGTTCATCCGGTGCTAATTGGTAAGCTGTTAGCAATTTTTGTTCACTGACATCAAAAGCCCCTTGAGTCTGGTAGAGATCGGCACTAACTAAAAGTGCTTCCAAGTAAGCATTGGAATCAGGAGTGATCTGCGACAAGATCGCTAATGCTTGATCATCGTTGCCTTCACCGATCTGGATCTCAGCTAAAGCGGTCTTTAAGCTATCTTCATTGGGATAGCGCTTGACTAAAGTTTCGTATGCTTTAGCTGCCATCGCAGAAAACCCCAATGAATACAGCTCTTCGGCCAAACTGTATAGCATATCATCTTCATCTCTAGTCAACGCAAGCTCTAAAGTTTCATTTGCCTTATTAAAATCTCCTTGCGCCAAATGATCCAATGTTTCTTCCGAATAAGTCATGTGGTTATCACCCTCACTTAATAACTTCTAGCTACCATCATAACATAAAAAAGTTGCTAAATTAATAACAACTTCTTTGGTATTTATCCTAAATATGGATCAGCTGGAACATGTACAAGATCATTTTCAACTAAGCACTCAGCGATCTGAACTGTATTCCAAGCAGCACCTTTTAACAAATTATCTGACACGATCCACATGTTAAAACTACCCGGGTTCTCCTTATCAGCACGTATCCTTCCCACAAAAGTCTCACGTTTTCCTTCAGCTGTCAGTGGCTGTGGATATTCTTGATGAGCTGGATCATCTTGTAAAATGACTCCCGGTGCAGTTTGAAGCGTTTCTTTGAGTTGTTCAGCAGTCAAAGTGGTATCTGCAGTCTTAAAGTAGACCGATTCACCATGTCCGATCACGACAGGGACTCGAACACAAGTCGCTGTCACTTTGAGTTTTGGATCATTCATGTCGCCTTGCATGATCTTTTTAGTTTCATGGATCATCTTCCATTCTTCATGAGAATAACCATCTTCTTCAAAGACATCGATCTGTGGCAAAAGATTAAAAGCTAGCGGATAATGCTTCTCATCACCCTTGACTGGAAAGATCTTCCCCTCCATTTTTTCTCCATTCAAATAGGCTTTGGCTTCTGCAAGCATTTCTTTTAAAGCGGTTTGTCCTGCTCCTGAAGCTGCTTGATAAGTCGAAACGATGATCTGTTCTAAGCCAAATTTCTGACGGATCGGTTCTAAAGCGACCATCATTTGGATCGTTGAACAATTGGGATTAGCCACGATCCCACGATGCTCAAATAAAGCTTGTTCATTGACTTCTGGAACGACTAGTGGTACTTTAGGCTCCATCCGAAAAGCACTCGTATTATCGACACATACCGCCCCACGCTTAACTGCTTCAGGGAGCAATTTCTTAGAAACAGCACCACCAGCTGAGGCTAAAACTAGATCAACGCCTTCAAATACTTCTGGTGTTGCCTCTTCGATCGTGATCGCTTGCCCCTTAAAACTGAGCTGCTTACCCGCAGAACGCTTAGAAGCAAGCAATTTGACTTTCTTGACCGGGATCGTTGACTGTTCTAATTGTTCGATCAACCGTGAACCCACCGCACCAGTAGCACCTAAAATAGCAACCGTATATTCTCTCATTTTATTTTACCTTCTTTTTATAAAATATTTTCCAACCCAACAACTAGACCGTCTAATGCTTTAGCCTGTTTTACTGCAAGCTTTACACCACTCATAAACGAAGAGCGATCAAATGAATCTTGGCGGATCGTCAAGGCTTCACCTGCACCACCAAAAAGGACCTGTTCGTGAGCTACATATCCTGGCAAACGAACTGAATGGAGCTTGATGCCTTCATGATCGCCACCACGTACATGCGCCAGAGTTTCAGTTTCATCAGCTGCTCCTTGATGATGAGGCGAGCGATTTTGTGCGATCAATTTGGCTGTCATCAAAGCCGTCCCTGAGGGTGCATCTTTTTTATTATCATGATGCATTTCGATGATCTCAACATCAGGGAAATATTTGGCTGCTTCTTTGGCAAATTTCATCAATAATACCGCTGACATCCCAAAATTAGGTGCTACCAAGCCACCGAGTTGCTGAACCAAAGCTAACTGCTTAAGTTCAACTAACTCTTCATCTGTCAGACCTGTAGTTCCTACTACTGGACGCATCCCATGTTTTAAAGCAAATTTGACATTTTCAAATACAGCACTCGGAGCGGTAAAATCGATCCAAACATCAGCTCCATGTTTGATCTGTGATAGTTCATCGTAGATCTTGACTTGTTTACCAAGACCAAAGCGTTGACGATCGTTTTCGGTAGCTCCTAAAGCAAAAACCGCCACCAATTCAAAATCAGGTGTCTCATCGATCAACTTTAAGACTTGTTGGCCCATTGAACCTGAATAACCTGCAACTAAAATTTTGATCATTTTGTTTCCCCCAAATCTAATTGTGATCGCTTTGATAAAGCATCTTTAGCTAATCCTAGTCTGGATGCTAACTCTTGTTTTTGAGCATCATTTAAAGCAAGCAACGGTAATCTAAGCCCACCGACAGCAAAGCCTTGAGCATTCAACACTGCTTTGACCGGGGCTGGTGATGGATACATAAATAAAGCTTGCATCTTGGGAATCAGCCATTGTTCCAATTCTTTAGCTTTACTTTGATCATCTTTAGCAAAAGCTTGATACATTTGTGTCATCTGCTCACCATAAATATGTGCAGCCACTGAAATAACTCCAACTGCCCCTAATTTTTTAGCTGCTAAGGCCTGCACATCCTCACCAGTAAAGACACTAAAAACTTCATTACGCGTATTATCGATGATATATTCCAGCTCATCTAGACTACCACATTGTTTTACTCCGGCAATATTATCCAATTTGGCTAGGTCTACGATTACCTCTTGGCTGAGTTTGACCCCAGTTCGACCAGGTATGTTATACATGATCAAAGGAAGTTCAGCCTTTTTTGCCAAATATTCAAAATGCGCTCTTATCCCAGCTTGATCTGGTTTATTGTAATAAGGGACTACGGTCAAAGCGTAATCTATTCCTGAGATCTTTGCAACTTCATTGATGAATTCTAAAGTCGCTTGAGTCGCATTAGTTCCACAACCAGCGATCACTGGGACACGTCCAGCGACTATTTGCGCAAATCTTTGGTAAAGCGTTAGTTTTTCTTGATGCGTCAAAGTTGGCGTCTCACCTGTTGTACCACCGACCACAAAGCCTTGGGTCCCACTTTGTAACAAGTGTTCAGTCAATTTTTCTAGTGCAGGATAATCGATCTGACCTTCAGCCGTAAATGGTGTCACGATCGCGGTCATGATCTGTGATCTTGTTAACATTAAGCATCCACTTCTTTCTCTTGTTTCATACGGGCACATAAAAAACCAGTTATTGCATTGATACCCTTAAGGATCGCTGTTTGATCAGGTACTAGCTTATTGCTATGTAAAGCATGTACGTCATTTACGCCTAACCAAAACATCGTACCAGGAAATTTGGAAAGTAAATATCCAAAATCTTCTCCTGTCATTTTCGGCTCAGTTTCGATAAATTCAACATCTGGAGCTTTTTGCATATGTTCAATGAAAAAAGTCGTCAATAAAGGATCATTTTCGACTGGTAAATAGCCACCTTGATTTAAGTTAAGCTCGACTCTAGCACTAAAGCTCTGGGCTACACCATCGCAGATCTCCTGTAATCTTTTTTGGATCAAGGTGATCATCTCTTGAGTCAGGCCTCGAATGGTCCCTTTGATCACCGCTTCACCAGCGATCACATTTCTGATCGTACCGGCTTTTAGTTCACCAAATGTTAAGACACCGCCCTTAATCGGATCAACATTACGCGAGATGATCGTTTGAGCCTGCATGATCAACGCACTAGCACAGACGATCATGTCATTGGCTTGATGTGGATAGGCTGCATGTCCCCCTTTACCGTACAAGTGGATATCGACTTCAGTTGTTCCTGCAAATAAAGTCCCTAAATTACACCCGATCGCGCCGGCTGGCAGTTCAGGCGCATCATGCAAAGCATAGAATTCATCTGGACGCCACTTTCCACTAAAAACGCCCAATTCATAAGCTAATTTACCACCATTTTTACTTTCTTCAGCTGGTTGAAAGAAAAAGATCAGGTTATCCTTAGGACGAGTAGTTGTAAAATAAGCTAAGACTCCTAATGCCACCGTCATATGGATATCATGACCACAAGCGTGCATCACCCCGGGATTTTTCGAACTAAACTCTAAGCCAGTTTCTTCTGTAAGGGGCAACGCATCGATATCGCACCGATAACCGATCGTTTTTTTAGGATCACTTCCCAGTACTTTGACCAATAGAGCCGTTGGCAACTCAGGGATCTCTTTTATCTTTAAGTAACTTTGATCTAATTTGGCGATCTCTTGTTGTAAATATGCTTTTGTTTTGACTTCTTCTAGTGCTAACTCTGGAATCTGATGTAGCTCTTGATAGATCTTTGTCAATTTACTTTCACTTAACATTTTGCTCACAACTTTCTTAAATCATCTTCTAAGCCTGTCTTTTCTTTTGTCTTTTCATCAGTGTATTTAACAAATTTAGCTGGTACACCAGCAACGACACTATAAGGTTCAACATCTTTAGTCACGATCGCACCAGCGGCCACGACTGCGCCTTTACCGACTCGGACACCTTCTAAAACGACAGCATTCGCGCCGATCAAAACATCGTCTTCGATGATCACAGGAGTTGCCGAAGCTGGTTCGACTACCCCAGCCAAAACAGTCCCAGCACCGATATGACAATCCTTACCTACGATCGCACGGCCTCCTAGAACAGCACCCATATCGATCATTGAACCAGCACCGATCTCAGCTCCAATGTTGATGATCGCTCCCATCATGATAACAGCATTATCCCCGATCAGGACCTGATCTCTGATCAAAGCGCCAGGTTCGATCCGTGCATTGATGTCTTTTTGATCTAGTAACGGTACGGCGGAGTTTCGCGTTTGATTTTCGATCACATAGTCTTTGATCTTAGTTTGATTAGTAGTTAAAAATGGTTTGACGATCTGCCAATCACCAAATAATACTGCACTATCTGCACCACCAAAAACTTTTATCTCATTTGGGATATCGAGGTCAGCGATCGGAGCATTCAAATAAACTTTGACCGGCGTTTTTTTGTCTGCATTTGCGATAAAATTGATAATTTCTTGTGCGTTTAATTCTGCCATGTTTTTTAATTACTACCACTAAAAAGTAGTTTTCCTTTCTTGATTTTATTTATAAGGTAGATCTAACTTCAATAAGTCAGCATAAGTCTCACGTTTCACTACTAATTTAGCCTGCCCATTTTCAACAAAAACAACCGCAGGACGTGGATTACGATTGTAATTTGATGCCATCGCATAACCGTATGCCCCAGTTGCTAACAGTGCAATGATGTCACCTGGTTTTGTCTCAGGTAAAGGTGCCTTATCGATCAAAATATCACCTGATTCACAGTATTTTCCAGCTAAATGCACTGTCTGAGTCACTTTGGCGTTTGGGTCATTAGCTAAAACAGCTGTATACTTAGCTTGATATAAGGCTGGGCGAATATTATCCCCCATTCCACCATCAACTGCCAAATATGATAAATGGTCTGGAATATCTTTCCGTGCCCCCACTGTATATAGAGTATATCCTTCTGGACCCGTGATCGAACGCCCTGGCTCGATCCAAATTGCTGGAAGCTCTAACTCATATTCCATAGCTTTTTGCTTTACAGCCCTAATGATCTGTTCAACAAATTTTTCTGGTGCTAAAGGATCATCTTCGGCCGTATATTTGATACCAAAGCCACCACCAACGTTGATAACTTTAGTCGTATAACCGTATTTTTGTTTCCAAGAGTGAGCCACTTCCATCAATTTTTGGCCCACCATCTCAAAGCCACCTAATTCAAAGATCTGTGAACCAATATGTGCATGGAGCCCTAAAACCGTGATCTGCGGATCAGAAAGCAACTGAGTCAAAGCTTTATCAGCTTGACCTGAGGCTAGATCAAAACCAAATTTGCTATCGATCTGGCCAGTTTGATCATATTCGTGGGTATGCGCTGAAATACCAGGAGTCACACGTAAGATGACTTTAGTTTTAGCATTTTGCTCTCGTAAAACCTTTTGTAGAAGCTTTATCTCATAAAAATTATCCACGATGATCACACCAACGCCTGCTTTGATCGCAAATTCAAGTTCAGCGATCGACTTATTATTTCCATGGAAACTGATCTTTTCAGCTGGAAAACCAGCTTTTAAGGCAGTTGCTAATTCACCACCGGAAACAACATCTGTATGACAATCCAATTCATTGATCACCTGGTAGATCGCTACAGCACAAAATGCCTTACTAGCATAGCTAACTTCATATTCGACAGCTTGTTCTTCAAAAACTCGTTTAAATTTAGTGATCTGCTCCTTGATCAAAGCCACATCATATACGATCAATGGGGTTTGATATTGATGTGCTAAGTTGATCGCATCTACACCACCGATCGTCAAATGACCGGCTTTATTCGTTGGTAACCTCATAAGCTTTCCTCCAAAATAAATTGCACAAAAAAAGATCTTTTTAGTCCTATCGCCTAAAAAGATCTTGCTGGATTAATTGCAAAATTCTGTTTGATCGATAGCACTCCGCAAAGTTTGATTTGCGACAGTCTGTGATCTCTTAAACCACAGCCCAGCGTTAAGCGTCTATAAACACCTAAAACTTCGGCAACTTTCCCTTTCTGGGATCATTCAAACGCTGTTATAGCAGCTAAAGACCCTTACTCATGTCAGTTGCGCCTCTTCGATTTAACATAATACTATAATTTTTAATGTGATACGTCAAGGAATTTTAATATTATTTTTTTGAAAATCAGCTTTTTTATAAAAAAATCTAGAATTTCATACATTTTCCTCTTGTTATTAAGATTAAAAATGATACAATTCAGTTATCGAAAAATTAAAGCGAGATTACCCCATAACCATATAAGATGGAGTAAAATAACCCCTTATCCGCTTAAAAAATTGGAGGGATATTCATGATCACTTTAAAAAAAGTTCATGGATCACAGAATAGTTTTTTTATCTTAGATCAAACACTACTAACTACACCTTTGACAGAAAAAGAATTAGTCACACTGACTAAAACACTCACAGCTAAAGCCACCGGTATCTTAGGGGGCGCTGATGGTATCCTAGTCGTTCAAAAGAGTTCTACCCCTAATACAGTAGCACAAATGCGCGTTATCAATGCTGATGGTAGCGAAGCATCAATGTGTGGTAATGGGCTCCGCACAGTTGCACGCTATTTGTCCGAAAAACACGCGTTGACCTCTTTTAAAGTCCAGACTCGCCAAAATGACCTAGAAGTTCAAAAACAGGTTGATCTAGCCCGTAATGTCCCTGCATTTGGTGTTGAGATCTCACCTGTTCATTTTGATAAGCGCTACCTTCCTTTTGATAATTTAGGAGCTGAGCAGATAATCGATCGTCCTTTAGTAGAATTTGATCCTCAAAAAAAATTACACTTTACGATCATGGCCGTACCCAATCCCCACTTGATCAGCTTCGTACCCGATATTGAGAAGGCTGGATCATTTTTAGGCGAGTTAGGCGCTAAATTAAATACCCTAAATCCTTATTTCCCAGATGGCGTCAATGTCAACTTTGCTCAGATCCTAGGTCCAAACAAGCTATTTGTGCGTACTTATGAACGGGGCGTAGGTTTTACTAATGCTTGCGGGACTGGAATGTCGGCTACAAGTTTAGCCTTTTATCTCAGCTATCCTGAGTACTGCGATCTTACACAAGAGATAACGGTCTTCAATCCTGGAGGGATGGTCAAAACTAAAGTGCAACAATTAGATGATCAGTTTAAGATCCAGCTGATCGGTAATGCAACTTTTACCCATGATATTTTAGTTGCTGAAAAACACTTGCACCATAATACAATTTCTCCCGATGTTTGTCAGATCCAAGCGACTGGTGAACAGGAAGCTTATTTAAAATTTATCCAACATCTAAATTCATAATAAAATACTGGAGTGCAACTACTTATTTTAGATCAACAGTTGCGCTCCAGTATTTTTATTTACTTTCTAATACAAAAAGACCCTTGATAAATCAAGGGTCCTAAGCTAGAATAAGTCAAACTTATTTAACAGCATCTTTAAGCGCCTTACCTGGTTTGAATGCAGGTACTTTGCTTGCAGGGATTTGGATCTCTTTACCAGTTTGTGGGTTGCGACCCTTACGAGCTGCACGTTCACGAACTTCAAAGTTACCAAAGCCGATCAATTGAACTTTTTCGCCTTCTTTAAGGTAGTCTTGGATAGAACCAAAAACTGCGTCAACTGCAACAGTTGCGTCCTTCTTTGTCAAACCTGTTTTTTCAGCAACAGTTTCGATCAATTGTGCTTTGTTTGCCATGTGTTTCACCTCCTCAAGTGAAGATAAAGATATAGGCATAGGCATATCTTCTTGTCCATTTCTAAACTAGCCAGAAATGGTGAAACAATGACTAACAAATCATTGCTCAGTTAATAAGATAGCACAGAAAGCCTAATATAGCAACGTTTTTAATCATTTTTTTGAAAAAATAAGATAAATTTAGGCATAATTTTTTTAATTTTTTATCTTTGATTATTTACGACGTCTTTCGATCACATGGATCGGCGTTCCCTCAAAATCAAACGCTGCTCGGATCTGATTTTCTAAGAAGCGTTCATATGAAAAGTGCATCAATTCTGGATCATTTACAAAGACGACAAATGTTGGTGGCTTAGTTGCTACTTGAGTTGCATAGTAGACCCGTAAGCGGCGCCCATTGTCCGTTGGTGTTGGATTATGCGCGATCGCATCCATGATAACATCATTTAGGACAGCCGATGAGATGCGGCGCTCATGGTTGTGATTTACACGTTCGATCAATTTTGGTAATTGTTCTAAACGTTGATGAGTCTTAGCTGAAACAAACACGATCGGTGCATAACTCAAGTATTGGAATTCTTGCCGTATCGTCTTTTCAAACTCTTTCATCGTATGGTTATCTTTTTTCAAAGTATCCCATTTATTGACCACGATGATGATCCCACGTCCCGCCTCATGCGCATAGCCGGCTACGTGTTTATCTTGTTCACGAATACCTTCTTCAGCATTTAAAACAACACAAACCACGTCAGAACGATCGATCGCACGCATGGCCCGTAAAACCGAATATTTTTCTGTATTTTCGTAAACTTTACCTTTTTTACGGATACCTGCCGTATCGATCATGGTAAATTCCGTTCCGTCTTCAGCAACGAATTTTGTATCGATCGCATCACGCGTTGTTCCTTCAACATTAGAAACGATCACGCGGTTTTCACCTAAAATTGCGTTGACTAAAGAAGATTTGCCCACATTAGGTCGCCCGATAAAACTAAATTTGATCGAATCGTCTTGTTCTTTAGCTCCATCTTTAGGAAAAGCCTGACAGACCTTATCTAATAGGTCACCAGTGCCGATCCCATGGGTCCCAGAAAGTGGCATTGGATCGCCAAAACCTAATGAGTAGAAATCATAGATCTCACTTCTAAGTTCAGAATTATCCACTTTATTTACCGCTAAAATAACAGGTTTATCGGTTCGATATAAGATCTTCGCTACTTTTTCATCAGCATCTGTGACCCCTTCTTTGACACTAGTCACAAAGACGATCACATCAGCTTCATCGATCGCGATTTGAGCTTGCTCAGTAATTTGGGCTAAAAATGGTTCATCCCCCATATCGATCCCACCTGTATCGATCAAATTAAAGGGTTGTCCGAGCCATTCGCCCTTCGCATAAATACGATCACGGGTCACACCAGGGGTATCTTCAACAATAGATATCCGCTCACCAGCGATCCGATTAAAAACCGTTGATTTCCCCACATTCGGACGTCCAACGATCGCAACGACTGGATTAGCCATTTTAATCACTCCTTATAGTAATGTTTTAGCAAAAAAACTGACCCAAAACCTTTTACGCTTGGGCCAGTCAAAATGAATCTCAATACGCGAGATTAGTCTTCATTTTTTAAGTCGTCACCGACTAAGTCACCTAAAGTAAAACCTGTATCTTCTTCTGGGATCTCAACATGTTCTTCTTCGACAACTTCAACTTCTTTTTTATCAGCTGCTGGTTTTTCTTGTAAAGCTTTGATAGATAATGCTAAACGACGGTCTGCACCGTTAACATTCAAAACCTTGACCTTAACGTCTTGGCCAGATGTCAAAACTTCATTTGGTGTAGCAATATGTTTGTGTGAAATTTGTGAAATGTGTACCAAGCCTTCAACACCTGGGAATACTTCAACAAATGCACCAAAGCTTGTCAAACGTTTTACCTTACCATCAAGAACGTCGCCTTCAGCAACTTCTTCTTCAATATTATCCCAAGGTTGTGGCAATGTTTGTTTGATAGAAAGTGAAATGCGATCTTTTTCAGGATCAACAGCTAACACTTTAACTTTGACATCTTCGCCAACTTTCAAGACATCAGATGGCTTGCCTACACGTTCGTAAGAAATTTCAGAAACGTGAACTAAACCGTCAACGCCACCAAGGTCGATGAACGCACCAAAGTTAGTTAAGCGCGCAACTTTACCATCAAGCACATCGCCTGCTACAAGTTGTGACATAACTTCTTGCTTCTTAGCTTCACGTTCTTGTTGAACGATTTCTTTATGAGATAAGATCAACCGGTTTTCGCTTGGTTCGATCTCAACGATCTTAAGTTCAAGTTCTTGACCCTTGTATTGGTTGAAATCTTCAACAAAATGGTCAGAAACCATTGATGCAGGGACAAAGCCACGAACGCCAGCGTCAACAACTAAGCCACCCTTTACAATTTGAGTTACAGGAACTGTGATAGTTTCACCTGCTTCAAATTTCTTTTCGATCTCATCCCATACTTTGCGGGCTTCGAGGCGACGTTGTGATAACAAGTAGCTACCGCCTTCTTTGTCAGAACCGATCTTAGAAATAACAACCAAGTCAAGCACATCGCCAACTTTGATGTTATCTTCGATCTCGTCTGCTTTAACGCTCAATTCGCGTGCAGGAACAACACCTTCAACACCAGTGCCTTCGATCCCTACGATAACTTGCTTTTTATCATCAAATGCCAACACTTCGCCTTTGACAACGTCGCCAACCTTAACTGGTTTAACGCTGTTTAAAGCTTCTAATAAATCCTTGTTTTCTGATTCACTCATGGACTTTGTCCTCCTTAACGACTAACTCTAATAACCATTTTAACTGAAAGCAGTTAAAATTGCTAGTTAAATTACCTATTTCTCTGTATTTTTAACAATTTTCATGATTTCATCAATAACTTGTGCAATATCTAGTGAAGTAGTGTCCAATAAAATCGCATCATCTGCCTTAGTCAATGGCGAAACTTTACGGTGTGAGTCCTTATAATCGCGAGCTTCGATCTCAGCTTCGAGTTTTGCTAATGGCGTATCGATACCCTTGGCTTGGTTTTCTTTAAAGCGACGTAAAGCTCTCTCGTGTACACTCGCAACTAAAAAGATCTTTACTTGAGCGTTTGGCAAAACAGTTGTGCCAATGTCACGCCCGTCCATCACGATCCCGCCTTCACTTGCGATCTGTTGTTGACGCTCAGTTAAATTTTTGCGCACGCTAGGTTGAGCTGAGACAAGTGAAACATTATTAGTGATCTCTGGCAATCGGATCGCAGTAGTCACATCTGTTCCATCAACAAATACTAATTGTTCTGGGTCGTTAGGCTTAAATCTTAATTCCATCGTTTCAAGCAACTTTCCTAGAGCCTGATCGTCATCTAGTGCAACACCCATTTGTAGTGCCTTCCACGTTGCGGCACGATACATTGCACCTGTATCACAATAAATGTAATTTAATTTTTTAGCGACTAACTTTGCAACAGTACTTTTACCTGCAGAAGCGGGTCCATCGATCGCAATTTGCATTTTTGTTTGCATACTATAATATACCCCATTTAAACATATAAAAATGTGTCCCAAGAAAACTAAGGACACATTTTTATTGTCTTTCCTCTCTTTTATTATTCTAAAGCTTATTTTACACGGATCTGTTGTCCTGGTGAAATTTTTGAATCAGCTGTTAAGCCTGGATTCAACTGTAATAACTGATCTAGTGTCAAACCATTATTGACCGCTACCCGATACAACCCCTGACCTGCCGGAACAGAGATATACTGCTCTTGTTGGGAAGACTGTTCTTCTGAATGTTGCGATTCTTGTGAACTTTCGGATGCTTGTTGCTCAGTGTTTGCTTGATTTTCGTTATTTGCAGGCTGTTCGCTACTTGCTTGTGCTTGCGTTGTATCTTGCGGTGCTACTGCTTGTGGTGTATCAGATCGAGTATCTGAGCTTTCCTTTGACTTTGTAGACTTCTTTTCACTCGAGCTCTTCTTTGCTACAGATCTTTTCTTACTCGAAGATGATTTTTTTTCGCTTGAAGAGACTACTTCGATCGAATCATCATTACTTACAGTTTGCTTAGAAGCTCGTTGTGAAACAAAGTAAAATACGATCGTACTTATAATGATGACCACAAAGACGCCTAACAAGATCGTTGTCAGCATCGTGTTGCGTTTATTGCTCTGCCTACTAGCTCTTCGCGAATAGTTTCCCTTATCATCTTTTATCTCTTCAAATGTCTTTTCCCAAGGCTTTTTGGTGTGGTCGTTATTCTTTCGACTCATTTTTATTAAAATCCTACTATATGAACATGGGATCATGCTACTAAGATCACTTAGTGTCATGATCAAAAAGAAATATAGTTTTTTCCTTTCTTAAAATTTATTATTACCGTCGTTAATGCCATATATGCATGACAAACTACATAGTTTTAGAAGCAACTATAAAACATGATGTATCCTAGAGCTTGCTATATAAATTTATGATACCGCCGATAACAGTATAAAACAATATTAAAGTAATCAAATGTCAACTCCACATTCTAACTTTTTAGCTGACCTTCATAAATTATAGCTTGTTTTTATAATTAGCTCATAGTACTCACAAAACTACTAATATTACAAAATATAATAGCATAAATACTCCTAAAAATATATAAATAATCGCTTGAAATTCTCATTTAGTTAGGTTTCTTTAAACAATTGCTGTAAGATCTCGCGATAGTCTTGGCCTTTTTTTTCATCCGCTCTTACTATGGTCTCTCCTAACAAACCAAGTTTTTCTAACGGGAGGGCTTGGTCAACTCCACAACAAGTTCCTGAGCTATGGATGTTTTCAACTTTATCACCAAAATATTGTGCGATAAATTGGCGTTTACAGTTGCCAGTTTTTAGATATCGATACATTTTTTGTAAGGCATCGTTACGTTCAGTCTGACGTTTTTTTACTAATGTTTCTATCTGATCTTTTCGATAACCATTAGCTAACAGGCGTGCTAATAATTGTGTTTCTTCATTGGGAAAGTTTTGTAGCAACTCTTGGTGTTTGGTAAAATACTGGATCTGTTGGGAGGTAGGCAAAGTTTTTTCGATCAGAAATTCCTGACGTTTTAGGTCGCTAGGCTCATATAGTAGCACTGCGATCCCAGGGCTCCCGTCGCGCGAACAACGTCCGATCTCTTGCACATAGGCTTCAAGATCATTTGGCATGTGATAGTGGATCACATAACGGATATTAGGCTTATTGATGCCCATCCCAAAAGCACTAGTTGCACAAATAACATCTAATTGATCATTTAAAAACTGTTGTTGTACCAAAAAACGTTCTGTAAGCTCTAGATCAGCATGATAAACTGCACTCTTGAATCCCTTAGTAACCAGTTTTTCATTTATTTCATCAGCTTTCTTCTTACTTGAAAAGTAGATGATCCCTTTCCCATCTAGTTTAGGTAATAATTCTAGGAGATAAGCAAGTTTTTCTGGCTCATTTGCAAAACTTTGTATCCCTAGATAGATATTGGGCCGATCAACGGGATAACGGATCACATTTCCTGTCTGCGATAATTCCAGACTTGTAGTTATCTCTTGTGCTACTCTAGAGGTTGCCGTTGCAGTCAAGGCTAACGTTAGTGGTCCATGTAGTTTTTTTCTAACTTTACCTAAATTTAAATACTCAGGTCGAAAATCAGGACCCCACTGCGAAATGCAATGGGCTTCATCAATGACAAAAAGTCCTATCTCTAATTGGCTAAGTGCGCTCAAAACCTCAGCCGAGCCTAACATTTCCGGTGAAATATAGATATATTTGAAACTAGCGATATTTTGTAATACAAATCTCTTCTCAGCAAAACTCAATTTTGAATTTAGGGCAACCACTGCTTTTTCACCATTGAACTGTAATTGTTCAACTTGATCTTGCATCAGTGATATCAAGGGTGAAACGATCAATACTGAACGCTTTAGATATTTTCCTATAAACTGGTAGCACAGAGATTTCCCCGTTCCCGTCGGCAAAATAGCTAAAGTATCTTTGCCATCTAATAAAGACTCGATCGTCTCTTTTTGACCAGTTTTAAATGTTGGATAGCCAAATTCATTTTTCAAGATGGCTTCAAGCTTTTCTTTCACCTGCTATTATCCTTTCTATTTGGCATAAACGATACTCAAAAAATGAGATCTCAGGGTAGCTTTCATGTAATTGTTGAAATTTCCAATTTAAGACTGTGCAGTCCGCAAAAAAATCCACGATCTGCTTTTTGAGCTTCGGTGATAATAACCGTTCCTTTGGAAAATCATCCGTTAAAATAGCTACATTCAAGAGATGTTCTTGGACGGTACTCTTCTGTATCCTTCGTAAATTTGCGATCTCTTCAATACTTTTACCCTCTAAAAACAAAGTATATGTCTTTTCTGTACTAGCCGGCAAATTAGTTAGACGTTTATAATGCATAACAAGTTTTGCTAACTCAAAGTTATGCTCAAGCAAATATTTAGCATACCGGGCACACAGATCACGCCAGCCTACCTCGATCTCAGCCACTTGTATCTGATATCTCTCAGCTAATTGCGCTTTAGTCTGCCCTAAACGTCCATGTCCAGTTAATTGTTCACAAAAAAGTTGTGCATTCAACTTAGGCTCATGTGCTAAAAAATCGGTCAATGATGTAGTTATTTCCCTTAATAGGGTAGCTTTCCCATATCGTCTGAACCAGTTTTTGAAAAGTTGTTGCGTTTTAAAATCATTGATGATCGCAAAATATTTATTGTTTTGATAGCTCAATTCTGACGCAACTTGAACTAATAAATAAAATTGTTTCTCCCATCCCTTAAGATCAAATCCATTAAAAAAAGCCGGTTCGCGCAAAAATTGGTGCTTACCTTTCAATTCTTCGACCCGTGATCTACCTTTAACAGTCAAACACATCCCCTTAGAAGTTGACAGTAGCAACTTTTTTTGACATAACTCATCCAATGTAGGCTCGAAATTATTTATATCTAGCGGTAAAGCGATAATATCTAAAAGTCCATATGCCTTCCCCCAAAATAAAGCTGAAGTTGTTAAATGATTACTCAAGAGTTGGCGAATGACAGCTGGTCGTCTCGGCTGACTCTCAGAGAAATAAAGTAGCCATTTTTCTGATCCATAATCCATATGCTCACCTGCTATATAAAACTTGAACAAACGTAATCAAATATATCAAATGATTACATTT
>CAJUNC010000007.1 GCA_910587695.1 uncultured Lactobacillus sp.
AGAGACCCTGCACATTTGCTTATCGAAACTTTGTTCAGTTTTCAAAGATCTACTTTTTATAAATCAGCTGTTTAGCAACAACTTCTTTATTATATCATCTCGCAGAATCGATGTCAATAATTATTTTTAAATAATTATTTAACCATCATTTCTAGGCGACTTATTTATCTTACCAAACCATCAAATGATTTGTCAATAAATATTTTGTTTTTTATTATCGTTGATTTCAACAACAACTTTTATATCTTATCATTATCAACAACTCAATGTCAATAACTTTTTTTAAGTTGCTGTCGTCATCTCAACGACAAATAATATATTACCAAGTCTTACTGCCAACGTCAACAACTTTTTTAAATTTATTTTAAGTGCGTTGTATCATTCCATTTTTGAAGTTCAAATATCGACTGATCTTTGGCTTCTAAAACTGTTACCGACGTATTAGCAACTAATCCTTCACGGCGAATGGTATTGAGATCTTTTCCTAAAAGATGTTTAACGCCAAATGTTATCACTAACGCATGTGCCGTCACTAAGACATTACCTTTAGGATAACGCTCAGCGATCTGAGTCAAAGCTCTTTTTACACGTTTTGCTAATTCAGGATAGTTTTCCGCCTTGATCGCACTACCATCAAAATTGAGCGGATCATTCAAAAATGTCTGCCAAATAGGGTCAGCTTGATGTTTAGCCGCTAGATCACCATCCCAGATCCCAAAATCAAATTCTCTTAGATCATCAAAAGTCTCAAACTGTAATGGCGTCTTAAATTGAGCTACGATATTTTTACCAGTATCTAAAGCTCGCTTTTGCGGACTGGAAAAAGCCGCTACAAAATCGATATCAGCTAAAGCTTTACCAGTTCGCTTTGCATCGGCTATGCTTTGAGGCAATAATGGTGAATCATGTACAGCACCTTGCAAACGGCCATCACGATTGTACTCAGTTTTACCGTGGCGTACCAAATAAAAAGTTGTCATCTCCTATACATCCCTTCAAAAAACACTTGTTACATTTTACGCTATTCGATTTATTCGTGCAACTTCTATAACATGTTCGACAATACAACAAAGGACCCATCACGATATAAAATCATGATAGGTCCCTTATCGTTCATGCAACACTGCCACATTATCGCACGAGCATCTTAATAATTATGCTTTTGGATCATCTTTTGTGATCTTTTCTAAACCACCCATATATGGACGCAAAGCTTCAGGGATCGTAACTGAACCGTCTTCATTTTGGTAATTTTCCAAAATAGCAGCTACTGTCCGACCAACAGCTAGACCTGAACCATTTAGAGTATGCACGAATTGCAATTTGCCATTTTCATCACGGTATTGGATATGTGCGCGTCGTGCTTGGAAATCTTCACAGTTAGAACAACTTGAGATCTCACGATAAGTATCTTGTGCAGGCATCCAAACTTCAAGGTCGTGTGTCATAGCTGCACTAAAGCCCATATCGCCTGTTGATAAAGTGATCACATGGTATGGTAAGCCCAATTTTTCCATGATATCGCCGGCATTTTGGGTCATTTTTTCTAATTCGTTATATGATTCTTCTGGCTTAGAGAACTTGACCATTTCAACTTTATTGAATTGATGCATCCGAATAAGGCCACGCGTATCACGCCCTGCACTACCAGCTTCGGAACGAAAGCTTGGTGTCAAAGCTGTAAAGTAGACTGGCAATTGGTCTGTTGGGATAACTTCATCACGGTAATAGTTAGTCAATGGAACTTCCGCAGTTGGGATCAAAGTCATATCTTCACCATTTACTTGGTAAACATCTTCTTTGAACTTAGGGAATTGCCCCGTACCATACATCGTCTTTGCATTTACGATATATGGTGGTAAAACTTCAGTATAGCCTTCCTTAGCGTGTTCATCCAACATAAAGTTATAGACTGCACGTTCCAAACGAGCACCCCAACCTTTGTAGTAAACAAAACGCGCACCAGAAACTTTAGCTCCACGTTCAAAATCTAAGATACCTAGATCTTCACCGATATCCCAGTGAGCTTTAGGTTCAAAATCAAATTTACGTGGAGTCCCCACTTTACGCAATTCAACGTTGTAATCTTCATCAGGACCGACTGGGATCGTTTCGTTAGGCAAGTTTGGTAAGCGCGCAGCCATATCATGAACGAGCTCTTCAACTTCGGCTAATTGCGCATCGAGTTGCTTGATCTGACCACCGACTTCACGCATTGCTGTGATCGCTTCAGTCGCATCTTCTTTGTTACGCTTAGCTTGCGCGATCGCTTCGGATACTTCATTACGCTTTTGCTTCAAGGATTCTGATCTCACCAAAAGTTCACGGCGTTCTTTATCTTTTGCCAATAATGTATCGATCGTTTCAGCTTCCACACCACGTGTTGCTAAACGCGCCTTGATATCATCTGGATTTTGACGGATCATTTTAATATCTAACATACTATTGCCCCCTAATTTAGCTAATAATTTTATCTAATCGAAAAAAAGAGCCTTTCCATCCCCTAAATTGGGACGAAAAGACTCTTTTCGCGGTACCACCCAAGTTCGACATAACGTCGCACTCACATACAAATAACGGTTTTCCCGTGCGGCATTACCCGCCCATACAAGGTCACGCTGGAGTTTCGGCGTCATGGTTTGCAGCAACCACCATGTCTCTGTCATGCCTACTTATGGCGAACTCAGATGTTTCGATTATTTATACCAGTATCATAATATTTATTTTGTAAAATAGCAAGCCTATTCTAGACTTTCATCGATTTTTTCTTGCGTTTCTATTTTTTCTTTGGAAATATCATGTGGGGTCAGATCCACTTTATCCAATGGAATAACTTTAGTCTTATATTTGATCTTATAGTAAGCATACAAGATGATGAACAATGGAACTGACATATAAGAGACCCCGATCGCTTGCCAGTTAAAGTCCTTGAATGATTGGATATCTTGACCGATGATGACTAAGATACACAAGATCAAAGCTAAGATCGGACCAAATGGGAACCACTTAGCCTTGTATTTCAACTCACTTAGATCATGCCCTTGCGCTTTGAAAGCACGGCGGAAACGATAATGTGAGACTGCGATCCCGATCCAAGCGATAAAACCAGTCAAACCACTGGCACTTACTAAGAAAGTATAAACTTGGTTACCAAAGATACTTGCTAAAAAGGTCAACAACCCAATGATCGTCGTCCCGATCAAAGCAAAGATCGGGATCCCACGTGAGTTGACCCGCGCAAACATCTTCGGTGCATCCCCATCGACACCTAAAGCAAACAACATCCGAGTCGAAGCATACATCCCTGAGTTAGCAGCCGATAAGACCGACGTCAAAATAACAGCATTCATCACCGAAGCAGCTGAGGCAAGTCCTGCTCGCTTAAAGACCAAGGTAAATGGACTGATCGCGATATCACTTGCTTCAGAACCTAATAAGTTTGGACTAGTATAAGGAATGATGCAGGCGATCACAAAGATCGAAAGGATATAAAAAAGCAAGATCCGCCAAAAGACTTGTTTGATCGCTTTTGGTAAACTCTTTTCAGGATCTTTAGTCTCACCCGCTGTGATCCCGATCAATTCAGTCCCTTGAAACGAGAACCCAGCCACAACAAAGACGCTCAAGATCGTTGGGATCCCCCCAACAAATGGTGCATCGCCTTTAGTGAAGTTTTCTAAGTAAGTTGCATGCCCACCTAGAATACCAAAGATCGTCAATAAACCAACTGCTAAAAAGACAATAACTGTCACAACTTTTATCAAAGCCATCCAGTATTCAGCTTCCCCAAAAGATTTAACTGATAAGGCATTGATCAAAAAGATGAGTAGTAACGCTGATAAACTAAAGACCCAAGCTGGAACATGTGGGAACCAAAATTTCAAAACTAATGCAACTGTCGAGATATCGACCGCTAATGTGATCGCCCAGTTGAACCAATAATTCCATCCCATCGCAAAACCAAATGCTGGATCAACAAAGCGGCGCGCATAAGTCGCAAACGAACCTGTCACGGGAAGATAAGTTGCCATTTCCCCTAATGATGTCATCAAAAAGTAGACCATCAGACCGATCCCTAGATACGCCACTAAAGCGCCCCCAGGTCCAGCGGTCGAGATCGCTGATCCACTGGCCACAAATAAACCAGTTCCGATACTACCACCAAGTGCGATCATCGACAAATGTCTTGTCTTCAATGATCGCTTCATTGTGTTCTTCTCTGCCATGAAAATTCCTCCTATTTTTTAGAGAAGTCGTGCAAGCATATAAAAAGCGCACCTCCGAGACATCGAAAGTGCGCTTTGATAATCTATCAATTCATTCTTGTAGCAAACTGCCACTCATCTCGATAGCGCTCCGTAGTTTATAACTACGACAGTTCCCGATCTCTTAAACCGGGCCCCAGCCTAGACAAAATAAAGTTTGCCCGGCTTCGGCAAATTCCCCTTTCACTAGGTTTTAGCGTTGCTTTATCAACTCCACCTAGCTACTGATGGTTTTTGCGACCTCTTCTTCGACGTTTTCAATTTCCAATTTTAACTTGGATGCGATCTAATTGCAAGCCATATCTTTAATTTTGTCCCTCAGCTTGCTTTATCTGAGCATGTAGATCCGCGATCGCTAAATCTTTATCTAAAAATTCTTGATCTGCCACTGGGAAATGTTGTTCGATCGTAGCAAACGGCTGTAATTGGACCGTAGCTTTCTCTATTTCAAAATCAAGTAAGTGGCCTCCCATTGATCTATCGTCGGCTAAGAAATGCAAGTGATAGCCGGCTGCTGCCATCCCTTGAAACATTTCTGGCGCAAAATAGCCGATGACCGTGCCAGTGATCGCTTCAGCATCAAACAAGGCCTGCTCATCAGCCACTTGCGTCAATGTCTTATAAGGGCGTGTTTGCTTTGCAACAGCGCGCGTTTTGACTTTGTTGAAGCGTCCCGTGATCTTAACTGCAAAGAACAGATTTTTGTACGGATAATCAGCCAAGATCTGTTCACCCAACTGCTTTTGTGTCAAAGCTCTAGCCATAAACGTATCTTTTGCTTGGTCAAAGTGGACCGTAGCAAAAGGAACTTTTTCTTCTGGCTTTAAGACGCGGACCTCACCTGTACTTTGGACCAAATAAGGTGTGTGGTCTAATAAGACCATTTCACCATCTAGCCCACTAGCAGTCCCGATCCCAAGATCACCATGCTCTAACAGTTTTGCTACTGTCAATGTACCTTCAAATAGACCAGGAACTAACATCCCTAAGGTCCCGTGTTGATAGACTCGACTTTCATATTTTTCCATATATCCTCTACCTCGATCAATGTAATTGGTCTTCCAAGATCGTCTTACCTAGCTCTTGGTTGAAACTGTAATCGACCGGTACGTCCACGATCGTTGGTCCCTGTTCTTTGAAGGCCTTATCTAATACTTCTTCTAATTCAGAGGCTTTGTTGACACGATAACCCTTAGCGCCAAAACTTTCTGCATATTTCACAAAATCGACTGGACCAAATTTGACAGCAGCAGACTTGCCATATTTCATCTCTTCTTGGAATTTGACCATATCGTAGTTACCATCATTCCAAATGATGTGTACGATATTTAAATTCAACCGGACTGCAGTTTCCAAGTCTTGTGATGAAAACAAGAAACCACCATCACCTGAAACAGAGACCACTTTTGTATCAGGACGGACCAAAGCCGCTGAGATCGCCCACGGTAAAGCCACCCCTAATGTTTGCATCCCGTTACTAAAGAGTAAGTGGCGTGGTTCATAGCTTCTAAAGTGACGTGCCATCCAAATATAGAAACTACCAACGTCGACTGTCACGGTCATTTCATCTGTGACCCGATCTTGTAAAGCTTGGATGATACTCAATGGATGACTTTGAACTTGATCTTTTGTAACTTCAGGCGGAACATCACGTTTTTGCAAAGTCTTACGCAACGAATCCAAGTAAGCCTTTGATCCTTCTGGGACTGAGTAGCCCTTCATGTATGGCAACAAGAAATCTAATGTTTGGGAAATGTCACCAACTAATTCACGTTCTGGTTGATAATTCTTATCGATCTCAGCTCGCATCGAATCGATAACTACGATATTGGCACTGCGATCAGAATTCCAGTTACGTGGTTCATATTCGATAGGATCATATCCGATCGCGATCACAAGGTCACTTTTCTTGAGCAATTGGTCCCCAGGTTGATTTCTAAATAGGCCGACCCGACCAAAGAAGTCATCTTCCAATTCCCGTGGGATGATCCCAGCACCTTGGAAAGTTTCGACCACTGGTAAATGTGTCGCAGCGATCAAACGGCGGATCGCATCTGTTGTTTCAGGATCAGAAGCCCGCATACCTAACAAAAGTACTGGTAGCTTGGCTGCTTTGATACGTTGGGAGAGTAAAGTCGATTCGATCGGACTAGCTGGTCCCAATTTTGGTGCTTCAAGTGGCTCGATCACACTGGTCTTCACCTTACCGTCTGTCACGTCTTGTGGTACTGAAACAAAACTTGCGCCTTGCTTAGAGGCTTCAGCTTCTTGGTAAGCATTGGCGATCACTTCTGAAACATTTTCTGGTTCTTGGACTTCAGCACTGTACTTCGTGATCGGTTCAAACAAAGCTGCATTTTTCATGCTTTGGTGCGTCAAGCGCAAAAGGTCTGTTCGTTGTACTTGACCAGCGATCGCTAAAACAGGATCACCTTCCGCTGTAGCAGTTACCAAACCAGTAGCCAAGTTGGAAGCTCCTGGACCTGACGTTGCGATCACGACCCCAGGTTTACCTGTGATCCGCCCTACACCCGCAGCCATGAAAGCCGCATTTTGCTCATGACGCGTCAAAACAAATTTTGGTGTACGTGGATCTTTAGGATGTTCGAGCAATTCAAAAACCCGGTCGATCTTAGCTCCCGGGATCCCAAAAACAAATTTAACATCATGATTGATCAAACTATCAACGATCGCATCCGCGCCATAATATTCTTTTTCCGACACACTTAATTCCCCCTACTCGATTTAAACGTTTTCTCATTTCTAACTATAACTATATACATAACACAATTTATTTTCAAGTAGAGTGCAAGTCAAAGTATTAAGCGTTATTTCAGATAAACAAAAAACGCGTCGGGAACACCCGTACGCGTTTAGCTCATAATTTCAAACTATTTTTTATCTTCTTGACCAAGGCTTCGATCTGGTCGGGGTCGCCACCGCCCAAATGATTCCAATCGATCCGAGGAATCATCTTAGTGTTAAAAGTCTCACATAGCAATTGATAGATCGTGACCTGGGATAAGTGGTTTATCCAAAGTGCATCTGCCACGGCAAAAGCTCGTTGGATCGCACTACTACCTTCTTTAGCCAGGGGCTTAAAATCCGAAAAGACCGCATTGAATAGATCAGTACTTGGATAAGATACAAGCGGCCCTTCGACTACTTCAACGATCTGCGCTAAGTTGATCTTGGCTGGGTCACGAGCTAATCTAAAGCCACCATTATTACCTGAAGCTGAAGTCACTAAACCACCAACGACCAATTTACGCATCAATTTACGAAGATAGGTCTGTGAGCCTTTGAGTCGGGCGTGGATCACAGTTGAGGATAAGGGAATATCTTGTTCTTGCGTCGCTAGCAACGCTAAAATACAAACTGATTGTTCAAACCCTCGCTTTAACTGCATATTTTCACCCCCTATAGTTGCTTATAAAATAACAATTGTGAACGATTTTCTTGGACAACGAACCACTCATTGACAACATATTTTTCGATGACTTCAAAACCACAGCGCTCTAGTAATTTGATCGATGCTTGATTTCGCTTGGCGACTCGTGCTTCTAGTCCGACCGCACCTTTGCTTTGGGCGAGCTGGCTAAGTGCTCTAAGCGCTTCGGTCATATAGCCTTTATGCCAATAATTCTGATTTAGCACGTAACCTACCTCAAAGACCAGTCCAGCTTGGTGGGCAGAAGCTTCATATAGACCGATATTGCCAATGACTTTTTGCTGTTCTTTGAGTTCGATCACAAATTGCTTTTTACTTTGTAACATTTTCCCAAAAAATAGCGCCTGCATCAATGTATCACACGGCATAAAGCCCGCATCTTTGGCCACTTGTTTTTGACTAGTGTATTCTAAAACATCGGCTGCATCTAATGGATCAAAGTTTCTCAACAAAAGGCGCCTTGTCTCTAGCATCGCACCCACCTCGTTTGGCGACATTCATTATCTAAATTATACGCTTGCCTTACTTTAATTACCATCATCTACCCGGTTTATTTTGATCATTTTGTCGCTTTTTGCTCCGCGCTTCAAAGGTGTAGTCCAAATTCGTCACTTTTTGTGGGCGCGTTGCTAAAAATAAGCAAATGATCTCACCAACTACTGTTAAAGCTAAAACAACATAGAGCACAGGGATCTCAGCATCCCGAAAACGACGGATCAAACCAGTAAACATTTCTAAAATGTAAAAACACATCAAAAAATAAACCATGATCTCCATTGCCAGCATTGCAGAATCCGGTGCCACTAACTGCCAAATTTGGACAATAAATGCAAGTGGGAACGTCAACAAGACCGTCAGCATCGTGACCCCTAAATAGCCCCACCAAAAATCGGCTCGGCCCATCCGTTTATCAGTTCTAAACGTGTCACGTAACATCAATTTAGTAGATGCGATCAAGTTAGGCTCGGGATTCTCATTTTTCCCAAAAGTCCGGTTTTCTTGTGCAACTTTGGCTTTAGCTTGCCTTTTAGCCAGATATTTTTCATTTTCCGCTCTGATCTGATCAACTAATTCAGCTAGATTCTGTGCATCTTTTTCAAGCTTAGGCTCGGGCGTGGCCTCAGCTTTCTTTTCCTCAGTTTCTCTTGGCGTCTCACGGTACTCAAAGATCGCTTGATCATGACCACAATAAGGACAATAGTTGGAATTGACGGGGATCTTTTCTTCGCACTTGCGACAAGTTTTTTTCTCACCATCTAGCTCACGTTCCTGTAAGACACCGCAATAAGGACAATGCATGCGTGCTTCATCGATCTTGCGACCACAGCGTTGACAATAAACCATAATTTTTTGCATCCTTTCGTTACTTGTTTTTACTATTATAACGTAAATTCTTTTAACGGGGCTAATAGTCTTAAACCTTTAAATCGCTTTGAGTAGAGCCTTACCCTTGTTATAATGATTCACGAACATACTTTAATAAATTATTAAAATTTATACTGTGATAATTTGCTAAAATTAATATGTTTAGTATTTTAAATAGATAAAGGGGTAGTTTTAATATGCTACATACAGCATTACTTATGCTCGGTGTCGGTATTTTTGCCGGTATCATGGGATCTATTCTCGGAATCGGCGGTGGAATGATCGTTACCCCGATCGTCACTCTTGCGATGGGTCTTGATATCAAATATGCGATCGGTGCTAGTATCATCGCTGTCATCGCCACCAGTTCTGGTTCAACGATCGCTTTTCTAAAAGATGATGTGTTGAACTTACGAGTCGCGATGTTTCTTGAGATCGCAACTACGATCGGAGCGATCATCGGAGCCTTATTGACTGGAGCCTTTGATCCGATGATCTTATATGTTCTTTTTGGCAGTCTGTTGGTCTTCTCTAGCTGGAACATGTACCGTAAAATACGAAGTGGCCAAGAAGTCTTACAACAAGTCAAGGCCGATAAATGGGCCGATAAATTCAATCTTAATAGCTCTTATTATGATAAAAACACTAAACAGCAGATCGATTATCAAGTAGAAAACGTCCCCGGTGGTTTCTTGATCATGCTTGGAGCAGGTCTAGCATCTGGGATGCTTGGGATCGGCTCAGGTGCCTTTAAAGTCATGGCAATGGATGGAGCAATGAAGATGCCACTCAAGCCTTCAAGTGCTACCAGCAACTTAATGATGGGCGTTACGGCTGCGGCTAGTGCAACGGTCTACTTCTTTAATGGTTCGATCAGACCTGATCTAGCCGTTCCTTTAGCCTTAGGGATCTTAGGTGGTTCAACGATCGGGACTCGGATCATGCAGATCTTACCTTCAAAGATCATTCGCCTGATCTTTATCCCGATCCTACTTTACTTAGGGTTACAAATGATTCTTAAAGGATTTGGGGTGACGATTTAAAATGTCAAAAAATAACTCTACACGAAAAGAAATGTTAGCCGTCGAGATCGTGATCGGTAAAATAATGCGTATCGGCGTCTTATTCTCAGCTGCCGTAATGATCTTAGGCTTTGCTATGTTTTTGATCACAGGCCACAGCGGTTATCCTGATACGAGCTTTCCAACTACTTTACCTGCGATCTGGCAAGGACTCATAAGTTTTAAAGCGTATGCTTATATGATGGCTGGGATCTATCTTTTGATCTTGACTCCTGTTTTACGCGTGGTGATCTCGATCTATGCATTTTACCAAGAAAAAGATATGCTTTATGTCAAAATAACCAGTTTGGTCTTATTGATCTTGATCATTAGCGTTATCGTAGGCCACCATTGATTTTAAAGAAAGGACTAATTTTATGCCAAGCAACGATAAAAATCACCCTGATGACCGCTCCACTAGATCCAGCGCTGCGATCCCCAGTCGCCGTGAAACTTATCATTATCAAAAATCACACAAAGCTAGAAAACAACGCCACGCAAACTCTAGTTCCAAGCGCCGGGGATGTTTCTTTTGGACACTATTAGTCATTGTGGTCGCACTGATCTTTGGCGGACGCTATGCTTATCAAAAATATACTAGCGCCAAAAAAGCAGCTGATTCGATCTATAATTCTTCAAATATCACAAAAGCTCGTGATGTGAATTCGACCCTAAAAGATGGTCACCCGATCTCGGTCCTTTTAATGGGGACTGATACTGGTGCTTTGGGACGGACTTTCAAAGGTCGGACCGACACAATGATCATAGCCGTGCTGAATCCTGAAAAAAAGAAAATGACCGTGGTCAGCCTGCCCCGTGACACTGAAGTAGCTGTCTTTGGCCATGAAGAATACTTCCCCAGCAAACTAAATGCCGCCTATGAATACGGTGGTTCAGCCACAGCTGTTAAAACCGTCCAAAAATATCTCAACATCCCGATCGATTTTTACGCTACGATCAATATGGGCGGTTTGGAAAAACTGATCAATGCTGTTGGAGGCGTCGATGTCGACCCACTGCTAACGTTTAGCTATGATGGACAAAGCTTTGAAAAGGGCAAAAAGACCCATATGAACGGTAAACGCGCCTTAGCCTACGTACGCATGCGCTATGATGACCCTGACGGTGATTATGGCCGGCAAGCGCGGCAACGCCAGGTCTTGACGCAAGTTGCGTTTAAAGGTGCAGACCTGACTAACTTGATCAATGAAAAATTCCTTTCCACGATCTCAAAACAAATGGTGACTGATCTAAGTTTTGATGATCTCGTGATCTTAGGTAGTAAATATCGCGTTGCCACTCACGACATGCAAACCGACAGCTTACGCGGACAAGGGCAAATGATCAACGGTGAATCATTCGAAGTTCCCACAACAGAAGAAAAACAACGGATCACCGATCTCTTACGCTCAGCTCTCGACTTAAAACAAGCTTCGACTGGTAATACCCTTTCAGATTCTGCCCAGATCGACATTGAAAGTAATTAAAATAAGCTCTCACCAAGATCTGGTGAGGGCTTATTTTTTAACTAAATTGAACTGAGCTACCACGATCACAAAGAGCGTTGCGATCCCCATTAAAGCTATCATCACAGTAAATAACATGTTATACGATGAATTATCCACGATCAAGCCACCAGCTAAGGGGCCGATCGCCCGACCTAAAGCGGCAAAAACACTGACTGCGCCTTGATATTTGCCCTTTTCACTTAAAGTACTCAAGTTATCAACAACAGCTGGGATCGTTGGAAAAGTCAAGATCTCTCCCAAAGTCACGATCACCATCGTTAAGATAAAGTGTGGATAATCGGTAGCAAATAATAATGTAAAAAAGCCAAGGACAAATAGGGCTGACCCTAAATAAAGCTTATAGATCAGCTTTATCTTTAAAATATCATCCAATAGCTTATTTAGTATCGGCTGACCACAAACGATCACGAGCCCATTGATCGTCCACAAGAAGCCATAACTCTTAACAGAGATCCCCAATGATTCCATGTAGATCGACAAATTGCTCTGCCATTGCGAATATCCGGTCTCGATCGCAAAAAAGAGAATTAAGATCGCCAAGATGACCCAGACATAGCGCAGTGGCGTCTTATCATGACCTTTTTTAGCCACCTGTTCTTTGACCAATGCTGCTTTTGGCACATAATAATGACGGTAGACCACGAGCCAAAAGAAAGCAAATAAGATAAAGTTGATGATAAAGATCCATTCGATACTTATCTCGACGAGCATTCCAACCAGTAACGTTCCGATCACGACACCGACATTTTGCATGAAATATAACATATTAAAAACTTGGCGTGAGCTTTTTTCTTTGATCCCAGTGGCTAATGAGTTTTCGATCGTGATCGCGATCCCCCCACCAAAGTTATCCAAAAGTAATAACACCGCAAATATAGGCCAGCCATTGAAAAAGATCAATAAAAAGACTGCTAACGTCGATAAAAAGATCGCTCCTAGCAACCAACGACGGGCATTTTTACGATCTTTATCATACATCTGCCCACCTAAATAACTACCAACGATCAGCGCTAATGAGTTGATAAAGAGCACTGTCCCAGCTGTAGTCAGACTTTGGCCAAGATAGTTGTGCATGTAGATCGTAGTCAGTGGCCACAATAAACTACTGCCGACCGAAACGATAAAACTTCCACATAATAACCAGCTTAATTTTAATTCCTTTTTAGCCATAAATTCCCCCTAAAATAGCAAAAAAGAGACCGTACAAGACAGCCTCTTTTCGATTCAAAAGTCTAAGCCTTATTACTTAGACCACTTATTAGTCTTTTACTACGTTAGCAGCTTGTGGTCCGCGTTCGCTTTCTTCAACATCGAAAGTTACGTGTTGGCCTTCATCTAAAGTCTTGAAGCCTTCACCTTGGATAGCTGAGAAGTGTACGAATACGTCGCTACCATCTTCGCGTGTGATAAAGCCAAAACCTTTATCTGCGTTAAACCATTTAACTGTTCCTTGTTCCATAATAATTGAACTCCTCCTTGCGCCGATCACGGCACATTAAAAATATATTGTAATTCCTCTAATCAGCGCATAATGGAGAAAGTTATCAAAGATAAATCCTAGCCACAATAGCCTATACAGAAATACGACTATAATTATAGCACACGATTTTTTTTAATGATACTAAAAAGACTTATTTGACA
Source organism: uncultured Lactobacillus sp. (assembly GCA_910587695.1). GTDB lineage: Bacteria > Bacillota > Bacilli > Lactobacillales > Lactobacillaceae > Ligilactobacillus. Next base: position 13,313 of record CAJUNC010000007.1, read on the forward strand.
AAAATATAATGTGCAGCCTTATAACCAATACTTGTTTCTTGCCCATTTTGGGTAAAGCGTAAACGGATCGGGCCTTCAAACGGTGCATGTTCCAACACCTCTAAAGTGTCTCCGATCTTAATATCGATGTCATCTAAGTAAGTCAAAAGATCATGATTATCGGTAAAACGATCGACTGTGATCGTATCACCTGCTTTAGCTTCAGATAATGTCAAGTGACTTTCTTCTTCATAGTGTCCGAGTTTATCGGGGATCACCCCACCATGCGGACAATATTTAGGATGGTCCAAAAATGCTTCCAGATGATCCATCAAGTTATCACTGGTCACATGTTCCAAAACTTCGGCATCACTATGCACATCTTGTAACTTATAATTTAGCTTCTCTACTAAAAAAGTCTCCCATAAGCGGTGGCGTCTAACCAATTTTTCAGCTACCTTTACACCTTCATCAGTCAAAGAGATCCCGGCATAAGGAGCATGTGTTGCTAGCCCTTCTTTCACTAGCTTATTGACCATTTCCGTCACCGAACCAGCCGCAATATTTAAACTCATCGCGATCTGTTTATTTGAGACTTTCTTTTCTCTTCCGCCTAATTCAAATATTATTTTTAGATAGTCTTCTTTTTTCGGTGTCATTTCAAGTACCTCGAAACACTTTATTTATTCCAAATAGAACTTACTTATCTATTATAACAGAACTTTGGTAAATTACAGGCTTTCAGACTGCTAGTTTCCAAATTCTTTAGCGATGACTAAGCGCATATCCTGTGGAAGCGAACTAGAAAATTCTAGATATTTACCTGTAAATGGATCAGTAAAACCCAGTTTACCGGCATGCAAGGCTTGGCGCATGATCAGATCGCATTTTCCACCGTAAAGTCGATCTCCTAAAAGCGGATGTCCATGTTCACTAAAATGGACTCGGATCTGATGCGTTCTACCTGTGTGCAGTTTGACTTGAACAAGCGATACTGATGCTGAACTTTTTTCAAGCCAGTATTCACTTTTAGCAAAACGCCCACTAGGATCGATCTGATATCTGATCTCATCAGCAACACGAGCGATCGGTCCTTCAATAAAGCCATGCTCTTGTTTGACCTTTCCATGAACTAAGGCAAAATAACGCTTATCCATTCGATGAGAGCTAACTTGGCTAGCGATCTGCGCTTGAGCAAAGCTGTGCTTAGCAAACAAGACTAAGCCACTAGTAAACCGATCTAAGCGCGTAATGATCCGCGGAGCTTTAGTCAATGAATTTTGTTGGATAAGATAGCCCTTGACGCGATTGACCAACGTATCTTTTTGATCACTTGGACCAGGAACACTCGTCAGACCGGCTGGCTTATCAACTACCAACCAAAATTCATCTTCATAGACGACTTTTATTGGTCCATAACTGACCATAACATTTTCTTCATTAGCATCTGGTGGTAACTCAAGGGTCACTGTCGTTGGTTTTTGCAATAAAACAGTGAGTTTAGTTATTTTACCGTCAAGCATAACTCTCCCATGTCCTTTTTTAAGCTTGCCATATAACCGCTGGCTGACTCCTTGCTTATGTAAAAAATGTTTCAACGTTTGTGGTTTTTCATCTTCTTTTTGCCAGGTGATTTTCATTTGATCCCTCTTTCTAACGCCAATAGATCATTATCAAAATGTCAAAGATCATCACAAAAAGTAGCAATAATAGCATAGCTTTGAGCCAAAAATCTTGTGCAACGATCAATGGTGCTAATAAATTACCCAAACAGTACCAAGTGACCCCAAGTAAGATAATTATCATTTCAGCATAATTTCGTTTAGGCAACATCTTTGTCCCCCCTTGCCTTTAAAGCGATAACACATCCACATCTTTACTATACCAACTAGACTTATCAGGTGCAATCACTTGTATGAATTGTAAGTTGATTTATAGTAAAATGTAAACTAGTTTACTAATATTACGAGAGAAGTGAATTTTTGTGACACACCTTACCTATAAAAAATACCGTCCCTTATATGCAACGATCTATCTAGTGGTCTTCATCATTTTAGCAACTTTGGTCAAACTAAAGTCACCACTCATCACTAGCTTTGATACTGCTATCCAAAAGCTCCTCTTGCCGATAACTACTCCGGATATGACCGCTTTAGTCGATAAAATAACTTTCTTAGGTGGACCAGAGATGTCATTTGTCTACTGTTTATTGCTTTGCCTGATCGTTTACTTGCTTCATGATACATCTGATGCATTGTGGGCTTTAAGTACTGTTGTTTGTTGCAATTTGATCAACTGGATCGTAAAAAATGTTGTAGCTCGGATGCGCCCAAGTGATCGTCTAGTTGAGATCAGTGGCTATAGTTTTCCCAGTGGTCATACTTTTGGAACTGCTCTATTTGTATTGTTAGTCTTCTTTTTATTTTTACCACATATCCAAACAAAGGGGCTAAAAACTTTACTGCATATAGTTGGGGTCCTTTGGATCATCATTATCGCTTTGACGCGGATCTATCTTCATGTTCACTATCCGACCGATACGATCGCAAGTATTTTTTTAGTCGGTTTTTTGTTTGAATGTTCTTTGATCATCACTGATAATTATCAGCGCCAAAAGAAAGCTTAAAAAGGTTTGGTCAGAGCGACCAAACCTTTTTTACACTCTAGCATTTAATTTATCAGCATCGATCAGATCAGGACTATCAGGCATGCGACTTTTTAGGCCCCAATAATAAAAGACTAGGCTCACACCAATTATGATAAAGAAATCATAGGGATATTTGATCCAATCTTGCCCGTTAAAACCTTTGCTCCCTGCATAAGACATCACCGACAAAAAGACCAAATGCGCTAAGAGCCAGCCACCACTTTTTAGCTGGTGTTTCCATGAGATCTGACCATTTTTGTGATCATAATACATATACAACGGTAAGCCCAATAAGATCGCAAAAATAACTTGAACTGTCGTCGGCCACATTGCCCAATAGATCGCTAAACTTGCGATCACAAATGTCACTGGTGCGATCACTGGCATCCATTTAGACTGCACTGGTCGTGTATAATTTGGCCGCAGCTTACGAAATGACATCACGGTCACTGGTCCAGTAGCATAAGCGATCAAGGTCGCTGTTGCCATCACACTGGCTAGTAAGCTCCAATCACGAAAGACCATAACTAACAAAGCACCCACTGCAAAATTTGCTAAATAAGCAAAACGTGGATTGCCATAAGTACTATCAACTTCGCCTAACCACTTTGGGATCCGGCGATTCAAAGTCATTGCCGCTAAAGTTCGACCTGAAGTAGCTGCAAATGAGACCCCTGTGCCAAAAGGTGAAACAAACGCATCTAAATACAAGAGGACAGCTAGCCAATGAATCCCAAGTAAGATAGCGATATCAGCAAAAGGCGAATCAAAATTCAAACCACTCCAACCATATTTTGCCAATTGAGTTGGAGTGATCGCGCCGATATAAGCGATCTGTAACAGGATATAGATGATCGTTGCAACTGTTAATGAGATCGTGATCGCCCGAAAAATATTTTTTTGTGGATCTTTGATCTCACCTCCAATGTTGATCACCGTTTGAAAAGCATTATACGATAAAATGATCCCCGAAACTGTAGTCGCTTCAAAGACAGGACTTGAACCATTTGGCATAAATTCATGCCATGTGCTCCCAAAGTTTTCTACATAAAAACCTGAACTCACTAGTAAAATGATCGTCAATAAGGGGATCGCGATCTTAAAGACCGAGATCAAATTCGTAAAGCGCGTTAAAACACTGACTGACCAAAAGTTCAATAAGGTAAAGACGACCATAAACAAAAAGACTACGATCAAGCCCTTACCCGTGATCTGACCGTTTTGCATAAAATCATTGGTCCAATTAGCCCATTTCCAAGGCCACGTACTCATATATTGGACTGCAGCGACTGCTTCGATCGGGATCAAAGCTACTAACGATAGCCAATTAGCCCAAGAAGCGATAAACCCCACCAAAGGCCCATGGCTATACTGCGGATAGCGACTCATTCCTCCACTTTCAGGCAACATAACACCTAATTCGATGTAATTAAAAGCCACGATCCCGATCACGACCGCTCCAATAACCCAGGAAATAACAGCCGCTGGACCAGCCACACTAGCCGCCTCACTTGAGCCAAAAAGCCAGCCCGATCCGATCAAAGAACTAAGCGCTAACATAGTAGCTGAAAATAAACTTATACTTCTTTTTTGCACGAATTGCACCTCAAATAAAATCAAGTGCAAAGTGGTACTTTGCACTTGTGGATATCATTATGTTATCATTTATTAGAATGTTGCGCAATTTTTCTTTGGTATGCATTAAAAACAACTGAGTTTTCTACTTGCTAGCTCAACTACTCTTTTTCTGACTATATGCTCCATAACTCGTAGCCAATACTACAAACACACAAAACCCCTAAACTGATGATACCTAGCTTAGGGGCTTACTTTATTCAAAACTATTCTTGTTGCTCAATTCATTGAACCAGTGTCCTGACTTTTTCAATGTTTTGATCTGAGTATGGATATCATCGCGGATCAAACCATAGCGATTACGGTACGCATTCTTCCACGACCAACAATCGATCCCTGTCCAAACAAAATAACCATGACAGTTAGAACCTGCCTTTATCCCACGATGCAAAGCTTTGAGATGCTTTTTCATAAACTCGATCCGATAATCATCACAAACCATCCCTTTTGCATCCATGAAACGCTCTTCACCTGAGACACCCATCCCATTTTCAGAAACGAACCATTCGATATTGTGGTAGTTATCACGGATATTTACCGCAATATCGTATAAAGCTTCTGGATAGATCTCCCACCCTTTATCGACATTCATCACTCTACCAGGCATCTCATACTCATCAAAGTAAATATCTGGCATCCAAGGCTGTAAGCTGTCTGGCGAAACAGCGGGGGCTTTGACTCTAAATGGATGATAGAAATTGACGCCTAAGACATCAACGGTCTGTTCTTTTAATAACTGTAACTCGGCTGGCGTTTGTTCCCATAAGACACCATCACGCTCTAAGATCTCAACTAATTTTTGCGGATAGTGTCCTAAAACAGCTGGTTCTAAAAACATCTTATTGGCCCAAAGTTCAGCAAACTCAGCAGCCTCTTTATCAGCCAGACTATCACTAGCTGGATAGGCTGGTGTCAGATTCAGGATCGTCCCGATCTTTTTAGACTCATCTTGTCCATAAAGTTCACGGAAAGCCTTGATCGCTTTGGCCGAAGCTAAGTTCAAGTTGTAAGCTACTTGAACTGCCAACGGGCCATCGACTTTTAGCGGATAGTGGAATTGATAGAGATATCCCCCATCTAAGATCACTTTAGGTTCGTTAAAAGTAAACCAATGATCGACCCGATCGCCGTAAAGTTCAAAACACTTCTTGGCAAAGCCACAAAAGAGATCGGTCACATGCTTAGACTCAAAGCCACCGTATTTATGCTGTAGTTCAACTGGCATATCAAAATGACACAAATTGATATATGGTGTGATATCGTTAGCCAACATGGCATCGATCACACGGCTATAAAAGTCAGCCCCTTTTGGATCGACTTCACAAGTTTCAAAGTCCGCGATCAAACGGCTCCATTGGATCGAAGTTCGTAAAGCTTTGATCCCAGCTTGATGCATCAGCTTTAAATCGTTTTCATAATCATTGTAAAAATTAGACGTCGTATCTGGGCCTACCCCAGCATAAAATTCATCTGGTGCTTGCGTATACCAATAGTCAAAAACATTTTGATGGCGTTTTTTAAAATTACCTTCTGATTGCGGACCAGATGTTGCTGCTCCCCAAACGAAATTCTTTGGAAATGTATACATCGTTTTCATGCCTCCATTTTGTGTTCAAAATTGATCGCAGCGCCTAAAAGATTTGCCTGCTCATGATATTTGCAAACTGTTATTTCAGGCAATACTTCAGCGATCTCAACGTGTTCTTTGATCTTAGCTAAGTGTGCGCGTAGCATCGGTAAAAGTTGTTCATTTTTCGAGATCGCGCCTCCGATAATGAAAAGCTCTGGGTCAAAACTATACTGCAGATCATAGATCAAAGTCGCTAATGTCTGCATTGCTTGCTTGACTTCGGCTTTAGCTAGCTCATCACCAGCTAAAGCTTTTTTGAAGACTTCTTTACCACTGCTATTTTGTCTTGTTTTAGCATTGTAGCGCTTGGCTAAACTAACGGGCGAAACTGCTTGACTGACAGTCATTTCTTGTCCGAGCAGTAAGTAACCGACCTCACCTGCCAAGAGATGGGCACCGTGACAGATGCGTTTATTTTCAACCAAAGCACCACCAACACCAGTCCCGATCACTAAAAAGATCGCATCTTTGACATCTTTGCCCGCTCCATCGACCATTTCAGCTAAAGCCGCACAATTGGCATCATTTTCTAAACTGACCGGTAAGCCAAAACGCTTTTCCAATTCGGCTTGGATCTTAAAATTGTGGATATAGGGTAATGCACTTGCTCCTTTTATCACACCGCTTTTTTGGTCGACTGCTCCCGGGCTGCTGATCGCAATTCCTTTTATCGGGTATTGTTTTTTTAATGTCTCAACGACAGCTTCCAAGCAAGTATAAAATTCGGCTAACGTTTTAGGTGTTGGCTTTGCTGGCAAAACTTCTAAATTTGGACCTTGTTTTAACCCAAATTTGATCGTCGTGCCACCAATATCGATCAAGATCAAGTTCTCCATGGCACCCTCCTAATTGTATATACTTTTATCTCTAGTAAAAAAGGTGCGCTGTATGCTTGGCGCACCTTTTTAATTATTTACCTGCTTTATCTAAGCGTTTGTAGACGGCAATGATCTCTTTTGCTAGATCAACAAATGTGATCCCTGTCATCAAATGATCCTGTGCGTGGACCATATATAGATCGATCTCAGTGTGTTCACCTTGAGCTTCTTTGGTCAACATATCAGTCTGTACATTATGTGCATCCACGATCGCTTGATTTGCGTCTTTGATCTTTTCTTCAGCCAAAGAAAAATCACCGTTTTTAGCAGCCGTGATCGCTTCGACGGCACAGTTTTTCGCATTGCCACCCGCCATGATCAGTCCCATGACGATCTGCATTCTTTCATCTGTCATCTTGCACTATCCTCTATCCCATAATTTTTTCGGCTTCATCAAGCACGTTTTTACCGTTCATCATGCCATAATCTGTCATATTGATAACTTCCATTGGCACGCCAGCAGCATCACATTTCTTTTGGACATCAGCTTTCATATATGCCACTTGTGGTCCTAACATCAATACATCTGGCTTTTTAGTTTCAAATTGATGATCGATATCAGCTACTGATTTAGCAAAGATCTCATAGTCTTTCCCACGATCCTTTGCTTCTTCTTGCATTTTTGCAACTAACATTGAAGTTGACATACCTGCTGAGCAGGCTAACATAATAATTTTTTCAGCCATTTTGATTCATCCTTTTCTTAAATAATTATTTTGTTTCATTTGCTGCTTCTTGTTGACAGAGATATTTATCGTACTTCTTAGCAAATGGCCAGTACATCGCAACTGAGATCAATAAGACGATCGCTTGCCATAATGCCATCTTCCAGCCCCCGATCAAGAAACCTGAAATGATCGGTGGTGTCGTCCATGGTGCAGCAGCCCCAGTTGGTGGAACTAAGCCAAAGTAGATCACCAAATAAGTCGAAAGTGCAACGACAACTGGTGTCATGAAAAATGGGATCGCTAACCATGGATTCATGACCAACGGGATCCCAAACAAGAAGGGTTCGTTGATGTTAAAAATACCTGGTACAGCTTCAACTTTACCTAGTGACTTGAATTGGACTGATTTGGCTGCTGTCAAGGTAAAGACAAGCAACCCGATCGTGATCCCAGAACCAGTTAAGTTGATAAAGTTGTTGTAAAATTCGTTTGTTACGATATGAGCACCATTTTGCATGGTCAATTCGCCCTTAGCCAGTAAAGCAGCGTTATCAGCAGTATTTGGTAGTAAGAAGGCACCACCGATACCACCCATGATCAAACCACCGTGGACCCCAAAGAACCAGAAGAACACGACCATGAAGGCTAAGATCAACGCACCACCAAGTGAGTCAGAAAGCCCTTGCAAAGGAGCTTGTAAAACATCGTAGATCCATTGCAACATATCGGTGTTGAACACTTTAGCAAAGAATGCATAGATCAACATCGAAACTGTGATGATCACACCAGATGGGATCATTGCTGAGAACTGGTTAGCTACGTTAGCTGGTACTTGTTCTGGCAAGGTGATCTTCCAACCAGCCTTAGCCATCGCAGTATAACTCCAACCAACTAAAAGACCGACAATGATCGCTGCGATCATCCCTTGACCACCTAACCAAGTCATGTTGATCGCACCAGTCACAGGTGAGGTCAAATAATTTTGGATGATCTGTGGTAACTTATCGATCTGTTCAGCAACTTGTGTACCGGTATAAACGACTTTGCCAGCAGCATTTGTGATCCCAGCACCATCTTTACCCATTGCTGAAACTAAGGGACTGTTAACGACTAAATTTTGTAATAACAAGAAAACTGAGAGGGCTGTTAGGCCACAAGGTAGAGCTTCTTGTTTTTCATTTCTTGCATACACATAAGCGATCCCAATTACTGTCCAAATCGAAATAATGGCAAATGTTGTTTGATATGCTTGGTTAAAGAAGACTGACCAGCCAATATCTTTGAACCATTCTTGTACCGCTGGGATCGGGAAGGAATTCAAGATCAAAAAGATCGATCCGATAATGATAAATGGTAAAGCATAGACCATACCATCTTTTAAGGCTACGATCGCCTTTGTATTCACAAATTTCATGATCGGAGGTAATATCTTAGCATTGATGAATGCCCCAAATGAGCTTTGCTTTTGTTCTGCCATCTGTTTCATCTCCATATTCTTTTAGTTTATATTAACCGTTTACAAAAGCATACACGCATCATGGGCGCCCAAAATGCAAAATACATTTTTTGTAACCGCTTAATCATCTTTTTACACATTTAGTATATATTCTCTTTTAGAATTAGTCAACTCATATACTTAAAAAGTATATACTAAATAAAAAATAGAGTTACAAAAAATATTTTAACTAATTTTGTTATATCACAAGGTCCGATCAATAACAATCAATATACTCAAAAGTGTTCTTGAAATTCAGCGCACAAAAAAGGCCGTCCGACGACGACCCTTACTTATATTCTTCGGCGAGTTCAGAGACCGATTTTTGTTCATCACGCGCCTGCAAGATCACTTTGATGACTTGCTTATCATCTAGATCAGTAACATTGACTCCATTTTTTTGGAGTTCTACTTTTGCCTGCTTGAGTTGAGCTTTTGAAATGTTATTTTGTTGAGCTAATTGAGCAGCACTCAACTCATCTTCCACGGGTGGTTGGATATTATAGCCCAACGCCCGTAGTTCTGCATCATTTGAGCGTTTTAATGCCTGCGCTTTTTGGTAAATATCATCATAGTAATTGTCTTTAATGCTACCATAACCTAAGATCACCGCAAGTTGAGTATTAGATGACGTATATTCGTAGTTTTTAGCTAATGAATCAGCTCTAGCATAGATCTGTTCAAAACTCTTTAATTGGGCGATCACTTCCTTAAGCTCCATCTGCTTTTCAGAAGCTCGCTTGACCAAAATACCTAGACCAAAATTTTTAGACGCAACTTGCTGAAAACTTGTCCGGGCTTTGCTGTATTGTTTATCTTCGATCTGATCGAGCCCTTGTTCATAGCATTTAGTTTGTTCGAGGTAGACCTTAGCCGTTTTGGCATTAGGCTTTTTCTTCAACGCATCTTGAAAGGAGATCTTGGCGGCAGAATAATTGCCATCATTAACATAGGCTTGCCCCAATTCCAGAGCTGACTTATAACTTTTAGCGGTCTCAACTCTTTTAGTCACACCATAGCCCACAAAGATGAACGCTAAAAAAAGGCCGATCACAGTCCACCATAACCATCTTTTCATCATTTCGCCTCCTATCCCGTTTATTATAGCATTTATCGGCTATTTTGACTGGAAGTTTTCCCCTGCTAGCCACGTTTCAACTAAACTGATCCAACTTTGAACAGCTGGTTCAATATAGTTGGCTTTTTTAGCGGTTTGTTTTGTCCCTAGACTAAGGCCATGACGTCCATATGGATAAAGATGCATTTCAAAAGCGACATCATGTTTACGCAAAGCTTGTGCAAATAATAAACTATTTTCTACTGGGACACTTTGATCAGCGACCGTATGCCAGATAAATGTTGGAGGTGTAGCGGCTGTGACGCGCTTTTCTAATGATAAGAATTCACGAAGCTTTAGATCTTCACCGACTAAGTTATCAAATGAACCTCTATGGCTAAATTCACCTGCTGTGATCACGGGATAACACAAGATCATCCCATTTGGTTTGATCATGTCTTTTACATAACCATGATCAATAAAAAGTCCATTTGTCCATAAAGTCCCCAAACTCGCTACTAAATGCCCACCAGCAGACATCCCCAAAATAATGATCTTATCCGGGTCAAGATCGAATTTTTTAGCATGCGAACGCACATAGCGGACACTTTCAGCTAATTCAAGCAAAGCCACCGGGTAACGCACTGGGGCACAGCTGTACCGTAAAACAAAAGCTGCTAGATCCATCCCTAAAAATTTGAAAGCCACTGCCTCAGCTTCACGATCACTTGTCATCCGATAAGCTCCACCAGGACAGATGATCACGGCTGGACGCTTACGTTTAAGGTCGATCTCAGGGGAATTATCGGGAACATAACCCGTCAATGTAGCTGTTGTTGATAGGGGTGTCGTCATTTTCTTTGTAAAGAATTTCATTTTATTCACCTCAAAAAAAGACCATCACCCTTTGGCAACAGTCTAAACTTTCATAATTACACTGGTAATACTAAAGCTAATAATGCAACTGCGATCAAACCAAAAACGACTGAAAGTCCCATTGAACGTGAGCGGTAAGCGACACCGATCACGATAACAGTTGCAAAGATCTTGGCTAGATAGCCTAAACCAACAAAAGAGTAATCCTTTGTATTGATAAAAATATCTTTAACGACCAAAGCCGTAAATAAAGATACCGGCACATATTTCATCCACTCATTGAACCATTGTGGGATCTCACGGGTAGAGAAGATACGCAACGGAATGAAACGGGGCAAAAATGCCACCACCATTGATAATAGGACTAAAATCAAATGATCCATACTCGACATATGCATAACTATTCTCCTGACTTGCTGATGACTTTGCGACTTGCTTTAGGCTTGATCTTTTTGAGTAAGAAGCCTTTTGCATGCCCGTGCTTGACTAAATAATCTTCGACCATAAATCCGACCAATGAAGCAAGCAATGTTGCCACCACAAGTCCCATCGTACTCTTGATCAAGACCATTGCGATGATCGCCAAAACAGCTGACAAAAGACTGATAAAGATCGTTAAAACATTCTTGATCTGCATGACGATCATGTATAAGAAAAGTGCCGTCAAAGCAAAATCAACGATGTCCAAATTGATGTTGATCATATTACCGATCAAACTACCGACTAAGTTAGCACCTGTCCAGAAAAGTAATGAATAATGTTCGACCATAAGTGCATCTTTAGGTGTCCAACCCTTATCTGTCGCAAATTTCAAGTAGTTGACAGCATAGTTCTCATCATTTAACGAAGCTGCAAAAAGATAGAGGAACTTTTTGCTCGTCCCCCGCATATATTGCGATAAACTCGAACCAAGTAAGGCATAGCGTAACTCGAGAAAGAACAACATGATCAAGATAGTATGCATTGGGGCATTTGCCACCAACATTGAGGCGATCATAAACTGCGCCCCACCAGAAAAGACCAACAACGAGACCAACGTTGTTAAGATCCAGCTAAATCCAGCTGCATGCAGTAAGATCCCACATGCTAACCCGATCGGAATGTAACTCAAACATAATGGCATTGAGATATCCAGGACCTCACGCCAACGTGGTTTTACATTTTCCAATTCAATTGCCTCCAGTGAAATTTAGTGACCCAAGCCACCAAAAGAATATGAAGTGCCAAAAACACTCCATGTATATAGATAAAAAACTCCCTGTAATTTTGATTATAACACATTATTGTTAATGACAAAAACCATGGCTAAGTCACTTTTAGAGTTAATTTTTTGTATACAAAAAAGGCACCCCTTATCAATTCTAGGGCGTACCTCTCACACTAACCGATAATGATTTTCTCAGTCGGCATCTTATAACTCAGATCACGATCACGCTTTCTGATAAAGAACATCAAAGTATACAACATCCCGATCCGGCCGACAAACATCAAGACCATGATCACGACCTTACCAACTGTCGACAAGCTATCCGTGATCCCAAGCGATAGCCCTGTCGTCCCAAAGGCTGAAGCCACTTCAAAGACTAATGACAATAAGGGAGCATCCTCAGTGGCTGAGAGGATAAAGACAGCTGAAATACACAACAATGTCGATAAGCTTACGACCACGATCGCTTTTTGGATATCTTCGCGACTGATCCGCCGATTGAAGATATTGATGTTATTGCGCCCACGAATAAATGAATACAGATATAGGATAAAGATCCCGATCGTCGTGGTCCGCACTCCACCACCGACAGAACTTGGGCTAGCCCCGATAAACATCAACAGTGCCAATAAAAGTAAGGTCGTGTGATTAAAATCACTCATGCTGTTGATCTGAAGCCCCGCATTTCGCGAGGAAACACTGTAAAACATGGCTGACATAAAATTATGAACACTGTCTGATCGCAGATGTAAGCCTCCATTTTCTGAAAGATAGAGCAAAACTGTTCCTGCGATCGTAAAGATAGCTGCAAAAAAGACCGCTAACTTACAAAAGAGGGAAAATCTAAACTTACGCAACCCGCGATAACGCAATTTATAGAAAAACCAAGCTTCGATCTCAGTCAAAACAGGATATCCGATACTACCGATGATCACTAAGACCATAATGATCACTAAAAAACCATAGTCTTGACTAAAAGGTGCGATCGAATCACCAGTAACATCAAAACCTGCATTGGTCACCGCACTGATCGAGATGTACATCCCATGGAAAAGAGCAGCGGAAAAACTATCATAGACGTGACGCCACATGAAATACAGGGAAAACAACAGTCCAAAGACTAATTGGACCATGATCATCAATCCAAAGACCGAAGTCACTAATTTGACCATCCCACTTAAGCGCGGTTGGTTCATATCAAATTGGATCAGCTGACGTTGATGTAACCCGATGCGTCGACCCGTCAAGACCATCGCAACGGTGGCCAACATCGTGACCCCAAAGCCCCCAACTTGGAACAGGACTTCTAGCAAGATGACACCATACTCATTATAGACTTGGTCAATCGGAAAAGTCGACAGACCCGTCACACTGATCGTCGAGATCGCCATGAACAAATTATCTAAGATCGTCGTTTCTGGTGCATCAGGCAACTTGATCCATGGTAAACACAATAGACCAAAAGTAATGATCGTCGCGATGCCGTAATATGCAACTAACAATTGGATCGGGGTCGCTTCACGATACTTGGCCCTGATCTTTTTCTTTAACCTATAAAACATTTTTAAACTATCCTAACTTGGCGATCTATTTGATCACCTGCATTTTTGAATAACTGATCACGATCTTTTGTTTCAACTCGATCGCCGTAACTGTATTCTCAAATTCAGGGTCAAAGATGATGATCGCCGAATTACGCAACTGCTTTTCGACGGTCCCCTTGTAGTGATGGCGCTGATAAACAAACTCGACATGGGTCCCAGGGACAAACGGCTTACCTTTAGCTGAAATTTCGATCTTCTTTTCTTCATTTCGCCGTGGCTTTCTTTTTTCCATCTTTTTCATCTCCCTTACTTAAATACGTCTCCATTATAACGCAGATCCAACTTGATTTAAGAGATGAGATCCCCTATCAAACATCTTTTCTGAGCATCGTCAATGATTGGCGTAAGGAAGCCCAGATCCCTTTTTGATTGTAGACTAATACATTTACTCGATACATTCTAGCAGAAAAGGCAGCTAAGACCAAGGTGCTCAAGACTAAAATAACCAGGGAAATACTTGCACCCATGATCCCTGCTGTTCCATTGGCTAAAACGATCGGCATCAAGATCATGGAGAAAAATGGAATATAGCTACAGATCGTCACGATAAAGTTGCTTGGATCATTTGTAGCAACGACTAAGCCTAGCATGTAACCTGCCATCACCAAATACGTTACTGGCATGATCGCTTTTGGTGCATCCTCGGCCCGATTGACCAAAGAACCACACAAAGCAGCTAAGACCGCATAAAAGAGGGCACCAGCCAGAATAAAGAAGATCAACAAGATGATAAAACTCGGTTCGATCCCGGTGAAATTTAAATTAGCTAACATTTCATTTAGGCTACTGCTATCACGCATGACAAAGGCTCCAACTCCGAGCAAGAGCCCCGTTGCTACCAATTGAGTCAAAGTGGCTAAGATCACCCCTAATAATTTACCGTAGAAATGTGTCTTAGCATTTGTACTGGATAAGATGACTTCCATGATCCGCATTCCTTTTTCACCCGCGATCTCTTGAGCAATCAAACTCGCATAGGTCAAAACTAAAAAGAACGTGAAGATACAAGCTGCATAACTCAAGGCAAATTTGACCCCTGAGCTATCATTTGACGTCTTGACTTTGCCATCATCAGTAAAGAAGATCTCTTTACCTTCAAGCTTAGCTGGTTGCAATAGTTCGAAAACTTGGTCTTGTGTCAACTTATATTCACCTGCTTTAAGCGAGGTCTGTAAGCCATTTAGTCCCTGTTGGAGATTAGCCATCGTAGCATCGTCGGGGACATTTTCGCCATAGACAGTGCTGGTCAACTTACCATTTTTTTGAGTCAAGACTAAGTAATGATCTAACTTTTCAGCTTGTACCTGCTTTTGAGCCTCCTTGACTGAATCCACCTGTTTTAACTTCAGATCAGGCAATTTTTGTTGCACTAAAGCTTTGGCTAAAACTGGTTGATCGGAATAGATCCCGATCTTAGTCGTCTCTTGTCCGCTATCCATGATCGCACCGATCAAAAAGCCGACCAATACCACGATAAATGGCATAAATACCCCGATCAAAAAACTCGGTGATTTGACCGTTTTACGATATACATCACTTGCGATCACCCATAATTTCTCAAAATTCATCTTTTTCACCCGCCTTTAGTTTGAAGATCTCTTCTAGTGTCAACGTTTCTTGGCTAAAGGTCGGGATATATCCATCCTTTGTTGCCAGTTCAAACAATTTTCGTCCAGCTGCTGGGTCAGACAAAGTTATCTCTAACCTTCGTCTACTCTCTTTGACATCCACTACCCCTAAGACCGCTTGAACCTCAGCTTTAGTCAATGGTGATTCCAAAAAGACTTTGATCTTACCAAACGAATCTTTGATGTCTTGAACTTTGCCCGCCAAAACTTGCCGACCATCTTTGATCATCACTAGGCGATCACAGATCTGTTCTACATTTGCCATGTTATGACTTGAAAAGATCACACAAGAACCTTGTTTGCGCAAAGCGATGATCGCATCCTGCATGATCTGAGCATTGACAGGATCTAGCCCACTAAAAGGTTCATCTAAAATGACTAATTTGGGCTCATGGATCAAAGTGGTGATCAACTGGACTTTTTGTTGATTTCCCTTGGATAAAGATTTGATCTTATCAGTCTTTTTACCTTTAACTTGCAAATGCTCCATCCAATAATCGAGTTTTCCTTTGATCTCACGTGGTGTTTTTCCACGTAATTTCCCAAAGTACATGACTTGTTGTTCGATCGTTTCTTTAGGATAAAGGCCCCGTTCTTCGGGCAAATAACCGATCAGATCTTTTTGTTTTTCACCGATCTTTTCGCCATTCCAGAGAACTTTCCCTGCTGTTGGTTGCATCAAGCCCAACAACATCCGAAAAGTCGTCGTCTTGCCCGAACCATTTTGACCCACAAGCCCCAAGATCTCACCGTCTTTTATCTCAAAAGACAGATCTTGTACGGCTTTTAGAGTGCCAAAGTTTTTAGCTAAGTGTTCCACCGATAACATTTATTCCACCTCAGTTTCTTTGTCGTACCATCTGAAAATATTTTTCCAGATAGATCTTATGTGCAGCTGCAATGATAATATTGTACAACATGACCTTTTGCTCGGAACGCTCCCCCGTTTCAAAACTCAACGCTTGCTCTTCAAAGACTGCGAGCAATGTCTGTTCCAACTCTTCACGAAAATACGTGTATGCGGTTTGGATCGGATACGTCTCGCGTTGTACTTTGACAAGCAATTTTAAATCATCTAAGGCTAAGACCGTCTTAGAAATGGTGATAAAAAAAAGATAAGCGATCTGCTCGCGCGAATATTGTTTCTTTTCTGGTCGAGCGATCATTTTTTTCTTAACATAATTGCTGATCATTGATGGGGTCAGTTCACTACCTAAAAGTGGTTCTAGATACTTGTTGATAAATGTAGCTGTCTGTTCCAAATAAAGTCCCACATCAGGTATCTCTTCAAAAGTAGGAAGTTTAAAGTAAGTAGCATTCTCCTGTTGTAAAATTTTTTTCATTGTTTACATCCTTTCCTAAATTATAGCTTATCCTTTCTTGTTCACGCTATCAATATCTTTTGACAAATCGATAACATCTGTTTATACTCAAATATACCATAAGTTTTTTAAAAACCGATAAAAAAGTATACAAAAACTTCTACAAAGGAATAATAGAGATGAAATATAAGATCATTGCCGATTCCGGCTCAAATGTAACAACTTTAGCAGACACGGATTTTGCCAGTGTACCGATCACGATCATGGCTGGTGGCAAAGAATACATCGATGATATCGACTTAGATGTCTTAGCGATGACCGATGAATTACGCGAATTATCCACCAAGAGCAGTACTGCTTGTCCCAATATCGATCAGTGGCTAACTGCCTTTGGTCAAGCTGATATCATCGTGGCCGTCACGATCACTGGCGCGTTATCGGGGAGCTATTCTGCTGCTATGCAAGCACGAAAACAATATTTAGAAAAACATCCTAACGCCCAGATCCTTGTTTTAGATTCGCAGTCAGCTGGACCACGGATGCAACTTTTGCTCGAATACGCCGCTAAATTATTCGCAGCTAATGCACCTTTTAACGAGATCAAAAGCAAATTAACGGCTTATCAACAACACACGGGGCTTTTGTTCTCACTTGAATCCCTGACCAACTTAGTCAATAATGGACGGATCAGTGCTACGGCAGCTATGATCTCAAACATGCTCAAGCTGCGCATCGTCGGAACTGATACTAAAGGAAAACTTACTCCTGTCGGCAAAGCCCGCGGACAAGCAAAAGCTATCAGTCTATTGTTAAAAGAAATGCAGGCGCAAGGTTTTAACGGTAAAAAAGCCTGCATCGCCCATTGCTTCAATGAAACTGGGGCCAAGTTACTTTCCCAAAAGATCAAGGAAGCTTATCCTGATTGTGCGATAACGCTCACTACAACTCGTGGTGTTTGCAGCTATTACGCTGAAGTCGGGGGGTTGATGGTCGGCTTTGAAAAACAATAATATATACTAATCGCCTAGAGTATCACTATGATGCAAAATACGCATCTGAGTTATATAGCTTAAACGTGTTCGACAACTCCTTGTAAATAACGAGAGTGCCACTATGATGCAAAAATACGCATCTGAGCTATATAGCCGAAACGTGTTCGACAGCACAACTCCTAGTAGATAATAAAAGAACCGCTATGATGCAAAATACGCATCATAGCGGTTCTTTTATTATCTATACGGAGCTACCCGTGCTGTCGAACACTCTAGTCGTTTAAGTTTTGATCCTCTACATCAACGTAAGTAACTTTACTACGTTCAGCATTCATTGCTACCCAAAGTAAAGCGATCGAAGCGATGATATAGATCAATTGGACTCCGACAGAGATCCAAACTTGATTTGCACCTAGACCTGATGTCAATGATTCACGGAAACCGTAAACTGAGTAAGTCATTGGCAAGAATGGATTTACCATTTGGAAGAACCCGCCCATCGCACGGGTAACTTGAATTGGGAAGGACCCACCACAAGAACCTAGCTGGATGACCAAGAAGATGATCCCTAGGAAACGTCCGATATTGCCAAACGCAACTGCCAAGAACATCACGATAAAGGTACTTGCAAGGGCAAAGAACCAAGCATTGATCAAGGTTGCCCCTAAGTGATCTGGGTGTAAGCCAGCTGCCATCATCAAGAGAACTTCAACTACTGAAGTCCCAGTAGCAACAAGAGCACCAACTGAGAGCTTGCTCAACCACCATTCTGTTGCACTAGCATCTGGATCGGATAAGCGACGTACTGGGTAAACTAAGTTGAAGACCAAAGCACCAACATACAATGCAACTGATAGCATGTATGGAGCTAAAGCATAACCATAGTTTGGTACATAACTGTAACTCTTATGCTTGAGTTCAGTTGGAGAAGCAAACATATTTGAAGTCTTAGAAGATAAGTTCTTCGTATTATCGTTTACTTGTTCTGAACCTTGTGCCAAGACCTTAGCTAATTTACTATTGCCTTGTTCTAATTGAGTAGCACCAGCAGCCAATTTAGGTGAGTTAGCGTTCAATTGTTGGGTCCCATTAGCTAATTGGTTCACGCCAGATGTCAAAGTAGGAACTTGAGCATTCATTTGGCCTAAACCACCGGCTAATTGACTTGCACCACTGCGTAAAGCAGCTGAGTTAGCAGCAAGTTGGCTCGTACCAGCAGCAAGTTGGTCGATACCGCCTGTCAA
Organism: uncultured Lactobacillus sp.; assembly: GCA_910587695.1. Classification (GTDB taxonomy): domain Bacteria; phylum Bacillota; class Bacilli; order Lactobacillales; family Lactobacillaceae; genus Ligilactobacillus. Next base: position 32,175 of record CAJUNC010000007.1, read on the forward strand.
TGTTGGCACTTGTGCGTTCAATTGGCCTAAACCACCAGCCAATTGGTTTGCGCCTGATGTCAAAGCACTAGAGTTAGCTACAAGTTGACCTGTACCAGAAGCAAGTTGATCGATCCCACCTGTCAACGTTGGTACTTGACCATTCAATTGGCCTAAACCACCGGCTAATTGATTTGCACCTGATGTCAAAGCTTGGTTATTAGCAACTAATTTGCTTGCACCAGCATAAGCTTGGTCCACACCTAATGTGTATTCATTAACACCAGATTTCAAAGTTGCTGAACCAGTAGCTAACTTATCAGCCCCTGCTCTCAACTCTTCTAATTGTGAAGTTAGCCCTTGAAGATCATCCAATTTGGAAGTATCTACTGTATTCAACTTGTCTAGCAAGGCATTTACTTGTGTGACATATCCTTGCATTTGTTGAGCATTTTGCAAGAGCGGTGCTAAGCTATTTTGTGCTTGTGTCAATTGTTCTTTAAATGTTTGTGCTGCCGCACCAGCTGCTTGAATGTTTTGACCAGCTGCTTGGTTCTTAGCGATCGCATCAGCTAATTTTTGTTGATCTTCAGCAGATAACTTATCTTTATTAGCTGCAAGCACTTCACCAACTTCTTTAGCTGATCCGGAAATATTGTTTCCTGCGCTGCCTAAATTCGTTGTTAGCTCTTGACTGAACTTATCAGCACTTGAATTGATCCCACCTAATAGAGTAGGTAAACCGTTCATTGTATTTTGCAATTCTTGCAATTGTTTTTGGATCGCAGGTGCATTTTGTTTCAATTGCTTCAAACCTGCGATCGCTTGTTTAGTATCATTAGAGTTCAACTGATCAATAATAGTAGCTGTCTTAGAATTGATCATGTTTGCCAACACTTGGTTACCAGCAGCTAGATCGCTAGCACCTTGTCTAAGTGCATCTGAGTTAGCATGTAATTTAGCTAAACCACCATTTAATTGAGCTACTCCAGCAGTATAAGTGTTCAAACCACTATTCAATGTATTTGAACCAGTAGCTAATTGACCAACACCACTAGCTAATGCGCCGGTACCATTTTGTAATCGTAAGACACCATTATTGACTTGACCCACACCGTTTGTATATGTGCCCAAACCATTTGCCAACGTATTAGATCCAGTGGCTAATTGGCCCACACCACTAGCTAATGCGCCAGTACCATTTTGTAATTGGGAAACACCGTTGTTTACTTGGTCAACACCGGCTGTATAAGTGTTGATCCCATTAGCTAAAGTATTTGAACCGTCAGCTAACTTCAAAACACCTTGGCCCAAAGGTACCACACCAGTTCGCAACTTGATCACACCGTCATTTACTTGGGAGACACCGGCTGTGTAGGTATTGATCCCATCAGATAAAGTCTTTGAACCATCGCTGAGTTGTTTTGAACCCTTAGCTGCCGTGTTAAAGCCCTTACCGACTTGCTTGATCACCCCAAAGACTGTATCTGCATATGACGTTGAAACAGTTTCTTTGACCTGAGCATTAACTTGTTTAGCCCCTTCTTCACTGATAACTTTACCGATATAGTTGAGGGAGTCATTGGTCGTATATTGTAATTCCATCTTCTTAGGATCTTTGTCCAAAACAGTTGTTGCATTCTTGGAGAAGTCCTTAGGGATCGTAATTACCATATAGTATTCTTTATGGCTAAGACCATATTCAGCATCTTTTTTAGAAACAAAATGCCAATCTAAACCATCATTTTTCTTCAAATTCTTGACTAACTGATCACCCACATCGAGTTTCTTACCGCGGAAATTTACCGCTCTGTCTTCATTAACTACGGCTACAGGTAAATACTTAGCATCGCCGTATGGATTCCAAACAGATTTCAAGAAGAACACAGAGTATAAGAATGGGATAAACATAATAGCCAAAATTGCAGCTAAAAGCATCTTTTGACTCTTGATATGTTTAAATTCAGCTTTGATCGTCTTCAAGATAATTTCACTCCTTAACCTATAATAATTTATTGCTGTCTAATAATATACACTGAATGTCCACGAAAAACAAATTATAATATTTTATATATATAATGCTATGTAAACGGAAACACCCTTGATAGACATAGTTTTGCTCCTTAAAATGCTTCAAAATTTTTTTCAAAAGTGCGACAGATATCTCAAAATGTACAAAAAACGACTACTGCGATCACTTGATCTCAGTAGTCGTCGGGTATGCGCTAGTTTTAGAATAAGCTCGTGATCGCACGCCAGCCGATCACAAAAATATTAGCTTTCTTAACTTCTGTAGTCGTTTGAGCATCAGCGCTCAAGTAGTCTGTTCCATCCAAGAAGTACATTGCTTGATCTTTAGCTTTGATCTGTAAAGTACCAACCTTTTGGCCTTTCTTCAATGGAGCTTGTAAACCATCTTTTTTGTATAATTTCTTGTTACCAACAGCTTTAGCACTCAGTTGATCCTTAGAAACACCACTCTTCAACCAAACATCTGTCTTAGATGCCAAAGAAACTTTAACATCTAGGTCTTTACCATGGTAAACCGGTAAAGCATTAGTCTTTTTAAAGGTCGTTCCCTTAGCCAAAGAAGTATAAGTATAATTGTTGTAGCAATATGACATTAATTTTTGCGTTTCTTCAAAACGTGAAAGGTCCTCTTGGCTATCATGTTTAGCGCCTAAGACGATCGTGATCAAACGATGACCATCTTTATTGACTGTTGCGGCAAAACATGCACCAGCTGAATCAGATGTACCTGTTTTCAAACCGTCAACTGGTAGTTCACTATAAGCCTTAGCTAAACCAGGTAGCATCCAATTCCAGTTTTCCATTTCAGTTTGATCAGTTCCGTTATTGAATTTCATCCGAGTGATCTTGGTCGTCTTCAACACTTCAGGATAATCCTTGATCAAACGTTGGCTCAAGATCGCCATATCTTTAGCAGAGAATTTATTTTCCGCATCATCGGCAGCCCCAGGATACTTACCATCCTTGACTTCACCGTTAGCTAAACCATTAGCCGTGTAAAGTTCGACATCTTTTAAGCCCATCTTCTTAGCTTCTTTACGCGCTAGATCGATAAAGTTCTTTTGAGTCCCACCAACAGCATCAGCTAAAGCCATCGCAGCCCCATTAGCTGAATAGATCAAAGTAGCTTGGTATAACTCCCGCACGGTATAACTTTGACCTTCTTTTAATGGAACATTGGAAAGTGTAGTATCTTGGCTGACTTCTTGAGCAGCCTTACCGGGGGTCACTTTTTGATCCCACTTAAGTTTACCGTTATCAATCGCTTGCAATACCATGTAGGCGGTCATCAATTTTGACATGGAAGCTACTGGTAAAGCTTGATCTGCGTTTTTAGCATATAAAATTTGCCCTGTATTAGCGTCGACTGCGATCGCAGCCTTAGCATCGAGCTGTAATGAACTGTCAGTATCAGCTGGCAAGGCTGTATCAGCTTTGGCAGTTGCCACTTTGAGTCCGCTAAAACTAACCACGGAAAATACGATCACAGCCGTTGCTAGAGCTGTGACTACTTTTTGTAAAGATTTTAAAAATGTCATCTTTCTAAGTTCCTCTCACTTAATCTCATCTATAAGAATACCCAAAATATCAAAACTAATCAATAAGAAACATGCTCTTTTCTGCTTACAATACTAAACCAGTTTTGAAGCCCAAAGCACCTCAAAACTGGTCTAATAATAATCATCTAGCTACTGACGTACTAAACTGTCAGCGTGTTTGATCGGAAAATGCATGATAAACTCTGTCAATTCGGCATCTGAAGTTACATAAATATAACCATGGTGTCTTTCAACGATACCTTGGGCGATCGCCAACCCAAGCCCTGAGCCCCCAGTTTCTCGCGATCGCGAACTTTCAGCCCGATAGAACCGATCAAAGACCTGTTCTAATGACTTTTGTGGGATCGGTTCACCATCATTAGCGATCGTTACTTTGAGTTCTTTTTCGCTCACCAGCACAGCTTTAAGATAGATATTCTTACCACCAGCTCCATATTTCAAAGCATTAGACACTAGGTTATTGAAGACCCGAGCTAGTTTTTCACCATCAGCTTCGATCACCAACGGTTCGGCTGGAACATCAACATGGATCGCCATCCCTTTTTTGTTAGCTTCCAGTTCGTAACTAGCTGCCACTTGTTCTAACATCGCACCGATGTCCAACTGCACAATATTTAAGGTTACACCTTCTTGTCTGACCTTAGTATATTCAAACAAGTCATCGACTAAAGATTTCATCTGATTGGCTTTTAAAAAGGCTATATGGGTATATTGCAACAATTCTTCATCATTATTATATTGTTTATTTTCGATCAGGCCTAGATATCCAATGACCGATGTCAATGGTGTACGAATATCGTGACTGACATTTGTCACTAACTCATCTTTTGAACGTTCGATCCGTCGCTCTTCTTCCATCGCATTGATCGTACTATCAACTAACGAGTTGACACTTTCTACGACTCGTTGCATCTGACCACTTAGCTTAAATGGTATCCGATGATCAAAATGCCCTGAAGCAATATAGTGCAACTCGGCAATAACGTGACGCAACTGCATCTGCCGGTAACGCCGCATTAAACGCCAATAGACGATACCACAATCTGCAATGATCATCATCAAGGTAAATAAACCACCCCAGCTCCAGATCTGGAGATCCGTCGGTCCTAAAAATAGCGACATCTTGATCTGAAAGATCCCATTTTGTAAACCTGGATTATTCGAGATCTCCTGATTAACGATCATAAAGATCGACATGTTGAGCAACAATAACAAGATGACCGTTACTATCCCTTCACCAAAGAGCTCACTTTTTTCCCGCGCTGTCAGTGAAAATTTCATCCGCTCACCTCATCAACTTACTTAACGTGATTCGATCTTATAACCTACGCCCCAAACCGTTTGGATAACTTTTTCGCCACCAGTAGCTTCTTCGATCTTATCGCGCAAGTGGCTCACATGGACCATAACTGTTTTAGCCGAAACAACGGACTCTTGTTGCCAAACACGTTCAAAGATCTCATCAGCCGAAAAGACACGGTTAGGGTGACTGGCCAAGAGATATAAGATCCCAAATTCTAAGGCTGTCAATGAGATCTCCTTACCATTGACCGTTTCGACCTCGTGAGAATCTTTTTTGATGATCAAAGAGCCTACCTCGATTTGATCAGGCTCATTATTTTTCACTTCATGTTGTGAACGGCGCAATAATGATTTAACACGTGCCATAACTTCCAAAGGATTAAATGGCTTTGTCACATAATCATCGGCACCTTGAACTAAACCTTGGATCTTATCAAGGTCATCTGTTTTAGCTGATAACATCAAGATCGGGATCTGGCTGTCTTTTCGAACAGCACGCACAACTGCCATCCCATCTAATTGTGGCATCATCACATCTAAGATCATCAGATCGATATCTGGGTTAGTATTGATCTTCGTGATCGCTTCTTTACCATTATAGGCTTTTTCGACATCATAGCCCTCATTTTTAACATATATACTTAATAATTCAACGATATCTTTATCGTCATCGACAATTAAAATCTTCATAATGTCTGGTCCCCCCCTAAAGAAAACTTAATTCTATTTTTATTTTACCAAATACTTTGCTAAATATACTTAAAGAAATTCGTAAAAATCACGACTATTTTACCCAAAATACTTGGTCATGGATAAAGTCAAACGGCCGATGCAAAGCATTCACCTCAAGTGGTCGACTCAACTTAGCAGTTTGCCAAAATTGTGGTGAATTCGTTGCTCCCTTAGCTTCACCGATCACGATAAGATCACCGTGCCACTGATGAGCGCGTAAAAAGTCTAAAATAGCACGATCACAAGTCGTTTGCTCTGGTGCCCACTCTAAAATAATGTTGTCCACCTGCTGATAATAGTTTTGGACTGCTACCAACGCATCACATTGTTTGACATCACACCATGGATGCGGACGCGTATTATCTTGCGCTTGCCAATCAAAGTCATCGACTGCGATAACATTGGGTAGATTAGCCGCTAAAACAGCATTGCCACACATTACTACTAGAGTTTTTCCGGGTTTTAGTTGCTGTTTGAAAGTCGCTAACCATGCCTGCGAAAAAACATGCCAGATCCCAAAATTTTCGATCAGTACTTGGCGCAACTCATTTAAGCAACTAACTAGTTCAAATAACTCAGGATGCTTAGTCATATGTAATTCAAGATAGTGGGTCGAAAAACTCAGCTTCGGTACTTCTTGTGGTATTTCATGTCTACTATAGGCTTTGACCACAGCTTGGACTTGAGTGATCTTTTGGTGGACTGTGGTCAAATTACCACACATCCGGTCATAATATCGTAACCTAGCTAAATACTCATGCCATTCCATCAAACAACTTCCTTATCCAATAAGCTAAAAAAGACCCAAATGACGCGCGGGTCATCGGGTCTTTACTTGGCTCACACTTCTTAAGCCTATTATAACAAAATTATTCTTAAATCAAATCTAAAACACTTATCTTTTTAATCTAGGCACGATCCTTGGTTCTGGATCGTAGCCATTGTCTCATCACGAGAACTCTTGTGGCTACCAATTTTTTGAGCCGATCTGTGTGTAGTAGATCCTTCCACTCTGCCTACTTACTTTAAATAATTAAAACACACTATGACACTTTTGGTGGAGACTTGCTTATCCATACGGCGCTGAACGCTTTGGCTCACTCTATCTTATTTGTCCTTGTCCGCTGATCACGTACTTAGTCGTTGTTAGAGCCTCTAAGCCCATCGGTCCACGCGCATGTAATTTTTGCGTCGAGATGCCGATCTCAGCTCCAAAGCCAAAGACAAATCCATCCGTGAAACGCGTCGAAGCATTGATGTAAACACTTGAAGCATCAACCTCATTTACAAACCGTTGCCCGTTTGCATAACTGTCGGTCACGATCGCCTCTGAATGCTTCGTATTGTGCGTATTGATATGCACGATCGCTTCTGTCAAACTATCAACGACTTTTACCGCTAAAATATAGTCATTATACTCTGTATCCCAGTCGCGTTCACTTGCTGGGACTGCTGCATCCCCTAAGATCTCACAAGTGCGAGCATCCCCGCGTAACTCGACATTGTACTTAGCCAATGCATCTGCGATCTGAGGCAAGAACTCCTCAGCCACATCTGCATGAACAACTAAAGTCTCAGCCGCATTGCAAACAGATGGGCGTTGACACTTAGCGTTGACTACGATTTCTTCAGCCATCGCTAGATCTGCCTGACTATCTATATAAACATGACAATTTCCCGCTCCCGTTTCGATCACTGGCACAGTTGCTTTTTGAACGACGGTTTGGATCAAACGCGCTGAACCACGCGGGATCAAGACATCTAAATAGCCATTCAGCTGCATGAACTTTTCAGCTGTTCGGTGCGATGTTTCTGTGATGATTTGGATCGCTTCTTTAGCGATACCATTTTCAACTAGAACTTGTTGTAAGATCTCAGTCAATTTGATATTTGTCGCTAAAGCTTCCTTACCCCCACGCAAGATCACAGCATTCCCTGCTTTAAAGCACAGACCGGCCGCATCGACCGTCACATTTGGCCGCGCCTCATAGATCATTCCCACGACACCTAAAGGAACTCGACGTTGCACGATATAAAGCCCATCTTGATTGATCCAACCTTTATCAACGTTTCCGATCGGATCTGCCAAAGCCGCGACCTGCTTTAAACCTTCAGCAATATCTTTGATCCGCGCTTCATCTAAAGTCAAACGATCAACAAAGCTTGCCTTCATCTCAGTTGCTTTTTCTAGATCAACTTGGTTAGCTGTAATGATCGCAGGCGCATTATCCACTAAAGCTTGCGCCATCGCCTTTAAGATCATATTTTTTTGTTTGGTGCTCATCTGCGCTAATTTAAATGCCGCTTTTCTTGCAGCAATTCCCATTTTTTCCAAATCAAGTACCATTATTTTTCCTCCTTTACAAATAATGTTCCTAAAGGTTCACCCTTGACGAGATCAAAAATGATCGCTGGATCTTGCCCGTTAGCTAAGATCATCATCTTATCATTTTCAAGCATTCTTTTTGCTGCTTTCAACTTGGTCATCATCCCGCCAGTTCCAAATTTAGAACCCTTGCCACCAGCAGCTTCTAAAGCTGTTTCATCGATCTTTGCGATCCGTTCAAATAGTTTAGCATCAGCATATTTACGCGGATTCTTATCAAAGAAGCCATCAATATCAGATAACATCACCAAAAGATCGGCATCCACGATCGAAGAGACGATCGCTGAAAGTTGGTCGTTATCCCCAAACTTAGTATGATGATCCATCTCATCGACAGCAACTGTATCATTTTCATTAACGATCGGGATCACACCCCATTCCAATAAGCTATTGAACGTATTCAAAGCATTTTTTCGACTCAAAGGGTATTCTAAAACGTCATGCGTTAATAAGATCTGTCCGATCCGTTGACCGTAAAGTGAGAAACGTTGTTGATACACTGACATCAAACCACTTTGGCCGATCGCTGCTAACGCCTGTTGAGCTGGGATCGATTCGGGTCGTTCGTGCAAGCCCACTTGTCCCATACCAACACCGATCGCCCCAGAAGAGACCAAGACGACTTGTTTACCGTCATTGACAAGACCGGTCAAGACATAACACAATTGGTCAATAGCATGGAAATTGACTTTACCGTTGGGGTGGATCAATGTACTTGTCCCCACTTTAACTACGATCCTTTTTGCATCAAGCTGGCGTTTTTTAGCCATGGTTTTTCCTCCAAAATAAAAGTTCTTGATTTAATTATACTATATTTTATACTAACTGTTTTCTTTTAGCTTCTTAGTCTTTTGATTTTGATCTTGTTCTAAAACATATCGGTTGATCAACTCGATGATCTGATCATTTTGAGGCAAGTCAGAATGCTGGGCATCTCTACCAGTCACCGTGATCTGAGTAAAATGCTTCACGATCCCTTGATAGATATATTTCCCCGCTTCAACACTACGCTCAGGAACTAATCCATCAGAGTCATAAGTCTCCGTCCCTGCAACAGTATAAACTGAGAGATCTGTTGGGAGCTTCTTACGATTCTTGATAAAATCAGCTAGCATTTGCGTCTTTCGCTGTAGCGAAGTTTCCGAGAAGTTATATGGCGTTCCGACCGTCATCAAGACTTTTGCTTGAATATCATATTTAGGTAGGTAATTTTCTAAAAAGGCTGTATAGATCAAGCCACCATTTGAATGACCAAATGCTTTGAAGTTATTGAATTCGTATTGCTCACTCAACTGCTCAAAAGCTTTATCGAACATTTTTGCTTGCTTTAAGATATTGCTGTAACCATCTTTATTATTTTCAAACCCGACCACGATAAATGGCTCATTATCTTTAGCATTGATCTTGCCTGAATACTTGATCGTGCCATCGTTATAGACTTTGACTTTCAACAAACTATGCTTTTTTTGGCTTCGACTATTGATCTTTTTGATCAAAGCATCAAAACGATTTTCGGTAGCGGAACTCCCAGGGATCATGATCACAGGTGAAAGACGCGAATTATGCCACCGTGCCAGATCTTTAACATTTTGTCGCGTCCAAATAAATGATGGGATCGCTAGACAAAAAAGGATCAGCAATACCAGTAGTGTTATCCCCATACCACGCTTATTGATCTGCATCTACTTCACCTGCTCTCTTACGTTCATTATCTAAAGCTCCTGCGATCTTCTCTGCAAATCTGACAAAGGGTAGATATAGTAATATGTCACAAAGTAACAATCCAAAAGTAAAGAGCAATACGCCCCAAGAACCATTTGTCCCAATAAAAGCGTATAAAACACCTGGTGTTGTCGTCAAAACCGGATAGACTGCGGGTGGAACTAGACCACTCAATAGCGCTAAAGCTCCAATTACCATATTAAATAGTGGAATAACTAAAAATGGTAACAGATAAAACGGATTGAACAATAGTGGTAGACCGATCATAAAAGCTGCATTAGTATTGAACATGCTCGGTAAAACGGTCCAACTAGCTAGTTTACGCGTATTTTGACGTTTAGCCACAAGAAATATCGCTAAGATCAAACCCAAAGTTGCCCCAGTTCCTCCTAAGGCGCCATAACTAAAATATAGCGTATTAGCATTGAACTTCTCGGGTACTTTAGCTAGATCACTATGACTCAAAGCATAACTCAAATTTTTGAGCGCACTTTGGTCACTATCAAATGTATTGTTGGTGTATGGACCACTAAGACCTAACCAAGACAGCAATAGCGTTATACTAGCAAAAAACATTACCGCCCAAAAACCACTTTGTTTAGCTGCTTGACTTTGAAGCCAACTACCAACACCTTCAAAGATCTGATATTTGAACAAAAACCCTAATAAAATATTGCAAACTACCGCAAATAATAGGGCAACAGTCAATGGTAATAGACCTTTAAATGAGCGGGCTAATAATTCCTGACCATGTTCTGACCTTTTATTTGCTTGTTTACTCAAATATTTAAACACCAGTCCCACACAATAACCGATCGCTAATCCTAAAATCAACCCGGGAAACCCCAACAGATCGAGGCGAAAGTTGAACTGCCCATTATTTCCCGATGACCGCTGATAACAGATAGCTAAAAAGACTAACAATCCAGTCAAACTAGCTAATTGTTCGTCACGTTTAAAAAATTGTGCAGTATACTTTGCTGAAATACTTGCAGCCAGCAAAGCGATCACACCAGCAGTCAACATATAAATACTGCCAAATAACTGATTAGCTGCTCGATAGTGCGGTAACCATTTATCGATCAAGATCAGATTTCCTAGATATCCATCGGGATGTAGTAAAGAAAATTCGATCACTTGCGCAAAGCTTCCCAATAGAATAAATGGAAATAACACTGAAAACGTGCGCTGGATTATTCTAAAAAAAGACCATTTGCGAATTCTTAGACCTAAGACAATAATTCTTTGTTCCATCGCTTTTCCCCCAAAAGTTCATTCTTTGTTCTCTAGTATAGCTTAATTTACGATGCTTTAACATATATAGCACACAAAAGAAATCTTGCATTTTTTAGCAATTACGGTATATTAGATAACGTTGCTTTAAATCAATTTATATTGTGAGGTATTTTTCAGTGAAAACTGCATTAGATAATTTTTTTGATCTGACCGGTCTTAAAACCAACGTAAAACGCGAGATCCTTGCTGGTTTTACGACCTTCATCTCAATGGCATATATTTTATTTGTCAACCCTGAGATCTTAGGTGCTTCTGGTATGGACAAAGGCGCGGTCTTTACCGCAACGGCCCTAGCTAGTGCGATCGGCTGTTTATTGATGGGGCTTTTAGCCAAGTATCCGATCGCTACTGCTCCAAGTCTTGGGATCAATGCCTTCTTTGCTTACTCAGTTTGTATCGGGATGAACATTCCATGGCAAACCACTTTAGCTGGTGTGTTCGTAGCTTCGGTGATCTTTTTACTTATCACTGTTTTTAAATTGCGTGAGTTGATCATTGATGCCATTCCAGCTGATCTAAAGGCAGCGATCTCAGCTGGGATCGGCTTATTTATCGCCTTTATCGGCCTCCAAGGTGGTGGTTTGATCGTTGCTAACAAATCTACGCTCGTTGGCTTAGGGAGTTTTTCTGGCTCAACTTGGGTCACAGTCTTTGGCTTGATCATCGTTTCGATCCTAATGGTCATGCGAGTTCCTGGGGCTATCTTTATCGGGATGGTCCTTTCAGCGATCTTTGGCATCGCAACAGGCAATATTCAAATGCCCCATGCTTTTGTAGCACCAGCACCAAGCATGCATCAAACTTTTTTAGTTGCATTATCACACCTAAAAGATATCAATACACTGCAAATGTGGGTCGTAGTGATCACTTTCTTATTGGTCACCTTCTTTGACACAGCTGGAACTTTGATCGCTTTAGCTCAACAAGCTGGCTTCTTACAAAATAACAAGATGCCTCGAGTCGGGAAAGCCTTGATGTCTGATTCGACCGCCATGCTCTTTGGTTCACTTTTTGGAACTTCCCCAGTGGGGGCTTATGTTGAATCTTCCGCCGGGATCGCAGTTGGAGGACGTTCCGGTTTGACCGCTGTTACGACTGGGCTCTGCTTTATCTTAGGGCTATTCTTCTCACCTCTTTTGACAGTGGCAACTTCGCAAGTTACCGCTCCTGCTTTGATCATCGTTGGTGTTTTGATGGCACAAAGCATGGCCCGGGTAACTTGGACTAGACTTGAGATCGCGATCCCAGCCTTTCTGATCGTCGCTGGGATGCCGCTTACTTATAGCATCTCAGATGGATTAGCTCTTGGATTCATCGCTTATCCGATCACGATGATCGCAGCGCGTAAAGGTAAAGAAGTTCCTGCTTTGATGTATGTTTTATTCTTTGTCTTTGTGATCTTCTTTTGGGTCTTAAACATCGAAAAATAAACAAAACGGACACTATTTTACAGAGTATCTATTTTGTTAGCTGTCGATCCGATTTTCAATATGCTTAGCAACTGTATCATTGCTTTTATCTTGGCTAACACTAAAGACACAACAAAAAAACAGCTCTACCATTAGAAGTAAACTTTCCGATATCCTAAGAATATCAAACGCTCTGAGCTATACAGCCAAACGTGTTGCCAATACGACCATAATAAATAAAGAGGATCCTCCCATGATGCAAGATATCATGGAAGGATCCTCTTTATTTATGCGACACTGACCGCATCGTCTTATGCTCTAAAACTTTTATTTTTCGTAGCTGGCAGCTTTAGCTTGATACATTGCGATCTCATCTTCAGAACAACGAACATAATGTCCCGGCGTGATCTCATGTAACTTGCGTGGCTTGCCTTGCTTATCGTCTTCGATCGAAGCATCGTATTCTTTTTGCTTACGATTGCGTTCAAATTCTGGATCTGGCTCAGGCACAGCTGAGATCAAACTAGCTGTGTAATCATGCAATGGCTTATTGTAAACATCATCTGCTGGTCCCACTTCCAACAAACGACCATAATGCATAACACCGATCCGATCTGAAATGTACTTCACCATGGAAAGGTCATGTGCGATGAAGAGATAGGTCAGCCCCTTTTCTTCTTGCAATTCCTTCAATAAGTTGACGACCTGCGCTTGGATCGAAACATCCAACGCTGAGATCGGTTCGTCAGCGATGATAAAACGAGGTTCGACCGCTAAAGCACGTGCGATCCCGATCCGTTGGCGTTGTCCACCTGAAAATTCGTGGGGATAACGGCTAGCGTGATCTTTGTTCAACCCAACTGTTTCTAAGAGTTCTTCGACTTTAGCCCGACGTTCCTCTTTATTTTTAGCTAGGCCGTGGATATCGATCCCTTCAGCGATGATATCTTCAACTGTCATCCGAGGATTCAAAGAAGCATATGGATCTTGGAAGATCATCTGCATTTCACGGCAAAATTCAAGGTGATCTTTACGTGAGGTCAACTTGCTGACATCTTTACCGTCAAAGAGGATCTGGCCGTCTGTTGGTTCATACAAATGGATCACGCTTCGACCAGTCGTGGTCTTACCTGAACCAGATTCACCAACTAAGCCAAACGTTTCCCCTTCATAAATGTGGAAACTAACATCATCAACGGCTTTGACCATGCTAGGTTTACCCACGCCGAAGTATTGTTTTAAGTGCTTGACTTCAAGCAATTTTTTGCGTTTTTCTGGCATGTTAAATTCCTCCTGGTCTATTCAGCATCCGCATGCTTCATCACTTCTGCACGCCGATTTTTTGCAACTTCTTCTTGTTCTTGGATCTCACGCCAGATCTTTGCTCGCCGTATGATCTCTGCTGGTGGCTCGATCTGTGGTGCATCCGGGTGCAAAAGCCAAGTTGCTGCATAATGTGTATCTGACACCTTAAAGAATGGTGGTTGCTTTTTAGCATCGATCGTCATTGCATACGGATTTCTGGCTGCAAATGGGTCACCTTTTGGCGGATCTAAGAGATCTGGTGGTGTTCCTGGGATCGCTTCGAGTTTGGTACTTGAAAGTGTTGGCATCGAGTTCAATAAGCCCCAAGTATATGGGTGTTTTGGATTGTAGAAGATCTCATCTACAGTTCCATATTCAACGATCTGTCCCGCATACATTACGGCGACCCGATCAGCCATCCCCGCAACAACACCTAAGTCGTGCGTGATAAAGATGATCGAAGTCTCGATCTTTGCTTGCAATTCTTTCATCAAGTTCAAGATCTGAGCCTGGATCGTCACATCCAAAGCGGTCGTTGGTTCGTCAGCGATCAAGATCTCAGGATAACATACCAAAGCGATCGCGATCACGATCCGTTGCCGTTGTCCACCTGAGAATTGGTGAGGATAGTTATTGAAGCGTTTTTCAGCATTGGTGATCCCAACTAATTTCAAGATCTCTAGTGCTTGCGCCATTGCTTTTTTCTTATCCATGTTCTTATGGACCATCAAAGGTTCCGCAATTTGACGTCCGATCTTCATGGTTGGATCAAGGGAAGTCATCGGATCTTGGAAGATCATTGCGATATCTTTCCCACGGATCTTTTGCATCTCTTTTTCAGATTTCTTCAGAAGATCTTGTCCTTGGAACATGATCGAACCACCAACCACTTCGGCATTACTTGCTAACAAGCCCATAATACTCTTAGTTGTGACCGATTTACCTGAACCGGATTCACCTACGATGGCTAACGTTTCACCTTTATTCAAATGAAAACTCACATCGCGAATGGCTTTAACATCACCCGCATAGGTATGGAAATTGATTTTAAGGTTTTTAACATCTAAAATTCGTTCAGCCATACTACAACCTACCTTCTAGTTTTTGGATCAAATGCATCGCGGAGACCGTCACCTAACAAGTTAAATGAGATCATCAACACACACAAGACGATCGCTGGATACCACATTTGATATGGTAAGAATTGGAAATTCTTTTGTCCTTCATTCAATAACACCCCAAGGGACGTTTCTGGAGCTGAGATCCCGATCCCGATAAAGCTCAAGAAAGCTTCAAAGAAGATCGCAGTTGGGATCGTGTACATCGTTTGGATGATGATGATACTTGATAAGTTTGGCACCAAGTGTTTCCAAGCGATCTTAGTTGGGGATTGCCCTAACGTTCGCGCTGCCAAAACATATTCTTGGCTCTTTAACTGGAGCGTCTCGGCCCGGATCATCCGCGCCATCGTCGTCCAACTAGAGATCGCGATCGCCAAAATGATCGATCCGATACCTGGTTTGAAGACCACCAACATCAAAACAACAATGACTAAACTTGGGATGGAGGAGATAACTTCGATGATCCGCTGCATCACGTTATCCGTCCTGCCACCCTTCCAACCCGATACGATCCCGTACGTGACCCCGATCGTCAAGTCAAAGAAGGTAGCAACTAAAGCAACGATCAAGGAGATCTTGGTCCCATAAACGATCCGTTGAGCCAAAGAACGCCCTAAATAATCAGTACCCATAACAAAGTATTTGTCTTTAGATACGCCAGCTTGCGCATATTTATCGACCCAAGCATCGCCGACTTTAGCCTTACCATTGAGCCCATTGATATTTACGCCGGGGATCTTGGCTGGTAAGTTAGCATATTGTGGTTGTGATTTGACCAAAGTATCGCGGTTGACAAATGGTGTCGAACCAAACGCTACAACGATCATAAATAAAATGATAAAGAGCGAAATGACCGCCCCTTTATTCTTCTTCAAACGGCGCCATGCATCTTGGGTAAACGTCAAGGAAGGCGCAGCAATTTTTTCAGCATCAAGCTCTTCTTTTACTTCTAAAGCTTGAAAATCTTCTGGTCGTAATTTCATCTTTTCTTCCATAAAGCTTAGCCCTCGTTTCCAGCAAGTCTGATCCGCGGATCAATGATACCGTAGATGATATCCGTCAATAGGATAACCGCTACTAATCCCGCAGAAAATAGCATCGTAACCCCCATGATCGTTGGGTAGTCGTTAGTCATGATCGATTTAACGAACTGCTCCCCGATACCAGGGATCGAGAAGATATTTTCGATGACCATCGAACCTGTCATCAACGCAACCGTATATGGTCCGATCAAAGTTACTAAGGGGATCAAACTGTTACGTAAAGCGTGATGGTAAACGATCTGGAACTTGCTTAGCCCTTTAGCCTTGGCAAGCTCGATATAATCGGAATTTAGCACATCGACCATCCCAGTTCGCATAAACCTAGACGTTTCGGCAAGTGGTCCTACACCCAAGGCGATCGTTGGTAAGACTGTGTAGGCAAAGCCACCCCAATCAGCGATCGGGAACCAGCCAAGTTTCAAAGCAATGTAGTATTGGAGTAAAACAGCTAACACGAAGTTTGGGACTGATTTACCAATGATCGATAGGATCGTAACGCCAGTATCGATCCAAGTGTTACGGTTGATCGCAGCGATCGAACCAAAGATGATCCCAAAGAAGACCCCAAAGATCATCGCTTGGATCCCTAACTGTGCTGAAGCCCCGATCCGGCTTGAGATCAAATAGGAAACTGGTTGATTACTAAATTGGAATGATGTTCCCATGTCGCCATGTAGCATCCCCCCAATGTAGAGCAAATATTGCATCCAGATCGGTTTGTCCAAACCATATTGTTGGTTCATGATGGCGATCTGTTCGGGTGACATTTTTTCTTGGTTTGAATATGGCGTCCCGGGCATGAGCTTCATCAAAAAGAAGGTGATAGTTGCCACTAAAAATAGCGTCAACGCCATATAGAAAACCCTTTTTAACAGGTATTTCTTCATATCGTATATCCTCTCGTTTCTGAGATGTCTTTTTTGCCAAACAACGCAGGATGAGTATCCTGCGTTGTTTGATATTTTAAATCATTTTAAGTCTGAACTTATCTATCGTCAACTAAAATTTAGTTACCTGAGATATAAGCTTCCTTAAAGTTGTAGTTTACACCAGATGAGTTATAAATAACATTTTTTACAGATGGTTTTAACATCCAAGCTTGTGTCCGTTGGTAAAGTGGCACGACACCTTCATCATTCATCAAGATCTTTTCAGCTTGCACTAAGTCATCCCAACGCTTAGCAGGATCGCTAGCATCAGTTGTCTTAGAAGCTTCGATCAAGCGATCATATTCTTCATTTTTCCATTTACCAGCGTTCAATGAGTTATCAGATGTCATTAAGTCTAAAAATGAGATCGGATCAGCAAAATCAGCGTTCCAAAGCGAGATAACTACATCAAAATCACCAGACGTTGCACGAGCTAAACGCGTCTTAAACGGTACATTTGACACGTTTACCTTTACTTTATCTGAACCAAAAGCATCCGTCAAAGCACTTTGTAAGAATTCAGTCGACTTCTTAGCACCATCAGTATCGTCTGACAAGACAGAAAATTCGATCTTGTCTTTTCCTAATTCCTTCAAGCCTTCTTCAAAGAGCTTCTTAGCATCTTTTTCATCGTAATCAACAGCTGATTTTACATAAGCTGCATCAACAAAATCTTTGCCGTCACGCTCAGCTAAACCACTTGAAACAAAGCCTTTAGCCGGCGTAGAAGAACCAGCTAAAACTTGTTTAACGAATTGATCACGATCGATCGCTTTTGAAATAGCTTGGCGGATCTTTAAGTTTTTGAATTCTTCTTTAGTTTGATTCAACTGAAGATATGCTGTCGTTGCTTCTTTACGTTCTAAGTAACCTGTTTGCCCCTTTAATTGGCGTGCTTGTTCAGAACTTAAGACCGTAGCATCAACTTTACCAGATTGGTATAAGTTATAAGCTGTCGTTGTTGACTTATTGACTTTATAGTTGATCTCATCTAACTTGACTTTGCTCTTATCCCAGTAATTATCGTTTTTCTTTAACTTCCAGGAGAGATTAGAACCTGTCCAACCTTCAAGAACAAATGGTCCGTTATAAACAGCATACTTCGAAGCTGTACCGTACTTATCGCCAAATTCTTCGACCGCTTTTTGATTTTGCGGGAAGAATATTGGGAAGCCCATCAACAGCTTAAAGTATGGGACCTGTTTTTCTAAAGTGACAACGAGCTTGTAGTCGCCATCTGCTTTGATCCCTAATTCACTTGGTTGTTTTTTACCATCAATGATGTCGTTAGCATTGGTGATCCCATCAAAAAGATATGCGTATTGTGAACCTGTCTTAGGATCGATCGTTCGTTGCCAAGAATAGACAAAATCTTTGGCAGTAACTTTATCTCCGTTAGACCACTTAGCATTATCTCGCAAAGTAAAGGTATACGTCAGACCATCGTCGGAAACTTCAGTCTTCTTGGCGATACCAGGTTCTGTCTTAGAATTCTTACCGATACGCAAGAGTCCTTCCATTGAGTTATTGATTTGTGCAAAACTAACTGCATCGGTGGACTTAGAGAGATCCATCGAAGGTAATTCAGCAGTTTCGCTCCAATTGAGCACTTGTTTACCACTAGCACCATCATCTGAGCTCTTGCCACAAGCAGCGAGAAAAACAGCCGACAACGCCACAACAGCGCCCGCTTTGGCTAATTTAGCTAATTTCATAGATTCACAACTCCTTAATAATTGCTTAATGACTCTAAGTAACATCCTACTTTAATAACTTTTGACTTAAATATATATGATAATGAAATTAAAAGCAAGCATTTATTCTAATTCAAAACGTATAAATTTATATATGTAAATTTATATCTCATTCAAAAAAAGTTGATATGCCAACGATTTTTCCATTTATTTCGGCTAATTTTTGTCTAAATTTTTTTTGGTAATTCGGAAATATTTTCGTTTATCCCTAAATTATGCACGGAATAATTCGGAATGTGCAATTAACCAAAACTGAATCCAAAAAAAGTATTTTCTCATTTATACCTCGATCCAACTAATTTACTAGTACAGTGGTATAATTTTAGTAATATCACTTGATCAAGGGGGATCTTTATATGACACCAGTTATCATTGCAGGCATCGAAAATGAACAAGAAAATTTTGACTATACGATGGCAGAACTAGCTTCTCTAGCTGAGGCTGCCAATATGGAAGTCACCCGCCAATTCAAACAAAAACTCGAACGCCCGATCGCAGCTACTTACCTAGGCAAAGGTAAAGCCGAAGAGATCAAAACAGCCGGTACAGTGACCGACAGTCAGATCTTGATCTTAAACGACGAATTGACTCCTACGCAGATCCGAAACTTAGAAAATATCACCGAGATGCGCGTTTTAGATCGCACAGCCTTGATCTTAGAGATCTTTGCAGCGCGGGCTAAGACTAAAGAAGCCAAGCTCCAAGTTCAAGTGGCTAAACTGCAATACCAATTGCCTCGTTTGCATACTGGCCTTACCGATAAGCTCGACCAGCAGACTGCTGGGAACGCTGGTGGTGGCTATACTAACCGTGGGGCGGGTGAAACTAAGCTCGAATTGAATCGCCGGGTGATCGAAAAAAAGATCAGCGCCTTGAATAAAGAACTCAAAACGATCGACAAAGAACATCAGACCCGACGCAAACAACGCCAACGCTCTGGGATCAAGACTGCAGCGTTAGTCGGTTACACCAATGCGGGCAAATCGACCACCTTAAACGGACTCCTTCGGCTATTTGGTGAGACTAAAAACAAAGAAGTCTTTGAAAAAGATATGCTCTTCGCTACTTTAGATACATCCGTTCGCCGTCTCCGTTTTGATGACAATAAAGAGATCTTGTTAAGCGATACGGTCGGGTTTGTCTCCAAGCTGCCACACCAGTTGGTCAAAGCCTTTCATACAACTTTAGCCGAAGCCGCCAACGCCGATCTTTTAGTCCAAGTCGTCGATCTTTCCGATGAACACTATCAAGAGATGATCGAAACGACTGAAAAAACTTTGGCAAAGATCGGAGTGACTGATATCCCGATGCTTTACGTTTTCAACAAAGCTGATAAGCTTGCTGTCAGCTACCCTAGCTTAGCCGGCAAAGAATTGACCTTCAGTGCCAAAGATGACGAATCGTTAAAAACACTAGCTGAACTGTTGAAACAAGAGCTCTTCAAGGACTATCAGACTCATACGTATCTCATTCCATTTGCCAAGGGAAATCTCGTTGAAGAACTCAATCAAAAAGCAACCGTGCTTGAAATTAAATATCTCGCTGACGGTACTAAGATCAAAGCCGAAGTTGCACCGGCTTTGGCTGGTCGTTTAGCTGAATATCAACTTAACTAAAAATAGGCGTATTTCTTCTTTTGTAAAAGCAAGAAATGCGTCTATTTTTTATCACATATCTATAAATATGATCGAATCAACAGTATTTTTTAGCTACTATATCAAATGATCATTCCTATCTTAATTTGTAGACGATCTTGCTTAAAAAAATTATATGAAATTCTAAAATAAACTTTCTTTAAAATCTAAAATATGCTAACTTTTATCTTAAATACTATAAATAAGGTTGGTAATCTATGGAAAAAAATGAGCAAGTTCACTTAGATCGTTCGATCGATCTATTTTCCGCACTAGCTTTAGTGATCGGGACCGTTATCGGCTCTGGGATCTTCTTTAAACAAGCTTCTGTTTTAAGTTATTCACATTCAACGACCATGGCTTTACTTGCTTGGTTCTTCGGAGGCGTTTTGACTTTGACCAGTGGGTTGACGATTGCCGAGATCGGCTCTCAGATGCCACAAACTGGTGGCTTATATATTTACATGCACAATCTCTACGGTAAAGTTTGGGGCTTTTTATCCGGCTGGATGCAGATCACCGTTTATGGACCTGCTGTCATTGCCGCATTAGGTTCTTATTTAGCGATCTTATTACAAGCCTTCTTTGGCTTTCCGGCTAGCTATACATCTTTTGTTGGAGTCTTATCAGTTATTTTGATCTCTGGTTTTAACTTCTTATCTAATCGTTATGGCTCTGCTTTACAGATCGTCACGACACTATGTAAATTGGTTCCGATCGCTGCGATCATCATCTTTGGTCTGCTCTTTGGTGATCAAAATGCAGTGGGCCAAGTTTTAGCTGAGCAATCATCTAGTGTGGCAGGCAATTTTGGGGTCGCAATTTTAGCGACATTATTTGCTTATGATGGTTGGATCTTGATCGCCAATATGGGTGGTGAGATCAAAAATCCACAAAAGATCTTACCGTTAGCGATCGTTTTAGGTCTATCAGCGGTATTGATCATCTATGTTTTAGTTTCCTACAGTATTTTCAAAACGATGCCTGCTGAGATGATCGCTCGCTATGGTGAAAATGCTACTCCACACTTTGCGGAAATGGCATTTGGCAAGATCGGTGGTAAGATCTTAAACATCGGGATCATCATTTCGATCGTTGGCTGTATGAATGGTAAAGTCATGACCATCCCGCGCATCATGTATGCAATGGCTAAAAATAATGAGTTGCCATTTTCAAAGCAATTAGCTTATCTCAACAAGAAGATGCACACCCCAATGGTCTCGATCGCTGTGATCGCGATCATCGCTTCAGGAATGATCTTGACTGTGGATGCTGATCGTTTGACTGAGATCTGTATTTTTACGATCTATTGTTTCTACGTGATGACCTTCTTTGGCGTCTTCAAATTGCGTAAGACAACGCCAAGCTCAAAGCGCCCATTCTCAACGCCACTTTATCCTTTGACACCGATCATAGCGATCTTAGGTGCTGCTTTTGTCTTAGTCAGTGAATTATTCTCTGACCTAAGTGGCGTCGTGATCTCCTTAGTGATCGTCTTATGTGGTCTACCGATCTATTATTATAAGAATAGAGTGTAAGGCATTCTTTGTTGCACACGTTTCAATAGAGTACATCGTACAAAATAGCCTAAGAGACGCGCTTGTGTAATCGCAAACGTGGCTCTTAGGCTATTAGTGTTTATCAAATTTATTATTGGTGATCAACTCGATCGTTTGATCCATTTTAGTGCGGTGATCTTTTTCATCTAAGAGTAGTGTCGTGATGATATCCACAATATAAGTCATCGCAAATTGCGAATTGATAAAGCGGGCGTTATCCACAAAATTGCTATTCTTAACTAAAAGAGCTAGATCACTCAATTGGTATAACGGACTATCCTCGATCCCCGTGATCGCGATCACGGTGGCTCCTTGCTTTTGTCCAGCTTTAGCAGCACTATTGACCTCAGCCGTATTACCTGTTGCGGAAAGCGCTAAGATCACGTCATTTTTTTCAACGATCCCACTACTGATATACATACTATGGCTTTCAGTCATACCAAAAGCTGCGATCCCCATTCTGATCAAACGTTGAGTCAATTCTTTAGCCGTATACCCCGAACTTCCTAATCCAAAAATATAGATCCGACGGCATGCGCTGATCTTATTTACGATCTCTAGCAAAACCTTTTCATCGATCCGCTGGCGAGTCTGAGTCAAAACTTCTTCATAAAAACGTTGAACTTGCATCGCCAACTTGGATTCACTTTCTTTGGGTTCAAGTTGTTCATCACTGACAAGGCGCAATTTAAAATCATAAAAATTAGCACAATCAAGCCGTTTGACTAAACGCGTGATCGTGGCATTGCTCGTCCCCGCTAACTTAGCTAATTCATTGATGCTCAAACGTTGGATCTTTTTTGGCTCTTGGATCGTCTGTAAAGCAACTTTGCGCTCCTGACGTGGTAAGCTAGGATAGATCTTTTCCAACTCATTTAAAATATTCATACTCTTGATCCTTCATAAAAAATAAGTAGTTCACTGACTATAGCATATCACATCAGCAAACTACTTATTAACTATTTATTCATTGATCGCTTGAACAAATCGACTAGCGATCTCTAACGGGCGGGTGATCGCCCCACCGACTACGACTGCATGACAACCTAATTCTAAACACCGCTTAGCTTTAGCGGGAGTATCGACTTTTCCTTCTGCGATCACTGGTGCATCAGATAACGCCAGGACCTCCTTGAGATAAGCAAAATCGTTATCCGCTAAATTTTCACCCATTGTTTCAGGAGTATAACCATGCATTGTAGTTCCGACAATATCAAAGCCTAATTCATTGGCCAACTTCACATCTTCTAAAGTTGCTGTGTCAGCCATCAACAATGTCTCAGGAAATTCGTTGCGCATTTGGTTCACAATGTCTGCAATTTGTTCTCCATTTGGACGCTTTCGGCGTGTTAAGTCACAAGCCACGGCTTGAGCACCAGTAGCTGCAACAGCACGCATTTCCTTTAAAGTTGGGGTAATATAAACGGAGGAGTCAGGATAATCGACTTTACTCAAGCCAATTATTGGTAACTCAACTTCATCTTGGATCGCCTGAATATCGACGACAGAATTAGCCCTGATCCCAGCAGCACCTGCCATCTGAGCAGCTAAAGCCATCCGCGACATGATAAACGAACTGTGCAAAGGTTCGTTTGGCAATGCTTGACAAGATACGATCAACTTACCCTTGACTTGTTCTAAAAAGTTCTTTCCCATGATCCTCACCTCGATTTATTTAAAATATTTTTCGTAGATCCGTTTTGCACCAGCTTTGACTTCAGGCGTAGCTTTAGCCATTGGTTCACGAGTATACCCAGCATGAACACCCAATTCTTCAAAGACCAATTTCAAAGTTGCATAGATCCCATTGTTCAAAAGATCTGTGATCAGATCGTTACTTTCATGTTGTAATTGACGAGCTTTAGCAATATCACCTGCTTCAAAAGCTGCGATCTCAGCTTTTGCTTTTTTAGCATTGATATTGAATGTCGACCCGATCGCACCATCAACATCCAAAGCCAAGGCTGGCAATAACATTTCATCAAAGCCTGACAAGATCAATTTATCTGGAAAACGATTTCGTAAACGTTCTAACAAATAAAAATCAGCATTCGTATATTTGACGCCAATGATCTTTTCATTTTCAAAAAGTTTAGCAAAATTATCCAACGAAAGTGCGACTCCTGTTAGTGCGGGGATCGAATAAACGACTAATTTTGTATCCACATCTTTGACGATCTCATCATAGTAATGCTTGATCTCGTCAAAATTGAAGTTATAGTAAAACGGTGTGACTGCTGAGATCGTCTTATAACCTAGATCTGTCACAAACTTAGCTAACTTTTTAGCTTCGTGTAAGTTAGGTGAGCCTACTTGGGCGATCAGATCGATATCTGAGCCTTTAGCTTCATCCATTGCGATCTCAAATACGCGCTTCTTTTCATCGGTCCCGAGCATAAAGTTCTCACCAGTGCTCCCGCCTACATATAACCCATCAAGTTGATTGACGTCAATATTGTAGCGCACCATTTCGCGTGTACCTTGTTCATCAATGTTTCCGTTTTCATCAAAAGCCGTCATTAGGGCCGCATATAATTTTTTCATAGGAAAGTTCCTCCAATTGTTTATTATGTAACAGAAATTCAGATAATTCAACCGACGCCTACAGCATAAACTATGATAAAAATTATTTCAAGTTTAAAAAACGGTAATTATTTTCATTTGCAACGACAACTCTTACTAAGATAAGCGTTTACATGAAAATGAAATTTTTTTCTAGTTTTTGATTTGAGAAAATCATTTTCTAATGCTATTATGAAAACGCAAACACAACCTTACGAAAGAAGTGACGTTTTATGCCAAATAAACCACTACTCGCATTTGATGTTGGTGGAACAACGATCAAGTATGCGCTGATCACTCCGGAGCTTACGCTAAAGCAAACCGGTAGTGTGCCTACTAACAAAAATAAAGATGGCCAGATCTTAAAGACCTTACTTGAACTCAGTCAAAAATTCAGCCATGAATATGAACTCGCGGGGATCGGTATCAGCACCGCAGGGATCGTGGCATCGGATGGTAGTATCCAATATGCGGGCCCAACGATCCTCGATTATCAAGGGACTCCACTTAAAGCACGACTCGAAGAAGCAACAGGGCTTTTTGTTTTTGTCGTCAATGACGTCGATGCTGCCCTTTTAGGTGAAGTAGTCCTCGGAGCAGCTAAAAATGCCCAAAGTGCCTATTGTGTAGCTTTAGGAACTGGGATCGGAGGAGCCTATTTAGCCAACGGTCAGCTCGCTTCAGGGGCACACGGGACAGCCAATTCGATCGGTTACACTCTCTTTTGCCCTAAAACACAGACTAATTTTGAACAACGCGCGTCAACGCTCAGTCTAGAAGCTAAACTTGCGCCATTTAATATCAGCGTCAAGGAAGGGTTTGAACTCGCCAAAGCAGGCCAAGAACCTTATCTTACGCTACTTAAAGCTTGGGCTAACGAGGTCGCTCAAGGCTTGAGCAATATTTTGCTGCTCTTTGATCCTGAGGTCCTATTGATCGGAGGCGCTGTTTGTCAGCAAAAAGACTACTTGTTACAGCTCTTAAACGAACAATTAGCTTTGATCCTCCCACCAGGTCTTTGTCAGACCCAATTAAAAGTCGCTGCTTTAGCGGATAAAGCGCAACTTTATGGTGCCGTCTATCCGTTTATAAAATAAAACGTTTACATTAGTTCATAATTATGCTATGATTTGCGTGTAATAGAAATTCAACAATTCAAAATAAATAATTCAACCGTACTGATAAAGGCTTGTCTCAAGTCCTTTTTAGTGCGGTTTTTGTCTTTTTACCAACTTAGCGAGGTGTATAAAATGCAAGTCTCACTTAACACAGCTGTCTTCTTACCCCAGTTGGAACGCTTTAAAAGTCAATTAGCCTGTCTTTTAGATGTCGATGCTTGGCCGATCGACAATATCGAAGTTAGGGGCGAATTTTTTGCTCCGGCGACCAAGGTCCATGAATTAGAACAAATTGCAAAACTCTGTCAAAAAAACAATTGGAAGCTCTACTATTCAGTTCCTGAAGAATTATTTTTAGGTGATCATTTCGCACCTGAATTAGAACAACAGCTAGCTCTAGCTGAAAAGATCGGGATCAAAAATCTCAAATACAGCTTTGGCCACATCGATCTGTTGTTCAGTGACGCCAAACTAAAGCAACTACACGATCTCTTGGCTAATAGCCCCGTCAACGTGACGATCGAAAATCAGCCCAATGCTAACGGTAAGCTCAGTGCGATCACCCAAGATCTAGCGTTTGATCGTACCGAAAAACTTTCTCTAGGCTATACCTTTGATTCAGGCAACTGGTATTGGATCGATGAAAGTCCAAACGAAGCTTTCTTGGCTCTACGCGACCAGATCAGCGTCTTTCACCTAAAAGATATCCATGCCAAACAGACCGTCCTCTTAGGCAAAGGCGATACCGATTGGCAACCAATGCTAAAGGCGCTTAAAATAGATGTCCCTGTTTTCTTGGAATATGGAACTGCTGACCTAGACGAACTGGCTGGCCAAGTCGAATTGGTAAATCGCTTATTGGAAAACTGAGGTGATCTTAGATGTCTTATCTGCTCCAATTAGTCATCATCTTATTGCTTACCAAACTCGGAGCTCATCTTTCAAACATCTTCAACTTTCCTAGTGTGATCGGTGAGTTGTTGGTCGGAGTCCTAGCTGGTCCAGCAGTCTTGAACCTCCTAGTCCCCACTACTTTTACCCACTACTTTGCTGAACTTGGGGTGATCGTATTGATGTTTATCGCTGGACTCGAAGGCGATCTCAAGGCTTTGATCCACTACTGGAAGCCTTCCTTGACTGTGGCGATCCTAGGGGTGATCATCCCGACAGGAAGTGCCTTTCTGCTGTGCTATTACGCTTTTGGCTTTAGTGCTAAGACAGCAATGTTTTTAGGACTGATCTTAAGTGCTACTTCGGTCAGCATCACCGTTCAAGTCTTACGCGAGATGCAACGTTTGAACAGCCCCGAAGGCTCCATGATCTTAGGTGCTGCAGTGGCTGATGATATTATCTGTGTTATTTTGCTGGGGATCTGTGTCTCACTTTTTGGGACTACAGCAGATCTAAAACGACCGATCCCTTTGATGCTTTTTTTGATGTTATTGTTCTTTGTCCTTGCCCTCATACTAGGCAAATGGTTCGTTCCTAAATTTTTAGCTATTTTTAGTCGGTTAAATGCAAGTGAAAATGAAACGACCGCAGCTTTGGTCCTTTGTTTTGGCTTTGCCTTTTTAGCAGTCAGTCTGGGGATGAGCGATGTTTTAGGTGCTTATTTTGCTGGCTTGGCGATCTCCGAGACCAAATTTAAAGAACGGCTCGCTTTAAAGATCGAACCGATCGGCTATGCGGTCTTTATCCCCGTCTTTTTTGTCAGCATCGGGTTAAATATCAGTTTTGTCGGTATGAGTAAAGATATCTTCTTTATCACAAGTTTGATCATCATTGCTATCTTGGGCAAACAGATCGGCTGCGGGCTAGGCGCAAGATGTTTTGGCCTATCTACCAATGCTGCAAATATTGTTGGGGCTGGAATGGTCTCGCGTGGCGAAATGGCGCTGGTCGTTACTAACGTTGCCTTAAGTGCTCATCTGATCGATCAAAACCACTATACGGCAATGATCGTCGTTACCGTTATTACGACTTTGATCGCGCCACTATTATTAAAATATTATATTCAAAGATCCACACAATTAGAAGTTTAATTTCAAATACGAGGTGAAATTTATTATGGAAAAAGTAGGTTTTGGACTGGCAAACTGGATCGTCGTTATCCTATATTTAGTCGGAATGTTACTGGTCGGCGCATACTTTACCAAGCGTTCAAGTAAAGATACTGATGCTTTCTTCAAAGCTGGTGGTAAGATCCCGGCCTGGGCAGCTGGGATCAGTATCTTTGCAACGACACTTAGCTCGATCACCTTCATGTCGGTGCCTGAGCGGGCCTTTCTCTCAGACTGGTCATATGCGATCGGATCATTAGTTATCATCCCGATCATCCCGATCTTAAATCACTATTATGTCCCTTTCTTTCGCAAGTTAAAAGTCACTACCGCTTACGAATATCTTGAAGCTCGCTTCAGTCCACTGATCCGTGCCTTAAGTAGTTTGCTATTCATTATTTATCATATCGGACGGGTCGCTGTAGTAACTTACTTGCCTGTATTAGCGGTCGCTTCAGTGACTGACATCGATCCTTTACTCGTTGCAGCCTGTGTTGGGATAATGTGTATCATTTATACCTTCCTCGGTGGTATCGAAGGGGTCATCTGGAGCGACGTTATCCAAGCCTTCGTTTTGATCGGTGGGGCTTTGCTCATTATCTTTATCGGGGTCTTCTCGATCGATGGTGGCTTTGCGACTGTTGCCCATACTGCCGCTAGCAACCATAAGATCCTCTCCAGTGCTGACTTTAATATCAATGATCTAGCAGCCTTTGTTCCGTTGATCTTTGTTGGTCAGTTCGTTAACAGTCTGTATCAATACACTGGTAGTCAAGATGTTGTCCAACGTTACCAAACCACTAAATCTTTGAAAGATACGATCAAATCACTTTGGACAACTGGTTTCCTTGGCATTTTGACGATCCCATTGTTCTTTGGAATGGGAACGATACTATACACCTTCTATCAAAATGCTGCTAGTTTACCAAAAGATTTCAATACCAGTGCGATCGTACCTTACTTTGTTATCACACAACTTCCAGCCGGGATCGCTGGATTTGTTATCGCTGGGATCTTCGCAGCTGCACAATCAACGATCGCTTCAAGTTTAAACTCTATCTCTGCCTGCTTTGTGACTGATTTTAAACAACGCTTCTTTAACAATAAATTCAGTGGAATGTCAGATGTTACTTTAGCACGTTGGGTTATCATCATCTCTGGTGTCATCAGTACTGCGATCACTGTTTACTTCACGATGGGTAACACCTCCGATACTTGGAACGTCTTCTTGACTGTTTCTGGTCTCTTTGGGGTCCCTGTAGCTGGTCTTTTTGCGCTTGGGATCTTCACCAAACGGGCTAATGCACGTGGTGTCTTGATCGGATTTGCTTTGAGTGTTCTTTTGGCCTTCTACGTTGATTCTTTGCATATCTCTTCTCTCTTAGTGGCAACAGTTTCCTTTACTGCAGCTGTTGTTTTAGGCTACCTAGCTAGTCTGCTTTTCCCAGGAAATAATAAAGATAACCAAGGCTTAACGATCTACACGCTCAAGGATAAAATAAAAAATTAAAGCGAAAGGAATTTAAATTTATAATGAAAGATACGATGAGTTTAGTTACAATGCAAAATTATCGTGGGTCCTTCCCAACTCCCAACGATTTTCATGAATTTTGGGATCAACAATTAGCCTCACTTGAGATCCCCACTGGAAAATTGACCCCACTTGACTTCAAGATCCCTCAAGTTGAATGTTATAGTTTAACTTTTCCAGGAACTAACCACGGTCAAGTCTATGCTAAATGCCTCTTCCCTAAAAGCGAAAAACCCGTACCAACGATCTTTTATTTCCACGGTTATATGGGACAGTCACCTGATTGGGCGACTTTATTAAGTCTAACAGCAGGTAAAGCTGGTGTCGTAGCTATGGATGTCAGAGGTCAGGCAGGACACTCACTTGATCACGCTAGTTTTGACGGGATCACCGTCAAAGGCCAAGTCATTCGCGGGGCGACAAAAGGACCAAAACACCTTTTCTTCAAGGATATCTACTTAGATGTCTATAGTTTGATCGAGATGATCGCTAAATTACCTCAAGTTGATGAAACTAAACTCTATAGCTATGGTGGATCACAGGGAGGTGCCTTAGCCTTGGTCGCTTCTGCGTTGGATCATCGCATTCAACAAACGATCGCGATCTATCCTTTTTTAGGTGACTTTAAGCGCGTTTTAGAGCTTGGCAACCATAGTGAACCCTATGATGAGCTTTTCCGTTACTTTAAGTTCTCCGATCCTTTCCATAAGACCGAAACTAAACTCATGGAAACTTTGGCCTATATCGATATCAAAAACCTTGCCCAACGGATCCAATGTCCTGTCAAAATGATCACCGGGCTTGAAGATGATGTTTGTTTCCCATCAACTCAATTTGCGATCTACAATCAGATCACAGCACCAAAAGAACATTTGATCTTACCAGAATACGGTCATGAAGATATGCATGTTGGTGTCAACGATCAAGTCTTTAACTGGTTATTTGAAACACAGATCACTGACTAATACAGTAAGAAAGGACTCACTATGATTTGTATCATAGTGAGTCCTTTCTTATTTACTCATATTTTATTTGTCGCGCCGACGTCGTAAAGTTTTATCAGCAGTTGCATCGGCTCTTTTTACCTGTTCGATATCTTCTCTGATCTCAGAGCCTAAATGGGATGATTCCTCTTCTTTAGGACGATATGCGATCTGGATCTCTAGTTTATACGGTTCATCTTTTTGCATCATCGTTGACCGACCTGCAAACTTATATGGACCTCCTGTCAAAGCAACAGCTGCCAAAGAAAGGCGGTAACGTTTCAAAGCTTCGATCCCCCGAAGCAATCCTACTTGGGTCACCTCGCCGAGTTCTTGACGTTCGATCTGATTGACGCCACCATAGACTAGCAATTTGCCATTGACCTCACGTAATTCGTAATACGGTAGGGCTACGGGCTCATTTAGTGCAAAGAAACGATCTCCACTCTTAGCTTTTTTAAAGAGCTCTTTATCTTTAGCTCCACCAAAATCAAGCTGGAGATACCCGACCTGCTCTAATTGAGCCACAACTTTTTGTAAATTCTCACGTTGCTTATGGTTTGTCCGCAATGTTGATGGTAAAAACTCTTCATCTTTGAAGATCCCATTAGTCTGCATAAAACCTGGAGCTACTCCAGCGCTTTCTGCAGCACGTGTGTCGGGGATCTTGACGCCCAACATTTTTTCAACTTTAGGCGAGATATCGAGCTTTGAGACTCTATCTTCCGTAAAGAAGTACAAAATATTGAGATACGTGAAATACAGTAATGCTAAGAAAGCTAAGATAAACAGCAGACCACGAACGATAAAACCGTTCGCAAAAAAGCGGTAAGCAACGTAAAGCAAATAGAAATTACCTACACCCCCAACGACCGTATAGATCCGATTTTTGAGCGTGGCATTCATATTAAAATAACCAATATAGCTATTGATCATCCCTAAAATACTAAACACATTCCTACCCCCTATTGCGCACTATTATCCTGCGTTGTATTGTTATCATTTGGTTGTGAATTATTTTGTGCACCATCTTGTTTGGTCGACTCACGCTCGGTTTGGTCAGCTTTTGCACTAGAGCTACTACTTTGACGCGTAGTCGAACTTTGTGCTTGGCTATCATCTTGTGCCGTATCGTCTTCAACGCTGCTTGATGTCTTAGTCGCTGAGCTTTCTGTCGTCTCATCATCAGTCGTTGAACTTGAACTTGAACTGACTTTATCCGAACTTGAACTCTTATCCTCGTCATCACGCTCACTACTACTTACTTGCTTGCTATCTACAGAACTTGAGATCGAGCTAACACTGCTGGAGGAAACTTTTTCAACGGCTTTTCCTTCAGAGGTATGAGTCACTTTGTTGACCGCCACATTGGTAGCCCCCAAGGCCAAAACGATCGACAAGATCGCAAATGGTGTCAACAAAGGCGGTGTACGATATGCCATTTTTATTACCCCCAATTTTTCTTACTATTCTAATCCTACTACATCTGTGGACCTATCTGTTTAAAGATTTGCTAAATTTTATTGTAACTTAGCACATTTTGGACAAAGACCATAGAGTTCGAACCGGTGGCCTTCGATCACACAACCTTCCAATTGATCTTGAAAGATCGTCAAAGGACACATCTTGACCTCACGCACGCGACCACAATTTTGACAGATGAAGTGATGATGATGTAACCGATCAAAATCACATTGATATTTAACACAGGCACCC
Organism: uncultured Lactobacillus sp.; assembly: GCA_910587695.1. Classification (GTDB taxonomy): domain Bacteria; phylum Bacillota; class Bacilli; order Lactobacillales; family Lactobacillaceae; genus Ligilactobacillus. Next base: position 63,906 of record CAJUNC010000007.1, read on the forward strand.
GAAGGCTTATTCTTGGTCTCAATGATGCCTAATTCACTAAAATCCTTTAAATTCCGGTAAACAGTATTATAGCTCATCCCTGGATAGAGCTGTTTCATGTGCTCGGTCACTTGGGTAATACTGACATATTGTTCTTTAAAGCCACATAAGTACTCTAACAAGCTACGTCTTTGCTTGGTGATCCGATAATGGTGGCTTTGCAACACTCTGATCGCTTCATTGATCAATCCTATCCCCCCTAAAGAATAATTATTACTATTTAATATGATATCACGCTTTACGCTAAAATATCAGCCACGAGTTGTTCGAGTTTAGCATAGGTCTGCTGTAGCTTTTCATTTTTCAGTACATGAGCTTTAGCACGTAATGCTGTTGGTAACTCAGCATCTCGCATAGCCTCCTTGCTTGCCAGCCGTTGCTCGATCCTAGCTTTTTTGTCACCTCGCGCATACAAACGCTCGACTTGCACCGCTGTAGAAGGTGATTCTAAAAAAATAACGGTCAGTAACTCAGCTGGCAATTTATCTAAATAAGTCAAAACTCCCTTCGTATCTAAAACGATCACTGCCCGCTTATCTTGTTTTAAAGCACGCTTAAGGCCTTCAAATGAAGAACCGTAATAATTATCATCGTAGGTAACGTACTCCAAATAGTGCTTGTCAAAGAAAGTTTCCTTCGTTTCAAAATAATAATCGCTACCATCTTGCTCACCGTGGCGCTTTGGACGCGTTGTGTGAGTCACTACTTTAGTAAATCCTAAATTCTCGGTCAAATACTCTTGGACCGTCGTCTTGCCACTACCAGGAGCGCCACAAATGATAAATAAATTTCCGTCTAATATTTCCAAAAAAATCACCTATTACTCTATCTTAAATTAAACTCGATCCTTTTTTCTTGCAAAAAAAAGGTATTCATTATAAAATTGTAAGCGTTGACAGATGTTGCATCTATTTTTTTAGATACAACATTGCTGTCAACTTTATTCTATACTTAATGGAGGGGTATTACTATGGAATTTGGCGAATTTTCAAAAGCAAACTACTCGATTTCTCTGGATACGAAAAGCCAACTTTTCAGTGCCCGCTCAAATGATGATCCTAAATTTGAAGCAACGGGCGTGACGATTCAAGATGCACTCTCTGAATTGGCGAAGTTAGACGCTAAGATCCGCTTATAATCGTAGTTAATTAGAATATTCAACCTTGAGGCCACAATTTGATCGTGGCCTCTTTTTATTGAAAATTAATTGACATTTAATAATACAACCCTTATCATAAAGTAATTAATATTATACAAAGAGGTATCTTATCTATGAGTATTAAGGAACGCGTCTTCAAGAAAGAAAGTTTAGATCGTTATTTATCTGAAGACCGCAAGTTTAACAAAACGCTTAGTGCTAAAGATCTTATCTCAATGGGGATCGGAGCCGTGATCGGTACAGGGATCTTCATCTTGCCTGGGACTGTTGCAGCCCTTCACAGTGGGCCAGCGATCACTCTCTCCTTTGTGATCGCAGCGCTCGTTTGTTCAACAGCTGCAATGTGTTACGCTGAATTTTCTTCTGCTTTACCGATCGCCGGCAGCGCCTATTCATTTGGCAATGTCGTCTTCGGTGAGATCGTCGGTTGGTTTTTAGGCTGGGCTTTGATCTTAGAGTATATGCTGTCTGTTGCTGCGGTCTCGACCGGGTTTTCCGCCTATTTCAATTCTCTATTAGCTGGCTTTGGGATCCACTTGCCTAAAGCGATCACTGGGCCCTTTGATCCAGCCAATGGAACTTTTATCAATCTCCCAGCTGTTTTGATCGTTTTATTTATTGCCTACGTGCTATCACGTGGCTTACGGACTTCAATGACGATCAATTCGATCGTAGTTATCATCAAGATCGCGATCATTATTTTGTTCTTATTGGTTGGGATATTTTATGTCAAGCCAGCTAACTGGGATCCATTTATGCCTTTTGGTACTAAAGGTATCCTAGTCGGCGCTGCTCAAGTCTTTTTTGCTTATCTTGGCTTTGATGTGGTCGCTTCTTCAGCGGCTGAAGTTAAAGAGCCTTCTAAAAATATGCCCCGTGGGATCATTGGAACGTTGGCGATCTGTACATTACTTTACATCTTAGTTTCGATCGTCTTGACTGGAATGATCTCTTACACTAAGTTAAATGTCGCTGATCCAGTTTCCTTTGCGCTTTATGCTGTTAAACAAAATTGGGTCGCAGGGATCATCTCAGTCAGCGCCCTAGCTGGAATGTTCACGATGATGGTAACGATGGTCTACAGTTCTTCGCGTTTGATCTACTCGATCGGGCGTGATGGCCTATTGCCTAAGTTCTTAGGGCAGATCAATGAAAAGACTAAAACACCAGAAAAAAGCATGCTCATTGTAACACTCATCATTGCTTTGACTGGTGGATTTTTCTCCCTTAATCAATTGACAAACTTAGTCAATATCGGGACTTTATTAGCATTTATGTTCGTCTCACTTGGGGTCTTACCATTGCGTAAACGAAAAGATATTCCAAATAAAGATGGTTTCAAAGTACCATTTTACCCTGTCTTGCCGATCATCTCAGCTATCTTATGTGCTGTGATGTTAGCGCAACTCTCTTTAGAAACTTGGACTGCTGCGTTTATCTGGTTTGCGATCGGAATGGTCATCTACTTTAGCTACGGTATCAAACACAGTAAGATCAATGAATAAGAACAATTTAGCGCTATATGAATAGCAAGAGACCCACTACGATAATGGTTGTAGTGGGTCCTCTTTTATTATCCCTTAGTTGTTTTCTTTTGGCGCATGATCGCCTGTTTTAACATGAATGGTGCAATGATCGTTGTCAAAATGATTACGATGATCACACCTGAATAGTATTGACTCGTCAAAAGTTTGGCGCTGTAACCTACTTGAGCAATGATCAATGCCATTTCACCTCGTGAGACCATCCCGGCTCCAATGATATCAGCTGAATGCCAATCCATTCCCAAAGCTTTGGCCCCAGCACCACAACCGATCCATTTGGTCACCAAAGCTAAGATCGTCAATGGAATGATAAATACGAGATCCGATAAGAAACCATCAAAGGTCATATGCAACCCGATACTTACGAAAAACACCGGAATAAACACAGCATAGCCGATCGGTTCTACACTTTCTTCGACTTCACGCTTGTAACTAGTTTGAGCTACTGCGACCCCAGCGAAAAATGAACCAACAACACCACTTAGACCAACTAATTCAGCCAAGTAAGCCATCCCTAAACAGATCACTAATGACATCAAGATGACCGAAGCGGAAACTGACATCTTTTCACCGATCTGCATCAAAGTTGGGGTCACCCACTTGAAGACCACATAGATCCCTACAAAATACAAGACTTGTAAAGCGATCCCTAAAGCTAAGTTAGACTGAACATGACCACCGCTACTCTTAGCCACATCACTGAAGATGCTGACCAAAACACTTAAAATGATAACAGCTAAAATATCGTCGATCACGGCAGCCCCTAAGATCGTTGTCCCTTCCTTTGAGTCAAGCCGACGTAATTCTTTAAGTACTTCAACGGAGATACTGACTGAAGTTGCCGCAAATGTGACCCCTAAAAAGATCGCTTGTTCATTGTTAAAATCAAAAAAGCGTCCTAAAACATAGACAAAAGCTACTGGAACCACGATCCCGCAGACAGCAACCGACATCGAGGGTTTAAAATATTTTTTAAGTAGGCCAAGATCGCTTTCCAAACCTGCCATAAACATCAACAAAATAACGCCGATCTCAGAAAAAGTATGCACAAAATCATTTTCAACGACCCAGCCTAAAACAGCTGGACCTAAGATGATACCAACTAATAATTGCCCAATTACGGCCGGCATACCGATCCGACGACTAAAATGCCCAGCTAAAGCCGTTGCCAACAATACCAGGCACAGGATTCCTAAATGTTCCATTATTATTTTCCCTTCTTCTCTTAAATCTACTAATAGTTACAGGCATATCATATTCAATAAAGTTAATTATAACTAAAACTTAACCTTCTATCTACTAAAATACTTATACAACAATTAGAAAAAGAACCGACATGATTATTACATCGGCTCTTTTTTCAAATTATTAAATTTGCCTAAACACTATTTGAGTTCAACATCTCGATACAATAGCACTGTCCCATATGGGGAAATGTTCAAGCCCTTGACCCGTGAGTTTAAGAGGTAGGTCATAGCACCTTGATAAACAGGTGCAGTGTAGGTGTCATCTTTGATCAAATGCTTTTCAGCATCGATCAAAACTTCCCAACGTTTGGCCGGTCGACTTGCATATTCGCCAGTTGCTTGATCAAGATCATTCCAGAATTCTTGATTTTGATAATCAGTATTCAAGTGATATTGACCACCATCGCTGATAAAGTTGACTGGATCCGCATAGTCAGGTTGCCATGTTCCATAAACCACATCGTAATTGTAAGCCGTTGTGGCTGCTAAACGCGATTTAAGTGGAATTGCACGTAAGTTGACCTTTAAGCCTGGTAAGTTTTGCTCCAATTGACTTTGGAGATAATTTCCGACTTGCTTAGCTTCATTTGTGTCCGAAGTCAAAACTTCTAGCGTCAATTCATTTTGACCCAATTCTTTTTTAGCTTGTTCCCATTCACTTTGAGCAGCTTTCTTATCATATGGCAATAAATCTCCAGCTTGTTTGCGGTATTCTTTACCCGTTTCAGAGTTATATGCAAAATCAGCTGGTACTATCCCATTTAATGGGGTGCCCGCATTCAAGACATTTTTCACCAATAACTTCTTATCAAATCCTTGAGCGATCGCCTTTCGTGCATGCACATTACCTGTGATATCTCGTTTCGTGTTGAAGCCTAAATAACCGATCAACGGGATCTTCTTAGAATGATAACCCGGGTTATTAGCATATTGTTTAGCAAATTCATTACCTAAGATCGTGTAATCTAATTTATTTGTTTGGAATAATTTCCCTGCAGTTGACGTATCTTTGACCACTTGGATGTCAGCACGTTTCAATTTTACATTCTTTTTATCCCAATAATTATTGTTTTTTACATAGCTCCAAGTATCATTGGTCCCTTTCCAACCACTGACAACAAATGGTCCATTATAGACAGTTTGGGCAGAAGTTGTTCCATATTTATCACCGTATTTAGCAACAACTTTTTCATTTTTAGGGAAGAATGGTGCACCTGTCAAAAGCTCATCTAAATAGCTGATCGGTGCTTCAAGTTCAACTTGTAAAGTTTGATCATCTAAAGCTTTGACGCCTAATTGATCTGGTTGCATTTCACCTTTGCGGATCGCTTGAGCATTCTTGATCGGATCTAACCGTTGTGAGTTCGGTGAAGCTGTCGCAGGAGCGATCAAATTTTGCCAAGCATAAACATAATCTTTTGCCGTTACAGGATCACCATTTGACCACTTAGCATTCTTACGCAACTTAAATGTATACACGTCTTTTGCATCATTATGTGAAACGCTTTGAGCACCAGCCAAGACTGGCTTACCCTTGCTATCAAAGCGATATAAGCCTTCAAAAGCATTATCCATCGCTTCTAAACTGATCATATCACTATATTTAGCTGTATTTAAAGTTGCCATTTGATCACTGACAGCAGCTTTCATGGCTTGTGGATCTGAACTACTTTTACTATTATTACTGTTACTGCAACCGGCCAAGATCCCGCCAGCTAATAAGATCCCTACAAATGCCATGAGATTTCGTTTCTTCATCTCAAATTCATCCTCCCTATCTAAAGTATCTAACAATATAATTTTGCACTATTTAATTATATTTGGCAATAATTTTTACTTACAAATAGGAAATGTTTTTTCGAGTATCACCACTAGTATTTCTATGAGTAAACGACTATAATTGACACATCAACTCTACAAGGGGGCTTTTAGCATGAAGATCAACCAATTTGCTCATCTAGCTGCCGATGCAAAAACTAAAGCACGTGAACTCAATCAGATCGGCTTTCTAAACTGCGATATGCAACATAACGATGATTTAAATCATATCTGGATCCAATTTATCCTTGCTTGTTTGCCACATTTAAAGACACCAGCTGCAAAGAAAGCGTACTTGAGCGATCTTTTGGCTACACCAACGCTTGATATCGTCGAATTTAAACAAAGCCAAACGGTCGACTTAAAAACTTTTTATTTGGTAGCACTGCAATTGCTTGATTTTGAAGCTGATACTGACTTTGATATCAACGATCCGCTTGGTTCAATGGATAAACTCGGACTTTACCATGCACAACAGCTTAACGATCGCACCGACCTGATCAATGCGTTATATGATCTGCTCTGCACCCATACTAAACACGGGCAGACTCTACTTGATCGCTTGGCTGCATTGGGCTATTTCACAAAGTTCTATGATCTACCTGCGATCAAAAAGCCATTGTTCTTTAACGGCAAGACTCAACCGATCTTTGATACGAATAAGCTGATCCGTGAGGTCGTTTATGTCGAAACCGACCTTGATACTGATCACGATGGTAAATTAGATCTGTTAAAAGTTGAGATCATTCGACCTAAAGATACGGAGCACGGTCTCAAAGTGCCTGTTTTATATACAGCCAGCCCCTACAATCAGGGTACTAATGATGTTTTAGGCGAAAAAATGTTGCATCCAGCCACAGAGAAATTAACACATAAAACGCCGACTACGACTAGCTATGCTGATATAAAATTCGAAGCAAAAACACCTAACTTACCAGCTAAGCGTGAAGTTGCCGGACGTTCAACACGAGCTGAAGAGACTTTTGACCGTGAATTGAGCTACACTCTAAACGACTACTTTTTGGCGCGTGGTTTTGGAGTCGTCTATGCCGCAGGGATCGGAACACGCGATTCAGAAGGTTTTCGTACTTGTGGCTCGCAAGAAGAAACTAGCTCAACGACTGCGATCATCGAGTGGTTGACCGGAAAACGCCGGGCCTTCACTAATCGCAGTGAAAATATCGAGATCAAGGCCTGGTGGTGCAATAAAAAAGTTGCAATGACCGGAAAATCCTATCTTGGAACTTTAGCCACTGCAGCTGCAACTACTGGGATCGAAGGCTTAGAAACGATCATTTCAGAAGCAGCGATCTCCAGTTGGTATGATTATTATCGTGATGGTGGGCTAGTTGTTTCACCCGATGGCTATGTTGGCGAAGATGCCGATGTCTTAGCCCAAGAATGCTTTAGTCGGCGCAAAGATCTGGCGCAATACAAAAAAATCGCTTCCAAATGGCAAATACAATTGGACTCGATCACTGCCGGCCAAGATCGCCAAACCGGAAATTATAATCGTTTTTGGGATGAACGTAACTATCTAAACAACGTCGCTAACATCAAATGCGATGTTGTCTTAGTACATGGTTTGAATGACTGGAACGTTAAACCACGTAATGTCTTCAATCTCTATCAAGCCCTCCAAGATCTGCCGATCAAAACCAAATTGATCTTACATCAAGGACAACATATTTATATCAATAATTTTCAGTCACTTGATTTTACCGATATGATGAATCTTTGGTTGTCACATAAACTCTATGGAATCGATAATCAAGCTACAACTGTTTTGCCTGATGTTTTGATCCAAGATAATGTTGAGCCTAATACTTGGAAAACTTATCCGACTTGGCAAGCGATGACTACAACTAAACTTTGGCTGACACAAGCTGGTCAACTAGCTGATACCCAAAAAACAGGGACTCTAGCCTTTAACGATCAACTAACACCTAAGGCTTTCGCTAACTATCAAGCTGATCTTGACCTTTGGAAAAATGATCTCGTTAGTTCTGAAGCTTCACCCCTTGAGAAAGCTCGCTTAAAATTTCAAACAGCTCCCCTCAAGCAGCCATTGATCATCAGCGGTGCGCCTAAACTCAATATGAAAGTGGCTTGCTCCACTGATCACGGTCTACTCAGTTTCATGCTCGTTGATCTTGGTAAAGCTAAACGCTTGAATGAGAGCCCTACTGTACTTGAGCCTAAGGGGATCTTGGCTGGCTATAATTGGCGTGAAAATGATCTTGTTGAATTTACGCTAGGAAAAGATACTCCCTTTAAACTCATCAGTAAAGGACATATCAACTTACAAAATCGCACAAAACTTTGGCGAAATGATGAGCTTTTAGCTGATAAATTCTATCAACTTGAAGTAACACTACAGCCAACACACTATCAGTTACCTACTGGTCGGCGCCTAGGCCTTATCGTCTATGCTACCGATATGTTTGGTACGCTACGGGGAAACGAAGATATCAGTTATACCTTAGACCTAGCAAAATGTTATCTAGATCTTCCTAAAGACAACTAAAAAGAGGCTGTGACATAAGTAAAAGACATCTTCAAATTTTGAAGATGTCTTTCTTTACCCTGAAAATACTAGTTTTTGTCACAGCCTCTTTTTAGTTAGCGTAATTGAAATGTTGTGTTTGGCTCAAAGGATAAAGGGAGAAACGATCACTTTCTAGATCAGCTTTATGCATATCTAAAGCCGTGATCTGACTATCTTCGTACGTCTTATAATATAAGACCCCTTTATCTTTGTTATAACAAGCAGAATAGATCGTATATTCATACTTTCCTTCACCTACTTCACAACAGCCTCGTTGTTGTTCGATCGCACTTAAAATATGGAATCCTTGACTGACACTTGAACTTTCATCTACCTCACAAACTGAATGTGCTTTAACAAAAGCAGCTTTGACAAAACGCGAGCTCGAAGTCAGATCGCCTGGAAGACCTAAAGTTCCCATCCCACGACTGTATGCTGGTAGATCAACAGTTGGATCAAAAGTATTCTCAGGTGTTTTAGCTGATAGACCTCGATATTTATTCAAATTAAAGAGTTGTTTATCAAACGTTGGATTATTGGTCATCACCCCAACTGGATCATCATATACTTTCATACCATCAGCCAAAGTCTCGACCACGATCGTATTGTCTTCACTGTCACTGATGATCCAATGCAATGGAGCTAAGGGTAGTTCAGCACTAAAAGCTTCATTGACTAAATTGATCTTAGTCAACATTTGCTTAGCTTCGGCCACATTTTTACATTGTCCTAAAATATATGGGATAAATTCAAACGGAGTCACATTATCCATATCAGGATCAAAATCATAAAAAACTGCATTGCCTTCAAAGTTCAAACCAGCCATAGCTAAGCCATACTCATTGACGGCATCATAAAGAAGTGGCGTATTGTCAAAAACTGAAGTCAATCCGACCATTGCATAATGTTTGCTCAAAGCCGGTAATTTTCGCAATTCAAAAACATAATTACGTGGAACAATAACAGCTTTTTCACCATAAGAGAGCTCATAGTCAAAATTTCTCCCAAAATAATGATCCTTTGTTTTAAATGATACTGCAGTACACATATCTATCTCGCTTCTTTCTGTAATGTAGTCAGAGTTTTTTCGATCCAACAAATGATATTTTGGACACCTTGATTATCTTTTAGATCAGTCATCAAGATCGTCGTTTGTCGCTGTTTAGCTACTATTTCAGCCCGTAATTTAGCTAGATCAACTCCACGATATGTAGCTAGATCGATCTTATTTACTAAAAGCAAGTCAGCATTTAAAGTTGAACACAACTCACTTGCATTAGCATCGATCAAATATAACGTTGCATCCACTGAGATCAAATAGCGACTCGGTCTTTCGATCAAAGCCAAGTTAATTTTACCACTAAGACGCAATTGATCCAACTCATCTGCTAGTCCCATATTTAAGGGTGGGACGTAATTTAGATCCTTTACTGTAAAAACACCATCACTTAACGTAGCTAGCGAGTGGCACTCAATAAGCATCGCCTGGATACGTTTGATCAATAAAGTTTTACCAACACCTACTGGCCCACAAATGCCTAGTACCAAAGTTTCATTCTTAGTCATTGCTCGTCCCCACGTTAGATCACGATTTAGCCAACTATCATCGTCTTTATGAGGATATACATTGATACTTGCACCGTGCAATAACAACTAAACGTACAATAGTTAACGTAAATTATCAAATCAATCTGACACTCTCATGCCTTACAAGTAATAATCTACGCCATAATACCTCCTTAAAATATTCTTTGTTTTTATTTGATCTCAAAAAAACGTGTTTTTCCTTAAAGATCAAACATTTTCTTTACTCAAAAAATTTATATTCACTGTTCAAAGCTCTTCATTTTCTATAGTTGGTACCCCTTTTAAAATCAAATCAAGCCAAAAAAACACTAATTTATATAAATTTAAAAAATTTATTGTCTCATTATTAGTTATGAAAAAAATAACTATAAAATTATGGAACAAAATATTTTTTAACAAAAAATTATTGATCGCACGCAACTTTAAAGCAATATTGCCAAAATTACTAAAATCATTATATAATTTGATTGTTTAAATTTTTTATAATAACTTAAGGTTTATCGTTGGAGGGGATCGCCCATGCATAATGAACAACTCTTTGATCATAAGAGTCTACAGATCTATTCTTTATTACTATTGCTACATTTACATAATAATCACATCCATAAATCCGAGCTCTGTCAAGCACTCAAGATCACTTCTCCGACCTTAAGTCAGCTGACTGAGCAGATCAATGGATTTGATCCCCAGCTATTGACCGTAACACGCCATGAGATCATTTTGGATCTTCCTTATAACAGCCAAGCAGTTCAGAGTTTAAATAAACAGATCTTATCCTCATCATTACGCTTTTAACTTTTAGATCTTTATTTTAAACACTCAACGTTGACCCGTGAAGAAGCAGCACGATCCTTAAATATCAGTTTGACTTCTACCAATAAATTGATCGGCGAATGCAATGGACTTTTACGCGAATTCAACTTAGAGATCAAACAAAATATGTTACGTGGCACTGGATCACAGTTCTTTTATTTTTATTTTAATTTTTACTGGAACAATCATGCTAAAGGTACAGCTCTAAGAAAGCTCGTTATTTCTGACCATGGTTTCAAAGCATATGCCAAAGAAAAACTCGGTTCTCAGTTGAGCATCATTCAAAATGACCAGATCAGTCTCTGGCTATCTTTACTCAGTAATAAGCATGAATTGATCCAAACTTATTTTAGTAAACAAAGGGCAAGTATGCTATTTTTGGAAGTTAAAGTGACCCCACTTTATCAAGCTTTAACAAATTATTTCAAGCAAAATTGGATCTTTTTAGATCACGATCTAGTTGAGTATTACAGCTATTTGACATTTATTTTTTTAAACACCCATAACATCATCAGTTATCCGGTCACTGAGATAAATTCATTGTTTAAACATTCAAAATGTCAGCAATTACTTGAACAGATCACGACGATCTTGACAAACAGCTATAATTTCAATAATGATTTCAATGCTTTGCGGAGCAGTCTCTATTTTACGATCAATAAACTTTTATTGCTTGACGGTTACTATTACTCAAATAATATTCTTAACCTGGAAGCCAAAAAGGAAGCATCACAACCCTTTGAAGAAAAGGTTATCGCTGAGATCTTAAATATCCCGCTAGCACAAAGCTTTAAACTCGATCCTTATAAATTACAAGCGATCCGCGATAATCTTAAAATGATGATCTATCCCCATAAAAATATGAAGCGCCGTTGTATCAGTATCGGAGTCGTTTCACAGCTTCCGATCGCAACGCGCTATGCATACATCACTGAGATCCAAAATATTTTAAGTAAAGGGCACAATATCTCGGTCAATGATTATCTTGAACAAGCGCACTATGATCTGGTGATCGCTGACTTTAATCTACAAGATCTAGCTAGCTTTAAAGCACCGATCCTGTATTTAGATGACCTAGAAGTTCCAAATAATGTAAAACTGCTTGAAGATGCTGTCTCAAAGCTTGAAAGCGAAATGTATCAACCTTTACTTTTAAATTAGCAAAATGACCTCCACTAGTGTCTAAAACGACGACTATTGGGGGTCATTTTGCTAGTTCAATTTTTGCGGTCAAAGATCGTATACGCATGCTTTCCATTATAAGGATGACGACTGATCGAGTATTCAAAGGGGCGTCCATCTTGTAAGTAAACGACTTGCTCTACTTGCAAGATCGGATCAGTTTCAGTGGCTGCTAAATATTTAAGATCATTTTTTGAAGCTTTTTCGGCAGAGATCTTTCGAAAAGCGCCTCCGATCTCCAAATGAATTTCTTTAGTCAAATAAGCATAGAGTGAATCATAGAGAACTTCTTGACTTAAGTTAGGTACTAAGCTGATCGGCATAAATGTATGCTCCAAAGCATACGGTTCATTATCAACAAAACGTAAACGTAAGATCTCATAGACTGGTTCATTTTGTTTCAATTCTAAACGTTCCTTGATCTCTGGCGTAGGAAAAGTCACATCAAAAACGATCGGTTCACTTTTGACCCGCTCTGTATTGAATTGACTACTCAAGCCTCCATAATTATCTACTGGTAAGGCATCTTTTTGCGCCAGTGCATTCTTTTTTACAAAGGTCCCAGACCCTCTTTTAGAATAGATGAAGCCCTCGATCGCTAACATATCTAGAGCTTTTTTAACTGTCATCCGACTAGTTTTAAAATCACGTGCCAGTGTGTTTTGATCTGGGATCATACTACCAGCAGGATACTTTCCATCAATGATCTGCTTTTTGACCGTTTCTAGGATCTGTTTATATTTTGGCTCCATCTTATTTCCCCCGTATTTCTGTATTGTATTTACTTTAAGAATATAATAGCAATACTTTTTGTACAATGCAAAGGTAAAACTAGACTTAAAAAAATAACACCCATTAAAATGAGTGTTATCTCTGATCAACTAGCAAAATCACTAAATTTTGTTTTTAAAACTATTTTTAGACCTAAGTAAACAGCTAACAGCCCCAGCAACATATTAAGAGCAATGTATAACACCCCCACTGCCACCTGCGAAGCATCAAATAAATTGACGATCCCATCAGCAAACGAAGAAAAGGTCGTTAAACCACCACAAAATCCCGTTGAGGTCAGTTTACCAAATTCAGCTGAAAGTGTCTTTTTAAATAATCCAGCTGAGATCAACCCGATCAAAAAACAACCGCTAACGTTAACGACTAAAATAGCGAAAGCTTCTGAAACACTAGGTCCGATCAAGGTCTCACAAACATAGCGCAAGGCACCACCAAAAAAGCAACCACAGCCAACAAGCAATAATTCTGTTGATTTTTTCATTTTTCCACCTGATCCTTATCTAAAATAGCTTTCCAAGGGCTAAGCCTAAATATACACAAGCTAAGCACAACACTACACTACCACACCAATAAAGCACAGCATGCCCTGTTTTACCTTGTTTGAAGTACTTGAGATTTTCTAATGAAAAGGTCGAAAAAGTCGTTAAACCACCACAAAATCCACCTGCAAGCAATGTGTTAGCCATTTGTGAAAGTTCTCCTTTTGCCACCAAAGCAGCAAAGATCCCGATCAAAAGCGAGCCTAGTAAGTTGGCAGCCAATGTACCATAAGGAAGATAAGCCTTAGCATGATTGAACCAATCAGAGAACAAACTCCGTAGACAACCACCAAAAAAAGCACCTAGTCCAGCAGCACCAAAGCCTAACCAAAAAGTTCCTGTCACGATCATTCACTCTTTTCCAATTAATTATACGCCCGATCATTTTTCCGAAGTTTCAAAGGAGCACAGCCCTTAAATTCTTCACGATAAAATTCGATAAATTGATTTTGAATCTGACGATTGGTATAACCATCATATCCTAAGATCCGTAAGACCGCACCATTTTCTTCCAATAACGAGATCCCAAATGAAAGATCAGCTTCAGGGAGTTTGATCATCTCACGAGCCCTTTTCACAAAATCTTGGTCGATATTTTTGTCGATCAAAACAACTGAGTTAAAGTTAGTATATCCTTCAAAATAACCTAATTCGGCTAGTTCATCGACTTGAGGCGTACACAACAAGTAATCATTATACACTAATTTACCTGCAACTTTGATCCGCGTCCGCATGCCAACATCACGATACTGAAATGGCTTCTCGTCTGGTGACCACCCACTAGTCAAACCATCGGTCAAGATCAAGGAAGCATCCTCAGCTAGATCAAGGTCCATAAACTGGCGATAATAGGCATTCTTATATGGGATAACTTCATCCATGTAATACTCCAAAAAAGCACCCTGTCCGAGTTTGATCTGTGTTTCTTGACACGTTTGGCGTAAATTTTCACACTTATATACATAATTTGGTGTCTGCGTTGTCAAAACTGCATGAGCACCATCTTCAAGTGTGATCTTGACTTGGTATTGCTCACCTTCTGTGAAACCACCACCGGTAGAGATCAAGAAATAGTAAGGCAATTGGTTTTCGGTCGTCGGTATAACCGAGGAAATACGTGAATTTCCCTTATGATATAATTTCTGCGCGATCGTACGCCCATTGCGCGGTAAAAAGCGCATCTCGATCACACCATCATATTTCTTATTCATCTGTTTTCCTCTAGTTCTTGACTTCTTCTAAATCTTCTAATAGACAATTCTTTTTGATCCAAGCGATGACATCTTGTAGACCTTCATCCTTTTTCAAGTTAGTAAACAAGAATGTACCATCACTTCTAAACATTTCTGAATCGCTCTTCATTCGATCGAGATCAGCGCCGACATATTTAGCTAGATCGATCTTATTGATGATAAATAGATCAGACTTGATCATCCCTTGGCCAGCTTTACGTGGGATCTTTTCACCTTCAGCCACATCAATGATATAGATCGAAAAATCGACCAATTCTGGACTAAATGTGGCTGCTAAGTTATCACCACCACTTTCAACAAAGATGATATCTAGATCATTATCAAAGCGTTCTTCCAATTCATCGATCGCAGCCAAGTTCATTGAAGCATCTTCACGAATAGCGGTATGTGGACAACCACCGGTCTCAACACCGATGATCCGATCTTCATCTAAAACTGAATTTTTGACCATGAATTCTGCGTCTTCTTTAGTGTAGATATCATTTGTAATGACTGCCATATTGTAATCATCATGCATTGCTCGTGTTAACCGTTCGATCAACATCGTCTTACCTGAACCAACAGGGCCACCAACACCGATTCTAATTGCTTTTTTCATTTTCTGATCCCCCTAAGACATAAATAATCTTGAGCCTTGTGTTTCATGTTTGATCTGAGCTAATTCAAGTCCCGGAACATTAGCTCCTAAATACGATCCATCTAATTTTTCAACTTCTGGATAGAGTTTTCCTAAAAGTTTGATAATATTGTTCAATACCACTTGTCCATCCCGTTGTCCTAATGGAATTGCGCGAACAGCATTTTGGACCATTGTTGAACCAATACTATAACCATACATTAAAAAAGTATCCATTAATGGCATCTTTTGATAGTATGCAAAAACCGTAAAGACGATCGCTGGATTACCTGCAAGTTCACCAGTTTTGATCTTTTTTTCATAAATGTCCAATGGCTTTATCTCACCATACATTTGCTTGATCAAAGCTAGCATTTGCTTAGCGATCAATTTTTGACCATTGCGCGTTTCCAATGCCAAAGTTGAATGGGTAATAATTTCGTCATATTCCCACAATTTTTCGATCTGACCAGCTTTTAAAGCTTGCCAACATAATACAGTCAATAAACCTTCACCGTATTTAAATTGTGATTTGAAATAATTTTCAAACCATTGTTGAAATTCGGGTGTGTGCTTGATTTTGCGATCATGTAGATAGTTTTCCATCCCGAAAGAGTGGTTAAAAGTTCCGATCGGGAAAGTGGAATCACAAATTTGAAAAACCTCTAAATAATCCAAAAGTGTGCTTAATCGTGGCCTATTTTCCATTTGTCAGATCCACATAGCGCAATGGTTCAGCTAATTGCGCCTTTTCTACTGTATATTCAACTTGTTTTTGATCTAAAGTCTTAACCACAACAGGATCAAACAGCAAAGTGATCTTTCCAGCTTCGACTTGAACTGGTTTATGCAAATTACCAAGCATATGTGCGATCACACCCATTTCATCAATATCTTTAGGCGCAATTTTAATGATCTCATCTGGGATCACGCTTAAAACTAGCAAGCGACGGTGCCCTACCTTGAAGGCTGAACCATTTTCTAAACCTTCGCTATCTTCAGCTAATCGGATCCCATAATCATTACCATGATCAGAGGTCACGCGTAAAATACGCTTCATCAGATCATCGCTTTTTACCATACAAGTCTCAATGTGATATTGTTCTAGATCATTGATATCCTCAACGTTAGCAAACACTTCTGTTAAAATCATGTTAAATTCCTCCATTATTACCCAAACAAAGGTCAAGACTCATCTTGGCCTTTGTTTTAAATCATATTTAAATCTATACCGATAACTTGAAAAAACTAAATTTTAGAAGAGGTAGTAACGTTGTGCCAATGATGCAGTCTTGATAGGATCACAAGTGATCAATTCACCATCGATCGTAACATCAAAGGTATGTGGATCAACTTTGATCGTGCTTGGCACATAGTTGTTTAACTTCATATCACGTTTTGTCAAATTACGTGTATTGTGAACAGGCAAGACGATCTTATCTAAGCCCAATTCTTCTTTGATACCATGGTCATAAGCGTATTTCGAAACAAAAGTAATGTTTGTTGAACCGACAGCTTTACCAAAGGCACCATAAAGGTCACGCATCATCCGTGGTTCTGGTGTTGGCAAACTTGAGCTTGCATCACCCATAACACCGTAAGTGATCATGCCACCCTTTAAGACCATCTTTGGTTTTGTCCCAAATTTATCTGGTTCCCAAATAACTAAGTCAGCAAATTTACCAACTTCAACTGAACCGATATAATCAGCGACACCATTAACGATCGCTGGGTTGATCGTGTATTTAGCAACGTAACGTTTGATCC
Organism: uncultured Lactobacillus sp.; assembly: GCA_910587695.1. Taxonomy (GTDB): domain Bacteria; phylum Bacillota; class Bacilli; order Lactobacillales; family Lactobacillaceae; genus Ligilactobacillus. The sequence goes on from CAJUNC010000007.1 coordinate 80,810, forward strand.
GATTGTTATCGTTATATTCACTATCGCCTTCAAGACTACCACGTTGAGCTTTCATCTTGTCAGCTAATTGCCAACAGCGCATAGCAACTTCACCGACACGTCCCATAGCCATCGCATCTGAAGTCATGATGCTCAAGGCACCCATATCATGTAAAACGTCTTCAGCAGCGATCGTTTGCTTTCTGACACGTGATTCAGCAAAGGCCACATCTTCTGGGACTTTAGGATCGAGGTTATGACAAACCATGACCATATCAAATAATTCATCGATCTCATTATCAGTATATGGGTTCGTTGGGTTAGTCGATGATGGCAAAACGTTCTTTTGACCAGCTACGACCATAATGTCAGGCGCATGCCCACCGCCAGCACCTTCTGTGTGGAAGGTGTGTACAGTCCGGCCTTTGAAAGCATCGATCGTATTGTCGACAAAACCGCCTTCGTTTAGTGAGTCAGTATGTACCGCAAATTGAACGTCATACTTATCAGCTGCTTTAAGTGAATTATCGATACCAGCAGCTGTTGCGCCCCAATCTTCATGTGTCTTGATCGCGCAAGCCCCTGCTTCGATTTGTTCTCCAATAGTATCCGGAACATCACCTGAACCTTTAGCCATGACACCTAAATTTACAGACATTGAATCTGTTGCTTGTAACATGCGGTGGATATGATATGCACCGGGAGCACAAGTTGCGGAGTTAGAACCATCAGCTGGGCCAGTACCACCACCAAATAAAGTTGTGATCCCATTATCTAACGCTGCATGCGTCAAACCAGGTGATAAGTAGTGAACGTGTAAGTCGATCCCACCAGCTGTGACGATCAAGCCTTCACCTGAGATCGCTTCAGTACTTGCGCCAACAACAAAGTCAATATTGTCCATATTATCTGGGTTACCACCCTTACCGATGGCTAAGATCTTACCATCTCTGATCCCAATATCAGCTTTGATGATACCGGTATAATCGATGATCGTTGCCCCAGAAATGATCGTATCAGCAACAAGTGGGTTATCCTTACGCATTTCAGTTGCGTTGACCCCCATACCATCACGTAAAACTTTACCGCCACCAAATTTGCTTTCTTGGCCATGTACTGTTAAGTCTTTTTCAACAGCTGCGTAAAGATTTGTATCACCTAAGCGTACACTGTCACCTACAGTTGGACCAAACATTTGGGAATATTGTTTTCTGTCCATTTTGAAACTCATTACTATTCCTCTTTTCTTAGCTTAACTTGTGATGTAGACCACGGTTATCGTTATCTAAGTAACCATCGACTTTATCATTGAAACCAAAGACACGACGCTTACCACCCATGTCGATCAATGATACCGTACGCTTTTCACCTGGTTCAAAACGAATAGCTGTCCCCGCTGGGATATCTAAACGTTTGCCCCAAGCTTTATCGCGATCAAATTGTAACCCACGTTCATTTGCTTCATAGAAATGGAAGTGAGAACCCACTTGAACTGCACGGTCACCGACATTTTTAACTTCCATTTTGATAGCTTCGTAGCCGTCATTACATAATACCGGTTCATCAGCTAATTTATATTCTCCTGGAACCATCTTAATTCCTCCTCACATTTTTATTGGATCGGATCGTGGATCGTTACCAATTTAGTACCATCTGTGAAAGTTGCTTCAACTTGGATCATTGGGATCATTTCAGGTACACCTTCCATGACATCTTCGCGAGTCAAAACTTGGCGTCCTTCATCCATCAATTCAGAGACTGTTTTACCAGCACGGGCTCCTTCCAAAACAAAGCTCGTGATCAAAGCCACACTTTCAGGGTGATTCAATTTGATCCCTTTGTCTTTTCTGTTTTGTGCGATCATCCCAGCCAAGCTGATGATCATTTTTTCTCGTTCACGTTCTGTTAATTGCATAACTTTACACCTCTCTTTAACGCTAACTACTTGGGCCATACGCCTGTCAGCATCATAAAGCCTGGGATCCAAGCGGTTATGATACCTTCAAGTACACCCAGCCAGCCAACGAAGCTTCCTAAATTCTTCTTTAAAACAGTTTCGATAAATCCAGTCAACCATAGGATGCCCCAAAGCCACCAGATAATACCGTACCAACTATTGCCGCCATATCCTTGGAAACACAGGAGTCCAGCGGGGATCGTATTGATCGCTACAAATAAGCTGTACCAACCATACAAACGTTGATCCAAGTCAAACATCGTATTTAGTGCCGTATATAGGTATGTAAATGCGAATAAGAGGCCTGTTGCGCTTGCATAATACCAGCTAGGAGCAGCATTTTGTGCTACCCCGATCGAAATCGCAATGATATTTAAGATCAAACCTAGACCACCAGTAAAAAGATTCATCACGACCAAAGATTTATCTTGGATCTTAGTGAGCCGATAGAGACCATTACTCATCAAAACCATTCCGACATAAAGTAAGATCACTCCTAGCATTTTTGTATTCACCTCCTTTCAATGGAAGCTACTCTAAAAATACTGCTTAGTTTTTATCGTAAGCTGTCTCTTCAAGCAACGTCTTATCCAAGCCTTCTTCGATCTGCTTTTGAGTTGGTTTGATCTCAGTAATAGCACCTAAGAGTTTTAGTAGAACATAGGTCAAAATAAAGGCATAGATAGCTGTCAATACGACACCACCGACTTGGACCATCAATTGGTGGAAACTAGCTCCAACACCATTGACTGTCTTATCGGCTAAAAGTCCGATCAAGATCGTACCAGTAAAACCACCAACACCGTGTACGCCCCAGACATCAAGGGCATCGTCCCAGCCTTTCTTTTGACGGAATCCAACAGCTAAATTACAAATGATCCCTGCAACGATACCAACAACGATCGCTGAACTAGGAGCAATATATCCTGCACAAGGAGTGATCGTTGCTAAACCAGCAACTGATCCTGTCATTACATCTACAAAATTGATCTTGCCACGTAAGATCTTAGCCATGATCAACCAAGCTATCATTCCACTTGCTAGACCGACCAATGTGTTAGTGAATGCTTTTGTTGCCAAAGCACCGGCTGATAAAGCGCCACCGGAGTTGAAACCAAACCAACCAAACCAAAGAAGGCCAGTACCGATCGCAGCTGCCATCAAGTTATTTGGATGCATCCCTTGCTTAGCTACTTTGCGTTTTCCTAAAACAAAGATACTTGCTAAAGCTGCAAAACCTGCTGTCGTATGGATAACAGTACCACCAGCAAAGTCAACAAAGCCCCATTTTGAAAGGAAACCTTCACCCCATACCCAGTGGCAAACCGGGATATAAACTAGTAATGTCCAAAAGATCAAAAGTAAAATATACCCTTTCAAGTTCAAACGTTCTGCAAATGCACCAGTCATCAAAGGTACTGTGATCACGCAAAACATCAATTGAAATAAGAAGAATAATGCAAATGGGATCGAAGCTGCATGAACTGCATTAGGTACTAATCCTACATGTGCAAGTCCAAAGTAATCAGTAAAGCGCCCGATGACCCCATGGATATCCTTCCCAAAAGCTAAACCAAAACCGCCAAACATCCAGATCAACGTCACGATCCCCATTGAAATGAATGATTCCATCATAATAAATAAGATACTGCGCTTACGAGCTAGACCACCATAAAAGAACGCCAGGCCTGGTGTCATCAAGCACACCATTGCGGTACAAAGCATCATAAATGCTGTATCGCCACTATTGATAGACATATTTACATTCCCTCCATAAAAATTGCTCAAGGATTTCTCCCTCGCCATTAAATTTACCCTTAAATCGTTTAACTATTTTGTTCAAGTTTTTATTTAAAAATAAAAAAAAGCGCTAAAAGTCATTACATCAAGGAATTATCACTTAAAAAAAATAAGCTTTTTTACTATTTCTTAGTAATTCAGCGTAAAAATAAGCATATTTCTTGCTAGATATTGGAGAAAAAAACACAAAATTATACTTTGAAGTCATACATAAAAGATTTTTTGGTATCTTTTGACACCGTATAATTAGCCTATGTTCGGAGGCTATATTTTTTCTATACATATGAGTGTCTTGAACATGGGGAAAATTTTTAGAAAAGAGGATGTAATCATGCATATTCCTGATAACTACCTGAGCCCTGCGACTTGTGGGGTCATGTTTGTAGCAGCAGCTCCAGTCGTAGCTGTTTCACTTTCAAAAACAAAACAACAATTGACCAAGAATCGTCAATTAGCTCCCATGCTTGGGATCTGTGCTTCACTTTCCTTTTTAGTGATGATGTTTAATGTTCCGATCCCTGGTGGTACGACTGCCCATGCGGTCGGAGCGACTCTGTTAGCAATTCTAGTCGGTCCATACGCCGCGTGCATCGCTGTTACCGTGGCACTTTTATTGCAGGCCTTTTTATTCGGTGATGGTGGTCTCTTAGCTTTAGGTGCTAACATCTTCAATATGGCTGTCGTTATGCCATTTGTCGGCTATGGGATCTACGCTTTCTTACGTAAACATGGGCATGAAAAATTGGGTGTCGTCTTAGGTTCATACCTTGGGATCAATGCTGCTGCTTTATTAGCGGGTATTGAACTAGGACTACAACCGATCGTTGCAACTAGTGCAAGTGGGCAACCACTATATAACCCTTATCCGATCACGATCGCAGTTCCAGCTATGTTATTTGCTCATTTACTCGTTGCTGGTGTCGTGGAAGCTTTCTTCACCTATGCGGTCTATGCCTTTGTCAAAAAAGTTGCTCCTGCTGAATTGTACACACCTAGTCGCGCAACTTCAGCCGCTGCGGCTAAAATGCCACTTGGCTTTAAATATTTTTACTACTTGATCGGAGCTATGGTCGTTTTATCTCCTTTAGGTCTACTAGCTAGTGGGACTGCTTGGGGCGAATGGGATACCAGTGAATTACTAGGTAAGATGCACAGTGAACACTTAGGCAATACTTTGCCTACTGGAATGGCACATGGAGTTGATTTTAATGCACTCTTTGGCGACTATACTGTACCTGGTACCGCTCTTTCTCTTGGGTATATTTTAAGCGCAGTCACTGCTGTCTTAGTCTTTCTATTACTTGGTAAGATCTTGATGTCTTTAGGTAAAAATAATGAACATGCGCACTAAGTCAAACTTGCCAGCTTGGCTTCAGACTAAAAATCAAACCAACTTGAATTTTGAGAAACGACACGATTTTGTTGGTGTCAACATTGCTTCGCTAAGTAAATTGTTGCACTTTTTCACCAATATCACACCCGTTTATCAAGTCAAAAGTTCACCTTGGCTACGAGTCTGCAGCTTGCTTATCACTTCACTATTGGTCTTGTTGTCACACGACCTTATCTTTCTTTGGGCTTGCCTTTTGCTCTATTTAGGACAGTTGGTATTTTTCCCGGGAAATGCGATCTTGGTGATCTTCAAAAAATACTTAAAGTTGATCATTTTCACAGCTATTTTTATCTTACCGAGTTTATTTTTGAGCCAAAAAGCTGATCTCCCACTGTTTTTCATGCGGATCAGTACTTTACTATTAGCGTTGGCATATTTTTCAGGGACAACTACTTGGCAACAATTTATCTTTGCGCTCAAGCAACTTCATTTCCCCAGTGTTTTGATCTTGACGCTTGATATCACTGTAAAATATTGCTACTTAGCTGGGATCTATCTACAAGGATCACTCTACAGCATTCGCTTTAAGACTTTAGGACAGAAAGCTTCATTTCATCTTTTAGGTAATCTGATCGGTGAACTATATCTCTCCTTAAAGAGTCGCATGAATGATCTTTATCAAGCGATGATCTTACGTGGGTATAAACTCACCAGTAAAAATCGATTTTATCCCAAGCTCACTAAAGCAGATCTGATGCCCTTAGTACAACTAGGGATCATCTGCCTACTATTTTGGTGGTTTTGATCAATAGAAAGGAACAGTCATGCTCACATTAAACAATGCATTTTATGACTATGAAGGACATCTTGCTTTAGATGATGTTTCTTTAAAGGTCCAACCAGGTGAGACTTTAGTTATCATGGGGCCTAATGGTTCAGGAAAGTCAACACTTTTAAAGATCTTGACAGGTTTTTTCCCCCTAAAAAAGGGGAGTTACAAATTCAAAGATCTGACTATCGATGCTACATTTTTAAATGATCCTAAGCAAGCCGCTAAATTGTACGAACAGATCGGATTTGTTTTCCAAGATAGCGATGTGCAACTCTTTAACATGAGTGTTCGTGAAGAGCTTGCCTTTGGACCACAACAACTCGGGTTAACACCTGAAGAAGTCAAACAACGCGTCGATGATTGCTTGAAATTACTTGCAATCGAGCGTCTTTCCGATCGTGTGCCTTACCATCTATCCGGTGGTGAGAAGAAACTCGTTGCGATCGGAAGCGTCTTAACGATGAATCCTGATGTCTTTGTCTTAGATGAGCCTTTTAACGGACTATCTCCCCATTATCGGACCTTGATCGTTGAATTATTGGCCAAATTAAAGCAAAACGGTAAAACGATCATCATGTCGAGCCATCACTTTGGGCAGATCAAAGATATTTGCGATCGAGTCGTACTTTTCTCAGAAGAGCACCAGATCCAAAAGAAAATGACAAAAGCTGAGATCTTAAATGATCCTGCCAAATTGGCACATTTGAGCGTTTTATAAAAAAGAAGCTGAAAATCACGTCTAAAACGTTGATCTTCAGCTTCTTTTTTATAGATAATTTGGGTTTCCCAGTTTCTTTATTTTGCGTGTGCTTCTTTAGCTAATAGCAAGCAACCTGTGATCCCGGCATCATCACCTAAGTCGACATGTACGATGTAATCATCCAACTCAGGCGTTTGCACGTAATCATTTAATTGCTCAGCAAAGGATTTGCGGATCATTGGGAAGAGTTGTTCTTGTTTAGAAACACCACCACCGAAAATGATCTTTTCAGGAGAGAGTGTCAATGTTAGATCTACGCAAGCTTGTGCCAAGTAATAAGCCACGATCTCCCAAGCTTTATCATCTTTAGGGATCTCATAAGCCTTGATGCCCCCTTGACGTGCTTCGATCGCTGGACCAGCAGCTAAGCCTTCTAAGCAATCGTGGTGGAATGGACAATGACCTTCATAGTGGTCTTCTGGATGACGGCGCATTACGATATGACCGATCTCAGGATGACCATAGCCTTCAATAACTTTGCCATTGATCACAACACCGCCACCAATACCAGTTCCGACTGTCAAGTAGACACAGCTATCCTTACCCTTAGCTGCTCCACGTTTCAATTCGCCATAAGCTGCTCCATTAACATCGGTTGTCCAAGCATAGTCAACATCAAAACGCTTCTTCATTTCACCCAAGAAATCATAATCTTTCCAACCTGGCTTAGGTGTGTTGGTGATATAACCATAAGTTTCTGATTTACGATTAACATCGATCGGACCAAAAGAAGCGATCCCGATCGAGACAACGTCATGTTTTTCAAAGAATTTAAAGACGTCTGCCATCGTTTCTTCTGGGACCGTCGTTGGGATCGATACGCGTTCTAAAACATTTAACTCTTCGTCTGCTACCGCACAGACAAATTTTGTTCCACCTGCTTCAATAGCTCCATATAATTTACTCACTCTATGTTCCCTCCAAAAATAGTAATCGTTTTCTTATAACTATCTTATCGCAAAGTAAGCGTTATGAAAAGAGGAAAACGCAAAATATGTTAAACGTTTAACATATTTTTATTTAAACTAGCTTTTTTGGACTAAATCTGCTAAACTCAGTAGCGTTGAAAACGAAATAAGGGACGCAAAATCGCCGGGTTTTGCAAAAAATAACATCTTAGAACTTTCTGACAGGCGATCATAATTGATAGAGGAAAGTTTGGTTTAGGAGGGATTTTTTTGCAAACATCTACAGCTAAGATCAAACGAGAAGTCGGGCAATACATCATTCGTAATATCCTTGCTTCTTCTGGGCTTTCGCTCTATGTTTTAGTCGATACGGTCTTTATTGCAGCCGCTGGTGGTACTTTAGGGTTGGCTGCCTTGAATATTTCACTGCCAATGTTTAATTTTTTCAATTCTTTGGGACTTTTATTTGGGATCGGTGGCTCAACGATCTATTCGATCCACAAAGTCAACGAACCAAATAAAGTAACGACACTTTTTGGAAAATTATTGCTTTTTTGTCTTGGACTTGGTAGTTTATTAGCACTTTTGTTAAATATCTTTCCGATCCAAGTTTTGACGCTTCTGGGTGCCGATCAGCAAACGATGGGTGTTGCTTTGGGGTATTTTCGGATCATCGCTTTAGGTGCGCCATTTTTTATGTGTAATTACGTCTGTGTAAACTTTATTCGTAACGATGGTAACCCTCAGCTGACGATGATCGCAACTTTAACAGCTACTTTAGTCGTGGTCTTTTTAGACTGGCTGTTGATCTTTGTCTTCCAATTACACATGATAGGTGCTGCGATCGCGACGATCTTTTCACCTTTGACGAGTATGGCGATCTTGACTTTTCATCGTAAATACCCCAAGCGTCAATTGCAATTAAAGTTTGCTTTGCCTGAGCTAAAATTATTAAAGCAAGCAGCTAGTCTTGGTATACCTTCATTTTTAACAGAAATGAGTACTGGGGTCAGCATTTTTGCATTTAATTGGGTCTTACTCAAATTGAGCGGTAATGCGGCGATCGCAGCCTATGGTGTCATTGCCAATATCGCGATCGTTGTCTTAGCGCTCTCAAATGGGATCGCCCTTGGTGTCCAACCGATCGCTAGCCGTGAATACGGAAAACATGAAGAAAAAAACGTTAAAGCGGCGATCAAATTAGGCTTGCAAGTTGCTTTTTTGCTCTCTTGTATCCTATATTTTATCTTGGTCTTTTTCAAAGCTCCGATCGTCAGTGTTTTTGATCACGACCATTCTGCACAATTAGCTCAGATCGCAACTCATGCTTTGCCACTGTACTTTATCAGCGTCTTTTTTGCTAGTCAAAATCTCGTGATCATGTTGTCGCTTGTGGCGATCAAACGAGCTAAAGCCGCTTTTATTCTCTCATTGTTGCGCGGATATTTTATCTTGATCAGTTCGGTCCTTATTTTTGCTGCGCTCTTTGGTCTAAATGGAGTTTGGCTCAGTGTACCTTTTACTGAGGCGTGCGTCTGTGCCTTGGGAGCTTATTTCTTGACCAATGCTTTACAATAGGAGTTGATCTATTTGAAAATCAAACGTATCGATCACATCGTCTTGACTGTAAGCGATCTAGCACGTGCAGTTCGCTTTTATCATGAAGTCTTTGACATGCCGATCTTAGAAGAAAGTGCCGAGCTTGCTACTTTACGCTGTGGACATCAGCTTTTGAAACTGCAAACTACAAAGCAAACTGATGCCTTGGTCTCTAAAACCCCCACAAGTGGGAGCGCTGATCTTTGCTTAGTGACTGGTGATAAGTTGGCCGATGATATCAATCACCTCAAGAGTTACTTTATTGAGATCATTGCTGGCCCAGTTACTAAGATCGGTGCCAATGGGCAAATGACTTCGATCTATCTCAATGATCCCGACGGTAATCTGATCGAGATCTCCGAATACTAACTAAAAACCACTACTTCCTGGCTGGGAAATGGTGGTTTTTTGCTCCTAATGTCATCTATAATACGTCCGATAAACAACTAAAACAGGAATAAAGTAAAATATCGTTGCACAACTGATCAACCATATTAAATGTTGAAATACCATAGTAAAATTCTCTATCCAAATAGCTCGAATAATATTAGTTGCATGATATAACGGTGAAAGCCACGTCAAATTCCGAAAAATTTCAGGGATAGAATCGATAGGAAAAAAAGTATCCGAAAACATATATAATGGCCTGATAACAAGCGTATTATAATAGTTCAAAAATTCTCGCGATGGAGCCATATAGGTGAATGTTAGCCCGATAAGGCCAAAAATCAAACCGATCAAAAAAAGAAGTGGAATGATAAATAGCATATAAAGATCAAATGCTTGACTTATAACAAGCGAAACAAGCCAAAACATCCCCCCAAAAATGACAGCTCTAACCCCTGACCAGATAGCTTGACCAATTACGATATCTTGTAAGTTGATCGGAGTCATTAGCATGGCATCATAAGTTTTTTCAATTTTGTATTGAATAAATGCGTTGACCGTTGCTTCTGATGTAGCAGTAGTCATCGCAGTAGCGCCGATAAGTCCCGTAATGACAAAAGTAGTATACGACATCCCATTGATATTGGTCAGATAAGTTCCTACTCCAAATCCCATTGCCACCAAATAAAATAATGGGTCGATCAAGTTAGGAACTATCGAGATCTTGAATAGAGATCTAAAGCTCATATAATTTCTGATAACAACATAATAGATCGATCTAGCTGAAACTCTAAACACTTTTTCTCCACTATATAATATGGAGCTACACAAAATTGTTCATCCTATTTTGTATAACTAAAAAGAAATATAGCTTTTCCTTTCCTAATTTTATTCATATCAATAATAGTATGAAATGTTTTCCTTCAATTAGTGGTAACACTCTAATATCCACTCCATATTTTACCTTCCTTATGAATATTAATTTGCAATGTTATACACTATTCCAAATTTTTAATATCTCCTTTACCTACAACAGTCAACTTAAGAAATAATTCTTCAATATTTTTCTCTCGATACTTATCTAACAAACTATCAATAGTACCTTCATCTTTTATTACACCAGAATCAATGATAACTATCCTATCAGCTAAACATTCGATCTCATTCATATAATGGGATGTAATAACTATTGAAACACCTTGCTTTTTTAACATTTTTAATTTGTTCCAAATAATATTACGTGATTGAATATCCAAACCTACAGTCGGTTCATCTAATATGATTATCTCGGGATCATTTAACAAAGCTCTGGCAAGAACAACACGTCTTCTCATCCCCCCTGATAGTTCACCGATCATTTTATTTGCATATTCTGCTAATTGAACAAATTCTAGCAGCTTTTTAGCTCGAGATTTAAGTTCCTTTAGTCTGATTCCATAACAGATACCATGTGCGATCAAATTTTCAAAGACAGTCAGAGTCGTATCTAACATATCTTCTTGAGCTACGATCCCTAATCTTTTTTTCCCTTTATCAGATAATGACGAAATATTTTTTCCTAAGATATACACGTTACCACTTGTTATTTTATTTGCCGAGTAGATCATCTTCAATGTGGTAGTTTTACCAGCTCCATTGATACCTAAAATACCTAAGCATTCACCTGACGATACTGAAAAACTTATATCTTTAACAGCATTATAGCTTCCATATTTTTTAGCTAGATTATCTACTCTCAGTGTTTCCAATATTTTTAAATTCCTTTCCACAAACTGGACAATTTTCATACTTGTGCAATTTTGTAAACTTCTGCTCAAAAGTTAAGAAGTCAATACTAAATGCCTTATCGTATGTCAGAAGTCTATCGACTGATCGGTAAATCTTAAATAGTCGTTTTCTTTTACTGTGTGATAGTATTATATTATGATAATTGATAGAAATTCATCGATATATGAAATTTTAAGGAGGGATCTTATGAATTCACCTGATGTTACAACTATCTTGCGCCTTTTATCTGATAGATCTAGGATCACTATTTTAGATATTTTAATGGACGGTCGTGCCTATACAGTAAATGAAATAACAGCTTTTACTAGGTTAAAACAACATACTGTTAGCTATCATCTAAAATTGCTAACAAAAGCACAACTGACCTCTGTCAAGCAATATGGTAAGTTTAGATATTACTCTATTTCAGATACCATAACACCTGAGTTATTTGAATTTTTAAGTAACTATTCCCCCGTTGAACCTACCAAAAGTTATAAGCAACATTTTGCTAAAAAAGAATTAAAGCAGGCTAGAACTTGTTACGATCACGTAGCTGGAGAACTAGGAGTTAAGATCAAAGATTTCCTTATTTCCGAGAATATTATCATCGCATCTGATGATAACAACGAAAATTATCGTGTAACTCCTTCAGGTAAAATATTTTTCGAACAAGAACTCAAGATCGACATTGAAAATTTAAAAAAGAAGAAACGCAAATTCTGTATTGATTGTTTAGATTGGAGCGAACGGAAAAACCATCTTGCTGGTGCATTAGCTAAAGCAATCCTTGATTTTCTGCTTAATAACGACTACGTAACACGCAATACTGGATCAAGAGCACTTAAAATTACTGATAAAGGAAAAAAATTTTTGGAAGATAATTGGCATATTACCCTTACTGAAAATTAGTCATTGACTTCGATCTATCTCAATGATCCCGACGGTAATCTGATCGAGATCTCCGAATACTAACTAAAAACCACTACTTCCTGGTTGGGAAATAGTGGTTTTTTTAGCTATATAAATTATATTTTACAAAACGATAAATTTAACGTTATATATTGGTTACAATCAACTTTTTTAGATCTAGCTTGCTATAATTTGGATACGCTGATAGATAACTATTGGCACACAAACTTATAGGGGGGATCTACTATGAAAGGATCATTCAAATCATTACTCTTTGTTGCAACTGTCTTTTGTTTGTTGTTTTTGACCGATTTTTCCGTTCATGCTGCTAGTGTCACTGTTCCCGACTCACTTAATTCTGGTGAAGTACAACTAGATGATCACGATCAGGTCGTTTTTGCCTCATCTATGGCGTTAGTTGAACCAAATGAACCAACACCCCAGAACTTGACCGATAAACAAGCACTCTTTGCTCGTCTCTCAAATGCTAATTTCACCGCAGTCAATATGCCAAATAGTCGTTGGGTCTATTATTCAGATCACCATAACTACTTTAACGGCTATAAGTGGGGACATTCTAATTATTTTCATCGCTTCGCCCGACATACTGCGACTGCTAAAGTTGGTAATAATTTTAAATTAGTACCTGCCTTAGAAAATAGTTGGGCATTTGCGACTGCCAAAGGATACGGCACGTTCAAAGCGTACTATAATTACACCAGACCTTGATAGCAATGTTTTTAAGAGTGGCTCGCCACTCTTTTTTATCGGAGGTAATCTATGAAAACTAAAAATTTATTTCTGAGCGTTATTTGTTTACTTAGTTTTATCTTAAGTAGCATCACAGCATATTCCAGTAATTATCATTCTGAAGCCAAGCTAGCACTACATCAGATCGATACTTCTGAACACTTCATCGCTTTTAAGCTTCCTTTAGTGGCTCACACTAAAAAACAATTTCACCAACTTATGACCATCCTAGATGGATGTGCTCAAAAGTTTGGACTAAATTATATGGAAAAAAATGTTTATCTTGGTTATCCATTAGAAGATGGTAGATTAAACTACGCTAAAAGTATTTCTGAACAAAACTTTTATGTCAATAATTTACATAAAACTAGTTTCTTAGGTAATTTTGACGCCTTAGGGTCTGATAACTTTGAATATACATATACTTATCCGTTACTAAAAGGTTATAAAGTTACTATTCGGCCACTTAGCTCGGCTTTTAAAGATAGAAGGAATTTTGAGGGGGTCTTTTTTCTAGAAACACTTGATCTAAACAAATATAACTCCTTTATTACTTTATTGAATCAACGCTTGAATCAAAGTTTTATGACACATTATAGGACAAGAGATTACCAGATCACTCGTTCAACTGAATTATTATTGCCGTTCTTAGATGATGAGTTTGATTTTTCACCACTTATCAACTCTCTGAATGCCTTTATCTTGCTCGCAGTTTTGATCTACTTACTACTAGAATGGCAATCTCTTCGCCTTTACAAATTAAATGGTTGGTCTCTTTGGCGTAGTTTTTTGTCACTTACTTTAAAGCCATTAATTGCAACATCATTTGCCTTTATTTACGATTTTTGGATGCTTTACAGGCATTTAGAGCTAACAGAATTATTAAATCGACAAGGCTTTATCTTCTTTGCAATTTTGGGAACAAGTTTTCTAATGGTCTGCTTGATGTATTTAGTGAGCTTAGATGCTACTAGAGAACGCTACTTTTCACTTTCGCTTTTTTGCTTGCTTAGTGGAATAAAAGTGTTTTTCTTACTCACTTTGATCACCTTTTTTGCTCCACTAGGCTCTCTAATAACAGATAACTATGGTCATAAAGAGCCTGAGTTAAAGAAATATGCTGAGTTTTTTCCGTATATGATCGGGGGAAATGTAGTCGATGCTCGCAATAATTTCACTGATCTAAAAGATGTCTACCAAATAGCCAACAGTAAAGGCGCACTTTTGTTAAATGATAGTGGCTCTAGCTATAAGCAACCAACTACAGTTGACCGTGAATTTACCAGCGTTATTATCAACACTAATTACTTGAGGCGCTATCCTTTAAGAGATATTCATAACCAAAAGATCATTCCTGATCCAGCATCCAAAAAATTAGTTTTGGTTTTCCCTGATACATTCAAAAATTTAGTCACTAAACGGCTCAAATATGAGAAAAGAAACGAGCCGATCGCGCAAAAATATGGTATCCAAGTTTTTTACTCAAAACCTCGATTCAACCGAAACTTCAAAAACATCGTAACTGGTAAAAATATGGCAAATGAGATCGTTATGATCATTACTCCTGGAAATATCGATCATGGTCTTACGCAATATCACCTCAATATCCTATCTGGTTTTGCCAATGATAGCTTGCTCTTACCACTTAAAAAAACTTCTTTAGAAAAACTATCTGAGCAATGGAAACCTATCTTAAAAAAATATAATTTAAGTGACAATGTTGCCCAGATGATCCGTTATGATCACGGTGAGCTTGAAGAGCTACGTCAAGGATTTGGTGATCTTTTGACCCATCTTTACGAACAATTTTTACTCTTATTGCTCGTACTTGCGCTTAGTTTTTATTCCTTGCTCAGCTTTTTTAAGAAAAACCTCACTCAGATCGAGCTAAAAAATGTGTTTGGTTATTCACGCTTGCGAAATTACTATCCTTACTTAGTAATACTTGTATTCCAATACATTGTAATGCTGGCTTTTTATCCAGATCAAGATATTCCAAAAGAAGTGTATCTTGTCGTTGTTAGTTTGTTTTTTGTTCTTGAACTCATCATCTTGGATCTCTTTATCAGTTACTTAGAAAGTGAGGCTAATAAATCATCTATATAACGTAAACCGCTTAAAAACCACCGTTTTCTATCTAGGAAATGGTGGTTTTTTTATCTATATAAATTATATTTTACAAAACAATAACTTTAATGTTATATATAGGTTACAATCAACTTTTTTAGATCTAGCTTGCTATAATTTGGATACGCTAATAGATCACTATTGGCGCACAAACTTATAGGGGGCTCTACTATGAAAGGATCATTCAAATCATTACTCTTTGTTGTAACTGTCTTTTGTTTGTTGTTTTTGACCGATTTTTCCGTTCATGCTGCTAGTGTCACTGTTCCCGACTCACTTAATTCTGGTGAAGTACAACTAGATGATCACGATCAGGTCGTTTTTGCCTCATCTATGGCGTTAGTTGAACCAAATGAACCAACACCCCAGAACTTGACCGATAAACAAGCACTCTTTGCTCGTCTCTCAAATGCTAATTTCACCGCAGTCAATATGCCAAATAGTCGTTGGGTCTATTATTCAGATCACCACAACTACTTTAATAACTATAAGTGGGGACATTCCAATTACTTTAATAGTGTAGTTAGACATTCTGCCACTGCTATTGTTGGAAAATCCCAAGATAAAGTAGTTAAACTTAAAAATGAGTGGGCTCTTACAACTGCTAAAGGATACGGTACATTTAAGGCATATTATAATAATCTGCTTAATTGATAACAAAAAGTAGATTGGTTAACACTTGTTCTATAAGGAATTTTAAGATGAAGAATAAAAAATTATTTTTATTAATTATTTTTATATTTTGCTTGATCCTTAGTTCTCTTGGAGCATATTTTACCAACTATCAAGCTCAGGCTACTCTAGCATTACAACAAATCGATACATCGCATCGGTTTATTCCGTTTAAGCTTCCATTCACTGCGCATGATAAAAAACAATTCCAACAGATCATCACTAGCCTAAACGAAAGTGCAAAAGAGACCAACTTAAACTACATGGAAAAGCATTATTATGAGGGCTACCCAATTAAAGATGGAAAGCCTGATTATAATAGATCACTGCAAGAACAAAACTTCTATGTCTACAAGTTAGATCAAACACACTTTTTAGGAAATTTTAGTGCCTTAGGATCTAATAATCAAAAATATAGTTATACCTATCCTTTACTTAGTGGCTATCAAGTAACGATCCAGCCGATCGAACAAGCACTACGCTCAAGCAAAAATTTTGAAGGTGTCTTTTTTCTTGAAACACTCGAGCAAGAAAAATACTTACACTTCATCAAACTACTTGATAAAAAACTAAGTCAGCGCTTCAAAACGCATTACGCATTAAGCGACTATCAAGTGACACAAACAACACAATTGCTTTTACCTTCATTTGAAGTTGATCCTAATTTAAAAATGATCATTAATTATCTGATCGTCTTCATCGTCGTTTCACTGTTAGTCTATGTATTGCTTGAATGGCCAAAACTTCGCTTATATAAGCTCAATGGTCATTCTTTTACCCGTAGTTTCTTAGCAATTGCTGCCAAGCCCTTGTGCGCGATCTTACTTGCCTTTAGTTATGATCTTTGGTTGGTATTTCAAGGGCTAGATCTATCAGAACTACTGTCACAACAACTTTTAGTTTTTGGTCTTGCTTTTAGTGGAGCCTATCTATTGATGCTAGGAATGTATCGCATAAGTTTAAATGAGCTCAAAGAACGCTATTTTTCCAGCATACTTTTTTTATTACTAGGTGGAGCAAAGTTACTTTTACTCGTAACACTGATAAACTCACTTGCTCCAGTTGGTAATATAATCGTTGATAGTTACGAGCTTTTAAAGCAAGATACAAACCCTAAACTAAAAGATTATGCAGAAATTTTTCCAAGTGTGATCGGTAGCGATGCTATCAATAGTTTCGATAACTACGAAGATCTAAAAAACATTTACAAACTAGCGGATAAGCAAGGTGCTTTATTATTTGATGATACTGGTTCTAGTTATGTCCAACCAGCTGACGTACCACGTGAACTCACTGATATCAGCATAAACGTCAATTACTTAAAAGTTTATCCGTTATATGATGTGAATAACAAAAAAATTAAGCTTGATCTTAGAAGTAAGCAAACGATCTTAGTTTTTCCGATCACCAAGAAAAATTTAGTTGCTAAACGCCTGCAAAAAGAAAGAGAGATCTCTAAAATTTCACGAAAATACGGTGTTAAAGTCATATATTCTGATCCTAAATACAATAAAGGTTTTAAAAATATCGTAACTGGAAAAAATATTGCTAATGAGATAATCCATGTCATTCCACTAGGAAATATCAGACCCAAGAATAACGATCCTATTCTCAACCTTTTGTCTGGTTCTGAACACGATATGCTCTTATTCTCGCTCAAAGGCACTACTTTAGCTAAATTAAAACGACAATGGGATCCGATCTTGACCAAATATAATCTAAGTGATAATGCTCCCCAGTTTATTCGATATGATCATGGTGCTAGCGAGCGGTTAAAAATAGAACTGGGAAACATCTTTGCTTATTCATCTAGCCAAGGTCTCTTATTGCTGACGATCATTTCTCTTAGTTTTTATTGTTTGCTCAGTTTCTTTAACAAAAATATCTATAACATCGGTCTAAAAAATACATTAGGTTACTCGCGGTTTAGAAATTACTGGCCTTACTGGTGTTTTTTACTCTTTCAATATAGTCTTACACCTCTTTTTTATACTGATGTATATATATCAAAGACGATCTATTTTACACTTGATGGCTTATTTTTTGTTCTTGAGCTTATCCTCTTAGATCTCTTTATCAGTTACTTAGAAAGCGAGGCTAAAAAAAATGTCAAATGATCTCATCTGTGTAACGGATCTGACCAAAAAATTCAAAAAGAAGTGCGTTTTTTCAGATCTTTGTGTAAATTTTCCAAGAAATCAGATCACTGTGATCTACGGTAAAAGTGGCTCAGGTAAATCAACACTCTTAAAGATCTTAGGTACGATCGAAAACTATCAAAGTGGTGGTGTCTATTTCAACGGACAAAAACTGCCTAAAGTTGGACGCCATAAGGCTACTTTATATCGGCGTAAAAACATCAGTTTCATCTTTCAAGATTATGGTTTGATCAAAGAAGGCTCGATCAAAGCTAACTTAGAGCTTGGAGCTGCTTATAGCAAACTCAAACATCATGAAAAAATCAACAAGATGCAAGAAGTTTTGGCAGAAGTCGGCCTAAACTATCCCTTAAAGACTAAGGTTGCCGTCTTATCTGGTGGTGAACAACAACGGGTCGCTATCGCTCGAGCATTATTAAAACCTGGTGAACTCATCTTAGCCGATGAACCCACTGGCTCACTTGATATTGAAAATCGGACACTCATCTTTTCTTTGCTCCAAAAGCTAAAAAAACAAGGCAAAACGATCATTATGGTCAGCCATGATCCTTACTTTGAACAAGTCTGCGATCATGTTGTCAGACTTTAATACCTAAATAAAAAGTCGTACAAACTGAACCATCACAGTTTGTACGACTTTTAACTATATTTAGTTATTATCTAAATTTTTGGTCACTCATCTTCTTTTTTACGTTTTTTAGTCGCAAATCCTAATAAGCCAGCTAAGGCAGTTAACATAGCACCAACAAAGGAAGCTTTTTGCGTATCGCTAGCATCACCTGTTTGTGGTAATTGAACCTTACTTTCTGTCTTAGTTTGAGTTTCTGATGCTTTTTCAGAAATTGGAGCTTGCGTTTCAACGCCCTTTTGCCCCTCAATGCTAGATCTAGTATCATTGTTTTCTTCCAAAGACTCAGTTTGTTTGGACTCAGCTTTAGTTGGGTCGTTTGAGATATCTGGTTTTGTCTCAGGTACTTCATCTAACATATATTGGACAGTTTGAGTCTGATCTGCCATCGTTGGTGTTAGAACACGTTCAGCGATCAATGTTTTATCTGGTGTATAACCTGGGATATCAGGGACTGCACTGGAGGAGATCTTACCATCACCACTCCAAGTCGTTTCTATAGTCTCACCAGTTACGGAATCGATCGTATAGATCGGAACAAAGGTCTTTTCGATCACACTTGGTGGATAGATCGGCTGTCCTTGTTTTGGTCCATTACCGTAAACATAATTGATCGTATCAGTTATGACCACTGGTGTACCAACTACTTGTCTTAATGCATGGGTCAAGTAAACGTAGTGCTCTTGATCAGCATCTGGGTCTTCATCAAAGT
>CAJUNC010000008.1 GCA_910587695.1 uncultured Lactobacillus sp.
TATATCGCGTTTGATTACATTTTAATATATTTTGATTAACAGTTATTTCCTCCCAGTTGATCGGTGATTTTTTAAAATAATATTTACGGTCATGTTCATTTATCGGACGTAAAACACGACAGGGGACGCCTACAGAAACGACATTAGCGGGCAGATCTTTGGTGACGACACTACCAGCGCCGACCACAGTGTTATCGCCGATCGAAATTCCAGGCAAGACGATCACACCTGCACCGAGCCAACAATTTTTACCGATGTGGATCGCTTGATTATGTTGATACCCTTTTTCTCTTAATTCAGGTAAGATCGGATGCCCTGCAGTCGCTAGTGTCACGTTAGGTCCAAACATTGTGTGATCACCCACATAGATATGAGTGTCATCAACAACGGTCAAATTGAAATTGGCATAGATGTGGTCACCAAAATAACAATGCTTACCACCAAAATTAGCATGAAATGGTGGTTCAAGATAGCAATTTGGTCCGATCTTGCCAAACATTTGTTGCAATAAAGTCTGACGCTTGGTTTGTTCATGGGGACGAGTCTGGTTAAATTCATAGAGCAGTTCTAAACAAGCTGTCTGTTCGGTCATGATCGTTTCATCATTTGGTAAATACAACTCACCAGTGTGCAATTTTTCGCGCATTTTTTTGACCTCCACATAAAAATATTTTTTAAAATTATACGCTTTCATAGTTGGAGAAACAAGTATTTACACTGTTATTTTTAAAATTTGAATTAATTTTCTTGTTGTCTTTTAATTTTTAGTGTGATAAACTCTGACTTATCAAATTTAAGTGAGGCGAAAAAAGATGAGAACTGCAACTAAACAACTGCAAACTAACAATAGCATTATTATTATTCGGATCATTTCTTAGGTGGTGCGGATAGTTTAGCTTGTCTGCATCACCGTGGTGCAGACAGGAGCAGACTCAACTTTTGGGCGTAGCGACTGTTTGTCAAAATGGTCGCTACGCCTTTTTTGTAGCTTAAATTAAAAAGGAGGGACACAGAGCAGATATTAGAACTACAGATCACATATTAAAAGGGGAGGAATTTGATCATGATGGGATCAGAAACAAAATTATCAGAAACAGAAGTTGTTAGAAGTTCAGTCAAGACGGTGATCTTGGCTTCGATGATCGGAACAGCCGTCGAATTTTTTGATTTTTATGCGTATGGAACAGCTGCGGCAGCGTATTTCCCCAAAGTCTTTTTTCCACAGATGACGCCATTACTGGCGACCGTCTTGAGTTTATTGACATTTGGGGTCGCATTTGTGGCTCGACCGGTGGGATCATTTTTATTTGGACACTTTGGGGATAGTTTAGGGCGTAAGAAGACTCTAGTATTATCGATGCTAGTTATGGGAGTCTCAACGATCTTGATCGGTTTTTTGCCAGGTTACAGCAGTGTTGGAGTCTTGGGGGCGTTGTTGCTATGTGCTTGTCGTTTTGTCCAAGGGATCGGACTTGGTGGTGAGTGGTCTGGCGCCGTTTTAGTGGCGACTGAAAACGCACCTGCGGACAAGCGTGCTTTATATGGGGCTTTTCCTGAAGTTGGAGCTCCGATCGGCTTTTTCTTATGTAACGGTCTGTTCTTTGTTTTAGAGAAAACTTTGACGGCACAGCAGATGTTAGCTTTTGGTTGGCGCGTACCGTTTTTGGTGTCAGCGGTCCTAGTCGTGATCGGACTTTATGTGCGACATCATCTGCAAGAAACACCGCTTTTCCAATTAGCGCAAGAAAATGATACGACGACCAAGACACCATTGAAGGAATTATTTTCCGATTACTGGAAAGATATCGTCAAAGGAACATTTATCATGGGGGGAACATATGCGATGTTTTACACTTTGACGACCTGGTCTTTAGCATATGCGACGACAGCTTTAGGCTTTAGCCATTCTGAGATGTTGTTATTATTGATGGGAGCGATCATCGAATTTGCGGTCTTGATCATGACGACTTCATTGTTAGCTGATAAGATCGGACGCAAGAAAGTATTGTTGACTGCTACAGTTGGCTTAGTCGTCTTTTCCTTGGTCTTTCCGTATTTTCTAAGTGGACAGCATAATTTAGTGGGCATGTTGTTGTTTTTAGGGGTCGGATTTGTCATCATGGGGACGTTATATGGACCTGTGGGGGCTGTTTTACCAGAGCTTTTTCCGACAAAAGTTCGTTACTCAGGAGCTGGGATCACATATAACCTAGCAGCAGTGGTGGGCGCTGCTGTAGCTCCGTCGGTAACGACTTGGCTGATCGCACGTTTTGGCGCGCATGCAGCGGGGCTGTATATGTTTGTCTTAGCTGTGGCCTCAGTTGTAGCTTGGCTGACCACAAAAGAGACAAAAGATGTCGACTATACTAAATAAAGATCGAAAAAATACTTGCCTTGTAGTTAACTTCATTGTTTATACTAAACGTAATAAAAAAGAAGGGTATGAGATAATGATGACAAAGAGCAGTATTTTTACAGTAGTTTTAGTAGTATTATCTGGGATCTTAGGTTTTTGCACAAATGTTTAGGCAGATATCGTGCGATCAGAACGAAAAGAAGCTTATCCAGAAGGATATGATAATTACGCTCGGGCAGCTGATAGTGAACGTAAAAAAGATCCACCCAGCGATCAAAGATAACATTCCGTTTACCACTAGCATGAGCGATCCAATGAATGCTTCGATGAATGCTACGCGCAAGCTAGCCAAAAAAGATGGCGCCCAGATCAAAAATGGGGTCCGCCATGACGATAATGAAGTACAACTTGAGCGTTTTTTACGTAAAAATGGTTTATTAAAACAAAATTAATTTATACTGGTGAGGCTGTGATATAAGTTTTCAAAAAAGAATACTTATGTCACAGCTTCTTTTTGCGTGAAAAGAAAGTTGTTTTCATGGTATTGTTACTTAAAAAGCGAAAGGAATACGATGGAGATGATGACTTTAGAGCAGCAATTGTCAAATTTAGCTAAAGAAGGCTGGGATAAGCGCAGTTTACGTTATTACCGGCAAAACTGCCTCAAACAAGCTAGCGTATCAATGACTTGTTGGCAAGCGATCCATGAAGTTGGAACGCCACTATATACAAAGATGCTGAAACGTTCTTTGTTGCCAGCACGCTTGAAAATACAGTTAGTGTTGGATCATTTAGGAGCATATGTGGATGAACATAACTTTTTACAGCTTGCCCCGATGGCTAGATATCACATTTGGGCTGACCTTTCACCATTAGCTGAATTTAATGTGCTTTTTAGAGCATTAGTCTTGCAATTATATGGAAGATCTCCTAAAAATAGTCAGCCGTTAGCTCAAGAAAACTCTGATTTTGCTCGACGGTTAAATCTTTTCCGGGGTCATATCGATCGGCAAGCCATCAGTTATTTACGGCAGACATATCCGTTTTTGCCCAATGATTTTTGGCGTTTAGCAGTTTATGCCAAGCAATGTGGAGTGGAGCTGGATTTTGAGACTGGGGCAAATTATCACAATCGTCACTTAGCTGAACAAACTGATTTTGTACCAGAAAATATGAAGGTGCAGCTGGCTAAAAATTCGAGCTATGGATATTTTTCGCGTTTCAATGATGCACGAATGGTGGAATTTATCATCAATATCGATACGCTGGAGTTTGTCAGTCAGTGGAACGTGATCAAACAGGAAAAAACAGGTGGATTTTGTTCAGATCCTAAAAAATACAAGATATCAGAATTGCGGGCTTTGGCAGATACTGAATCTTTTAATTATGGGATCCCACATGGAAAAGGGCGAGTACCATGGCGCTATCGCTATTCGCATGGCAATCTTGATGGTGTCAATCCACTTGAATCTGATCTACGTAAGCAGGCCAAAAAGTTTTGGCACGCAGATAGCGATGCTAGAAAAGAAGTAAACGGTTATGGAGACCTCGTTAACAGTAATGGTATCGCTGACATTTTATGTTGGCAAAATGTTTCACGTGAAAATCGCTTAGCACTATATCGTGGCTACACCAATTGGTTATATCAGACAAAACGATCATCTACGGGGATATCTCACTATTATGCTTTACATAGTAGTGGAGAGGATATATAATCGGGGGTGTAGGAGGATGAGCTGATGAATAATTCACAACTATTAAAAGGAACGTTGGAGGGCTGTGTCTTATTAGTGATCAGCCAACAAGAAGTTTATGGCTATGAATTAGTCACTAAGCTACAGCAACTAGGTTTTTTTGAGCTCAGTGCAGGGACAGTCTATCCGCTTTTGCAAAAATTAGAAAGACAAGGCTGTTTAAAAAGTCAGTTACGTGCTTCAAGTGAGGGACCAAAGCGAAAATATTATTACTTAACTACTAGTGGTCAAATTCAGATCCAAAATTTTATTAAGGATTGGCAACAACTTACGGCGACAGTGACAGCGGTCATCGAACAGACAGGGGGAAATGAAGATGGAGCCATTGATCGAAAAAAATAACCAGTTGCGTGAAAAGTTAACGCGTGAGAATCAAAAATATTATGAAAAACTTTTGGTATATTTACGGGTAAAAGGTAAAGATGAGGTAGCAACAGAAGCGGTGTTGTTAGAGATCTTACAAGATATGCTCGAAGCGCAAGCAGAGGGGCAAACAGCAAAACAATATTTTGGCACTGATCCTAAAGTGGCAGCAGATGAACTATTAGCTGAAATAAATGCTGATAGGAAAGAAAACTTAAAAGAAAAGTCGAGTCTGAGCGTATTCATCTTTTGTCTGCTAACATTATTAGCGTTTATGCATACTGAGATCAATGTTATCGAATATATTATTGAGATGGTCGGGATGATCATTTTACTCAATATCACGCTTACTTTGCTGGGCAATGATGCTTTCAAACGTGTCCCGTGGCGTAGCTATTTAGGCATGGGTGTAGCATTTATAGTCTACGTAAGTGTGTTGCTATTGAGTGATCATTTTACTCCAAAAACTTTGATCTATCCTCTTGGTACCGCAATATTGTGGGGGATCGGGCTGGTATTTGTGATCTATTTGATGTTGTATTTTAAGTGGCCTGATTACTTTGGTAGTGGACTTTTCTACACTGGAGCCTTAGCTTTTGCGGCTACGTTAGTTCATCTACCACTCACAAATAATATCTTTCAAACACTTTGGGGCCAAGTAAGTTTGATGGTGATGTTTGCATTGATCTTAATATTCAAAGCATTCAAATTCAAAAAATAAATTTAAACTCTGCCATCTATAGCTGAAAATGGCCTAGCTTAGGTATTTGAGTATTTTAGCTGGTGGATCAGGTGCTTTGAGTGGCTAGCAAGAAAAAAGAAGAGATCTGATAAGTGGTCACTGAATGTTGATATAACAAAAGAGGAGCTGAGACTCATAGAGTTTCAGTTCCTTTTTTGGTCTAGTTATTTAACAAATAGTGGTAAAGGTTATGATCAATATCTTTGTAAGGGCAAAAAATGATCTTTATTTCGGGATGTTTAGCATGAAATTTTTCAGTGGTATCAAGTGCGATCTGAGCAGCTAATGGGCTGGGGAAATTTTTATGTCCAGTCCCTAGACTACAAAAAGCGATCGAGCGGAGACCATTTTCTAACGCTAATGTCAAAGTGGCTTCATAACAAGTAGCTAGTTGTTGTTGGAGTTCTAATGTCGGCTCGCCCGTAACTTTAGGTGCTAGTGCATGAATGACGTGTTTTGCTGGTAGATGGTGACCAGCGGTGATCCGAGCTTGACCAGGCTTTAGATGAGTGTGTTGCATCACCAAAGCACATTCTTCACGTAATCGACTCCCAGCTAGAACGTGGATCTCATTGTCCAAACAGATATGTTCTGGTTCAAAGCATCCAAGCATTTGGTCTGAAGCAGAATTGACGATCGCATCGACTTTTAGACATGTTAGATCTCCTTTGGCTAAATATATTCCAGATTTATATTCAGTCAGATCGCTTAGTTCAATGTGGCCACGCTTTTGCCAGATGAGATCTAACAAGTGATCTTCTTGTTGTAAGTAATGTTTGGGTAAGTCTCCTGGCTGGCGTTTAGTTACAAGTTGTCGCCAGTAAGCAAATTGGGCTGAGAGATCAGCTGGAAAAGGCCCGGTTGGTGCAAGTTTAGTGATCAATTCGGGTAAGAGTTCGGTGATTTGCATAAAATATATTCACTTCCGTTACAGATTGGCGGTCCTTTTTTGTTTTAAGCCGTCACTTCATTATAGAAAAATTTTTGTGGATTTTACAATGGATAGGTCTGAGCTTTTTGAGAGTAAAGCTCCTGCCTCAAAGCAAGTGAGATATTTTAGGATAAAAAGAAGCCCACCCGAATTTTTTTAAAGATTCGGGTGGGCTTCTTGTAGATAAGGTCTATGTCACAGCCTCTCATTTAGCTCACTTAGTTTTTTCGCTGAGGATCGTACCATCATCGGCATTTAAAACGAGTTTGATCTTTTTATTATTATCTTGCAATTTTACTTTATAGACTGTTTTGCCATTTTCGATATCGAGTTTGATCTCACGCAATTTAGCTGAGCTGTATTTTTCTTTGGCCTTCTTTTCAGCATCTTCAAGTGAAAGTTTAGGTGTCGCTTGGCTCAATTGGACATCTTCTTTATCATCGCTGATATCTTCTGTGCTATGTTTGATAACTTTGCCACTGTTGCCGTCGATCTTGTATTCTTTTTCGATCTTATCGTCTAAGATCGTAACTTCATAGACGGGCTTGTTTTTCTTGTTTTCAAGTTCGATCTGAGTGATCTTACCGGCTTTGGCTTCTTTTAGAGCTGTTTTTGTTGCTTGCTCAAAGCTGACCTTAGCACTGATATTTTTGTCAGTACTATCCGCTAAAACAGTAGCTGCTGGTAAAACGCTAGCACCCGTCAAGGTCAGGCCCGCTAAAGCGAGCAAGACTTTTGTTTTTAAGTTGTTCATTTGTGATACCTACTTTCTTTATTTGATGTCTTTAGTATAGGATCAAAAGATGAACACAAGATGAATAGCGGATATATTTACAAATTAATTTTGTTAAGTTAGGCTAAAGGTAGATCGTGGAGGAAATAAGGATGAGAATTTTACTAGTTGAAGATGACCGCGTACTGAATCGTAGTTTAGTAAAGTTGTTAAAAACACAAAATTATAGCGTTGATCCTGCTTTTGACGGTCAGGAAGCGTTAGATCACCTGTTAGGAGCAGAGTACGATCTGATCATTTTAGATGTGATGATGCCACGGATGGATGGCTTTGCTTTTATCAAAAAATTACGCACACAAGGAGATGAAGTTCCAGTTCTCATGTTGACGGCCAAGGATTCCTTAGCTGATCGGATAACAGGGCTTGATCTAGGTGCAGATGATTATTTGGTAAAACCATTTGAGTTTGAAGAGCTGTTGGCTCGGATCAGAGCAATGCTACGTCGAAAAAAGCGTGATGTTTTGAGCGATACAGTCCAATTAGGCGATATAACGCTAAATATTGCCAAAAAGCAGGTGAAAAAAGGTACTGCTTTGATCGAATTAACGGCTAAGGAATATGAAGTACTGGAATATTTATGTCGCAACCGCGGACAGGTCTTGACAAGAGACCAGATCCGTGAGCATGTGTGGGGCTTTGAATATGAAGGTGAGTCAAATATCATTGATGTGATCATCAAAAATATCCGTAAAAAGACAAAAGATCCAGCTTTGATCAAGACAAAACGAGGGTTGGGCTATGTTGTTAAAGAAGCGTAAAGGGAGTATCGTTTATAGAGTCACACTTTGGTATAGTGTGTTTATCGTGATATTTTTTGCCTTGATGTTAGGTGTAGCTTATGTGATCGGTGTTAATTTAGGTGATAGCAAAGGTCAACAAAAATTGCAACATTCCGCATTGGAATTTAGCCAAGAGATCGATGATTATGAAAACTTTGATGATGGGATCTATTATGTGATCTATAACAAAAATGGTCAGCGCACCCGCGGAAGTCTGCCACGTGGCTTTGATACTAAGCTTGGTTTTACTGATGAACAATTAAAAGAAACGACAAGTGGCAATATAACTTATCAGTATTTTGATGTTAAGATCAAAGATAGTAATGAGTGGCTCCGTGCGATCCGGATCAAAGGAGGCTTGAGCCATGAATTAAAAATGTTTTTGCTTGCTCTTTTTTTGGTCGCTCCCTTTTTAGTCATAGGGGTCGTTTTCGGAGGATATCGCATTTTAAAAAAAGCGATCGCTCCAGTAGATAAACTCAATCAAACAGCACAAGCGATCACTTTGAGCCAAGATTACTCTAAACGGATCACGGTTTCCAAACAAAATAATGAATTGAGCCGTCTAGCGTTGACTTTTAACACGATGTTAGCTTCGATCGAGCATTCATTTGAACGAGAACGTCAATTTAATAACGATGTATCACATGAGTTGCGCACACCATTAGCTGTTATTTTAGCCGAAAGTGAGTATGCCACTAAATATGCTAAAGATGAGGCTGAACTCAAAGAATCAGCGCAGATCATCAGACAACAAGCGATCATGATGAAAAACTTAGTCGATCAGATCTTGGAATTGACTAGATTAGAAAACGGACAAACATTCAAGAAAAATAAGCTCGATCTAGCCCAATTGGTCCAAGAGCGGGTGACTGCTCAGCAAAAGATCTTTGAGCAACGTGGACTTGAGTTGACATGTGAGATCACAGAGCAGCAACCTTATCTAGGCGATGAGCTTTTATTGAAACGGGTAGTGGATAATCTGTTGAGCAATGCTTTAAAGTTTGCCAAAACAAGGGTCAGTGTCACTTTAACTAATAATGGTCATGAACATCTTTTGACGATCAAAGATGATGGACCAGGGATCGCTTTAGACCAGCAAGAAAAGATCTGGCACAAATTCTATCAAGTGCAGACCGCTCGGAACAAAACAAGCACTCAAGGTGTTGGGCTAGGCTTAGCATTGGTCAAAAATATAGTTGAACTTCATGGTGGGCGGATAACGGTCATTTCTCAGCTAAATAAGGGCACAGAGTTTGACCTTCGTTTACCCGATAATATAAAAGATCAGGGGGAAATGACATGATATTTGTAACTTCAGATACGCATTTTTTTGATGAACACCTCTTGGGGATCACTGATTTTGCCAAAAGGCCATTTTTAACGACTTCGATGATGAATGAAGCGATCATCGAGGCTTGGAACAAAGTCGTTGGTCCTAACGATACGGTCTATCATCTAGGTGATATTGCAGTCCATTTTGTCCGTCCAGAAAAAAAGTCGCATCAAGATGTTTTTGATGTCTTGCAACGTCTCAATGGAAATTTAGTTTTGATCAAAGGTAATCATGATAGTCGTGCGCTCTTCAAATATCTAGCTAAGCATAATTATGAGGTCAATGGGCACCCTAAGTTTAGCTTTCACGATGTTGGTGCTTTGATCAAATACGATCACCGCCAATATTATCTGACACATTATCCGATGATGTTAGGGATCGCACCTAAGATCATCAATTTACATGGTCATATCCATCATTACGCTGTCAATGCTAAGGAAAATATCAATGTTGGAGTGGATTCACCAGAATTTGATTATTTGAAAACTAAGCCAAAATTTGGCCAGCCACTTTCAATGGTACAAGTTGAAGCGATCGTTGAAGCTAAGAAGGATGATTATTTAAAGAGACGATGAAAAAAGTAATAAAAATATTTCTTGGACTGTTATTATTTTTTATCTTTAGTCCACAAACTGTCCATGCTAAGACAAACATCCCAACGTTATTCGTGCATGGGTGGGGCAGTAGTTATCGTGCTGAAGAAAAAATGGTCAAAGCAGCAGTTAAAGCTGGTGTGACAAAAACAGTCGTCAGAGTAAATGTTGACATCTATGGTCAAGCACATCTACAAGGAAAGCTAACATCGAGGGCTAAAGATCCCTTGGTCGAAGCGAATTTTGAGAACAATAAAAATGTCAATGCTGTAATGGAATCACAGTATCTAAAGGCGGTCATCCAACTTTTACAGACTAAGTATCACTTTGAGAAGTTTAATTTTGTCGGTCATTCGATGGGCAATTCAGCGATCTTGTATTATTTAAGGGATAATGCAGACGATCGAAGTTTGCCCAAATTAAATAAGCAAGTCGCTTTAGCCGCATTTCCCAACGGCCTAGTTGATGAGATGCCTAAAGATGTGACGCTTGGTAAAGATGGAAAGCCTAGTGTGACTGCTGGAGACTTTGAGAACTTTTTGAGCTTAAAGACGACCTATCCTAAAAATGCGCAGGTGCTAAACATCTATGGAAATATTTTAGATGGTAGTGACTCGGATGGACCAGTTCCGGTCAAGTCAGCTCAGACCTTGCGTTATTTAGTCAGTCCAAGGGCTAAAAGTTATCAAGAAAAAGAGATCCGTGGTAAAATGGGCCAACACAGTAAATTACACGATAATGTACAGGTCGAGCGCTTGTTGCTCAAGTTTTTATGGGGGAAGTAAGTAATGAACAATTATATGTTTGATTTTGATGGTACTTTGGCTGATTCGGGAAAAACAGCTGTTTTAGCAACGCAAAAGACATTTGCTGATTTCGGTCTGGTCGAACCAAGTAGTGATCAGATCCGAGGCTATATGGGGATCCCGATCGAAAAGTCTTTTCCACTGCTAGGAGCGACCAAAGATTTGGATGAGATGTTTGATAGTTTTCGGCAAAATTATCAAACCTTAGAAGCTGACAATGTCAAGTTATATCCTAAGATCAAAGAAGTATTAGCTAGACTAAAGGAAAATGGCAAACAGATCTATGCGGTCTCAAGTAAACATAGTGAAGCGTTACGGCGCAATTTAAAGCTGTTAGGGATCGTTGAGTACTTTGATGATCTAGTTGGTTCTGATCAAGTAAAACACTATAAACCAGCCCCAGATGGGATCGAGCTTTTGTTAGAACGCTATGAGCTTTCCAAAAAAGAGACTGTCATGATCGGTGATGCGATCTATGATATTCAAATGGGACATGCTGCGGGCGTCAAAACAGCAGGTGTTTTTTGGGGGGCTTTTGATTGGGACGCTGTCTTAGAGCAGAAACCGACATTTACGTTGATGAAAGTAGAACAATTACTTGAAATGTAGTTTTGAAAATGCTGTCTGGATGCTGATCTTAGGCAGTATTTTTTAGTTTTATAGGGAATATAAAATTAAATTTAGGGCTATTATCGAAGAAGACTTCCAGGTTATAATAAATTAAGTAGCACAAAACCAAAAGGGGGTAGAAGATGTTAGCATCTACTTTTGTTTTATTGCTAGTATCGATCTTTAGTTTGATGGTCTCGCGGATCTTCCCGCGAATATCAGTCAACTACGTGAGTACATTTATCGGGATCTTATGTGGTGTGATACCTTTTATCGATCATAGGATCGAAGAATTCCACTCTGAGATCTTTATGCTGTTGATCATTGCACCGTTACTATTTTTTGAGGGGTTTGCGACACCTTTTGGCAACCTCAGACATAAGTTAAAGCAGATCATAGGGATCACGGTCGTAATGGTCTTGTTGAGCACAGTCGTTGCAGGAGTAGCATTACATTTAGCTGTAGGTGTAAGTTTGCCGTTAGCTTTTGTGATGGCAGCGATCAGTACACCAACGGATGCTACTGCGACTTCATCTGTTTCGATGGGCTTGACGATGCCTAAAAAACCCAGTGAGTATCTGCGGTTAGAGTCGCTTTTTAATGATGCTTCAGGATTGATCTTATTACAAGCTACTGCTTTGTGGCTCGTCAATGGACAATTCAGCTATCAAAAAACAGCACTTGATTTTTTGGTCTCAGCTCTAGGGGGGATCTTTGTCGGGGTGATCTGTTGCACGATCGTTATGTTGTTTCGGCAACGTCTTTTACGGACTTTGGTCGATAGTTTGACAGTCCAACTGCTCTTGTATGTTTTGACCCCATATATCATCTATTTGATCGCTGAAGAGTTACATGTTTCTGGGATCTTAGCTGTAGTTGTTGCCGGGATCATGCACAACAGTGAGGCGCGCGTATCGCTATTTGTTGATGCACGGCTTTCTTTTATCTCTCGGAGCGTAACTGATATCATGAATACGATCTTAAACAGCATGGTCTTTGTCATTTTTGGGATCATGGTAGTCCGAGTGATGCGAGAGTATCTTAGTCTTCAAAATATTGCGATCTGGGGGCTCAGTGGAGTCTTGTTATATATAGCTGCACTTGTGGTCCGCTATCTATATGCTCGTTATAAGTTGAAAGAGACTACTAAAAATGCGGTTGTTTTTGCATTAGGTGGAGTTCATGGCGCTGTGACCTTGGCATTGGTCTTTTCGTTACTTGATCTAGGTGTTTCGGGGAATGAGTTTAGCTTGATCTTGATGGCTGAATTTATTTTGATCATCTTAAGTATGCTAGTCCCAACGATCGTTTTTCGCTTTATCTTGCCTAAAAAGCAAAACGATGCTACGATCTTAGCCAACGTTGCCCGGATCCGGCATGAGATGGTCGAAGCAGCGATCAAGGAAGTCGATAAGATGCACCTACCAAAGAGAGCTAAAGATGTTATCTGTATGTATCTACGAGACCAAGCTAAGGCTACATCTTTGAGGGAATTTAATCAAAGATTTGCACGGGCTTTACAAATACCTGAGATCCAAAATGATTTTTATCACAATTTCCGTTATCGTATCTTTACCAGATGTTTTGCAGTTGAACGTGCTTATTTGCAACAAGCGGTCGAAGAAGGAAGGATCGAGGCAACTTATGCTGCCAAGCTCTACCAAGAAGTTGTTCTAGCTGAAGCGATGCTAGTCGATAATCGGGAAGAAGAATAATGGTTGCCCCCTTTTTTGGGGCTTTTTTGTATTATAAAACCATGTCTTACAAGGTCGTAGGACATGGTGAAAAGGAAGGAAATAACTGTTAATAAAAATATATTAATAGGTTAAAAATATAACGGGGTGAGCTACCCCCTTAGGCTATCTGAGCTAGTCAATGTCATTACCCTCTTGTCAGGATATGGGAATACTAGCGTTGATGGTAGTAAATAAAATTAGGAAAGGAAAAGCTATATTTCTTTCTCAAATGTAATCATTTGATTACGTTTGTTCACGTTTTATATAGCAGATGATCTTGGAAACTATTGTATTTTCATACTTAGCTTCACTTTTTAGGAGTTTTTTGATTCAGATAAGATGAGCACGATGCAAAGACTGCCAAAAAAGTTTGATCAGGTAATACCTTATTAGATGACAACTGTAAAACTTTTTTGTGTCCCAACGGCTTTACTAGGGCGTACTCATCCAGTGTGTATCTATACTTGGTATGAAGCAGATCTCATCTTTGATGGGAACCTTATATCGGACACCAAGAGATCAAGGGACTTTCTTTGAGCAAAGCTGTCAAAAAAGTGCAGCATACCAAATAAATGATAATGATACCGATGGTGTTACACTAGCGTTCGCAAAATTAGCTTTAAAATATCAAAGACGTCTCAGATACCTAATATAGCTAGAAGTGTTAAGATGAAGTTGAGCATTATAATTGATATCTCAATGAAATGTTTCGTACAATATAAATATACTTGCTAGAATTGATCGTGAGGAGGAATTTTTGATGGAAAAAAGTAAAGTAGTTATTGTTGGTGCCTCACATGGGGGACATCAATCGATCTTAGAATTATTGTCACGTTATGGACAAAATGTAGATATCACACTGTTTGAAGCTGGTGATTTTGTCTCGTTTATGTCGTGTGGAATGGAATTATATTTAGAAGATCAAGTTACAGATGTCAACGATGTACGTAATTTTAGACCAGAAAACTTCCCTCAGCCAAATGTCCATATTTTGAATAACCATGAGGTGAAAACGATCAATGCGGATACTAAAACAGTAACGGTAACGGATAAACAAAAAAATGAAACTAAAGAATATGCTTATGATAAGCTGATCTTGAGTTCAGGTGTCAAACCTAAAGCTTTACCAGTTCCTGGAAATGACTTAGAGAATGTCTTTTTGATGCGCGGTTATGATTGGGCACAAAAGATCAAAGCTAAGTTAGAAGATGAAAGCGTAAAAAAGGTCGCCGTTATCGGTGCTGGTTATATCGGGATCGAAGCAGCTGAAGCTTTTAACAAAGCTGGTAAAGAAGTTGTCTTGTTAGATGCGCTAAAACGTCCTTTAGGCACATACTTGGATAAAGAAATGACCGATATTTTGACCGAGCATCTAGAAGAAAAAGGCGTCAAAGTCGTGACTGGTGCTAAGGTCGAAGCCTTTGTCGGTGATACGAAAGTCGAAGCTGTGAAGACGGAGCAAGCTGAATATCCAGTTGACTTGGTGATCCAAGCAGCCGGTGTTTACGCAAATACAGCTTGGCTCAAGGGAATAGTTGACCTAGATGAACACGGTTGGATCGTCACGGATGAATATTTGCGTACTAACTTACCTGATGTTTATGCTGTTGGTGATGCGACTTTAGCTTATTCGATCCCAGCTAAAACTAAATTACCGATCGCTTTAGCAACTGTTGCAAGACGAGAAGCCCGCTATGTTGTGGAGCATTTGTTTGAAGATATTCCAAGTGAACCATTTGGCGGTGTGGTAGGTTCTTCGGCTTTGAGCGTCTTTGATCATCATTTTGCAACAAGTGGTCTGAACAGTTTTACAGCCAAAAAAGCTGGCATCACGCTTAGTTCTGCTTACTATGAGGACACTTTACGCCCGAAATATGTTCCAGCTAAAAACGGCAATCCTAAAGTTTTTGTACAGCTCTTCTTTGATAAAATGACCCATCAGATCTTAGGTGGTGCGGTGTTATCGACTTATGACGTGACAGCCCAAGGTAATGTTTTGGCCTTAGCGATCCAACAAAAAATGACCCTAGAAGATCTAGCTAAAGCAGATTTCTTCTTCCAACCAGGCTTTGATCGCCAATGGAGCTTGCTCAATCTAGCAGCACAAAAAGCTTTAGGTGAAGAAACGTTTGTCGAATAGGAAATAGTGATCTGCCATAGTCCTACACTGAAATGTTATTGGTGTGGGGCTATTTTGTTTGGGTAAAATGAATGCCAAAGTGGTAGATAAAGGATGTGTAGTTGATGAGACCACTATTTTCGATAACCGATAAGATGCTAAATTTGACAGTCGAGATCGCGATGTAGGTGTGTATGATGGCAATGGAACTGTGGTCCATATCGGTGCAAGGCCACAATTTGTTTATGGTTTAGTCGATGAATTATTTAAATGGGCAAAAAAACAGATATACCAGCTTCGATCAAGAGTTGTGTCGTTCATTTTGAATTAGAGATGATCCATCCTTTTCTTGATGGTAATGGGCGGATGGGCAGATCATGGCAAAATTTACTTTTAGCAAAATGGCAACCAGTCTTTGAATGGATCCCAATAGAGACTTTGGTTTATAAACATCAAAAGCAGTACTATGAATTATTAGCTGCTGGGGCCTTTGTGTGGTTAAAAATCAATATAAAAAACTCAACTTGTAAGTTAGTTTATTTTAGCTAGAATAAGGCTTGTGGTGATGAAGGGATGGATCGCTGTGGCGGTGAAATTTTAGTTTGATGACGTGAGTAACAAAAAATTCACACATAGCATAATAAATGATTGACAATATTTCACAAAAAGTGATAGAGTGTAGATGAAAAGAGATCAATCCCTCCACATTGGAATTTGTAGCTTATGCTCAGAGACCGTACGTGGGGGTTTTTTATTTGGGGAGAAATTAAGATGAAAAAATATGAGCAATTGAGTTATAAAGAACAGCTAGAGTTGTTCCATAATAGAGGGATGAAGTTTGATTACAGCTTTAATGAATTAGATGAAACTTTACCGGTGTATTTAAAGAATATACAAACTATTAGCACTTTGGGATATTACCAGTTGAAAGATTATGCTTATCCATATTTTGTCGACGGTAGGTACAATAATGTAGATTTTGCAAAAATTGTTGCCCATTATTATCGAGATAAACACTTAAGAAATGCAGTAGAGCATGCAATCGAGGATATAGAAGCAACGTTAAATACACGAATTGCATATTTGTTGGGCGATAAATATGGGCCTTTTGGATATTTGGAATTTAGAAATTGGTGTCAAAAAGAAGGTAAGAACAAATATATTCAAAATAAAAAAGTTAACAAATATTATATTGCTAAGGAACAAAATAAATTTTTAGGAAAAATACAGGGAAAGGCGAGAAGATCAAGTTCAAGAGATGTTAAAGCATTTGATAAAAATGATGACGATCAGGTTTACATGCCAGTTTGGTTAATGATGAATGAATTAACATTAGGTGATTCAATTTATATTGTTAAGTTAATGTCAAATAGAAATAGAAGAGCCATTGCCGAAAAATTTGAATGTAGTGTTGATGAGTTGATCAGTTGGTTAGAATGTATAAATTTGGTGCGAAATATTTGTTGTCATAACGGCAACTTAGTTGATATCAAGTTAGTTACTCAGCCTAAATTGCCAAAAGATTTTGAAGATGTTTTGTATTTAAAAAGTGAGAAAGAAGACAGTGCAAACTATACGAATAGACTTGCCATTGTTATTTGTATAGTTGTTAAACTGATGAGTAGCATCAACATTCGGTATCGCTTTGGTAATTTAATAAATGCATTGAATCATTTATTAGATGAAACTAACACGCCCGAAGTATATGGATTTAGGGATAAAAAGGCAATATATGAATGTTTTAGCAAAGAAAGAGAACTGATTTTTAAGGAGTAGCTTGGATCTCTTCTTTTGTTGGTGTAGGAGCATCGGCAGGTAATTCATAGATTTTCCTAACTAACAGGAGAAGTAAAGTTATGTTTTGTCCAAGGTTTACTAAAGGTTCATAAAAGCAAAAAATATCCCTAAATCACACTGTACTAGGGAGAGTAAAATTTTACTTTGAGCTATCTAATTTTAATTGGTATGAATTATAAGCCTATCATATAATATGCTTGCAATAGTTAACTATTTTAGTGGTGGAAAATTAGCCAGTAGAAAAGAAATCCAAGCTGCTTTGAATTTGCAAAAAAGTTATACTTCAGAGATTATTGCCACTATGAAAAAGAAGGGGATACTACTGTCTGAGGGAAGAGGCAGAGCAACTAAATATTATTTGGCAACAGATAACACATTAAATTAATGCCCCCAATGTTGAATAGGAGCAAAAGATTACCGGACGAAAAAGCGGATGAAAGTTGGAAAATCCTAGTATAACGTGGAAAAGCTACCGGACGAAAAGGCGGACGAAAGACGATAAATCCCGTCATACCAGCAAAAGGTTACCGGACAAAAAGTATTTCTATTAAGATTAAGCTGAATGCATGTTTTATGTTAAGGAAGTGATGGATCACCATGACAGTGAATTTTAAAGTTGATGAAGCAAGTGTAAGAGAGTTCTTTGATAATTTGGACAGTGAGACATTACTGATAAATATTGATCGGATGTTAAAAGAGCAACAAGCTTCTCGTGTTAAGTACAAACAGTCTGATTGGAAACAGATTTTTGATCAAAAATGATTGATTATCTGTTAGCTAAAGTGTTAGAGTATAAATGAAAAAGATCGATCCCTCCACATTGGAACCTATTCTTGGAACCGTGCGTGGAGTTTTTTTGGATTACGGGAACATAGCTGTCCTTTTTGAGCAAATGACAGCAGTAAAAAATAGTTATCCACAGGGGCAAATTTAATTTTGAAAAAAAGGAATCGCATGTGGCTCTAAGGCTATGTGAATTATAATTTTAATTTGGAAAAATATATTAACTGCCGTTTCAGTACACCACCCGAACATCGCTATTCTTGCACAGTTTCAAGAACGTGGTATCAGGCTTTTGATCGGTAATGATGATATCCAGTTTGTGGATCGAGACCATCTTGATGAAATCAGTATCTTGCCGAAACTTTGTGTGATCAACTAAAAGAACTGCTAGCTCAGCATTTTTGAGCATATATTGTTTGCAACGAGTCTGTTCCATATCAGCCATGAAGACGCCTTTTTCACTGATCGAGTTGCAGGAGAAAAAGGCCATGCGAGCATGAAAATTAGTAAGATACTTGATAGTATCATCACCTAAAAATGAATTTGAATAAGGCTTAAGGGCGCCTCCAGCCAAGAAGATGTGTAGATTGGAACGGAGGCGTCCTTTTTCTGCGATCGCAAGGTTATTGGTGATGATCTTGATATTGGTTTGGTCGTTCAAATGTTCAAGAATGTATTGGCAAGTTGTTGAAGTATCGATAAAGATGGCATCATTATTGCTGATCAGTTTTGAAGCAAAATAACTGACCTTATTTTTTTCATCAGCATTTTGTGCTTCACGGTAAGTCGTGGTAAATTCAATGTTATTTTTCTTCAAGAGCGTCACAAAGCCAAATGTACGCCGAACCATACCGGATTTTTCCAATTCGATCAGATCACGGCGAAGCGTTGAAGTTGATGTCTCCATCAACTCCTCTAACCGCTTGATATGGATATGCTGGTTTTCTTCAAGGACTGATAATAATTTTTCGAGTCGCCGTTGCTGTTTTTTCATCGTTACTTACCTCTTTGAATAAATTCTGAACTTTTGAACAATATGATAAAGCTTTTTTGAATGTTTGTCATATATTTAATAACATTTATTTTTTGAATTGTTTAAGTATTATAATTAAATTGTAAATAAATGAAAGCGGTTTATCAAGGAGGTAGAAGCTTATGCCAGTTGATTATCGTGCGATGTTGCATCCAGAACTTATTTTTTTTAGATCTTGCTGCTGAAAGTGAAGCCCAATTATTTGAACAAGTAGGCAAGCGCCTGCAGAAATTAGGGTATGTTAAGGAAAGTTACGCTGGGGCTCTAGAAAAACGTGAGCAGGAATTTCCGACTGGATTAGTGACCAAATACTTACCAGTAGCTTTGCCCCATACTGATCCTAAACATGTGGATCAGGCCTTTATCTGTATGGTCAAAAATGAAAAATTATTAGACGTATTGCAGATGGGATCAAATGAACCAATGCAAGCTCAATACTTTTTCTTTTTGGGGATCACCGATTCCAAAAATCAAGTGATCTTACTCCAAAAGTTCATGAAGTTGCTACAAGATCAAGAATTTGTAGCAGGTTTGACTAATATCAGTGCAAAAAATGAAATGTTTGAATTTTTACAACGTGAATTTGATAAATAATGGGAGGGATCTAAAATGGCAAAAATCGTCGTAGCATGTGGTAGTGGTGTTGCAACTTCAGAAACAGTTGTTGGGTCGATCAAGGATTTCTTAGATGACCACAATATCAGTGGAGTCGAAGTCGAAGCAACTGATTTTAAAGGGTTGGCAAGTGTGTTACCAAAATATGATGTTTACGTTTGGATCGCTAAACCAACGCAAGAGATCCAAGATATTTGTGATAGCCACGGGATCGTTGATGTCAATGGGGTCAATATTTTGACAGGTAATAATGCTGAAGATTCATTTAGAAAGATCATTTGGGCTTTGCAACAAATGGCAAGTTGAAAGAGGTGTGCTAAATGGAAGTCTTAAAAGAGATCGTCAATTTTGTCTTGAATTTAGGTGGACCTGTGTTTGTGCCACTTATCATGTTGATCATTGCGCTAGTTGCAGGTCTGTCGTTTAAGAGATCATTTATTGCAGCGATCACCTTGGGCGTGGCCTTTTCGGGGATGAATCTAGTTGTTAACTATATGCAAGAGATCATTGCACCAGCTGGGAAGGCGATGTCTAAAGCGCTGGGGGTGACCCTAAATGCAGTTGATGCCGGTTGGACCGGTGTGGCAGCGATCACGTGGTCATATAAAGTAGCTTTTCTCTTTTTCCCGTTGTTATTAGCGATCAATTTTGTGATGTTGACATTCAACTGGACTAAGACGCTCAATGTTGATATGTGGAACGTTTGGAACAAGATCTTTACTTATGTTATCGTGTACTACTTTACCAATAATATGTTTTTAGGCTTTATTGTCGCTTCTATCCAGATCATTTTTGAACTCAAGATCGGTGATGTTTGGCAACGCCACATTGAAGACATGACGGGGATGGAAGGGGT
This sequence comes from uncultured Lactobacillus sp., assembly GCA_910587695.1. Lineage (GTDB taxonomy): Bacteria > Bacillota > Bacilli > Lactobacillales > Lactobacillaceae > Ligilactobacillus. Next base: position 20,002 of record CAJUNC010000008.1, read on the forward strand.
AACGGTCCCGCATTTCATTACGTTATTTGCCGTTATCCTTAACCCGGTAAATAAATTATTGGATCATATTCCGCTCTTCAATAAGCCATTTGACTCAGAAGCGATCCAAAAAAAGATCGGGATCTTTGGGGAAAATAAAGTTATGGGCTTTATCATCGGGATCTTGTTAGGGTTTGGTGCTGGATATGGACTCTCAAGATCATTGATGCTAGCTATCCAAGCTGCAACTGCGATGACGCTGTTTCCAATGATCTCTAAATTATTCATGGAGGCTTTGAACCCGATCGCAGATGCTATGGGTAATTTTATGAAAAAACATTTCAAAGATCGTCAAGTCTACATTGGTTTAGATTGGCCGATCTTAGCCGGACGCAGTGAATTTTGGGTGACCGTTATCGTTTTAGTGCCAGTTGAATTACTCTTTGCGATCATCTTACCAAATAATAATATCCTACCATTTGCGGGGATCATCAATCTTTCCTTTGCAGTAGCGGCCTTGCTTTTGACGGGGGCAAATCTTTTGCGCATGATCGTTTTAGGAATCATCTCAACTCCGATCTTCTTATATGGCGGGACGTACTTTGCACCAATGATCACTAAATTAGCAGTTCAGACCGGAAGTTTTAAAGTTCCAGCTGGACAACAACTATCTTGGTCAACGATCGAAGGCTCCGATTTTCGTTTGTTCTTTGGACAAGCATTTGCGGGACAATGGTGGGCAGTAGTAGCTACAGTTATTTGGACAGCGCTGTTTATTTGGTTGTACAAAGACCAACAAAAGATCGCTTTGCCAAGTAAACGCTATGCGACTCTAGCTAATGTTACCCCAACTAATACTGCTACACCAAAGACAAGTGCAAACTATCAAGACATCGATCTGAACGCTTTAGATGGGATGCATATTGGTGGTAAAAAGAAGGTCAACGATTATAAAAATATTGATTTAAATGCCTTGGATGGGATGGATCTTAGTCAGAAAAAGAAGGTGAGATAGATGTTATCGTCAAAGGGATCTTGGTCACTATGTTTATTATTAGCGGTAGGTTTATTTTTGGCTAGTCTGATCAAGCAGGATCTGTGGTTGTTACTAGCGGCTGGAAGCCTGGCGACCGTAACGTATTTCATGGGTGATGACATATTATTTGCAGAATATAACAAGAAACGTGAAGCTAAGCGAGCACGTTTGCAAAAAGCATTTGATGACAGGAGGAAACTGCGATGACAGAGACATTTTTATTTGAAGCAGAACGGCGTGATATGGCACGGGTCGCACGAAAGATGTTTGAGCGGAAAATGACGAACGTAGCTGGGGGAAATATTTCCCAGAAAATAACCGCCCATCAGGATGTCGAATATGGACATGTTAAGATCAAAAAAGGACATGACTATATGATAATGACACCAACCTTTATGTCAGAAGCTTGGTTTGGCGAACTCGAAGCGAGCCAGATCTTAGTAGTGGACTTGGAAACGGGGCAACAGATCGATGGTTCAGGGCGCCTGACTCGTGAAGTGAATATGCACCAAGAGGCCTATCAAGCAAATAAGAATATCGAGGTCGTCTATCATTCGCACGCTCCTAAATCAATGTTTTGGGCCACGATCGGGCGTGACATGCCTAATGTGACCGAGGCAACGAGTAACGATCTAGCTTTAGGTGAGATCAAATGTCTGCCGTATCGCCCAGCTTGTTCTAAAGAGCTGGCAGATATGGTGTATGAACACTTGCTAGCCTTAGGGGATAAAGCTGCTAATAACATCTTCTTGCTGGATAGCCATGGGGTACTGATCACCACTGATGACTTGCATCATGCTACCTGTATTTTGGAAACAGTCGAATGGAATGCCGAGATCGCATATAAGGAAGCAGTATTCCAGGGGCTGGGACTGTTGCAGGGGTACCGGTCTAAAGGAGTGGTTGTGGAGGGATAGAATAACTACGAATACCGGTAGCTTTAGGGGACGGAGGTTTCTGGCCCCCTTTTTGTATGGAGTTAAAATTATTGGACAACAGACGGTCTCTTGCATATAATACCCTAAAAAAGGAGTGATTTGATAGATGGAGAAAATTATAAATGAAGATGAGATCATGACTGTAGTTTATAATTTCATTGTAGATAGCAGTATAACTGATGATGAACGAAAAGTATTTATAAGTTTTAAAAATAGTGTAGGTTCAGGAACAAATTTTAGTCGAGCATTAATGAACTTATCGTATGATCTAAGGCAGATAGCGCTCAAAAATGTCTCTAAACATGTTGGGATGACACCAAATGTTAGTGAATTTTACAAAAAGATCGTGACTTATGGGCAACGGGAACTTAACTGGGCCTATGGGCTATCAGCGTATGGGATAATATTTTAAAAGAGGTGGAAGACTTGTGCTTACCATCTCTTTTTTGTTGTAGAAAATAAGTAGTAGACTGGGTTATTTGGATCGCTTGGGAAACGATTGTTAGGAGTATATAAAACATGTTATATTTGCTTTAAGAGAAAGGGGTTTCATTAATTGCTAGTTGCAACTATCAATTTTGAAGCTAACGTAAGGCATAAGTTTCGGTACAATAAGAATTGTAAAGAGGGTGCCACTTATGAAAAAAGAAAAAATGAAGGAATTGTTGAATTTTTTGCTGCACAGTACAGACTATGTGACATCTGAACAGTTGGCTAAACGATTTGACATCTCTAAAGTGACAGTCATTCGTTGGATCGCTACGATCAATCAACGTTACGATCAGCCGATAATTATTTCTGAAAGGGGTGTAGGCTACAAAATAAATTACGGCGTATATTTGCGTAATACTTCGCCGATCGATGAAGAAGAAGACCGCTGCTTGGCTGTGATCCGTGAATTACTTTTGAGCGCGCCAAAAGCTAAAAGACTTGATCAGATCTATGATAAATTTTTTGTCAGTGAGTCTGTCATCAAAAAAGATCAGCAACTGATCGGTAAAAAGTTAGCAAGGTATGGCTTAGCGCTAAAGCGACATGCGCGTAGTCTAGCGATCGCGGGTTCTGAAAAGAATGTGCGTGCTGCGATCATGGAGATCATCTTAAATCTAGATAAAGCAACTGACATCGGAGCTATTGAAAGTCAGGCTAAAGACATTGATCACTTGGATCTCAAATTTGCGATCAAGCAACTAGAATTTGCTAGTGCTGCTCTAGGAGGAACACTCCAGTATCCATATAATGTTAGCTTTTTATCGCATATATATGTTTTGCTGAGTAGAGCTAAGAAATACAAGACAGTTACACTTACAGCCAAATCAAAAGAACTAAAACAAGAAAAAATATTAGATCAACTAGAGATATACAGTGTCTGTAAACAAATATTCCTAAATATCGAGCAATATTTGGGAATGAAGATCAGTAGTAGCGAGATATATTATCTATTTGATTATCTCAGCTCAGCTAGGCTCAGCGAAACTAGTGATGTGATCGTCCATGAACTAGCTGAACAGATCGCTAAAGATTACATCAGTTTGGTCTCACAAAAGCTAAAAGTGCTCTTTGAAGTCACTAATTTAGCTGAGTTAAGTTCACATATCCAGTATATGTTAGAGCGTTTGGAAAAAAATATTCTCTTGACCAATGCTTTATTGGAAGAGATCTCTATGGAGTATAAAGAGATCTATGAAGCTATATTAGATGCCTCACAAAAGATAGTGGACAAGTACAATTTGCCCGAGATATCACAAGATGAATCTGGTTTTATCGCTTTGTATTTTGCTAAATATTTGGAATTAGGGATAAAAAAGGTAAATGCTTACGTGATCTGTACGACTGGTCTAGGGACTTCTAAACTATTAGCAGTCAAGATCAAGCAAACACTACCCACGATAAACATTATTGGAATGAGTGCTAATACAAATATTTCGCAAACGCTTGCCAATAGTCCAAAAAAGATCGATCTGTTGATCTCGACGATCCCGTTGGAAGAAGTGATAGACATACCGGTCGTTTTGGTCAGTGCAATTTTAACTTCTAGAGATATCGTTTCTTTGAATAATGCGGTGGGGGAAGTAGTCAATGAAAAATGAATTCTTTATCCATATTCGTATCACACAGTGCACTTCAAAAGTCGAAGTTTTAAAGAAACTAGCTGATAAATTAGCTGAGAACTTGCAACAAATACGAGCGCAGGAGATCTTTGAAGAAATGATGGCTAGAGAAATGATCAGCGATACGGCTTTAGAAAAGGGCTTAGCACTGCCACATTTTATCCATGAAGATAATAAAGTCCAGCTGTGTATCGTAACTTTAGCTAATGAGATCCACGATTGGAATTGTTTAGATGGCTCAAAGGTGAGACTTTTACTTTGTTTGATCATCCCCAAAGAATACGATGAACAAACTGAAGGGATCGCCCAGCTGGTAAAAGTGATGCAAAAATTAGCCGATAGCGAATTTGTCGCTACGCTCATCGATGCGCCAAGTAAAGTTATAGAGGAAAAATTGACTTAGTTGGAAAGATGGTGAAACAATGGGTGAAAAGTTACTGAAGGAAGTTATTCGCAAAGAATTGATGGTCATTCGCTCAACTTCTAAGAATAAGGCTGAGGTGATACAGGAGTTAGCAACCTTACTTTATGAAAATGATTTTGTAAGCGATATCAATTCTTTTGTAGATGATGTTTATTTAAGAGAAACAGCAGGTATCACGGGTATTGGGCAAGGTGTAGCGATCCCACATGGAAAGTCGATCGCTGTTAAACAAACTGCGATCGCGATCGCCATCTTGGAGGAAACGATCACATGGGAAACACTGGATGAAAAGCCAGTCAAAGTTGTTATCATGTTTGCTGTCAAAGAAGAGGATGCTGATATGACACATATCCTTTTATTACAGAGGATAGCTATCTTGTTAGCTCATGATGACTTTATCCAAAATTTGATCCAAGTTGACAATAAAGATAATTTGTATGATCTACTGACGAATTCATAAATAGAAAAGAGGAAAATAACATGGTATTAGTGTCAGGAAAAGAATTACTCACACTCGCTAAAGAGCACAAATTTGCGATCCCAGCGTATAACTGTGGCTCAGGTCAATTGTTAAACGCAACGGTAAAGGCATGTGAAGCAACAAATACACCATTTATCATCGCGATCCATCCAGATGAGTTGAGCTTTTTGACTGATAGCTTTATTGCACAGTGTTTAGCGGAAGCGCATAAAACAAAAGTTCCAGTAGCGATCCATTTAGATCATGGGGGAAGTTATGAACAAGTCATCCATGCGATCCAGTTAGGCTTTACCTCGGTCATGATCGACAAATCACTGGCGCCTTACGAGGAAAACGTAGCTATTACACAAAAAGTTGTTGAGGCAGCTCATGCAGTCGGGGTATCAGTCGAGGCTGAGTTAGGTACGATCGGAAATACTGGTAATAACGTTGAGGGTGGAGTAGAAGAAGGTGTTTACACTGATCCTGCAGTTGCTAAAGACTTTGTTTTGCGCACAGGTTGCGATAGCTTGGCTGTTGGGATCGGAACTTCACATGGGCTTTATCCTAAGCACATCAAGCCAAAATTGCGGATCGACATTTTAGATGAACTCACTGAAGCAGTCGATATCCCACTAGTTTTACATGGTGGTTCGGGTAATCCAGATGAAGAAGTTACTCAAGCTGTTGAACATGGGATCAGCAAGGTCAATATCTCAAGTGATATCAAGATCGTATTTGCTGATAAATTACGTGAAGAGCTAAATGATGGCAATAACGAAAAACGAGAGCCAAATGTTTTATTCCCAGCACCAATGTCAGAAACAGAAAAAGTAGTACATGCTAAGAATAAATTATTTAAAGCAGAGAACAAAGCACATTTATATTTTCAATTTTAAAGGGAGGGAAATGTCATGAAGATCGTCGGGATCGCAGCCTGTACCGCAGGGATCGCGCATACGTATATTGCAAAAGAAAAGTTGATCCAAGCGGCGCAAAGCAGGGGCCATGAAGCACATATCGAGACTCAAGGACTGGCTGGGCGCCAAGAGGTCTTGTCAAAAGAACAGATCGCCCAAGCTGATATCGTCATCATTGCTGCTGATATCAAGGTAAATGGACGTGAGCGTTTTGCTGACAAGAAAGTCGTTGAAGTTCCGACCAGCATTGTTGTAAAATCACCGAATAAATTGATCGAGAAGTTAGAGGAGTTAGAAAAGGGGTGATATCGTGGAATATCTAAAGAAACTTGGCTTTAAAAAGCATTTGATGACGGCGATCTCGTTTTTCCTACCGATCATTTGTGCATCTGGTTTTCTATTAGCGATCGGAAACATCATGGGAGGCACAGCGATCACAGATTTTGCTAAGGGTTTTAGCTTTGCCGATACGATGACAACGATGGGGGGCTATGGCCTAGGTTTCTTACCGATGATCGTTTCAACTGCAATTGCATACTCGATCGCAGATAAGCCGGGGATCGCACCAGGGTTGATCGTTGGTTTTGTCGCTCACGGGATCAATACAGGTTTTATTGGCGGGATCGCAGCAGGTTTTATCGCAGGGATAGTAACGTCTTTATTGTACTCAAGTCTTAAAGTTCCTAAATGGATGGAAGGATTGATGCCAACTCTAATAGTTCCATTTATTTCCAGCTTTATCAGTGGTATGGTCATGTATTATGTCTTAGGTGAGCCGATAAATTGGCTCGTAGGCTTGCTCACCGATTACTTGCAAAGTCTAAACAGCTCACAGTTGATCTTATACGGACTCATCATTGGAGTTTTATCGAGTATCGACTATGGTGGTCCGATCAACAAGACTGTCTTTGCCGTTGTGTTTGCGATGTTTTCCGAGGGGATCTATCCACCACTTACAGTTTTGATCGGTGCTTCGATGATCACACCATTTGGCTATGGGATCGCATATCTCTTACAAAAAGTCGTCAAAAAGAATGTTTTTGATAAGCAAGATATCGAGACACTCAAAGCAGCTATTCCAATGGGATTTTGTCAGATAACAGAAGGCTGTTTTCCGATCATCTTCAAGAATTGGATGAAAAACATGATCGCAACTGGTGTAGGTGGTGCAGTCTTTGGTGCTCTTTCAATGTATTGGGGCTGTGATTCACATATTCCGGCTTCTGGGATGTTTGCTGTTCCAACAATGACTGGTAACCATGGTTTGCTCTTTATCTTAGCTTTATTGATCGGTTCATTCGCACAGGCAATTACCTTCATCACCCTTATGAAAGCTGTTGATCCAGCCGAAACTGTCACAATTGAAGATGAGGAAGAAGATATCAACTTTAGCGAACTTAAGATCAGTTGATAGGAGGGAGCACATGACTTACAAAGAAAAAGTTTTAGACTTTTATAAAAATTCCGAGATCGTCTTTTCACAAGCCGAATTGGATAAGATCGAATATGCTGATTTTGGATTGGGTAGACCAGAGATCGAGGGCTTGAACTTGATCGTCTATGTGAATAATGAGCGATATTGTGCTAAAGAGATGGTGCTAGTGCCCAACCAAACTTGTCCTGAACATCGACATCCAAGAAGAGGCAATAAAGGTGAGATCGAGGGGAAAATGGAAACATTTCGGGTACGGAAAGGTAAGGTGTATCTCTACGTTGAGGGGCTAGAAACACCAAATATTCGGGCCAAGATACCAGCTGATTCAGCTGAGTTTTATACCGTATTGCATGAGATCGTGTTAGAGGCTGGCGAGCAATATACGATCTTGCCTAATACTAAGCATTGGTTTCAAGCAGCAGATGAAGGGGCGATCGTATCTGAATTTTCCTCGCCAAGTGACGATGCAACAGATATCTTTACTGATCCAAATATCAAACGCTGAAAAAAGAGGAGAAGGGGCCTGGTGCAACTTCTCTTTTTTGTAGGAGGATAGAAGATGGAAGAATATGTGTTAGAAAATGAATACCTCAGGGTCAAATTCATCGATATCGGGGCTACACTGATCGAGCTTACCAAAAAGCAAAATGAGACAAATTATGTGTTACATTATCAAGATAAAAGAAATTATCCCGATGATTTTTATTATTTTGGAACGGTCGGTAGGATCGCAGGGCGAGTATATCCTCCAGTCTATAAAGGCCGACCATTGGACACAAATGAAGGGCGAGTTCAACTCCATGGGGGAAAAGCAGGTCTGCATAAGAAGCATTGGTTTGTTAGGCGCATAGATGCGACCAGTTATTGTTTGGAGTACGTCGATACTGAGTCTGTCTATGAACCAATGTATTTAAAAATCATTTATAGCATTGAAAAAAATAAATTAAAAGTCAGGTATATTGGTGAGGCTTTGTCACCGACAGTTTGTAACTTGACAAATCACGCATATTTTAACTTAAATAAGGACAAGACGCTGGGAATAGCTAAGCATTGGCTCAAGCTACCAAAGACATCGTTACAATTAGTAGATAATGAATTTATCCCTACTGGTAAGTTTGACGATATGAAAGATGAGCAGGCAAAGTTTGATTTTAGTCGACCAAAGCAGATCAACGAAGCCTTTGAACAAGGGACAGAATTATCTAAATTCTGTGCAAATGGGATCGATCTAGCCTATGTTTTTGATCAAGGTGAGCCTGCTGAGATCTTTTTAGCAAGTGAAGATCGTAAAAATGCTCTTAGGATAACAAGTGATCAGGAAGCTTGCGTTATCTATACGTTGAACAAAGTGGAGCGAATGGAGAAGATAAATAACGGGATCTGGATCTATAAGCACGCGGGGATAACGTTTGAGATGCAACGGCGCCCTAACTACTTACAGCAAGTAAAAGATCCACTAACGAAAAAGTATCGTGCAACTACAGTTTATGAAGTATTGTGAGGTGCAAAATGAAATATGTACTAGGAATAGACCTCGGAACCAGTTCATTAAAAGGGACGTTGGTCGATAATGATGGAAAAATCAGAGCAATCGCCAGTAGCGAGTACACGCTGAGCCATCCAAAGGCTGGATATTCGGAACAAGAACCCAAAGCTTGGATAAAAGCTTGTAGCAAAGTACTGGAGCAATTAAAGCAACAAGTGGCTGATTTTACAGCAAAATTAGCTGGTATCAGTTTCTCAGGGCAAATGCACAGTCTAGTATTATTGGATGAAAACTTTGAAGTGTTGCGCCCGGCGATCTTGTGGAATGATGTTCGCACGACAGCACAATGTGAAATGATCATGCAAACATATGGTCCAGAACTTCAGCAGATCACGGGCAATATCGCTTTAGAAGGATTTACCTTGCCAAAGATATTGTGGGTCAAAGAACATGAACCACAGATCTGGAAGCAAACTCGACATATCTTATTACCAAAAGACTATCTACGTTGGTGGTCAACGGGGAATTTAGCGATGGACTTTTCGGATGCTGCGGGCACATTGTTGCTTGATCTAGAGCACAAGCAGTGGTCTAAGGCAGTCCTTGAACACTTTGAAATACCAGAAACTATCATGCCACCATTAGTCAGATCAAGCGAGGCGACGGGGACCTTGCGTGAAGCGGTAAAGCAAGAATTTGGCTTTAAAAATGATGTGCTGACGTTTGCTGGAGGTGCAGATAATGCGTGTGCTGCCCTAGGAGCTGGGATCTTGAAGCGTGATGTAGGGATGGTAAGCATCGGAACTTCAGGTGTGTTTTTGAGAGCACGACCAAAATTTGTAGATAATCAAGGTAAGTTACATTTTTTTGCACATGCTGTGGATGATCATTATTACTCGATGGGCGTGACGTTAGCAGCGGGTCATAGTCTGAATTGGTTTAGAGATACGTTTGCGCCAGATAAGAGTTTTGCCGAATTACTGGCAAATGTGGAGAAGATCGCGGTTGGAGCTGAGGGCTTATTGTTTACACCGTATCTAGTTGGCGAGCGGACACCATACTTTGACAGTCAGATCAGAGGTAGTTTTATTGGGATCGATGCACGGCATACGTTGGATCATTTTGCTAGAGCTGTGTTAGAAGGGATAACATTTTCGTTGAAAGATTCACAAGCATTGTTGGATCCTAAGCATGAATTAAAACGCCTTGTATCAGTTGGTGGTGGAGCAAAAAATGCTGTCTGGCTACAGATGCAAGCCGATATTTTTAATATGCCCGTGACGACGTTAGAAGTTGAACAGGGCCCAGGTTTAGGTGCTGCAATGTTAGCTGCCACAGGGCTAGGCTGGTACGCTGACTTAGCTGAATGTGTGGATAACTTTGTCGCTTATAGTGATACGATCATGCCTATTGCTGAAAATGTGGATAAGTATCAACGAATATATGATATTTATCGGAAAATTTACCCGCGAACTAGGGGATTGTGCGGGAGAATATAGTGGGAAGCGAGTCTTGCGGGGCTCGCTTATTTTTTTGAATAGCGAGCTTAACGTAAATAATTTAAAAATAGTGATATATAGTATCACAGAAAAGACGTGATATGGCAAAAGTCTTATATTAAGTTAGCTGAAAGTATTGATGAAGTGTTTAAGTTTATTGACGAAATATTGATAGCACGCTTAAATTTATTGATGATTTATTAACGAAATATCGGTGAAATATTTGTCATAGTGTTAAATGATCAATTATGGAAATAGGGAAACTTAATGGACTTTAGACAATAAGAATAAAATCGCTTATGACAGAAATTTTACCGCTGGAAACATACAAAATTACTATAGAGATCAATAATATCAATTATGGTGAGTAATGAGTATGTAGGGAAAATAAAAGTAACAGTGTTTTTTGCACCAGTTAAACCCGCTATAGCTGAAAGCGATCAAGATATTTGTAGAGAGTTATCCACAGGCAGAATTTTAATTGGGAAATAAACGGGATGCTTGTTGCTCTAAGGTTACGTAGGTTTTGATGTTAACTTAGAAAAAGAATGGGGAAAGAAATATGTTAAATACACTCTTTTTTGGGGAAATTTGTTAATGAATTTAGCAGTAATTAGATGATCTAGTCGCCATATCACTTTGTAACTTGAATTTTTTTCAGATATCTATATAGAGCAGTCTTTTAGATTATAATTACGAATCTTTGGAACTGAAAGATCGCGAGCAATGAGACTAAAAATGGCCGTAAATGAACCAGTCTAAGTTGATCCACGGCTGTTTTTAGATAACCAATTTTAATGTGATGTGATTCCTTCGTCTTTAATTAAAAAAAGTAATATTAAATTAAAAATATTACATTTTTATTATAAATCAAGTGTGATAAAATCCAATTGTAAGCTGTTTGTTGGATAGATTACATTAAAAAGGAGATGTACTATGAAAAAATCATTAGTTATCGTAGCGGTGATTTCAACTTTTGATGTTGTGACAAGTTTTAGTAATACAGCTTCTGCAAGCACCTCTACCAATGTACCTGTGACTGAAGGTGCTCAACGCTGGGGAAATACTCCTTTCGGGAGCTTTGGAGGAGGATCAAAATGACAGAAAAAGTTAATGTAAATCATGTAAAAGAAGTAGTCCATGAATTGTATAATAGTTTGGCAGAACGTCCAGAAAAAAATTCAGGATTACTAGATATTTTAGACGTATTGGCACAAGTCTATAAAAAGATCGATCAAGAAGAACACCCTGAATATCTAGTCGATAGACTTGTCAAATATATATATGCGGTCGGTTTTAGTAACCAGATTCGTTTTTTAGGTGAAGATGGAAAGCTTTTAGTAAAGCTGAGTGATGTTGCCAAAAAAGCAGGATTAAATAGTAGGTATAGAGCAGATTATTCGGATAAATCCCAATTTTACGGTTTTCTTGAAGATTTTCCAAGACGATAAAAATAAAACAGGCTGAAAATCATGTTCAAAACATTGATTTTCAGCCTGTTTTTAGTTACTGTTATTACCCAATTTTCACCGAGCCACAGCTCATACCATGTAGTGAGCTATCCATATCAGTCATAGTGACCTCTTCACCTGATGTTACTAGTACTAAGACAACATCTGATTTCCCTGCCTCAGTGATCTGTTTTTTATCCATCTTACAAAGGAGCGTTTCAGGTGAGACTTCTTGGTTGGCTGATACGAACATTTCAAAAGGACTTCCTGCTAGCTCGACGGTATCAAGACCTAAGTGCAACAAGATCTCGACCCCTTCTTTTGTCTTGAGCGAGATCGCATGTTTTGTTGGGAAGATATTGGTGATCGTTCCAGCAACTGGAGCATAGATCTCATCTGCGGTCGGTTTCACTGCAAAACCTTGTCCCATCATTCCAGTAGAAAATACCTCATCTGGAACTTCTGCTAAAGAAACGATCTTACCATCAACGGGCATTGCTAATTCTAATTTTTTCTTCTTAAAACCAAACATCTTTAATCACCTTTTCCTAAAATTTGATTGATCTCTTGGCTAAAGAGATCAGCTTTACCACCAAAGACGGCTTGGATCCCACCACCTACTTCTAAAACGGCAACCGCACCTAAGCTTTTGAGGGTCTTCTTGTTGACTTTACTTTTATCAACGACAGCGACACGCAAACGTGTGGCACAGGCTTCGACTGTCTCGATGTTTTCAGGCCCACCCAGTGCTTGGATCACGAGCTTAGATTCAGCGTTTAAAGAATTATCAGTCGGCACTGCTTGGACAGGTTCAGTATCCTCAGCTTCTAGACCTGGGATAGCGACTTTGAATTTCTTGATACAGAAAGTAAAGACCACATAGTAGACAAAGGCCCAAACGATCCCAAAGAAGATGACGCGTAACCAATTCGTCTTATCTTCACCTTGTAAGATCCCAAATAACAAGAAATCAATAAAACCACCCGAGAAGGAATTACCGATCCGGATATTCAAAAGATCAGCAAAGAAGAAAGATAATCCGTCTAAAAAGGCATGGATCACATATAACCATGGGGCTACGAACAAGAAAGTATATTCGATCGGTTCAGTGATCCCCGTTAGAAATGAGGTCAACCCACCACTGAGATATAAACCACCATCTTTTTTACGATTTTTCTTTGGTAAACAGCGATACATTGCATAAGCAGCAGCTGGTAAGCCAAACATCATGGTCGCAAACCGTCCAGCAAAGAAACGTGTCCCATAAGTGAAAAGACCAGTATGGTTAGGATCAGCTAGCTGGGCAAAGAAGATATTTTGCGCACCTGAGATCGTATGCCCGGCAACTACTTCGGTCCCACCAAGTGAAGTGTACCAAAAGAGTGGATAGATCGTATGGTGCAACCCAACAGCACCTGTCAAACGAAGCAAGAAACCATAAAGAAATGTTCCAAAGGCGCCCATGTGTGCGATATTTTCCCCAGCAACACGCAACCCACTTTGGATCGGTGGCCAGATCATGTAAAAGAAGGCACCGATGACGATGGCTGCTAAAGCTGAGATGATCGGAATAAAACGAGAACCGCCAAAGAAACCTAAGAATTGGGGAAGTTGTATCTTGCGATAATGATTATGCAGATAAGCTACGGTACAGCCGATGACGATCGCACCAACGACACCAGTATCGATCGTTGCACCTTTAGGCGAGAATAATTCAAGTAAACCACTGATCGTTGCTGTATAAACTAAAAATGATACTCCACCAGCTAGACCGGCCGTTCCTTTATCACTGGTGGCAAGGCCAACTGCGATCCCGATCGTAAAGATCAATGCTAAGTTTGAAAAGACGGCATTACCCGCAAAACTCATGACCTTTAAGATCGTCTGTAACCAGGCTTGATCTAAAAATGGATAAGTTTTGACGGCGCTTTCATTGCTGAGCGCGCCACCTAGACCAAGCAAAAGACCAGCGACTGGTAAGATCGAGATCGGTAACATAAAGGCTTTTCCGAGGCGTGAGAATTTTTTAAACATGGTGATTACCCCCTTAATTCATCAATAAAACGTGTGGCGATCTCCTTAGGACGTGTGATCGCACCTCCGACAACGATGCCAGCGACACCTAATTTTTGAACTTTTTTAGCTTGTTTTGGATCATGGATCTTACCTTCGGCGATCACATCTAACCCAGCATCAACTAACTCTTTGATCAATTGATAATTAGGACCGTCTAAAGCAGGACTTTCTTTTGTATAACCAGCTAATGTAGTCCCGATAAAGTCGACCCCAGCTTTAGCAGCGTTCAAGCCTTCTTCTAGAGTCGAAATATCGGCCATCAACAATTGATCGGGATATTTTTGTTTGATCTGTTCAATGAATTCATTGATAGTTGCTCCGTCATGACGTTTGCGTAAAGTACAGTCAAGTGCGATAACTTCAACGCCTGTTTTTACCAATTCGTCGACTTCTTTCATCGTGGGTGTGATATAGGGCTTTGTTGGTGGATAGTCACGTTTGATGATCCCAATGATTGGAAGATCAACTTTTTCCTTGATCTCTAGAATATCCCGTACTGAATTGGCTCTGATCCCAACAGCGCCAGCTTGCTTTGCTGCCAATGCTAAAAGAGGCATTACTCCACCTTCTGGTGTATAGAGTGGTTCGCCTGGTAATGCTTGACAGGACACGATCAGACCATGATCTATCTTACGTAAAAATTCTGATTTTAGCATACATCTCACTCCGTTTTTATATTTTTTGGATAATATCTCCAAACGTAATATAACATGTTTAGAATTTTTTGTAAACGTTTTTATCCATTTTAAATGAACTATGGAGAAAAACTCCAAAAAAGTGTATAGTTATGGTATAAAGAGAGGTCATGACGATGAAATTAAAGGAAAAGATCCATCAAAGTTATTTTGAATTAACGCCAGCTGAAAAAAAGGTAGCCGATCATTTTTTATGGGCAGGAGCTGATATCGTCTATGAAACGATGAACGATATCAAGGAAAAGACCAAGGTCGGTGATGCAACGATCGTACGGTTATGCCACAAATTAGGCTATAGTGGTTTTGCTGATCTAAAAGTTGAGGTCGCAAAAGAAGACTATTCCAGCAATGTCGAACAAACAGAAAATTCACCGTACGCTAGCATCGAAAACGCTCTGACTAAAACGATCAAGACAACTTTAAGTGAATTAAACCAAGAAGCACTTGCCAAAGCTGTTACAGCAATAGGAAAAGCAAAACGCATATATATATTAGGGGTAGGAGGCAGTGCACTCTCGAGTAAGGCATTGGAAAGTATGCTCTTACGGATCGGAGTAAGAGCACAAGCAGTGACTGATCCGCATTATCAAGCCCAATTAGCAGCGATCACCAATAGTTCAGATCTATTTATCGTTTTTTCTTTGACTGGGAGAACAAAAGATACGTTAGAACCACTAAAGATCGCTAAGAAAAACCAAGCTCAGATCATTGCGATCACCACTTATCCTGCTTCACCGATCGCACTTGAAGCTGATATCGTGTTACAAACGGCGGTCGATGATTTTCTAAATGGTGGCTCACTTATCGGGCGGATGTCACAACTGTTGATCGCAGATGTTTTAGTCTATGAATACGAAAAACTAAATTCAGCTGATACGATAAATGCCCGAGAAAAGGTAGTGCGGGCTATTTTGAATAAGAGGAAGATGGAGTAAAGGTAGAGGGAATGGATACTGTCATATCAAATCTTTTGCTTCATTTGGCATAATTATTGTGAATTTTTAACTTATTAGATATGAAAGGAATTTAAGTAATATGGGAACAGCTTTAATATTTTGTTTACCATTTATAGGGGGAATTATCCTTATTGTGGCTAGAAAAGTATCTATTAGGGGGAAATTTTTTATAGAAAAACTAATACTTAGAAAAGATAAAATAGCTGCTCATATTATAATTTGGGTGTTTCTGATTTACTATAGCCTTATTGGTATAATTGGAGTATACACAAAAGATAATTTGGATTTTTATACAATACTGTCTGCAGTACTCACACTAGTGGGACTTTACGGCTTATACTATGGTTTTCTTCCATTTATAGCTGGGTATGATAATAGAAAAAATGATAATTACTTGGGAATGAATAAGTTAGAATTTGCAGTGAAACATAGTCTAGTGTATCAAATAACAAAGATTCCAGAATTTTATATAGCATTATTATTTTCAATTTTAGCGCTATATTTTTTAGAGAACCAAATAGTATATTATATTTGGGAGTCAGTAATCATCTTTTTAGTGTTTATTTTTGTAATGATACTCTGGTTTATTTTCGATATTTTTGAAGTGATAATAGAAATGAAATCGGATAATGATTATACTTTAAAGAGGACTATAAGAAAAAAGATAGGTAATAAGTATAGTGAATATTTTGATTATATGAATAAGAAATATTTCTCTGATCCTAGGGTAGGTCACTTTTTTGAACAATTAGAAGAAGATATTAAGAATTTAGAGTCTGATAGTCACAGATGTGAATATGTCAAGATTGTTTTTGATAGTCTATCAAGATACACCAATTTAAAAATAGATAATTTAGCTAAATTTAGTACTAGCGGAATAGTTAATTACAAAAGCTTTGTTGTAAGAAAATATGATTTGTTATTAAATCAAGACTTATTTAACAAAGATAATGATATGCTGTTTAGTGTTGCACTTGAGATGTTTGAAGAAGATATTAAAATCTTTGATAAGTTAATTGAAAGAAATCATTCTTGGATCAAAAATGATAAGTATCAGTATGTTGTAGGAGGAATAGAAGAAAGTTCTAGGATTGAAGATATTATAGTAACTTTATATTCTAACTTCCCTATTGAAAAAAATATACATGGCTATATATTTAAGAAAATATCCAATTTAGCTAACTCCGATAAAAAAATTGCTAAATTATTTGAAGAAATGCCTAATTTTGGCTATGAGAAAATTAAATCTGAGAAAGAATTCGAGTATAGTGGCAGATTAGATATTTCGATTCCGGAAATGGGTAATGTCATACAAATAAAAGAAGAAAGTTGGAAGAACATTAAATCTGTGGAAATATTCTCAGCGAGTAAAAATGCTCCTAAAATAAAATCAGGGAAAGAAGTATATCTTTATTTGAATCAAAATATAGAAAGAATAGTTTTTGAAGATGTCACAGGCAGTAAGAGTACACTTGTATGTAATGAAAAGAAAAAATACTATAATAAGTTTGTGAACGATTCATGGAAAAATTTCTTAAATGCTTATGTAGGTATCAAAGATAAATTGGAAGGAAGCTTATTTGATTTATGTAAACTAAAAACAATTGGTAATTATCACGAAGGGATATTGAATTCGAATGATGATACTAACTTGGCATACTCTGAAATTTGTTTTGATTACTTAATGTCTGAAATCGGATATGCAAATAAAGAGAATATTGAGAACGTATTTCTTATTGTGAAATCGATGGCAGGAGACTATCGTGGTGCCTATGCTTTGTATAGATTATTTTATTTAGAAGATAATGACTGGGACTGTAGTGTGAGATACTCTTTAGACATTCTCAGAGATGTGTTTAGAACTACGACTTCTGAAAAAAAGAATCAATTTAATAGGATATGCCAATTAATAGTAAAATGTGACCAGACGATAGATATAAAAAAATTTAAACGTATTTTTGATACTAGATATCAAAGGAAGTTGGATGAGAGTTTTTTTTATGCTTTTAAAGAATTTGATAAATTAAAATTGCTATTAGTACAGGATATATTGTTAGATGATATGGATGATTTTACACGTGAAATAGAACTGAACGAAGGGTGGAAGAGAAAAAATTTAATGCTAAAATATTTAAATAATTTGGAGTTGATTTTATCTAAAAAATCTATTTATGATAGTAACAATTATTTGATTACTAGTAATAGTCTTAGTAACTTCATTGTTAAAAATATTAGCGACTTGAAGTATACTGACTGGGATAATATGCCACTGTACACTATATTGATATTGGAAGATATAATACGCGTTGGAATTTATGATAATAGCATATGCTTAATTATGGATAAGTTGATAAGTAGAAATCATATCAATGTTAATCAAGGAATGTTTACTAAGTTCTTTACCGTTAAGATGGTGGATAAAGATTACTATATTTATTTACAGGATACAGATTTTGTATATAGATATAGGATGGCACTCTTAGGGTATTTGAAATATTGGAACCTAGATGTAGATGCCTATATATCAGTTATTGAAAAAGAAGTTGAAAATTTTGATTATTTGAGGCTTAGCAAAATAGAAAAGGCGTTAATAGAAAAGCAATTAAATAAAATTATTTTTCAAGAATAGTGTTAACCATTGGGATATAAAAAGAGTGCATGACAGAAATATGTATTAATTTTTACCTTAATTGCTCTAATAGTTTTAAAGATGAGAGCAATATAAACTGTTTAAAATTAAAGAATTTTATGCAGATAATTAGTGGAAGTTGAATGTTATAGGAATTTAGCATATTATTTAAGATGATATATAATTAAATATATGGGAGTACTTGTTATGAATAAGGGGGATTATTAATGACCAAAAAAATTGATTTTCATATTCATACTATTGCAAGTGTTAAAGATTTTGAGTTTGTATTTTCACTAGATTGGTTAAAGAAATATATTAAAATTACGGAGCTTGATGCTATAGCGATAACAAATCATGATTTATTTGATAAAGAAAACTTTGATGAAATTTCAAAAAATTTGGACAATGTGAAAGTTTATCCAGGAATTGAACTTACTTTGGATATTGGACATGTAAATGTAGTTTTTCCCATTGACTGTGTTGATGAACTATCTAATTTCTCAGATTGGTTATCTAAAGTGCATCAAACTAATAGAGATAGGATAACGTGTGATCAATTATGTAAAGAATTATCTTGTTGGGATCAAGGAATTTATATATTTGAATTAGGAAAAAGTAAGGGGGTAAAAGAAATACCTGATCCCTTACAAGAGGTAGTATGTGTGGGAGGAGTTCCTAATCAATTAAGATTTAATATTGCTAAAAAAGATGATACTAGCTTGATTCCTTGTTTATTTAGTGATGCACATGCTACAGATAAGGATGCTGATGGGCGAAATAATATTGAAGAGTTAAGCGGTAAGCAAACGTATATACAAGTTGATTCATGTGAATTTGAAGATATAAAAAAATGTTTACAGAATAGAGATAAAGTAAGTGTAAATAAAGAAAACTTGCAAGATGTTATTAACATTAATGGAGTAAACGTTTCTACAGGACTTAATTTAGTAGTAGGAAAACGTGGAACTGGAAAGACATATTTTCTGAATCAAATTAAAAGGTGGTATAGTAAAGAGGATTACTATGAGATAAAGCAATTTGAAACTGCTCATGCAGATGAATACATTGAAAAGCAAAGAAAAGAGCAAGGTCTTACAGCTATCAATTTGTGGCAGGAAAAATATAAAACTGAATTTTCTAAAATAAAAAATTATCTAAATGCTGATAATGAATTTGAAAATATTGAAAATTTTTTAGATGATGTTAAACGCTTTGCTGATGAAATGGCTAAGAGTCAGTCTCGACAAAAGTATACGTTGTTTAAGGAAGTTGAATTTGAATTGTCTAAAACAGAATTTATAGAAGAGGCACTCACAAATATTAAAGAAGTTATTGCAAAAGACGAAATATGGAAACTTCTATCAAATAGTATCCAAAAGAAAAATAATTTTATTGAAGTTTATTCAGAACTTAGGGATGTATATGTGGAACACAGAAAGAATAATGAGATTAGAAATAGAGTCAATAAAATCATGTTAGAGGTTAAATCTACAGTTACAGCACGAACAGGAATAACTAAAATTCAAGAATGTAGTATTAATAAAGTGATTCATAGGCAACAGTTAGAGAAAAAAATAAGTTATTTCTTAGAAAGAATTGTCCAAACAACTTCTTTAAAAAAGGAAAGTTTGCATGGATATCAAATACAAGTAAATTTAGTGCCCTACGATTCTGCTAGTCAATTTCAAAAGGAAATTGGAACGAAAGAAGCAGTTAATAATGATTTAATGGTAGCTTATAAAAACAAAAGTTTCATTGATTTTTTGAACAATTTAAAGCAGAAAAAATTTTATAATGAAGCTAATTTTGCAGAATATTTAGTTCGTAAAGAAGTTAAACTTCTTGATTCGGAAGGGATTCCCGCTTCTGGAGGGCAAGCTGTTGGATTTGCTTTGATGTTAAGGTTGAATGAAGCTAAAAATAAATCTATTATACTAATAGATGAACCGGAATCTTCCTTGGATAATGCTTATATAAAAACGGAATTAAATACTGTATTAAAGAAGCTTTCAAGTAATAGCATGGTTGTGGTTATAACGCACAATTCCACACTAGGAACACTACTAGAACCAGATTATTTGATTATTACTTCTAAAGATAATAATGGGAAATACTCCGTTATGTCTGGAGAGTTTAGTTCTAGCAAAATAAGGGATTCAATAAATAATATCGAAGAAAAGAGTCATGATAAATTTATTGAAGCAATGGAATCTGGAATGGATGCGTATACTAAGAAGGGAGAAATATATGGAAATCTTAAAAAATGAGACAAAGTGCTATTTTTTAATAGGGGGTAAAGAAATAAGACCAGAGAATTTATCTAAGAATGATTTATTGAGTTTATTTAATGAAATTTATGAGTTAGAAGATACTACTACTGTTGAAATACCAACGAGTGATATGATTAGTAGTATTAAAAATCCTGTAGAGAGGGAAATTGTTAGCCAAATTGTACAAAAGATAGTGGAATTTACTGATAATTTAGAGCAAATAAAGCAAGATATTGAATCTGCATTTCCAAGTCTTAATTCTGAAAATTAGTGGTTATCTTCTATAATTGGTAATTCGATGGCAATAATCGAATAAACAAGGGAGGCGGTGGCCTAAGTAAAAAGACATTTTCAACTTCCAACTTTTTTGATGTCTCTCAAACGTTGGAAGTTTGGCCTCTTTGTCAACCACGGTGTAAAGAGTAAATATTTTTAGAGAAGCTCTGTGAGAATGGCTTAGGCTGTTTTCACAGAGCTTCTTGAGATATGTTTGGAGATAGATCCGAGCTTTGAGATGTTCAAAATTACGATAACCATGGGCTGTTCGCTAAATTTGTTTTATTTTACGATTTATACCTTCTAGAGGGTCGTTAGTGTAGTGCTGATATTTTGGTTCTAAAGCTGTGATAACAGGAGATAAATTATCAAAGGACGTCGGTAGTATTTTGTCAGCCTTAGAGGCGTTATAGCGGGAACCTGAGTACTTTTGGTGTGCTTCATCAAGACACTGTTTGAATATTTTTAGCTTAGAGGTCGTTGGATCATCGATGACTTCTAGTAGTCGTTGATAATCCCAATATGCCTTACGAAAGTTTTGATCAGTTAACCCAAGTCCCTGATCGACCAAGCGTTCAGAGGTGACACATTTGCGTTGTAATCTTTCACAAAATTGATGAGTACAGTCCAGATCATCATATCGCTTTAAGAAGAGTTTTCAGTTACATTTAAACAACTGATAGTTTTTAGAACTATGGTCAAAGCTGTTCATTAGGTCAGCACGTATTGAATTTACAGCACGGTTGAGCATTTAAATGATGTAGAATCTGTCGATGATGATCTTGGCAAGATTATTGATAAGATCGACATAGTAAGAATTTAGATCGCAACTAACAGTACGAACTAAGCTTCTCACAGAAGCAGGAAACCGCATGAAGTAATTGAAAATAGTCTGTTTAAGCGATTAGGTAAGATAGTCTGGATAATATGATTATCAGCGTCTAAGCAAATAAAATGATAAGTGTTGTGAGTTCCTCTGAATTCATCAAAGCATAGATGAAGAGGTAAGAAATTAAAGTTATCTTGAAACTCACAACGAGTGGAATCAAGAAGACGATTGACAGTAGAAGTAGAGAGCACAGAGTTTGCGGAGCAAGTAGAATTACAGTTACGACAACGTAACCTAGCTGAACGAGCAGCAATAGCAGTTTGATATGTCGCATTGACAGAAGGAAGTCTGATAAAATGTTTAGGAGTAAAACCATGCGATAAAAAGCAGTAGTTCCGCAGTTATGGCATCTAAAAGTAGCTAATTCTTGTGGCAAGAAATTAGTAGTGGCAGGGAAAATAAGATAATTGATACCTCATGGATACCGTACTTTCTAGTTGAGTTTTCGTGGTAGGCTACATAAGAAAAAGATGCCATTATGGCTCTTTTTTGTGTATACAGATACTTTTTAATGATAAATCAAAAAACTGTGTAATGAAATAATATCATTACACAGTAAAGCATTTTTCTATATTGGAGAACAAAGATTTAATAGCAGTTTTTCTCAGATTAGTCTTTTGTTGATTCAAAGTCCGCTATACGAATTGTTTATAATATAGAGATTACGAGTTGTTATTAGGGGATAAATTCATGCGTATATTCTTTTCATATTTAGGAACCCGAGTATCATAAAGGATTGTTAAAGGGGAATGATCTTTTATGAATTTTTCGTATTCAGTAGTCGAAACTTTAAAGTAGAAGTTATATGCAGTATTATCTTCAGTTGAACTCTTTTTATTTAATAATTTCTGAAATTCTTTTTTTGTAAAGGTTAAAAGCAAAGTACCTTTTTTATCATCAACTATAGCAAATTTTAAACAATTGAAGTGTTTTAAATTTTTTTCTTTTATCTTAAACCAAGAATTAAACTCATACTCTTGTTCACTTTCATTGTAGTATGTTCTGGAAAATCTAACAACAGTTTTATTATCTAAAGCATATTTTTGCTTAATTTCATTCCTATCAGTTAAATTTTCAAAGATATCATATTTAACTGATATTTCATCATCATTGTTTTGTGAGTTATATAAATTCTTTATTCCATCGTATGTTGAAAAGCCATCTTTAAACTTGAATTGTGGATTTATAACCATTGTATTTTGTAGATTTAAATCCATTATAGTTTGGAGAGTATCTTGTTCATTTTTTCTAGTGTATTCAAAATACGGATTAATAAAGATGTTATCCGAATAATTTTCAAGATCGTCAGATTCAAAATCCTTCAATACAGGGTTGAAAAAAATAAAATTATTTATAGGAGCGGGCTTTTTTGAGGAGTCAATAATTTCTTTCCAACTAAATATATCGCTATGTGTAATAGGAGTAGATTTCAAATAACTTTCTAAATATTTTTTATTTTCCATATTTTTGAGTAATTGATTAATTGAAACAAGAGTTTTTTCTTGTTTAGGATCTTTTTTAAGGATATCTAGAATGTTACAATTTTCAAATTTAAATCCCTGAAAAATCAATCTAAGCGCGACTTCTCTGACAACTTCCGAGAATCTATCTTTATCTACAGCATTAATGTTTTTCTTTCCAGATTCATATATATTATCTAATTGTAACAATTGAATTTTTATGATATCTTCATCTCTGTTTTTCTCAGAAATATTATTTTCCTTTTCTATATGTGGTGTTGATAATTCTAAATTTAATAGTTGAATAATTCGATCCAATTTTTCGTAATATAAATTTTCCTTAGCTTTATTTTTATCACTTTTTTTGGAACTAATATAGGAAACTATTGCTACCGGAACAGATAATACTGCAGCTACAAATGTTCCATCAATTATATTCCCAATATGTATATTCCCAAAATATATTACTAATAGTAAAACGAATAGTATAAATGTTTCTAAAGCTATTTCTAGTTTGTAATCTCTGTACATTTTAATATTCATCACCTTTTTTTAATTTTTAACTATTATAATTATAGTTTGGTGAGAGCATCAAAGTCAAGTATAACTCTAATAAATAATGAAGTATGTTAACAAAATTAATTCATAATACAGCTGTAATATATTTATGTGGAAACCCGTTTAGAATTTCATAGTAGTGTTGTAGTAGACAATAACCGTACATATCTGGGCACTACTATATTTTTATCAATATCTTGACATATGTCTCAAAAGTAAAGTTAAATAAAATCATACACTATATAAAATTGCAATAATGTTTTTAATTGATATGATTGAAAAAATAAAGTAGAAATAACTTAATAAGTAGTAATAAACACTAAGAGAGGAGCTAATATTATGACCAAAAAACATGTCAAAGTAGTCGGTGCTGCGATCATCGACGATAACAAAGTATTAACAACAAAGCGCAGTTCGGATCGTGTATTAGGCGATCTTTGGGAGTTTCCAGGTGGTAAGATTGAACCAGGTGAAACTCCACAACAGGCGTTAAAACGTGAGTTAGAAGAAGAATTTAAAGATGAGATTCTAGTAGGGTCACAAGTTGCCGAAACAGTAAAATATGAGTATGAATTTGGTGTTGTTGAATTAACCGTCTTCTATGCCAAATTACTTACAAATAATTTTGATTTGGTAGCTCATAGTGAAGTTAAATGGCACACGGTAGATGAATTAGCCAGACTTAATTGGGCACCAGCAGATATTCCTGTGGCAAAAGCTATCGAAAACGTTGATTTAAGGAGCATTAGTTTTGAATAGTCAATTAGTTGATAATATTTCCAATACAGTACTTAATAATTTTGTTGATAGTGACAAATATTCAGCCGTTGGTGGCTTATCGGCTTCGTTAGTGGCTAATGAATCTAAAAATACTAATGTTTACCGTGTTTTAAAAAATGAGTTACAGACCTGTAGTGAATTTACGTTTGCAGTTGCATTTATCACTGACTCAGGTTTATCACCTTTTTTGTCGGTTTTCCAGGATCTCGCTAAGAAAGGTGTCAAGGGCCGTATTTTAACTTCAACGTATTTGTGGTTCAATCAGCCTAAGACTTTTGAGAAACTAGCCAACATTCCAAATGTTGAAGTTCGGATTTATGCAGGAAAGGATAAGAATACTGCCGAAGCATTGCCTTTTCATGCTAAGGGATATATGTTTTCGTATGAAAGTGGCTATAATTCAGCAATTATCGGTAGTTCTAACCTGACAAACAATGCTATCATCAAAAATTACGAATGGAATCTACGAGTGACTTCACTTGATAACGCTGAAATTACCAAAAATATTAGCGAACAAATTGAAGCAGAGTGGGCTCGGGGAGTTGAGCTAACAGAAGCATGGATTGAAGAATATACCGAGTTATACAAACAAAATCATCCTAAAATGATTTCAACAGCTGAAATAGCTGAAAGTATGGAAGCCTATCAAGATAGCAGTCAAATTGTTCCCAACAAAATGCAAAAAGCTGCCTTAGATCAACTAGCTGAATTACGCCAAAGTGGTAAACAAAAAGGTCTAATTATTTCAGCAACAGGGACGGGCAAGACATATTTAGGCGCTTTTGATGTGAGAAGTTTTTTGCCAAAACGTTTCTTGTTTGTAGCTCATCGAGAACAAATTTTACAAAAGTCACTTGAGAGTTTCTATAAAGTAATCGGTGGTAATCGTGATGATTATGGGATTTATAGTGGCAATAATCGAGCAGGCTTAGATAAAAAATATGTTTTTGCGACAGTTCAAACATTATCAAAACCAGAAAATCTTGCGTTGTTTGCTAAAGATGATTTTGATTATATCTTATTTGACGAAGCTCATCATTTAGGTGCTTCAATGCATCAGCGAATTTTTGAATATTTTACTCCTAAATTTTGTCTAGGAATGACAGCAACACCAGAACGAACAGATAATTTTAATGTCTATAAGTTATTTAACTATGACATTGCTTATGAAATTCGATTGCAAGATGCTTTAGAAGAAAATATGCTATGTCCGTTTTATTATTACGGAGTTGAAGATTACGAATTAGATGGTGAAGTTATTGACGATACCACAGATTTGAAACGCTTGGTAAGTAAAGAACGGGTGGATTATATTGTTAAGCAGACTAAATATTATGGTTACTCTGGTGACAAATTGCACGGCTTAATCTTTTGTAGTCGTAAAGAAGAGGCTAAAGAGCTTGCGGTTTTGATGAGCCAAAAAGGTTACAAGTCAGTCGCTCTGACTGGAGAAGATAGTATTGCAAGGCGTGATGAAGTGGTAACTCAACTTGAAAATGGGGAAATTGATTATATTGTTACGGTAGATATTTTTAACGAGGGGATTGATATTCCCTGTGTTAATCAAGTTGTGATGTTACGCAATACAGAGTCAAGTATTGTCTTTGTTCAACAATTAGGGCGTGGTCTGCGTAAATTTAAGGATAAAGAATACGTGACGATCATTGATTTTATCGGGAATTATAAAAATAACTACCTGATTCCAATCGCTTTAACTGGTGATAAGTCACATAGTAAAGATAGTGTACGTGATGCAATCGATCTTGAACCAATCTATGGAACTTCGGTGATTAATTTTACCAAAGTTGCTAAGGAGCGCATCTATAAGTCAATTAGCCAGTCCAACTTAACGCTGAAAAAGAAATTGCATGATGAGTATATGAACGTCAAAAATAAACTTGGACGTGTACCTTTGATGTGTGATTTACAACGTGATTCGATTGATCAAAGCGTGATTGCAGGCAAGTATAAGCAATATAATGCCTTCTTATCTGCAATGGGCGAAGAAGAATTTACCTTAACGAAATTTCAAGAACAATTACTATCGTTTGTAACAGTTGAATTAAGTAATGGTTTGCGTAAGCATGAATTGTTATTGTTAAACGCGTTACTTAATGGTGAATTAACTGATGAGCAATATGTTCAAATCCTAAAAGCAGAAGGTTGTTATGTGAATGAAGCTGTCTTGGAATCAGTTGATCGAATTTTGTCTTTAGCATTTTTTGATGATAAGTCAAAACCAAATAAAGTTAGCTATGGTGATACTGAAATAATTCAACATGACGACGGTTTATATCGTTTCAATGAAAGAATTAAAGCAGAACTAAAAGCAAATGACTTTAAGGTCTTATTTGAAGATGCGATTAGAACGGGATTACTTAAAGCAGAACAATATGATCCAAGCAAGCAGTTTACAATTGGAAGTAGATACGAGCGAAAAGATGTATGTCGGCTTTTGAATTTCAAAAAACGTATTCCAGGACAAAATATTGGTGGTTACTTTATCGATAAAGATCATGATACTTGTCCAATTTTCATCACATATCATAAGAGTGAAAATATTAGTGAAACTATTCAATATGGAGACTATTTCAAGAATCCAAGTGTGATGCATATGTATTCTAAAAACAAGCGTCGGATTGAAGGTGCTGAAATTCAAAGTCTCTATCGTGGTGTTGATGAAGGCAAGCCAGCCTTGGCGATGGATATGTTTGTCAAAAAATCTGATGATGAAGGTACATCATTCATTTATCTAGGGCCATGTGAGATTATAAAAGGATCGTTAAAACAAGAATTTTCCAAGCGAAAAGATGGTAAAGAGGATCCAATTGTTTCAATGGATCTAAAATTGGCAAACCCAGTTGATGCTGATCGGTATTATATGCTGACAGAAAAATAATTATTTTAGGTCATGGATGCAGTGTCCATGGCTTTATTATTATATTAAATGTTATTAATTAGATATAAATCTTTTGTGGGATAATAGATATAAAGTTGATAGTGGTGGTGAAAATGATATGACATCTAAATTGGTAATAGTCGGAAATGGCTTTGACTTATGTCATGGTTTAAAGACAAACTATAGAGATTTTTTAGAGAGTGAGTATTGTAGTGATCAATTAAAACAAGATTTAAGTGAAATTGAAGACTATATAAAAGCAAAGCAAAATATAAGTAACGAAGGTGTCAATTTATGGACAGACATGGAGTATATGTATTACCGAGCTATGGTATCAATAGATGAAGAAGATTTTTCAAAAGTTGAAAATTTTAATAGCATAATTGAAGACTTTAAAATGGAATTTATGAGATATTTGGATAATTGTTTATAATATGATGAAGTAAAAAACGTGATGATCTTCAATTATTATTAAATGAAGCTGACAGGATATTAGATTTTAACTATATAAACACTATTGAAGCAGTATATGGGATATCTGATCCTAAAAAGCATATAAAAGTTCATGGCTCAATTAAAGATAATTATATTGTTTTGGGGTTTCCAAATACTTATTCAAGTTATAATGATCACTTAAAAAAATTTATCGAAGATATAAATAGTGATAAAACTATTTGTAGATATAATCAAAATACCTTTAATGCAACTTTATCCTCGTATAGTGATGAAAGTATAGCAAGGTGGAATGGCGAAAAAATATGGCAGAGAATATTATTAGAGTTTCATAGATTTAAAAAAGCGAAGATAGATAAGAAAGAATTTCAAGAATTATCCAGATGGTTTAACAATTTAGATGTAAATAGGCCAGCATCAGATGACTTTGTTAATGGTAGTGGATATAAGTTAATTAATAGTCCTAAATCACCTAGAACTGAGCACCAGGGGGATATAGAAGGCTACTCTGTGCCACTGGGATATCAATATATTTTTAGATATACTAATATGAAATTTTCAGAAGGGAAAATATCCGTTACTGTAAATTCAAAGCTAGTTCGAGAATTTTTGGAGAAGTATGAGGGAATACCAGGTCTTATCGATGTAGGCGATTTATTTAATAATGAAATCGATATAGCTGTTATAGGGCATGCACTGAGAGGAGACATTGAAATTTTTAAGCAAATACAACTTATAAATAATAGGATATATCATAAAAATATAAATGAAATAATTGTATATATTTATAATGATAAAGAAAATTTATCAGAAAGAGCTAGTAAGATATTTTGTTGTCAAAAAGTTTTGGAGAAAAAGTATAGGAGTCCCTATTAGAGAATAAAATACTTTATAGTATGCAAAAACGGGCGTAAATGGACTTAAAAAATTGTGGCTCGTTGTCGACCACTATGTAAAGAGTAAATATTTCTAGAGAAGCTCTGTGAGAATGGCTCAAGCTGTTTTCACAGGGCTTCTGTACCTTTTTCGATAAGGTTGAGGATAGCCCAAGGTATTTTAGTCCTAAAGCTGTTAGAGTAGTAATAAAAAGATACCTAATATAGTAAAATAAATTAAAGAGGTGATCAAGATGCGAAGAACAGACAAAACGAAGAGTGATAGAAAATATTTAAAAGCAAATATTTTAGGCTTTACGATCAAGATACACAAGATAGGAATTATTTTATTGAGTATTATGATTTTTATTATGTTAACTGGTTTAGCACTTACTGGAATTTATAACATGAAACAAAGTCAAAATATCACAGATAAAGCAACAACACAAAAAATAACGCAACAAGAAACAAGTACACGCAAAAAAGCAAGCAGTACGCAAATCGAATTACCAGAAGAAACAGATACACAAAATAGTCCATATGAAGCAACGACAAACTCAGCAATGTTAGATGAGAATAAAACATCACAAACGCATCAATTTGCAACATGTTGTACTTGTGATGAATGTATGTCGAAGAAACAACAACTGGAAAATGCAAACAATAGTAATGCTTATGGATGGTTTATGTCTCAGGGAGAAGAAATTTCTCCACCTAAAAATGTGCCAGCAATAATTTGGAATTTGATCAACGAAGGTCAAGACGTCTATACTTTTATAGACCCGCATTTTGGTTTTAGAATTTATGAAGTAGGTACTAATGAATTTATGGTAGAAACAGATCTAACGACCCCAGAAGGTAAACAATACATGTTAGAAAAAGTCGATAATGCTGAAGCTAGAATAATTTCAGAACCAGACAATGCAAATTATTGTGTTGAAATTATCAAATAAAAAATTAGTAGAATGATCTTTATATAAAAAGAGATAAAATATTATATCAATATACGCCATAAATTCCAGCCCCCTAAATCAGACACTAGCCCTGATTTAGGGGGCTGATTGTTTTCTATAAGTGAGCCTCACTACGAGCACATTGCGATTTTTAGAAATTATATTCCAAAAAATTAAACATAAAACAAAATATTTGAAATATAAATTCAACAGCTTTATAATGAAAGCGTAAACAATAGTAGCGTTAGAAAGGGGCGAAAACATTGCAAGGTTTTTCAGTTTTCATGGATAAAGATATTGATGAAACAACGGTAGCGTATATTGAGCAGATGGCAAGAGCGGGCTTTACGGGGATTTTTACTTCGCTGCATATTCCAGAAGATGATCCCAATAAGTATCGTGAGCGGATCACTAAACTGGGAGCTATAGCTAAGAAGAACCAGTTATCTCTAATGGTCGATGTTTCAGGCGATGCTCTTAGTAAAGCTGGTTTTAGTTTTAATAATTTGACCGAATTAAAGAAACTGGGAATTACAGGTTTACGTGCTGATGATCGAGTTGAGCTAAAGATGATCGCTAAGCTCACTAAAGAACTGATCGTGGGACTAAATGCTAGTACCATGACTAAAGCTGATATCACTGAACTTAAAGAGCTAGGAGCAGATCTTAGCCGTTTATTAGCATGGCATAACTACTATCCAAGACCTGAGACGGGGTTAGATAAGAACTATTTTTATGAGCAAAACGCATTTTTTAAGCAAAACGACTTAAAAGTAGTCGCCTTTATCGCAGGTGATACCGCCTTACGTTATCCGCTTTATCAAGGATTACCTACGTTAGAAGCTCATCGTTATTTGAAGCCAATAGTTGCTTACCTTGAACTAAAAAGCTCAAATGTGGATGGTATCTATCTCGGAGATAGTGGACTTACAGCTGATGCGCAAAAACAATTTGCTTATTTGCTAAAAGAAGATCGTTTGCTTTTACGTGCTAAAGCAAGTTCAAGTTACTTTTCCCGGGTTATCGGAAAACATCAAAATCGAAAAGATGTTGCCTGCGATGTGATCAGAAGTGCAGATGCCCGCTTAAAAATTAGTGAGCCGATCTTACCTGAAAATACGACGTTTCGGCCTAAAGGTACGATTACACTCGACAATTGTGACTATGGCCGCTATATGGGCGAACTTCAGCTCGTCAAACGTGATCTCAAAGCTGATCCTAGAGTGAATGTTGTGGGAAAAGTCAGTGATGAAGATCTTGATCTTTTAGCCTATCTCGGTGCTGGACAAAAATTTGAAATAGTGGAGGACAAAAGATGATCGATCTAACTAACTTAACAACTGAAAAACGCAATGAAGCTACGCAAGATCTCGATAAGCTGAGTGTAGCTGAAGCGTTAGAAAAGATGAATCAAGAAGATCAAAAAGTAGCTATTGCAGTTGGCAAAGTTTTGCCTGAGATAAAGCCAGTTATCGAAGCAACGATCACAGCTTTTAAAAATGGTGGGCGTTTGATCTATCTAGGAGCTGGCACGAGTGGCCGGCTTGGAGTTCTCGATGCAGCTGAATGTGTCCCAACTTTTGGGGTCTCGTCAAAACAAGTCATTGGCCTGATCGCGGGTGGAGAACAAGCGATGACATTAGCGATCGAAGGTGCAGAAGACGATCTGACCTTGGCAAAGCAAGATCTGAGTGCATTGGAGCTAAATGATAGAGATGTAGTTGTCGGGATCGCAGCCAGTGGACGCACGCCTTATGTGATCGGGGGCTTAAAATACGCGCGCGATCTCGGAGCTACGACGGCAAGTATCGCTTGTAATTTAGGTGCTTTGATCTCCAAATATGCTGAATTTGCGATCGAAGTGGATTGTGGACCAGAATTTTTGACTGGGTCGACTCGGTTGAAAGCCGGAACAGCGCAAAAATTGATCTTAAATATGATCTCAACTATCTCAATGATCGGGATCGGTAAGGTCTACCACAATCTGATGGTCGATGTAAGACCGACCAACGAAAAATTAGTTGAGCGTAGTAAGCGGATCATCATGCAGGCAACGGATTGCACCTATGAAGTCGCTGAAAAAACGTTTGAGGCAGCAGGTCAAGATGTAAAATTAGCGATCGTAATGCTGTTAACGAATTGTTCAGCCAAAGAAGGGAAGGATAAGTTACAAAAAGCAAAAGGTTTTGTAGGTAAAACACTAGCACAATAAAGAAGGGAAGGATCTAAAATGGCTGAAGATAAAGTAACTCGGATCGCACGTGAGATCTATGAAAAAGTTGGTGGTCCAGAAAATGTAAAAAAAGTTATCCACTGTATGACACGTGTCCGTATGACGATCATCGATGAAACTAAAGTTGATCTTTCTGGTTTAAAAGCGATAAAAGGCGTAATGGGTGTGGTCGAAGATGAGACTTTACAAGTAGTTATTGGTCCAGGAACAGTCAATAAAGTAGCCCAAGCAATGGTCGACATGGTAGGTGTCAGACTAGGGGAAACATTTCCTAATGCTAAAGCGGGATCGATGGAAGAATTGATGGCCAAAACGAAATCAGCTACAAAAGAAAAGTATAATAAACCATCTAAGTTTAAAGCAGTACTCAATACGATCTCTAAGATATTTGTGCCTTTGATCCCAGCCTTTGTTGGAGCGGGGCTGATCGGTGGCTTAGCCTCAGTGCTTGGGAACTTTGTGACAGCAGGGATGCTTGATGCTGCGACGTGGGGCCAGATCGTCACGGTTTTAAAGATCATCCAAGGCGGGATCTTTGGTTATTTGGCGATCTATGTTGGTTTGAATTCGGCTCAAGAATTTGGCGCTACTCCTGCACTAGGTGGTGTTATTGGGGCCGTTTCTCTACTAGCAGGAATGGATCCCAATGCTCCACTGAAAAACATCTTTAACGGAGCACCATTATCAGCAGGTCAAGGTGGGATTATTGGGGTGATCTTTGCCGTATGGTTATTAGCTCTTTTTGAAAAGCAAATGCACAAGCTCGTGCCAGAGTCACTTGATATCATTGTGACACCGACCCTTACTTTATTATTTATCGGTTTAGCGGAGATCTTTTTGATCATGCCAGTTGCTGGTGTCATCTCCTCTAGCTTAGTTGGGGCGATCAACTTCATTTTAAGTGTAGGTGGAGGATTTTCAGGTTTTGTTTTAGGTGCTTTGTTCTTACCAATGGTCATGTTTGGATTACACCAGATCTTAACGCCGATCCATCTAGAAATGATCTCAAAGACTGGTTCGACGCAACTTTTGCCTGTACTTGCGATGGCTGGTGCAGGACAAGTTGGTGCAGCGATCGCTTTATGGGTCCGTTTGCGCAAAGATAAAGAATTTGTCGAACGAGTTAAAGGTGCTTTACCAGTTGGGATCTTAGGGATCGGTGAGCCATTGATCTATGGGGTCACCCTGCCTTTAGGACGACCATTTGTGACCGCATGTATCGGTGGTGGTATTGGTGGTGCGATCATCGGTGCTTTAGGCAATGCTGGAGCGATCGCGATCGGACCTTCTGGCGTGGCGCTCTTACCTTTGATCGCTGATGGAAAATGGTGGATCTATCTTTGTGGACTTTTAGGTGGCTATGTAGGCGGATTTATCGCAACTTATTTCTTCGGGATCCCAGCTGACGCAAAAATGAAAGCGGATAACTATGCTAAAGAAGAAGTAAAAGAGATCATTGAACCAACGCTTAAAGTAGAAGAACCAGTTGTTGAGACTACTACGATCAATGCACCACTGACAGGTAAATTAGTAAAGCTTTCACAGCTAAATGATCAAGTATTTGCTAGTGGCTTGATGGGTAAAGGGATCGCGATCGAGCCTAAAGATGGTGAGATCTGTGCTCCAGTTACGGGAACGATAACTTCGCTCTTACCGACAAAACACGCCATTGGGATCACTAGTGATGAAGGAGTAGAGCTCTTGATCCATGTTGGAATGGACACAGTTGAGTTAAAAGGTGTTGGATTTGAGAGCTTTGTCAGCGAAAATGAGCATGTTAAAGCAGGTGACCTCTTGTTAAAAGCTGATCTTGAAAGGATCAAAGCGGCTGGCTTTTCAGTTACAACTCCGATCGTGGTCATAAATACTAAAGAATATAGTGCAGTTGAAGTTGTTACTTCAGCTGAGGTGTTAAAGGGACGACCGCTTATCACGATCAAAGCGTAAAACTGTTTATCTAGGGGAAGTCTGATATAATCATGAGTAAAGAATGGAGACGATACTACGATGGATACTTTACTTGTTATTCGGCAAAACTATTCCAATTTTACTCCTGTGGAAAAAAAGATCGCAGATTATATTTTTAAAGTTGAAGACCAGATCCTAGGTAAGAGTGCCCAAGAAGTCGCCAAGGCTCTTGGAACTTCGACGGCAGCATTAGTGCGATTTTCACGTAAGTTAGGCTATGATGGCTTTTCACAGTTGAAACAAAAATTGAGTGCGACCTATGCTTTTCATGCAGATGATAAAAAGTACTATGAAGAAGTCAGTGATGCCGAAACACCACGTTCACTCAAGAATAAATTAAAAGTCCGGATCAATCACATGGTAGAAACGACTAATGATGCTTTAGCTGATGAAGCGATCAAGACAGCTGTAACTATGATCGCAAACAAAGATCTGATCTTTGTTTTTGGGATCGGAGCTTCTGCGATCGTAGCCCAAGACATCTTCCAAAAATTCAGTCGGATCGGCAAAAAAGTGGTTTTTCTGCAAGATATCCACCTATTTGTGTCAGCACTAGCAGTTCACCAAAATGATGCTTTATTTCTTGCGATCTCGATGAAAGGTGAAACAAAAGAAGTCTTAGATATCGCTAAACTAGCACAAAAAATGACCATTCCACTTATTGTGATCAGTGGCCGAGAAGACTCGACGCTTGCCAAGTTAGCTGATTGTTTATTGCATTCAGTCTCAGGCGAAGATTACAAGATGCGTACTGCGGCTACAATGAGTCTGATGGCGCAACTTTATGTGGTCGATGTGTTATTTTACATGTATGTTTCCGAGCACTTTGCTCAAAGCTATGAAAAATTACAGCAAACAAAAGATGTTATCAAAAAGTTAGAACAATAATAACGGGGCTACCTTGATGCTTATTTTTAAGGTAGCTTTTTTTTGGATGAGTGCAACTGATTTTTATTGGTGGATCAGCACTCAATTACCATAACGCTCATATTTATATTCGGCACATATCCTTGTGTTTTGGATAAACCACTCGCTCAGTATGAATACACTAAAAAGATAATTATTACTTTTAATGAATGGATGTATAATTTGACAATTATGAATAATATTGTGTACAATAAACATTGTAAGAGGTTCCAAAAGTCAATGAAAAGGAGTGTTTAATAATGTTAGGAATTAGTAGTATGGTTAGTAAAGCTTATAAGTTAGCTATTCTAAGTTTATTTGCAATGATATCATTATTCGTTTATTCATCCAATGATGCTGTTTCTGCTAATTCGGTTGAGAACAATATGAATAATGTGGAATATGTAAATAATGAAGTTTCAAATGTTATTCAAAAAAATATTCGAGTTATTAAGCATATGGATGGGGCAGTTGAAGTATATATCAAAAATAAAGATGAAGTAGCTAAAAAACTTGCAGAAAATGGTTACTCGTATACTCAAGTAGACACTGTTTTAGCGCAGATCAATAATTATTTTGAAGAAAATAAAGATGAATTTGTATCTAGTTATTCTGTACTTCGCAAAGGAAGTGAAACTTGTGCGAAAGCTTTACAGTTTATTGGATATGTCCATTCAGGTGCTTATGCAGTTGCTGGGGCTTTATTAGGGATCACAGGACCAACAGTAGTGATTGCGCCAATTTTGATCGGACTGGTTTATCAAGCTGGATCGTTATTTTGTTAGGGGGGATCACAATGTTTAACAAATATTCTATGCAATATTTCGATAAATATTATCTTACAGTAGTATTTACAGCGTTAGCGCTTGTTTGTTCATGGGCTTTAGTAGGAACAACTACTCAATATATATTTTTCGTGCTCTTTAATTGTATTACTGTTTTTTGCGGTGAATATTTGATCAATAAGACATATGTCCTTCATACCAAAAAATATAATACTTTTAAAGGGATATTAGGTATCTGGCAATTACTTATTAGTTGCATTGTTTTATGGTGTTTTTCTATGTAAAAATCCGAGAACGATACACGACAAGGGGAGGTGCCTTGGTGACTAGTCAAAATAATACCGTCTATGAGATCACGGGTATTACAAACGTAATAAAAACAGGTGTAGCTTTAATAGACTATACCTGTTTTTTATGGACGATAAAGAGTACAGCACGGTATGGGAGAGATATAGATAGTAAAATAAAACAGGTCCAAACTGTTTAGGAGCTATTTCCAAACATATCTTAGCAAAGAGACAATAAGCTTTGTGAAAATAGACAGAACTATTCCTACAGAGCTTATCTAAAATATTTACTTTTTTAATAATTGTATTAGAGCGGCTACCTTTCGTATAGATACGGGGCAACTTATCTTTTCTTCTACATCAAAATAAATTTTTCTTTCTGTATAGTTATAAGAAACAATATTTTCTAGGTTGACCAAATATGATCGGTGGCACCGAAAGAGACGAGGGTGTGCCTTTTCGATAGATTTGAGGGCATATGAGACAGATATGGCTCTATTTTTACCATACAAGATAGTGGGATCATATCCAGTGGAGTCAGACTCAAAATAATAGATATCGTCCAATGGAATATTGAGAAACTTGTTACGATGTTTATATGTAAAGGTTTCTCGTTTCCTAACATATTGTAAATTATTGAGAGCTAACTTGATATCTTTACGGATCGAGTTTTGGATATCCTTTTCATTCATGTCTTTACCGATATAATCTAACGATGCGATCCGATTTCTTAAAGCTAGTAATGAGAGATCTACGTGTGAAGTTAGGAAGACAATGTCAGCATGAGGAAATTTAGTTCGTAATTTTTTAGCAAGTTGGATCCCGGCTAATTTATTAGAGGCTAAACCAATATCTAAGAAAAAAAGAAAATCTTTTGAATCATTTCTAGCAGTAAAGTCTAGTGTGTTTTGACTCGAGTCCGTATCCAAAACTACTTCGGCGTCTAAACCTTCAAAAGCTACGTATTTTTTTATGAATGACACGAGTTCCATTCGTTGAGCCAAGTCATCCTCAACAACAACTATATTAAGCATAATTTGTCCCCCCTAAATTATTAAAAGGTTCTACGGATATAGTAACAATGACCGTGTTATTAACAATAGCAATATCAAACTGCATATTTTGATTATCACCAATGATTTTAGTAACGATCGGAAGTCCATGCCCATGCCCCTCACCTTTTAATGAATATCCTACTTTCAACCAATTATTGAGGTCGGAAGAATATTCCAGCGCTAAAGTGTTTTGGACAATAATATCGTATCCTTGGTCACCAAAAGAATCTAAACATAGGTTAACAATAGGATCAGTTTGATCTTGGGTCGCTTCAAGTGCATTATCCAGCAAAATAGATACAATTCGAATAATATCTATTTCGTTAACAATAAGAGAATGGATAGCGCCAGTAACGTCACAGTTGAAATCAATGCCTAAGAGATGTGCTTTATCAGCTTTTGAAATTATTAAACTCTTTAATGCCGTATTTTTCAGTAATGGCAGGGTAGCCGAAAATGTAGAAGTTTCATCAAAAAGATGCGTTTCAGAATAAGAAGTTAGCTCATTGAAATATTTTTTAAGTGAGGGACTCCCTTCCTTTTCGATCACTCCTCCTAGTGCTATCAACAAATTTTTATAATCATGTCTAAAAGAATCAATTTTATAATAATTATTTGATAGTTCTGCAGAATACTTTTCAAAGTCATGAAGTTGTTTTTGCTGTTTATAAATTAGTACACTATTGCGGGATGATGTGAGTAATAGTAAAAATACAAAAATCACAATTGCAATAGTAAAAAGAATAAAATTAACTGCAAAAATCAATGTAAAACTCGACATACCAGAATAATCAACTAAAGATTGAATTACCAAAACAAAGAGAAAAATGATCGTGCTCGCAATAAGCGCTTCTTTTTTATGTCCTACGAGTTGGATACTTTCTAAGATCTTGAAACGTTTAAATAGCCAAATTACAACTATGAACATAATAATTTCGAAGATGAGTGCCAAGAATACGACAGAAAAATGAAATAGCCCTTTTAAACAGAGACTGCTCAAAACTGCAAATTCTGCTATGATAACTCCAACAGTAGTGGAGACCATAAAACAAAATAAGTCATATTGGAAGTTTTTCCCTCGGATAAAGTAGATCAAACAATGGAACAACGGAACAAGCACAAACCCCAACATAGATATTGCTCCAAAATCAAGAAAAGTAATTAGCACTATGTAAATGAATTCGATGCATATCAGTTTTAAAGACAATTTCTTTGAAGACAGGACGTTAAATAAGGAAAAAAATAGAGCAGAACTAATAAAATCAAACGATAACAATTCAACTATATTTACTATCATCTAAATTTAGTTTTCTCACTTAAATTTAAACCAGATAAATTTGATAATAAAAGCAGAAAACATATCGCCCCCTCTCTGGTAAGATTGTACTCTAAAAGATAGCTTAGAGTCAAAAAATATTAACGCAGAAGTAAAACGTTTTAATCGTCGGTAATCATAAAAAAATCAACGTTTAAAATAAAAATCCAAAATTTGGATAAGATATAATAAAATTCTCATAGAAATAGAATTTTACTTACAAGTAGAATCAAATTTTCCCGTGGAAGTTAAAGCGACTTTAGAAATTCAGAGATACGACAGCCTGACGCTTTTTCATGGGTGCTTTATATAAATTAGATGAAAAAAGATGTCGAGTCATTAATTGATATTTTAAAAATAACCATAGATTGAGGGTGTAATTATGCATGTTTTGAACGTTAAAGAGCTAAGTTTTAAGTATAAAGATAGATCGATCCTAGAAAAGATAAATATAACGATCGATCAAGGCGATATTGTAGGGTTAGTAGGGGAAAATGGCGCTGGTAAGACGACTTTAATGAAGGTGATCTCTGGGATACTTTTGTCCTATACAGGAGAAGTGGAAGTCAATACTGATAGTATTGGGATCTTGATCGAAGAACCAAGTTTGTACAATGATATGACAGTTCTAGCAAACTTAAAATTCTATTGTAGATTGTATGCTAAGCCGTATTCAAAGATAAAAGAATTCAAGGACGTATTGAATGTCGGTAAATATCTAAATAAAAAGGTATCGAAACTTTCATTAGGAATGAA
Organism: uncultured Lactobacillus sp.; assembly: GCA_910587695.1. Classification (GTDB taxonomy): domain Bacteria; phylum Bacillota; class Bacilli; order Lactobacillales; family Lactobacillaceae; genus Ligilactobacillus. The sequence goes on from CAJUNC010000008.1 coordinate 58,818, forward strand.
GCAAAGAGTAGGACTATTTGTAGCATTGCTAGCGTCAGAGGAATTGATATTACTTGATGAACCGACAAATGGTCTAGATCCAACTGGTACTGTGGAACTATTGAATTTGATAAAGAAGTTATCGCATGAATTAGGGATAACATTTATCATATCGAGTCATATTTTGTCAAACCTCGATAAGATATGCAATAAAAGTCTTGTTTTGAAGAATAAGCAGATCACCTTGATCGATTCTAGTGTTGGTCAATATAAAATATTTCCATATAACATTAGTCAAAAAGAACTTGTTTGCTTATTTGAGAAGGGCAAAATCGAATTTAAGAATAAAGGCAAAGATGTTATTGTTTCTGACATCAGTATTGCTGAAACGTTTCTAAAAGAAAACAAAGTTGACTATTATACAGAAGCGGTAAGTTTAAGCGAGGTGTATTTTAATGAAGAGTAAGCAAAAGATATTATTTTTTGTGCAGGATACATGCAGACTAAGTACGTTGATATTATTGATCATATCATTTCTGGCTGGTTTTAGTATTATTTATGCACGGCAAAATCTTGGAGGTGCGTATCGAGTAGAAAATATATACGCAATGTTTTCTACTATTTCAGATTTTTTGTTGATCTTTATGGCAGTGGATCTCCTTGGAAAGGAATTTCAAAGTAAGGCGATCAATATGATCAGAGTCAGCAATCGAAGTGATGTTGAGATAATAGTGAGAAAATTACTTGTCATGGTCGGATCAAGTGTAATAATTGCCTTAGTTGCTTTTAGCCAAGTAGCTATTGAATACTATATTTATGGTACGAACGTGAACTTAGTAAGTGTTTTAGGGCATCTTATTACTTCCTATGTCCTTTATGGGATATTTTTGTTTGATTTAGGGAGTGTTTTAGTCTTATTGATAAAAAATACACTTTATTCATTCATTGCGCTGTTACTTATTTTAAGATTAGGCGTACCTGTAATGAATATAGTTTCGAATATCGGTGCGACTAAAGCATTGGTGGGATATATACCGTTATCGTTTGCAGAGAACGCTTTTTACTTCGCAAATTACTCATCAAAGCAGATCTTGATCATGCTTTGCTGGGAGATCGTATTAACCATTTTGTTACCAATTATGTTTAGGCAGAGAGGTTATAAATAATGCTGAGCATAAGTTTGTGATCAGTCAAAGTGCTTTTAGTATACTTAGGCTAGAAAGGAAGGCGATGAAGATGGATAAGGCTTTACGACAAAAAGCTCACAGCTTAGTTAAGTTACTGGCAGATAGCTGTCAGCATACATTTGTTCCGACTAAGGATGAAAACGAACTACTAGAGCTTTTGGCAGATACTTTAAAAACTTTGAGTGATGATGGTGCTAGCTATAAGGCATCTGATTATGCATTGCTTCGTTTGTATAATTTATTTACTCGGTCGATCGGTTTTAAGGCTGTGACCTTAGCTCCGGAAACAAAAGCTTGCTTTTTGAATTTGGAAGCTTTTATCCAAGGTGAAGCCTTAGCTGATCTGCGTGGTGTTGGTGGACCAAAGTTTTGATGTCTTCCGACGAATAATTTTTTAGATGAGATATTAAATGCTAGCGAGATGAGTTCTTGCTAGCTTTTTCTATAAGAAAAGAGAGTACGATATGTTAAATCGTTACTCCCTGATCGTGTATATTTATTTTAAGCTTTTAATTAAGATTCTTCAGTATACTCGTCATTATCAGTATCAATATCTGCTTCATCAGAAGTGTCGGTGTCATCGTAACTATCTTCGTCGTAAGTTGCTTCGTTGCCAGCACTATCGTCAGTATTTTGTTCAGTAGATGTAGGCGGTACTTTTTTATCTACTGTAGTTGATGAACTTGTACCAGTATAATCTAGTTCAGAAATTCCACCTTCACCAATAATATCAGAATCTGTTCCGAAATATGAGCTGATATTTATTTTTAAATGATTTAAGGTAAATGGTGAGTTAGAGATCATGACAAAATAACCAGTTCTTCTAGTATTAGGTTGAAGTACCCCATCCATAGAATCATAACTATATGCATCGGTATTGCCTTCAAGTAGTGGGTAATCTTTTCCACTATCATCAATTGGAGATGCAAATGTGTATGATAGATCAATAGCCTTAGATCCATTATTACGTAATTCGTAGTAAATAGTTGCACGATAATAATAGTCATTTAGCAAAGCATAGTCATGCATATTATTTTCGGCATCATCTGTGGGCTCTTTTGACTTTTTGACTTTTTCATACACGATTTTTTTTATGGTGTATTGTGTATTATCAATTGGAGTGGTAGATTTATCGACTTTCACAGTGTATGGGGTAACTGATATTTTTTTTGAAATACTTTCGTTATTACCATTAACTGTTAGAGTATATTCGCCAGTATCTTTGAAAGATAAGCTAGCTTCTTTTTTAGAATTAAAACTTCTGGATTGGTATGTCTTCTTTCCCTTAGTAACTATGAATTTTGTATCGTCAAAATTGGTTTTTATAGTCATTTTTGCTTGATAATCTTTTGACAGCATAATAGTTTTATCTGCAGTCACTGTAAGGTTCTTAGATTTATCTTTAGAACTACAAGCGCTGATAATAAAAATTAGAGTTGTTAATAATAAAAGTATAGGAAATAAGTTCTGTAATTTTTTGATAGTCTTGATAGTGATCATTCCTTTCTAAAATATAAGATAAATAATTATCATTAATTATTATATTATCATATCATCAATATAAATAATGTGTATAATTTTTTTATTTAGTTTACATTATTAATAAATGATCAATTAAATTGCAATTTTAAATTTGATTCACTAAGATAAGGATAAAATAAAGTTGCTAGTCCAAAAAAGTGTACGAAAAAAAAAAGAAAAAATACTATTATGACGGGGCTTGGAGCAAAAAAAAAAAGAAAAAAAAAAGATTCTGTACGATTTGGGGAGGAACAAACATGAATTTTATCGATTTTTCAGAGCAGGCACAGCATAAACATTTTACTGAGCCTGCTGAAAGTAAGGAATTAGAATACAAGCTATCGCAAAGTAAGTTATCTAAAAGTTTTTGGGAGACAGTAAGTGCGTTTGCCAATACCGATGGTGGTTTGATCGTGCTAGGAGTTAGTGAAGATAAAAAGGGGATCTATCAAGTAGTTGGTGTAAAGGATGCAACTGAGATCAGAACGCAGATCTTTAATGGCAATAACAACCTCGAGTGTATCAGTCGACCGATCATCAATAATGATGATGTTTTGATCACAACTTATGAGCAAAAGCAATTACTCCAAGTGATCATTCATCCAGAGCAATACAATTCTCGTCCAGTCAGTGTAACTAAAGGAACCTATGTTAGAACAGATGATGGTGATCGTTTGGCAACAGAGGAACAACTAAAATATTTTGCGATCGAGCGGCAAGGGGAGATCGATACACGTCTGTTGAACAATTTTGGGCTAGATGATCTTGAACGGGCTGATCTACAAAGTTATAGATCATTGCTCAAAGCCAAAAAAGCTAATATAGCGACTGATACTAAAGAATTTTTATCGGATATCGGTGTTTTGAAAAAGGATCGAACCAGTAATGAAAATGAATTGAAACTATCAGAAGGAGGATTACTATTTTTTGGAAAATTCAGTGCGATCATGGATCGTTTTCCACGCTTTCAGTTGGATTACATGAAATATGCCAAGGATAGTGATATCGATTGGGAAGATCGTGTATCAGTTGGAGATATGAATTTTCCAAGCCTGAATATTTTTTCTTTTTATAATATCGTTTTACCCAAATTAGTAGCAGGGATCGATGATAAATATTTACAAGATGCTGATTTCACACGTGGTACTTACTATGCTGATCTTAAATTAGCTGTCAAAGAGGCCTTAGTCAATGCGCTGATGCATGCTTATTATGATGGGTATGTAGCAGTTAAGATCGTTGACCGACCAAGTTATTTTGAGTTTACTAATCCTGGTGATATGCGAGTCAGTAAAGAATCATTTCTGCGTGGACAAACGTCGATCATTCGAAATTCTCAGATCGCACTTTTATTTAGAAAGATCGGGATCTCAGAAAAGGCTGCAAGCGGTGGACCGCGGATCTTGAAATCAGCTAGCAACAATCATCTATTAGCACCCGAGATCAAGATCGATAACGAACATAATTTTACAACGATCCGGATCTGGAAAGTTGATGCCTTAACGCTGTTGAATGATAAATTTGAATTGGATAAGGTTCAGAGATTTATCATCGACTATGCAAGCCGAGTAAAAACTTTTAAATTCAATGATCTGATAGCTAAGAGCGATGGAGTTTACGGGAGTCAAAGTAAGATCCGCCAACGGCTAAATGTCTTAGTTGAAAGTGGGATCATTAATGTTACTGGAAAAGGACGTGCAACGTTTTATCAATTATTGAAAACTCCAGCCCAGAAAAAAGTTGAAAAAATTATGGATCTGTGGAATTTAGAGAAGAATTTATATTAAGAGATCTGTTTTTAGATCAGCAACAATTGCTGATTTTTTTGTGTACTAAACTGTGCATTATGACCCAGAGAGCATATCGCCAAATTCATTTTCAATATCTTTTGAGCGATAGCGGTAGTGGCGTTCACCTTGGATCGAGTGAAGTAATCTTTGTGTTTCTTTAGCGCGTTCAACTGTGATCGTGACATCGTCTTCAGCAGAAACTAAAGTGGAGATCAATTGGAGTCGGTCCTTTTCACAGCGCCGTTTTTGCCGACTTTGTTTAAGCTTTTGGACTAAGTGATAACCAGTTTTTGGATCAAAATCGCTTAACTCGATAGTGTGCAGATAATCTTGAAGGATAACAGAATCGGCATATTTAACATCATTTTTGAGAACATTTCTAAGCTCTGGCAGTACCATGATGACATGAGAAATATCATCGATCAGTGCCAAAAAATCAGCTTGATCCATCAGCAATAATTCGTTTAGTAATTCATCTTCAGGTGTTGGTTCTGAAATACTAAGCATTGTTTGGGTGAGATCAAAATCTTCGATGTGATCGACACAGCCGACTTTTAATTTAGGTAACGCTAGGATGGTTTGGTTAGGTAAGGCTTTTTTATCCAAGGAACGCAAAACTTTCTGGGCCTCTTTTTTAGTGTTCCACCGACTAGCCCGTTCAAGATCGTCGATCAGTGTAAGATCTTTTTGCCGAAAATAAAAAGTCCCCCCGTCGTCAGTTTGATAATAGATAACCTGTGTATTCAACATGTAGCTTCCCCCCTAATTTACGCTAAGCTATATATTATGATATCTATTATAATCAAAACGTGAAGGAATGCTAGAAATTTCTCTCTCGAAAAAATGAGATCTTTTTTCCTTGGATAAATATCTAAAAGGACTATAATGAAGACAGAAAAGAAGACCACTCAAAGTTTAAAATTCGAGTGGTCTTTTGATGTGTTGGCTTTATTCTAAATATATTATTTCTCCAGTTCTACTTGGATCTGTTCTTGGATGTCTGATAATTGGGCATCTATATCACCTTCATTTAGTGCACGTTCGATCAAATAGTCGGCTTTTTCCATCACATTACTGTAATGCCTAAATTTGGGGGTCACAGTTGCATTATCCATGATCTCAGCATAGTTTTTAGTGGTCAAAGCATTATCATCTTTGATACCTTGAGCTAATAAAGCTTGAGTTTTAGGACCATTCATCACGCTCGTCAACACTGAAGCGCCTTGTGAATCTTCCAATAACCTTGCTTGGATCTTTTTGTTTGCAGAGAGGAATTTTAAAAAGCGCAAAGCCAAGATCGGATGCTTGCTACGTGAGGAAAGGGCGAGAGTGGAAGTTTCCACAGCAGTTGACTTAACCTTAGGATCGATAGCTGGCATTTTGATGCACGTCCATCTAAAAGAAGAATAGCGTGCGATCCGATATGGATAAGATTTGTAGGTCCGATATTGCGCTAAAGTCATTGGTAAAAAGGCGACTTTGCCTTGGTCAAAATCATCAGCTGAGACTTTAGCGCTTTTTTGCAAGTTATAGAACTTCTCACTCATCACGAGTGCTTGGCGGACTTGTTTGGAATTAAAATAGCTTTTGGAGCCATCGGCACTGAATAAACGAGCTCCATACGCTTGAACTGTATCTTTCCAAGAATAATCAGCAAAGCCAAATTGGTCTAATGTCCCATCATTGTTAGTGTCTTTAGTAACTTGGCGACAGATCTGATAGAATTCTTCGAGTGTAAATCCTGATCTAGGGACAGTAATGCCCTCTTTTTTTAGCAGATCAGTGTTTACACATAGCACAGTTGGGTCAGCTTCCAAAGGTAAGGCATACTGATGACCGTTATATCTACCAGCTTCAAGAGTGACTGGATAGTAGTCTTTCGTATCAAACTTAGAGAAATGTAATGCAGGATCTAGATTTTGCATGGCACCGATCGAGGCAAGATAACCAAGATCTTTAGGGGAAACGAGATAAACATCAGGTGTCTGATTGCTAACGATCTTATCTGACAGCCAATCTAAGTAATTTTTTTGACGGATGCCACTTTCATATTTGATCTTGACATTGGGGTTTTGCTTTTCAAATTCTTTGATAGCGTGATCGATAAAACTATAGCCCTTATCGTTACGCACGCCCCAACTGCTATCGCTATAAAATCCAAGTGTTATCGTCTTAGGGGCTTTGAGCCACATAAATAAACTGCTTGCTAAGATCAAGGAGATGATCAGCCCTGAAACTATTGCGACTTTTTTCATTTTATGACCTCTAATTACGGGGAGCATTTTGGACGGACCAGATCGCTAATTGTGTTCGATCACGTAAGTCTAATTTTGTCAAAATATGGGAAATATGGTTTCTGACGGTCCCTTCTGACAGAAATAAGGTTTGGGCGATCTCCTTGTTAGACAGTCCACGGCCGACTTGTGTGATCACGCGCCATTCACCATCAGTTATCGCTTTAGCTCCATTTTTATCAACAGCGATCTCAAATTCCGAGCGTGCCATTTTTGAAAATAAACTGACGACTTTAGCGGCGATATCGGGATTGATCATCGAACCACCACTATTGACCGTGATGATAGCATCATGTAATTCTTTAGGTGAGATACCTTTTAAAATATAGCCAGAAGCTCCATATTTTAAGGCACTGTAGATAAACTCATCATCATCAAATGTGGTCAAAATAATAACTTTTATCTGGGGATATTTTTCCTTTAGTAGCTTAGTACTCATAGTTCCATCCATTTTAGGCATTCTGATGTCCATTAAGATCACATCAGGTCTTTTTCGTTCAACACTGGGTAAAACTTCAGTCCCATCATCGACGGTATCGATAACTTCAATATCGGGATAGACATTGAGGACGATCTGTAAAGATTCCCTGATCAATTTTTGGTCATCAGCTATTAGAACTTTTATCATCATAAACACCTCATTACTTAAAAAACATGATTTTGATCTTAAAGCCATCGTCTCCTTGATAGCTCACTTTACCACCGATAGTTGCCAATCTTTCTTGCATTTGGGTCAAACCAAAACCGTATTTTATGTCCTGACACCCGCGGCCATTGTCGCTGATATCGACATAATAATATGTTTCATCATGGGTCAATTTTAACCAGATATGTTGTGCTTGACCATGGCGGATCGAATTGGTGATAGCTTCTTCGATCGTTCTAAAAATAACGATCTCGGTCGTCTTCTCAAAGTCTGCGTCACCCCATTGATAGTCAAGTTCGATCGTTAAATTGGCGATCTTAGTATAGGGTCTGATCAACTCTTGAAGTGAAGCCTTTAAAGACAACTCTTCTAGTGCACCTGGACGCATCTTATTTAACGAGCGCCGAACATCAACAATACCTTGGCGCACGATCTCAGATAGATTATGCAACTGCTTTTTAGCACTTTCTTTATCCATATCCACAAGAACCAAGACGGCATCGATCCCAGCTGAGATCCCAGTCAATGCATGTCCAAGTGTATCGTGGATCTCGCGTGAAATTCTCTTGCGTTCACGGATCTCGGCGTTTTCCTCAGCGACTTCGATGTAGCTTTGAAGTTCAAGGTTAGCACTGTCCATCATGCGTAATTCTTCTTCGATATTGCGTTGCTTATTAGTCATATAGACAACATAGGTGAATAGTGACCACGTAAAAGCAACGATGTTCAATGTAACTAACAGATTGCGGATGAACCCTGCTAGAACGGCTAAATTAGTGGGGAGCGTATTGATATAGACATCTAAAGAAGGCAAAGTCACAAATATGGCCAGTAACTTGTCATTAGACAACAACAAGATGATCCCTGCGACTACAGCAAAACTGCCCCAATAAAATTGATTCTTTATGACGCCAGGATCTTTTGTGGAAAAGAAGATATCGGCAAACGCTAAAAAGATCAAGCCACTATATGAAGCATTAGTCAACCAAAACAATAAAATGATGATGAATAATTCACTTAGTAGCAGTAATTCTGAGTGCTTGTTTTCTTGGTGCTTGCGGCGATAAAAAATAAGCATGACTAAAACACCATATAGGATAAAAGTCGACCAGTACATCACGTGAACATTTCCCGGGACAACATTTAGTTTTTTCAGTAAATAAGTGCTCAGATCCCTTTGTAAGACATAGTTTGTCACTAACAAATATAAACTGGCATTATACATCAATGCGATAAAATTGATGAGGATCAGTCCATAGTAAGCACGTGTAGCTCTTATTGCTTGTTTCACTTATTGCCACCCCGAAACATCATAGTTTTTGATATTGTTTTTCGTTAATAAATAGACTGGAACGATGATCTCTTTTTTGACTTTTTGATGGTCGAATAGTTGATAACATGTCTGCATAACTTTTTTTCCAAGTGCGATCGGAGACTGAGCCACAGTCGCTTTGGCATTTGGATCACTTAATAACAGCTTTTTCATATCGATCGATCCATCGATCCCATAAACAGGAATCCTGTCCTTGAGCGCCAAAGAGTCCAAAGCAGCCAAAGCCCCGATCGCACTTTGATCATCTAAAGCCATGATCGCGTCAAATTTTTTGGGTCCTTGTTGAAGCGTTTTTAAAGTCTGCTTTAAAGCGATATCTGTTTGCCCTAGAGTTTCGACATTTTGGGTGATCTGGTATTTAGAGCTATCAAGTGTTGTTAAAAAACCAGCGTAACGTTCTTTGACAGATAAAGCGTTCCAGTGGCGTAAAACCAAGATGTTTGCCGTACGGTTATTTTTCATTAAATATTGGGCACTTAGTCTACCTGCTCGAAAATTATCGGATACGATGCTACTATCGATATAGCTGGAATCACTTAATTGACTATCAACGGCGATGATCTTGATCTTTTTTTCATGGGCGTTGCGGAGTGCCTGTTGGATCTTTTTATTTTCCCCATCGACTGGATTGATAACGATAACGCTTACTTTTTTCTCAATGAATTCTTCGATCTGCTGACATTGTTTATCCACATCTAAGGCTGGATCACGGGTGTATAAAATATCGCCTTTGAGATCAGTGGCTTTTTTTAACTCTTCATTGATAGCTTGGTAAAAACTGTTATTTAAAGTCATATAAGTTGCCCCTATTTTTTGTGGGCCTTTTATCATAAAGAGGGAGGCTAGCCAGATCAAAAAAATAAGGACGGTCATAAGTAAAACAGTTAAAATTAGTCGACGATCAATTTTTAACAGCATTTTTGTCGGTACCTCCCGCCAAATTTTTTAGTAAAATTATAACATTATTCAAATATAAATTGTTAAATAACGTTAGAAAGAAATGAGCTCTTATATTAATTTTACAAATAGTAGCTTATTTTTTCATGTGACAAATGTCATGTTAAGTGAAAGATAAGTGCTCTTTTTATGTGTATTTTGTCACCTAAAGTAGTGACTGAGCTCACTTGTTGCGATTGTCAGGAAGCGGTTACAATTTTTGTATGATGAAGATCATCAAATATTATAGATAAGGAGAATAAATTTATGGTAGGAATTATTCTTGCTAGTCACGGTGGATTTGCAGAAGGGATCCATCAATCAGCGGAAATGATCTTTGGACCACAAGATGAATTTGAAAGCTGTATTTTAAAACCCGATGAAGGCCCTGATGACATCAAGCGTAAATTAAAAGAAGCTGTTGCTAGTTTTGATGATCAGGCTGAAGTTTTATTTTTGGTCGATCTTTTTGGGGGAACGCCTTTTAACCAAGCAGCTAGTCTAGTAGCCGATCACAAAGACAAATGGGCGATCGTTTCAGGGATGAATTTACCAATGGTCATCGAAGCTTTGAGTCAACGCTTTTCGGTCACTTCTGCTAAAGAGATAGCTAAGGCGATCGTGCCAACTGGAAATGAGGGCATCAAGACTTATCCCGAAGATCTCTTGCCAAAAAAACCACAGCCACAGGTGAGCCAAAAGCAAGGACAAAAGATCCCAGAAGGTACAGTATTAGGTGATGGTAAGATCGAATATGTTTTGGCCAGAGTCGATACGCGCCTTTTACATGGACAAGTCGCTACTGGTTGGACGCATACGACGCATCCAAACCGGATCATCGTCGTCTCCGATACGGTGTGTCATGATAAGCTACGGACGAGCATGATCAAGCAAGCTGCGCCAAATGGGGTCAAAGTATCAGTCGCACCGATCAAGAACATGGTCAAAGCTAATGACGATCCACGTTTTGGTGATACACGGGCGTTAGTTTTATTTGAGACCGTTGAAGATGCTTTAGCTGCGATCAAAGCAGGGGTGGAGATCAAAGAGATCAATCTAGGCTCTTCGGCGTATAAAGAAGGCAAAGTCAACGTGACTAAAGCTTTATCTTTTGATCAAACAGATGTTGATGCGATCAAAGAATTACAAAATATGGGAGTCAAATTCGATGTTCGAGGTGTTCCAAGTGATCAACCGGCTAACATTGATGACTTGATCCGCTCAGCTGAGAAGAAATTAGCTGAAAAGAAATAATTTGGGAGGAAAAATAGATGAGTACGCTTCAAATCATTTTAGTCGTAATCGTAGCATTTATTGTAGGTTGTAGTTCTGTTAATGACCAGATCGAGACCTATCAGCCGATCGTAGCTTGTTCGTTGATCGGTTTAGTTACTGGTCACCTTGAACTGGGTGTTATGTTAGGTGGTAGCTTACAGTTGATCACTATGGGTTGGGCCAATGTTGGCGCTGCGATGGCGCCAGATGCAGCTTTAGCCGGAGTCGCTTCTGCAATCATTTTAATTGAAGGTAACCAAGGATCACAAGGGATCGGACCAGCGATCGCTTTAGCTGTTCCATTGGCTGTTGCTGGCCTTGGGTTAACGATGTTAGTTCGGACTGCAACTGTATTTATTGCCCATATCATGGATAGTCGAGCAGAAGAAGCCGATATGAATGGGATCCAAATATGGCATTTTATCGGGATGGCACTGCAAGGACTGCGGGTCGCTATTCCAGCTTTACTGTTGATGCTCATTCCAGTAAACGTTGTGCGCCAAGGCCTTGAAGCAATGCCAGAATGGTTGACTGCTGGAATGACGATCGGTGGTGGTATGGTCGTTGCTGTTGGTTATGCGATGGTCATCAATATGATGTCTAGTCGCGAAGTATGGCCGTTCTTTTTCCTAGGCTTTGCACTTGCAGCGATCGAACAATTGACATTGATCTCTTTAGGTATCATCGGCGTTTGCTTGGCTGTCTTGTTCCTTGCACTTGAAGGTAAAGGTGGCAATTCGAATGGTTCATCCACAGGTGGTGGGGGTTCAGATGATCCTCTGGGAGAAATTTTAGAAGAACTCTGACCAATTTTAAATATCATTGAAAGGAATGGAGCATTATTATGAATAACGATAAAAAAATTAGTTTATCTAAAGCAGATCGCTTTAAAATGTTTATGCGTTCATATTTTCTTTTGAGTTCTTTTAACTACGAAAGAATGCAAAATGGTGGGGTAGCCTACACCTTGATCCCTGCCATCAAAAAGCTATATTCTAAAAAAGAAGACCGAGCAGCAGCTTTAAAGCGGCACTTAGAATTTTTCAATACGCATCCTTTTATGGCTAACCCGATCTTTGGGGTAACGATGGCGTTAGAAGAAGAAAGAGCTAACAGTGCTGATGTCGATGATGCAGCGATCTCTGGGGTCAAGATTGGGATGATGGGACCGTTAGCTGGTGCTGGGGATCCACTTTTCTGGTTCACCTTACGTCCGATCTTGCTGTCTTTAGGAGCTTCATTGGCTGTTTCAGGTAATATTCTTGGACCGCTATTATTCTTTATCTTGTGGAACATCATGGCAGCAGCTGTTAAGTGGTATACCCAAGAGTTTGGCTATAGAGCAGGTGTTTCGATCACAGACGATCTTTCAGGTGGCCTTTTGCAAAAAGTGACTCGAGGGGCATCTATGATGGGGATGTTTGTTATCGGGGCTTTGATCCAACGTTGGGTCTCGATCACATTTACGCCGGTCGTGTCTCAAGTCAAACAACAAAAAGGCACTTATATCGAATGGGATAAACTTCCTGAAGGTGCTAAGGGGTTAAAGGAAGCTTTTAGCCAATATGCGGCTGGTCGTTCGATCGATGCGACAAAAGTTACAACGTTACAGGATAACTTGAATCAATTAGTTCCAGGTTTAGCGGCTTTGGGCCTGACTTTCCTTTGCATGTATCTCTTAAAGAAAAAAGTCTCACCGATCATCATCATTTTGGGGATCTTTGTCTTAGCGATCCTATTCCACGTGATCGGATTATTATAAAAGAAAGGATAAATTCAAATGGTCAAGTCACTGAATACGATAAGAGAGCTTACAGATAAGGGAACTTGGTATCGTAATGGTCCTTTTTATGGCAATGTCATGGTCGGTGACTATGCCTTTGAATTTTACAATGAGACCAAGCTACAAGATTATATCCAAATTCCTTGGGATGAGATCACTTATGTAGTCGTTGATTACTATTTTGGCGGTAAATATATCCCACGTTTTGAGATCAGAACTAAGAAGAATGGTAGGTTTAGATTTTCAACGCGCAATAGCCGTGCTACTTTAAAAGCAATTCAAAAGCACTTGCCTCGTGAGAGTTTGCGTAAAGCACCAAGTGTTGGTCAGATCTTAAAGCAGCGTTTCAATAATTTACGTCGAAGCTAATAAAGCAGCTATTCAGATGAGGATCTGGGTAGCTGTTTTGTGTTTTGATAGATGTAGCCTGTCTCAATCAGGAACGTTTTGTTGAGCGAGGTAGATTCCAAAATCTTTCAACATTTCAGGAAGATCATATACTGTTTTGCCGGAAAAAGAGATACTCGTTTTTTCGCCAGGTTCTTTAGTTGTAAATAGGTCATAGGCTGTTATCAGCTTTTCAACTTGAGGGATCGCTAGTTTTTCAAACAAGAATTCACAGTCTATGATCGTTTGGCTATATAACGTGACAAGGTTATATGAGCGGCGCATGATCTCAGTTTGGCTTTCGTGACAACCGATGCCCCAACTGATCATACCATCCTCAAATAACAAATCACGATAACGGATCACGATGATAAGGGCTTCTTCAACAGTCAAGCCATCAATAAAATACACGTCGTGGTGTGTGTTGGCTAAGACATGCGGCCGGAGTTCAAATTTCTGTTCCTCAGTAACAGCGACAGGTAATTCTAAAATGAAAAATAAAGGTTCATTACGGGTAGCAATAAAACCTGTGATCAGATCAAATATTTTATCAGCACTAACATTAGCACAGATACTATTTTCTTGAAGTTCGTAGCTTTCATCAAGGCGTTTTGCCTGTGGTACGTGAAATCCTTTGTTTAAATTTAACATATATACTCCTCCATTTCTTACACTATCTATGATAGTTGATGGGATCGGGAAAATATTCCACCAAATTTAAAAGTCTAGAGGCAAATTCTGCCACTGAGTTGTGGGAGCATAAAAATGTGAGAAATGATGTTGTATTTTGTGTGGCAGAAGATGACGATCATCAGGTTGAGATCAAAGAATTAGTTCAAAAGTATCATTACGTGTTAGTTGATAGCGCTTTAGTGTAGAATAGAGACAGATGCAATAGAAGGTAGGGATTTTGTTATGGATATTAAACTGATCGCGATCGATATTGATGGGACTTTGGTCAATTCTAAAGGGCAATTGACGCCAAAAGTCAAAGAAACTATCAAACAAGCAACTGCTCAAGGGATCAAAGTCGTCATTTGTACAGGACGTCCGTTAGCTGGAGTGAGCGATCTGTTGGCACAGCTAGATCTAGCAGATCAAGATGACCAATATGTAGTTTGTTTTGGTGGGGCAGTCGTTGAGACCACGAGTGGCAAGCTGATCTTCCAAAAAAAGATCAGTTACGACGATTTTGTCGACTTAGAAGCGATCGCGCGTAAATTAAATTTGCATTTCCAAGCGATCAATACAGAGCGGATCTACACTTGTAACAAGGATATTGGTTATTACACACTCTATGAAGCAAATTTGGTGTCAATGCCGATCTCATACCGGACACCTGAAGAAATGCGCGAGATCCCACTTGTCAAAGCTATGTATATTGAAGATGCTGAAATTCTTGACCCCGCGATCGCCAAGCAGGAATATTTTGAACCTGTCAAAGATCGCTTAGACCTGATGAAGACAGCACCATTTTATTACGAAGCTTATGCGAAAGGTGTCAATAAGGGCAATGCGCTTGTTAAATTATGTGAGATCCTTGATTTGACGGCGGATAATGTGATGGCGATCGGGGATGAGGAAAATGATATCTCAATGCTCAAATTTGCAGGTACAGGTGTCGCAATGGGCAATGCGATCCCAGCGGTCAAAGAAGTTGCCACCCACCATACCATGGATAATGACCACGATGGAGTAGCCCAAGCGATCAGTGAAATAGCACTGAAAAAATAACGAGAAATAGAGGACTTAGACCTATGCTGAACGGTGTAGGTCTATTTTTGTTGTACAAATTATAAAAAACGTTGGATATTAGTAAGTCTTAGTGTTAAAATTCTATTTGAAAATGATGTGTTTTAAGTAAGAAAGAGATAAATTATTGAGCAAATAGAGGATACTATGCAAAGAAAATACAAGTTAGTTGTGATTGTGATCCTTAGTCTATTTTTGATAGGCGGAGCTAGTATGGTGCTCATTAAGGAAGTAGAACATTTGCGGATCGAAAGACAAAAATGTCAAAAAGCCGAGTCGATCAAGGAAAGTAAAAAAGAGGTCAAAGCACGACAAAAAATAGCCTTGTGGGTCGTACAACATTATGAAGGACCAGAAATCAAGATAATTGAGATAGGAAAAATAAAGACACATGGAATATTAGGTTCCGGCGGAAGTAGTGTTTCTGTTGTTATAAATTCAAAAAAGAAAAATATGATTGAGGGTATAGGAGTTGATGAGCAAGGTGATCCGATAAGTGCAGGATTCTCTTTTACAGATAGTGATTATAAATACGTAGAAGAAAAATTATCGAATAAAAATTTAGATGGAATCAATATTTTATATTGGGAGGAAGAAAATGATACTAGATTTAAATGAATTTAATCAGTTGTCTAATAAGGTATACGATATTGATCCGTTGAAGGAAAGTAATGGACAAGAAGGGAAAAATTTAGATGGTACAAACTATAAAGTCCTCGACATCTTCCGTAATGGCACTTATGGCGATAAGAATCAACCACATGCAGGCGATGACAGTTGCACCAAATTATATAGGAGCAAATTATGCTAAAAAATAAAAAGATACGAGTAGTAGTTGTTGTAGTTCTTAGTTTATTTTTGATAGGAGGAGCTAGTATGGCGATCATTAAGGGAGTAGAGCATTTGCGGATCGAAAGAAAAAAACGTCAAAAAGCCGAGTCGATCAAGGAAAGTAAAAAAGAAGTCAAAGAGCAAGCCGAGGCTAGACAGAAGATAGCATTGTGGGTCGTACAGCATTTTGAAGGACCAGAACCGATAAAAGAGATAAAAGTTGGAAAAATAAGATCATATGGAATACTTGGCTCTGGTGGTAGTGCAGTGTCAGTAATGATAAATAATAACGAAAAATATGTTATTGATGGGATAAGTGTTGAAAAAAATGGTATGCCAAGAGGAAATGCTGTGTACAGTGATGATATCAACTATGTTTTTGATAGTAAAAAAACACTAAATGGGATTGTAGTAAGTTATTGGGAGGAATAATCAATGTGTAATTTTATTACTTATAACGATATGTCTATTGAAGTTTATTTAGTAGATCCAGGTAAGGGAGGGAAATTTTATATTGGTAAAAAGTTGGGGAGAAATGGAAAAGAATATAAAATCCTCGATATCTCTCGCAACGGCACCTATGGCAACAAAAAGCAGTACGGTGTTCCTAACCACATGCAGGCGATGACAGTTGCACCAGTAAAGGATGGGGTGGTGGACTACAGTCAGCTCACGATCGCTTATGCTGGGACTAACCCCGAGGATAAAGTCGATCTAGTGACTGATGTGATCGATGTTGCTGATGTGGATGGCACTTTATCTCAAACCAAAAATCTGATCGAACTCTTTGAGCCTCCAGTGAGTCAATTCGATACCGCTTTGGGTTATGCCAACTATATTCAAAAACGCTATCCTAAAGCAAAGATCGCAGTGACGGGACATTCTTTAGGTGGTTCGCTAGCTTTGACTGTTGGTGCCAAAAAGCACCTAAAGACAGTAACATTTAATGCCCCAGTCCCCAAAGATAAGTTGAGTAAAAAAGATAAGCAGTACATCTTAGATAATCCGACAAAAATTACTAGTTATTTGAATGTCGACGATCTTATCGGTAATTATAACAACAGCTATACCTTGTTTGGTGGAATTTTCAAGGGGGATTTTCAGCATTACTATAAAAATGGGACAGGGATGGGGGATATCGATCTTGAAAAGACATTGCGCTCACTCTCACAGGGCAAACTCGTTTTGAAAAACGGCCAGACGATCTCTGTAAGTAAAGAAAAATTAGAAAAGCTCATCAATGAAAACCATAACGTAGCTAACTGGTTCGATGAAAAAGGTCAGCTTAGATATTCACATCATAAAGTGGTAGTTTCCAAAACGCAGAACACGTTTGAAACAAAAGTGTCAAAGGCTGACACAGCTTTAGCTGAGCGCGTGGCTAAGATACGTGGATTACGCAAGAAGTATGGACATAGATACAGCGTTAAAGGTGGCAAGATCAAACTAGATGCAGCTTTGGCTTACGCTCTAAAAGCTGCGATCAAAGAACACGGACAAGCAGGGATCGAAGTGCTCGAACAGACGCAAAAACAGATCGAAGCAAAGTTAGAAGCCAATTGGAATGAGACTTTACAAATGGCGCGCCAGATCGGGACGGATCTCACGGAAGAAGAAATACTGGAGGTCTTGCATTATGCTGGTGCTGATAAGGAAAGTTTATATACCAAGCCAGTTGAAAAACTAAATGAGCAATTAAAACCACTAAAACAGCTAAAAGAAGATCTAGCTGATTTCGATAAAGCATTTGATAAGAGCATCAAGAAACGGATCGCTGACGATCAAGAATTAGCGGGAGAATTTGGGCTATGATGGACAAAGAACAAGAGAAGAAATTTTTGCAAAAGCAAGCAAAGCTGGAAAGTGAGTATTTTCAACATAAAAAAGCATATGAGCAGAAACAAGAAGAATTTGTTATGCTCGACCACAAGTTGGGTCAGATCTATTATGAGATAGCTGGTGTGACCTATCAGTGTTTACGTCAAAACGATGCCACCCCACAAGAGCTTTCAAAAGTGAAGAGGCTGCATGCAGAGTTAGCCGAAATTGCACGTGATACTTATCGCATAAATCGCCAAAAATCAGAGCTTGAATGGGAAGAATATCGTGTGGATAATCGCAGAAAGCAGGATAGATTAGAGGCGGAATTTTTACAGCAAAGGAGGCGGTCATGATGAACACTTTAGCTATCCAAATGGCACTTCAGGCCCAAACTCAGCTGGTGTATAAAGGAACTTTGGCAAATGATCATATGGTGGTCACAACTGCTTTAAAGCAGATCAAAAAATTAGTGCAACGTTTGATGATATTGGAAAATGTAGCTTCAAGCAAGCTAGCTAAGAAAAATGCGATTCTTGAAAAAGGGATGACTGAGCTTGATTCATATATCAATGAGATACAAGAAAATCTTACTCATGACATTGAGATCTTGCCTGAAGCGATCGAAGGCGAACTGGCCAAAGCGGTGAGCAAGTCAGCTAAGCAGATCTGTCGGGGATTTGGGAAGTTGGCATAGTAAATAATAATTAAATATTGTCTGGAAGCAAAAGATTACCGGACGAAAGTTAAAAAGTCCGATATATCGTGGAAAACTACCGAATAAAAAAGTACATCTGTCAAGGAATTTATGGATCACTGTGACAGTGAATTTTAAAATTGATGAAGTAAATGTAAAAGAGTTCTTCAATAATTTAGACATTACTGATGAATAGCTATCGGATATCAGAAGAACAGCAAGTTTCTCGTGTTAAGCATAAACAATCTGATTAGAAACGAATTATTTGCTAAATTTTAATAAGCGTGTTCCAAGTCAAAAAATTGGTGGAGATTTTATTGATAAAGATCATGATATGTCACATATAGTAAGAGTGAAAACATTAGCGAAACTATTTATACGGTGACTAGTTCAAGAATCAAAGTGTGATGTACATGTATTCAAAGAATAAGTGGCGAATGAAGGACTGAGATCCCAAAAGCTCTATTGAGGTGTTGAAGAAGGCAAGCAGGTGTTAGACATGCATATGTTTGTAAAAAATTCTGATGATGAAGGGACATCCTTTATCTATTTAGGGCCATGTGAAATTATTAAGGATTCAATGAAGCAAGGATTCTCTAAACGCTAGGATGGTAAAGAGGATTAAATTGTTTTAATGGATTTGAAATTAACTATCCCAATTGATGCGAATAGATACTATATGTTGACAGAAAAATAAGTATTTAGGTCATGGATGGAATGTCTATGACTTTTTTATAATTTTAGCTAAAATAGCTTAGTTGTAACTTGTTGATTTTTGACTATAATTGATAGAAAAATGCTTGGAGATGATTTTATGGTCTTTAGCATTGAGGATATAGAATTTAAGGATATTGATAATACATTTAGTCATCTAAATAAAAATCAAGTTGTGGATATTATTAATAAATATTATGCTGGTGAACCAGTTAAAAATATTATAAGTGAGTATAATCTTTCAGTTTTACCAACTAGATTAGTTAGTGTTTTCCCTAAGGTAGTGACTAATAAGAAATGTGTAAAGTGTGGGGCAAATTTAGTAGTCAAATTGAAGTCAAAGAGTTATGGACAGATAAACTTTAATGAGGCGTACTGTCATAATTGTGATCACAGAGAAGATGTACCTTTTTGTAAGTGTCGCTATTGCGAAGAAGAGAGAAGAATGCTGGAAGAAAATAAGCGGGAATATATTATTGAAGCTTTAAAACAAAGTAGAGCACCTCAAAAATCGGAGGGGGAATTATCCTCAAAAGACGTATTATATATGTGCGTTATTTTATGTTCACTATTATCGGAGGATGCCTCAGTTATTAATCCTTTAAACAGCTCAGTAAAACCAATTACTCCAAGTGAAAAATGGACACTAGAAATGATCAAAGATCTTTTAGAAAAGGATTTAATAGTTGTTAGTGATGATTCTGATTTAAATGCTTTTACCATTCCAGAAGATCAAAATGGCGTAATATATAATGTACTTGAAGTTAGATATGAGATAAATATTGATCCCACTGATGGTGATTGGAATGGAATGCTAAAGCGTCTAATGTATCCTAATCCAGAACAGTTTAGTAAAGAATTTTGCTATGGAATGTGGAGAAGAATAGCAATGACTGAGAGTGAAGCATATCTATTACATGAAATGCGTGATGTTAGATACGACTTTAATCCAGGCGAAAAGACGCAAATGGTACTTGAATATTTAGTTGATCACTTTTCGATAGGGCAAATTTATAATATTATTTATAGAGCTGTTGCTAACAGTACTAAATGGTATTCAACGGGAAAAGTATCAAAAAAACGGGCACAAAATTCTGTAATAACGAAATGCGAGCAATTTGGGCGGTACGCTATTGCAGAGAAATGGAATTTAAGGGTGTACGGTAGAATAACAGATTTGCCGGAATCTATGATTAATGAAGTTTTATTTAATTCTATAATGAAAATATCGAGTTTAGGTTTTTCAGAGCGACCTGCAGATAATTTTTAATGATAAATGAAAACTATGACGATTAAGGTAATATTCAATTGCTGTATTAGTAATTAAAAATGCACAACCTAAGCAAAAAATATCTTGCTGGTTGTGCATTTTTTTCTGGCTTGGTTATTTTTTCCAGCCACGCTTTCTAAAATATGAAATTTGTTTTTGAACTTGTTTCAATACTCTAACTTCGTACCGTCCAGAACTTAGTTGATCTTGTGCTCGTTTAGCATATGATTGCATATTTCTTTGCAGTAAAGGTTGGGTAGATAAATATAATTGGACAGCTTGTTTACGTAGTCTATAATCGCGATGCTCACGGTGATCTTTTTCTGATAAACGAGTTCTAGCACTTAAATAGGGGAACGATTCATTTCTTTCTAGTAATTTTCGATCATTAAAGAAATTATCCATTAATCTAGTTGTGCGTTTCCCTCTGTAATGATATTTATAGATACTCTTACTTCTCATATGAACAAATTTTCCATCAAAAAGGAATCCTAAAAAATCAAGTGGCTTTATTGAATAATTAATACTATCTAAATGACTATATATAGTACGGTCATTTGAGACTGAATGAAAAATTTTAGTCTTTTCTCGTTCTATTGTTAGTTTTTGTAATTTGCAAAGGTTGAACAGTATATCTCGTATTTGAAATGCTGTTGTTTTAGAAACGTTAGGCAATGCAATAATAAAGTCATCTGAATATCTACGATAAATTCCATTATAGTGACTGATAATTTTAGTTATACTGGAATCAAATGAAATCATATATACATTTGCAAGTATTGCGCTGAGTGCAGTACCTTGTGGAATCCCTTTTTTAGGCGAATTGATAAGTTTCAGTTCATTAGACTTGATTTTGTCACTGAGTTCCTTACCATTTTTTACATAAGGAGTATGTTTGTTTTGCAAATTGGTATGATGTTCTAAATCACTTTTGAGTACAGATTTATGTTTAGTTAAAAACATAAAAACATGATACCAATTCTCTGGTAGTCTTTTTTGACCTAAAACGGTACATAAATTTTTTTAAGTATTTTATGATCTAATGTATCAAAGAAAGATTTAAAGTCTGCTTTTAAGATCCAGCAATCAGGATTATCCCAAATAAAGTCAAATATTTCTTTAGCACCGGAAATATTTGACTTTCCTCGTCGATAGGCTATTGGGACGTCACTGAATTCAGACTGATTAAGAAATTCTTCATAATTATTATTCAATAGTACAGAGTATGCCTTAAACATGAGAGCATCACGGTGAGATGGTAGTGATATAGGCCGTGACTTTGTCTTAAATTGTCCATGTCCAAGGTATTTTCTAAATTTAATATTATAGTTTATAAATGGATAATGTCGATAATTTATATAAAATTTTTCAGATGAAAGACAGTCTAATAATTCTGAAATTTTTTGTTGACTTAAGGGCCTATCAAAATGTCTATATAATTTTGGATTATATATTTCTTCTAAATTTCCGAAATTAAGTCTACTTTTCCCCATAAAGAAGCTCCTTTTTAGATGTAATATAAATAGCGGAAAAATCGAGCTACCGGACGCTTTAAATGATTTTTCCGCTAGATAACGTTATTTTTTCTGGTAAGGAGAATAAAATAACTTCTGGAACCCAGGCATACTTATAATAATGTCGAGAGACAATTCTCGGACTATTTAAGCGACATACATTATGAATGGATGTGCTTTATAATGTCATCAAGCAATGACTTCGACCAGATGGTCACAGCATCAATTACTGTGATCATAATAACTATTTCAGTTGCATTAGCAAGCGAAATATGTTACTAATGAATCAATTCTCCGTTCCCTACCAACTTAACAGAATTGGCAGTATTATTATATCATACAGCTATTTGTGAATGGGTAAATTTATATCATTTCTTAGTATAAATAAGGGCAGATACTCCACACAGTGGTAGCTATCCGTCCTATTTGTGTCTTATCTAAAAGGATAATTTCCATAAATAATACCACGTAAAGCATTGACATTAAGATTTTTGGTGAGGAGCCACCATTTTGGCATCATTATGGTAATTGGCTCCAATTCACTGACCTTGACATGTTGCATGACATTGACGCGAAGTGAAACAAAAAATGAATTTGGGACTGTTTTTTGTTTTTGAGCAATACTGTCTAACGTGGGTGGAACTGGTCTTTTAAGCTTTCGCCACTTCTTATCTACGTGATATTCAAGGATACCTGAAGCATAGGAAAGTGATTCGGCTAGATCCATTTTCTCAGTTCGAATTACTAGTTCTTGAACATCTAAAACAAAAAAATCATAGCCTTCTTTGTCGTTAGCAACTGCAAAAGCTGGAAAATGGAGCACGATCTTAGGTTTTAGAACCATATAAATTCCCCCTTTTTCATATTTAAGCAAATAGATTTATTTGGGATTTCAATGTAGCACTTTTAGTAAGTAAAAGGGAGATAATTAGTAATTTTTTATAATTTCTAGATTTTAGCCATAATATTATTGTCAAAGTAAACACAAACGTTAAATCATTAGTAAAATATTGGGATTTTTTTATATGTTCATCGATGGATTTTTATTAGCCAAAATGTGTAGATAAATGGCATAATAAAGGTACAGTAAGTGTTTTTTGTGGTGTGAATTTATTATTTACAAGGAGAATAATATGGATCTCAAAAAAGAACGGAAAGCTACTTACGCTGCTGCTAGTGGTGGCATCAGTGCTTTCATTGCCACATATTTTGATTTTCCGCTTTGGTTACTCATGCTCACGGTTTTGAGTGTAACTTATTTAAGTGTACGTTTGCTAAAATAATTTGTGTATTAACGCTGTCCTTCAAGGATGGCGTATTTTTTGTGTTTGAAATTATACAATAATAATAAGTAAATGATAAAATGTAGATATAAGTCAATAATTTTTTAGATATTTTAATCAATGAGGAGGTGCTCATATTGAATGGATGGAAAGAAGTATTAAGTATTTTTGCAGTGACGATCAGTGTTGGATTGCTAATAGGGATGCTACTTTTGATCAATTCAACTAAAAAGATCGACAAGAGCCAACAAGAGATCCGCCAAGAAAAAGTTACACAAGCTCAATCAAAACGAAGTAGTGAATCTAGATCAAAGGCTTCAAGCACCACAGTAGAAGTACCAGAATATGAGACGCCTGATGATACGACCGAAGAAGTAGTACCAGCTGTAGAAAATACAGATGAATATGAGATCGTTGGTGATCCGATCGATTATACCGATGCACCAGGCCCACAAGCGCCAGCGTGGTACTATGAATGTGATGCTAAAAAACATCAGACACAATATATTGAGCGTATTCAAGTAGACAGATCAACGGATGAAAGACCTGTTTATTGTGGCTCATTTATCTGCCATACTGATCACTTTTATCAAGATTTCGAAAATTTAGGATACATTTCTCCAGAGCGAGAAGCCTATCTTTCTTCACTGCAAGAATCTTATCAACAAAGTAGTAGTGATTAAGGTTGTCCCATAGCTATAAAAGGCGTACTATGTGAGTAAATGCATGGAGAGGATAAGAGAATGCGCACATATAAACGAAGTATGCCGACATTACGTTTAAAGTCAGATATTTCAACGGTATATTGTAAATTTGAGCTCTTAAGTGAAGAAGAATGCCAGTCCTATGGATTACAGGAAGTGTATAAGATTCAATGGGATATTCATGGACATGTTTCATATGCTACGGTTGGATATTCATTTATGGGGGCGATCGCCTATTTGCTCAAACTGATAAAAGAAGTGCTAAAAGATGATGTGACTGATTACTACGAAGTTTTTGAGTCAGATGATGATGATTTTTATGATCTCGTTTTTCAACGTGAAGGAAAAGAACGCTCACTTGAATTGCGTTGTTACTTAGAAGAGACTAGTCAAGATCGGTTGACAATACATTTTGACGAAAGTGAGATCGTGTCTTTGGGTATCTATTGTCAACTTTTTGAAGGACAATTAGACAAGTCTATGTTACCCGTACAACATATGTATGACCTAGGTATTTTTCAAGGAGATTGATAAATAATGAAAACATTGGATAATCACAAATGGTGAACCAATCAGCTTTGAGATCAAGGACTGTACAGAAGAGAGACTAGCTAGCATTAAAGCAGTAGAGCCAAGATATAACATAGAAAAAGCATATTTATGATGGGCAATATAAGTAAATAGGTTCTACAGAAAATCTTGCTTTCTGTAGAACCTATAATTTTATCTCAATGAGCGACGATAGCCAGCTGCTTGAGCTTCGGCTTCTGTACTAAAATAGACTGCATTTTCTGAGTTCATTCGGTAGCCCCGTTGCCCTGGAACATGATAGATCATGCTTCGAGAATTACCGACGATCGTTCCTTGTGCATTAGCATCAGCAGTATTTATATCGCCATTATTAACAGGTGCATTCCCAGCTTGGCTATTGTTGGCATTGTCGTTAGCTTGTGTTTGTTCAGCTTGTTCCTGCGCAGCAGCACTTTCACTAGCCCGACTTGCCTCTTCTTGTGCGATACGTTCGCTTTCGGCTTCCGCGCTCTCGGATTCAGCAATACTTTCTGACTCCGCACGCTTACTTTCAGCTTCTTCACTAGCAGCCTTTTCACTTTCTTCTTTAGCAATGCTTTCTGATCGTGCTTCAGCTTCTGAATTATCTTCGCTACTGCTAGAGCAAGCTGTTAGAAATGAAAATGATAGGAAAATAATTGCGATAACACTCAGCAAAGAGTGCTTTTTAGACTTTTTCTCCATAATGACATACCCCTTAGATTTATTTTTAAATATAATTTAATTTTACTAAAATATTAGAGAGTCAGCCAAAGGAGATTGCTGTATAAAAACGCTAATTTAGTGTGATCGTACTAAAAAGTACGCTAGAAAAACGTGATAGCGGTGTATATTTTTATTATCGACGATCGTGACTTGTACTGTGGCGAAAATCATCGTTATCGACGGCATGATCGTCTCCGTTTAAGGTAGAAGGACTCTTGCTCAGTTACATTCTGTGTAGCGGTGACACTTTCTTGCTGTTTGGACTATAATCGGCAGTTGAGCTATCATCTGAACTGTCAGTTTCATTATCTTCAGCTGCAAAAATGTCATCATCAGCTAGAGCAAATAGGATAGTAATGGCAAAGAAAATTTTTAAGTACTTTTTGTTGGGGGATCCTAGTAGAGTATAAGCATCCTAACAAAGAAATAACTTGTAATAAAGGCAAAAAGTCGGCTACTTCCAAAACTCTTTTAAATAATAAAAATCAAAATTACTCTTAATTGTGCACAATATGCAATTTGAGAAGGACTAGTAACTTAACGGAAAAAGTGCTATCCTATAAATGTAAACGCTATCGCAAGTGGATCCAAGAAAGGGGAAAATGAAAAATATAGTTGATATCTATTCGGCGTGATCATATTTAGCTTGGTATTAACGAATTTTGTGATGAAGTTTTACATAGAGCAAGAGATCTTGCTTGAGTTTGTCGCTCATTGAGTAATTACATTGACGTGCACTGAAATCTTGATGGCGTTTGATCAAAATTTTCGGTGCTATTTGTTTAGAAGATAATGGAGGAATTTTATGAGTAAATTAGATGGTTTTAAAGATGAAGTTGTTGGTAAAGTCAAAGAAACAGAAGGTAAACTTACGGGTGACAAAGTTCGTGAGACCCAAGGTAAAGGACAAGGTTTAGTCGGCAAGGCTAAATTAAAAGCCGAAGAATTAAAAGATGATGTCAAAGCTGGTGTTGATGAACTAAAAGAAAAATTTGATAAATAGTATAAAGAGGTCCAACTATGATACAAAAAATCATAGTGGGACCTCTTTATTTACTAGGCGTTTCGTTTGTTATATAGAGTTCATGGCAATTCATGATAGAGCTGGATAAAGTTTTCCAAGTGAGGCAAGGTCAATGATAAGTAGCCATAATCACTGGTATCAACAATGCCTTTTTGCTTTAGCCGTTCACGATAGACAGACATCAAGGAAGATGAGAAGCCTAGTGCATCACGAATATCTTTGATACGAGCTCTACCACTTTGGGCGATCGCAGC
Organism: uncultured Lactobacillus sp.; assembly: GCA_910587695.1. Taxonomy (GTDB): domain Bacteria; phylum Bacillota; class Bacilli; order Lactobacillales; family Lactobacillaceae; genus Ligilactobacillus. The sequence goes on from CAJUNC010000008.1 coordinate 85,085, forward strand.
TAGAACATCTTGATCTTTGACAGATAGCTCTTGCCAGATCTTTTGATAGACCAATTCCTGAAGATATTGATCAAATTCGGGTAAAAGCTGTTCGATAGTTTGCGGTTTTTGTTGATACCAGAGATAACCTAAAACTTAGTAGGCAAAAGGATAGTCCTTTGTTGTTAATGCCATTTTTTGTGCCACCTTACTGTAGTGGAAAATGGGTTAGGTGCAACTGATATGCTTGAAGATGACCAGATCAAGGATGATTATCGGATCACATATTTAAGTGATCATATCGATGCTTTACAAAAGAGTCGATATGAAGATGGGGTAGAGATCTGGGGTTACACGACATGGGGCTGTATCGATCTCATCAGTGCTAGTACGGGTGAATTGAAGAAACGTTATGGTATGGTCTATGTTGATCTGGATGAAAATGGTCATGGGTCTGGAAAACGTCTACGTAAAGCGTCATTTTATTGGTATCAAGACTGGATAAAACAACAAAAATAAAAGTATATTTGGTCGACTTGATCGCACTGGACACTATCAAGTGGACAACTAAATAATTAAAATTCTAGGCAGTCTGATTTCGGTATTCTTCTGGGGTTAGGCTGTTTAATTTTGTTTGGTAACGTTGAGTGTTGCAAAATTTGATATGATCAGTCATCACTTTTACTAGCTATTTGTATATTTCAAAACTTTTCCAGTTGTAGTCTCCAACTTTAAAATGACTCCAAAAGATTTTCATTGGTGCGTTGTCAATATATTTCCTACCCTGTGACGTACTTCTTGTTGCATAGCTTGATGTCAGGCGAACATATTGAAAACCACGATCACTGTGTAATAAAATAGTAGATCCATTTGGCGTTTTGAATGCCTTCTCCAAACTTTTTCATCACAAATGGGGCATCATTTCTTCTTTCAATTTCAAAGGCTACGATATAGCTCTTTTAGAGAGGATGAAAACTCATGGGTCTTAGAGATATCGGTGCGATTCTTAGTTCAAAATTACTTTTGAATGATCCAGGCCGTAGTAGTTATTCTAAATAGCCTCTAGAGATGTTAAAGAAAAGGCAGTGGATCCTATCCTCAATAACTGATGTGCAAAGTATCGAAATATTTGAAAATAATAAAAAACGTAACTTCACTCTAGCTTAGCGAAGTTACGTCAAAAGGAGGTTATTGTAAAATATAGCCGTCAGCGAGTTGGCAGAACTCGTTGACTTGTTCTTCTTCCCAAGCTTGATCTTTACCGAGCTCAGTTGCCATGATGTGGGCTACTTTAGGCGCCATTTCCTTTGCGACCCGAGCATCAAGATAAAGGGCGCGGATCCGTCGTGCTAACACATCGTCTAGCGTTTGCGCCATTTCTTCGCGCACTGCCCAGACTACTTGGGCTCCGGTGAATTCGTATTTAGGATGAAGTGGTAAGGCAAGTTCAGGATCATCTTCTTGTAAGCGTAAGATGGCTGCTTGGTCACTTCCGTAAACATAACGCCAATCTTTACGTTCTGCTTCAGTCGTCTTTTTAGCACCGTGGATCTTTAATTCACGGGTCACACAATCTTTTGGTGGAAGTTTTGCTACTTTGATCGCTAAATCAACTGTTTCTTCTGCCATTTGACGGTAAGTCGTCCATTTACCACCAGTGATCGTGATCAGCCCAGACTCATTTGAAAATAGTTTGTGGCTCCGTGAGATCTCTTTAGTCTTATCGCCGTCACCATCTTTGGGAGCAGCTAATGGACGTAAGCCAGCATAAGCAGCCAAGACATCAGCTCGAGTTGGTTTACGTTCGAGGTATTCACCGGCTGTCTCGAGGATAAAGTCGATCTCTTCATCCAGTGGCCGTGGCTCTAAGGTGAATTCTTTTAGTGGTGTGTCCGTTGTGCCTAAGATGACCTTATTATGCCATGGCACACAGAACAAGACCCGTCCATCAGAGGTTTTCGGGACCATGATCGCGTCATTGCCTCCTAAAAATGATCCGTCAACGATCAAGTGAACACCTTGCGAAGGACGCACGGTAGCTTGATGATCTTTGGTATCCATCTCAAGGATCTGGTCAACGAAGATCCCAGTTGCATTGATGATAGCTTTACCACGCAGACTGAATTCTTCACCGGTAAATTCATCTTTTACGGTGACACCAGCTACCTTAGCGAATTTCTTTTGGACCGAAGTTACTTTGACGTAATTGACTAAAGTTGCACCGTATTTTGTTGCTGTCTGCATAAGGTTGACAGCTAGACGTGAGTCGTCGAATTGGCCGTCATAATACATCACACCACCGACCAATTTATTATGCTTGATCTGTGGGATCGCATCGATGACTTTTGCTTTGGAATATATCTTAGAGCGTCCGATATTCAATTTGCCAGCCAAAGCATCATAGACTTTCATCCCAATACTGTAAAATGGCTGTTCCCATAATTTGTAATTGGCAATGATGAATTTTTGGTTTTTGACCAAATGAGGCGCATTTCGAGCTAAGCGCCCCCGTTCATGTAGGGCTTCTCGCACTAAACGGACATCACCTTGGGCTAAATAACGTACCCCACCGTGAACGAGTTTGGTCGAACGACTTGAAGTTGATTTAGCAAAGTCGCTTTGTTCTAATAAGACGGTCTTGTAACCACGTGAGGCTGCATCGACGGCGACACCTAAGCCAGTCGCACCTCCACCGATAACGATCACATCCCAGCCATCAGGGTTGTTTTTTAGATATTCAATATTTTTTTGTCGTGAAATAGGCATCAAATCACTCCGATCTAATTGGATTATTCAAAGTAACGTGTTGCAGCGACTGCTTTTTGCCAACCGCCGTACAATTTATTGCGTCGTTTGTCATCCATTTGGACTTCAAATCGTTTCCCATCTTTGATAACTGCTTTGATCTCATCAAAGTCTTGCCAGTATCCCACAGCTAAACCAGCAAGGAAAGCTGCACCGAGGGCGGTGGTTTCCAAGTCACCTGCGCGTTGGACAGGGGTGTTTAAGATATCTGCTTGGAATTGCATCAAGTAATCATTGTTAGCAGCGCCACCATCGACTTTGAGCACTGGAATATCGATCCCGGTATCTTCTTGCATCGCACCGAGGATGTCACGGACTTGGTAGGCGATACCTTGTAAAGTCGCTTTGATGAAATCTTTTTCAGTCGTTCCACGTGTCAAGCCAAAGACCGCGCCACGGGCATCTTGATCCCAATAAGGAGCACCTAGACCAACGAAGGCAGGCACCACGTAAACTTCATCTTCATTTTTGGAAGCAAGCGCAGCAGCTTCTGATTGACTGGCTTTTTCGATGAGTTTTAAACCATCACGTAGCCATTGGATCGATGAACCCGCGACAAAGACAGAGCCTTCAAGCGCATAGTTGATCTCACCGTTGATCCCATAACCGATCGTGGTCAAAAGGTTATTTTTGGATAATTGTGGCTTGTTGCCCGTGTTCATCACGATAAATGAACCAGTACCATAGGTGTTTTTGACCATGCCAGGTTCAAATGCCATCTGACCAAAGAGAGCGGCTTGTTGGTCACCGGCCATTCCTGCGATCGGAACTTTAGAACCAAAGAAATGATAAGTTTTAGTCAAACCGTAGATCTCTGAGTTAGAAACGACTTTAGGTAACATTTCCCGGGGAATATTTAAAATATCCAAGATCTCTTGGTCCCATTCTAAGGTGTTGATATTAAAGAGCATCGTCCGACTAGCATTGGAGTAATCGGTCACATGAACTTTACCATCAGTTAATTTATAGACTAACCAGCTATCGATCGTCCCAAAGAGCAATTCGCCTTTTTCAGCGCGCTCTTGAGCGCCAGGAACATGATCGAGGATCCAGCGTATCTTGGTCGCTGAGAAGTAAGAGTCGATGATCAAGCCGGTCTTTTCATGGAAGAGATCAGAGTAGCCTTGTTCTTTTAGTTCATCAGCGATCTGAGCGGATTGGCGTGATTGCCAAACGATCGCATGATAGATCGGTAGGCCAGTTTCTTTGTCCCAAACGACCGTAGTCTCACGTTGGTTAGTGATCCCGATCCCTGCTATCTGATCAGGCTTGACCCCTGATTCGATAAAGGCACCTGCGATCACAGATTGAACAGAATTCCAGATCTCATGTGCATCGTGTTCGACCCAACCAGCTTCAGGGAAATACTGGGTGAATTCTTTTTGGCTCGTGCCAATGTGGTTGCCTGCTTTATCAAAGATGATCGCCCGTGAGCTGGTAGTTCCTTGATCGATCGCCATAATATATTTTTCCATGTGGTCATCCTCCTGAATTGTAAACGTTTTCCTTCGTAAGTGTATCGTGTGCAATCAATAAAAGTCAATTACTTAGCTTAACCGTTGATCCATACATGGACAAAGCTTGCCAAGATCCCACCGCAAAGTGGTCCGATGATCGGTACCCAAGCATAGCTCCAGTTAGCATTAGCTTTATGGGGAACAGGTAGGATGCTGTAAGCTAAACGTGGCATCAAGTCGCGGGCTGGATTCAAGGCAAAGCCAGTCGTCCCACCTAAACTTTGACCAACGACCATGATCAAAAGACCAACGATCAGTGGTTTGAGTCCAGTGGTGAAATTTCCCAAGTTAAGCAAGATCAAAATAAAGAAGAAGGTCGCGATGCATTCGTTCAAGACGTTAAAGAATGGTCGATCGATCGCAGGACCGGTAGCAAAAATGCCGACTGAGTTGCCATCTTTGTTTGGAGTAGCTTTGAATTGGGGATAATAGTATAAAATAACGAGTGCTGCACCGGTAAAGGCACCGAGGCCTTGACCTAGAAGATAAGGTAAGACTTCATTCCAAGAAAAGAGACCAGCACTAGCAAAACCTAGTGTTACAGCGGGATTCAAATGTCCTTGTGATCCCATTTGACCAGCGATATAGACGCCAAAGGTCACTGCCATGCCCCAAGCAAGAGTAATAAACATCCAGTTTTGGCCACGAGCATAATTATCTTTTAAATTAACACCGGCACCACAGCCGACCCCTAAGAGGATCAAGACCATGGTTCCAAAAAATTCACCTAAAAAGCCTGACATATTATCCATCTCCTTTGATTTGTAATAGTTCTAGTTGTTTTTCGATCTCGGGCAGATCGACGCCAGCTTGGAGCAATGAAGCTGCAACGTAAGCACCTTCGATCAAAGCTGTATCGTACAAGTGGACTGGTTTTGTGCTAAATTCGCCAGCCATTTCGAGATTCATCTTGGCGCTACCAAGATCATAAAAGGCTAAGATCTCGGTAGCTGAATTGTCCTCTAAAGCTGCTGTGATCTTATCAAGACTAGTACCGATCTCATGGTCATCGGTACCGCCAGCAAAAGTGATCGCAATATCGGGTGCGATCTGTTTGAGTAATTTAGGGACACCCTGAGCGATCTGTTCAACGTGTGAGACGATCAATATTCCATAACTCATTTAAGATCTGCCTCCGTTTCTAATAGGGCATCAAAAAGATAACCACTTGAAACTGCTCCTGGATCGAGGTGTCCAACTGAGCGTTCACCCAAGTAAGAAGCCCGACCGCGTTTAGCAACTAGTTCTTTAGTCGCTTCGACTGCTTGGGCTATCTTTTCAACTGTTAACTGTCCAGCCGTGTATTTAGGAACAACGACTTCCCAAACATCGACCATCGTTTTGTCACCAAGATCAGCCCCACCGCGTTGCTTGATACCTAAGACTGCAGCATTCAAGAGTTCACTGAGATCAGCAGTCGTATTGCTCTTTTTGGCCATTTCTAAAAAAGCAGTCCCATATAAAGGTCCAGCAGCACCACCAACTTTGCTGATCAAAGACATCGCGACTAATTTGAGTCCAGTGGTCAGATCAGCTGGCTTTTTGGTAGCAAGTGCTTCAGTCACAGCCCGCATACCTCGAGCCATATTATTGCCGTGGTCACCATCGCCGATCGGTGTATCTAGTTCACTGAGATAAGCTTTCTTAGCATTGATCTTAGCTTCAAAAGTGTTCATCCAGGTAGTCAAGGTTTCAACTGTCAGTTCCATATCAAATTCCTCCTCACCAAGCGATCGTGTCGACTTGATAGTTTAAATATTCTAGCCATTTTTCATCAGCCAATTCGAGGACGGTCAATGAGATCCCTGCCATTTCGAGCGAAGTCATGTAGTTGCCAACTTTGCTGAAAACAGGGGTGATATCTTTTGCTTTGAGCCAGTTAAAGACATCATTACTGAAAATGTATTGTTCCATTAATGGTGTTGCGCCCATGCCGTTGATGAGCACGGCGTATTTTTTAGTAGCGTCAAACAGCAAAGTTTCATCTAGCTTTGTGAGCATTTCTGCGACTAGTTCTTTAGAAGGTTGGAGTTTTTCACGGCGATAACCAGGTTCACTGTGGATACCGACCCCATATTCGATCTCATCATCGGCTAATTCAAAGCCTGGTTTGCCAACTTCAGGAACTGTTGCGGCACTTAAAGCCACACCTAAAGTCTTAAGATGTGGCATGACTTTTTTTGCTAAGGCTTCGATCTCAGCAAGACTTGCTTTTTGATCAGCAGCAGCCCCTAAGATCTTGTGCATCAGGACCGTACCGGCGACACCGCGCTTACCTTGAGTGTAGAGGCTGTTTTCAACTGCGATATCGTCATCGACAATGATCGAGCTGACTTTGATGCCGTCTAGTTCGGCCATATCTTTAGCCATCTCAAAATTCATCACATCACCCGAGTAATTTTTGATGATCAAAAAGACACCAGCGCCAGTATCACTAGCTTTGATCGCTTCATAGATCTGATCAGGTGTTGGTGAAGTGAAGACTTGCCCACAGACAGCGGCACTCAACATACCAGAACCAACGAATCCAGCATGTGCCGGCTCATGTCCGCTACCGCCTCCGCTGACGAGCCCAACTTTTCCCTGCATAGAGGTACGATCAGCGCGCACAACAGCAGTCGTTTCTGGCAGTTGCGTTAGGTAGGTCGGATATGCTGAGACTAGGCCTGCGACCATCTCAGGTACGACATTGCTCGGATCATTCATGATTTTTTTCATGTTATCATCCATCCTTTCTTTTAATGACAACTCTATTATATAATGTAAGCGTAAACATCGTAACGGACAGATTTTACGTTGTGTCCGACAAAGTTTTTGGGGATAAGCTAGAATCAAGGGGCGAGGTGATGAGATGGAATTACTAAATTCAAAGGAGCAACTCTTAAATGATCTTAGGCGTGGTGTCCAACTCGTTGCGCCTGATTTAAAACTTGTTTCCCAAACGACAGGTTTTATCGCTAAGAGTTTTGCCGATAAGACGATTCCTGTGATCGCTTTAGGTGGAGCTGGTCATGAGCCGGCTGATTGGGGCTATGTGGGTGAAGGGATGTTGTGTGCCTCGATCACAGGGACGCTGTTTGAGCCACCAAGTGTAGCGGAGATCATCCGTGTAACTAAACAAGTGACTAAGCAAAAACAAGCTTTCTTTATTGTCAAAAATTTTCCAACTGATGTAGAAATTTTCACTCAGGCTAGTGTGTGCTTGCAAAAAGAGGGTTGGCAAGTTGCTAGTTGTATCGTTAATGATGATATTTCAGTTGATAGTGAGTTATTAGAAAAAGAACGCCGTGGGCTAGCCGGGACTGTCTTAGTTGCTAAGATCCTAGGCTATTTGGCGCAACAAGGAGCGAATTTATCGCATTTAAAACAAACCTCAGAACAGATCGTGGCTAATTTGACGACGCTTGGAGTCGCTTTTTATGGTTCCGAATTTCAGGTGACCTTGAAAAAGGAATTTACACTAAAAAAAGATGAGCTCTATTATGGAGTTGGGATCCATGGTGAACCCGGTTATCGTAAAGAGCGACTGCGCACCTCAGAATTGATCGCGCGTGAGTTGGTCAATAAGTTGCGGTTGAATCAACGCTGGTATCCTCGAGAACGTTATGCCGTCTTGATCAATGGGCTAGGTAAATTGACCGAACTTGAAAAATTGATCTTTACCGCTGATGTGGTCGAATTATTGCAAGTAGAAGGGATAGACTTGCCCTTTATCAAAGTAGGCGATCTCTTTACTGCCAATGGGCTTGCGGGAGTTTCAGTCACATTATTGAAATTACACGAACCTTGGCTAGAGGCACTGAAAGCCCCCGTCAAGACATATGCGTGGCATCAATAGTTACCAAAAGCAAACTCGATCGCATTACAAACTTTTTGAGCGAGTTCATCGTATTCTTTTGGTTCAGGCAAAAAGAGATTATTGGTCATCGTGTAGGTCAGACCTAGACAATAAGTCTCCACAAAATCATAGGCTTGGTGATTTTTGATCAGGCCTTTTTTGCGTAGGATGTGTAACAAGAGGATCTGGATATGCCAAGCTATCTCTCGGACAACATCAACTTCAATTTGGCTTTTAAGGACACTTTTGTAAAATTTAGCGTTTTCTTGAAGCTCAAAAAATACTAAAGAAATGATCTCTTGCCATGGAAGATAATCGAGATTACTGTCGATGATATCTTCCATTGTTGCTTGGATCGTCCAAGATAGCAGGTCGTATTTATCGTCAAAATTATCGTAAAATGATTGACGCCGGATCTGGGCTTGGTGCATGATCTGTGCCACACTGACATGTTTGAAGCCCTTTTGCATGACTTCTTGTCTAAATATTTGCGAGATCTTTTTTTGAGTTATATATGACATGATAAGCCCTTTCATTTTGAATATCTAAAATAATTGTAACGTTTGCCTCTAAAGTTGTCACACGATAGCTCTGCACGCTAAAAGCTTAATTTTTTCTTATAATTTTACCGCTAAAAACTTGGCTAAAGCCGTGCAAAAGATACTGAGTAGGCGATGGATCAGGCTGATCTTACCATTTTGTAAATGAAAGCTCTAAGTATTTAGCATCCAGTTGAGAGTTAGCTGGATGCATTTTTATTTTTATAAATAATATAGTGATAAAAATCACGATCGCAAACGCTGACACAAAAGTATAGATTGTGCTAAGCTAAAGCTGTTAAAACGTTATAACAGCAAGGGGGGATCAATATGTTATCATTTTTACGTCCAGCACCAGATGCTACCAAAAAAGTTCCGCCTGAAAGAGTCGCCCGCAGTTATCGCTGGCATCAGACAGGGGTCATTGTAGCACTTTGTATCGGTTATATCGGCTATTATATTATTCGTTTGATCTTTACGACCGAGCAAAATGACATCATGCGCCAATACGGTTTTACCACAGCGGAGGTCGGCTTAGTCTTATCTTGTTTTGGGATGGCTACGGGATCTCTAAGCTCTTTATGGGAGCCTTAAGTGATAAAAGTAACACGATCCGCTATTTAGCAACAGGTCTGATCGTTTCAGCCGTACTAAATATTGGTCTTGGGGCAACGCGTAATTTATACGTGATGATGGTTTTGATGTTAGTGATGTCGATCGCTCAAGGTATGGGGGCAGCTGCCTGTCAACGGACCATTCAACTATGGTGGGGCAAAAAATGGCGGGGCACCGTCTATTCGATCTGGTCGTCAGCTCACAATGCAGGGGCTTTTGCCTGTGTTGCAGTGGTCCAACTGGCTAGTTTTTTGTTTACTGGCTCGATCGCAGCTGTTTTTTACACCGCTTCAGTTATCTCATTTATGATAGCAGCCTTTGTCTTGTGGGCCGGCTTTGAACGGCCTACAGCTGTTGCTCTGCCGAGCATTGCTGAATATACGGGAGGAAATAACTGTTAATCAAAATATATTAAAATGTAATCAAACGCGATATAA